>CU207211.1:0-684861 GCA_000026125.1 Herminiimonas arsenicoxydans | reverse complement strand
CGTTTGAATTCATCAATGTGCCATCCAACGATATCGAAAGCTCGTTGAAGTGTCTCGACTGAAATCTTACCTTCCTGCGATGAGAACACATGCATCACACCTGCCAAGCGGCTGGTAATTTCCAGCACCTTGGAAGCAAAGTCATCGATATCATGCAGGTACTGCGATGGCCGCAACATAAATTCGATTTCGTTTGATAGTTCAATCCAGCGTCTGATTGCATCCTCGGAAAATTCCAAGATGTCACGTTCGATCTTCCCTAAATCGATACGTCGCTCATACTCTTCCAGCAACTCCCTCATTCTGGCTTGCAGTTTTGGCAAATGCACATATGGTGGATTAACTGTAAAAATGAAACGAGTACCCTTCCTAGTTCTGGGATCACCAATTAGATACCGTGCCCAGTTTCCTGACCCTCTTAGCTCATCTCCACGTTTTCCCAAAAAATCCTTGAATATCAATCGTTGAATCATGAACGATATACTCATCCGCGGCTCCTTGACGTGGAGTTGTACACCTTCACTGCGGTCCATCACCAACTCTGCGCCATCCCACAACGAATTGTTGATACCAACGCGTTCAAGCGCTCCGCCTTTAACCAAAACGTGTCCTTCGTCACTGACAAACCCAATGGATTCGCCGCATCCCTCAAGTGCCTCCATCATTGCACGCTCATTTGTGAGTTTGCGCATGATGCGACGCGGTCTCGGCTTTACAGGCCTTGCTTTCGCATGTACCAACATGCGCTCTTTGATATCTTTGATGCATGCGTCTTCGCGCGTCAGCTTAACGAGCCTCTGCTTGAGTCCTGACAAAACTGATTTCCAAAAATCCAACTCCGCTCTGTAATGTTCAAATTGAACGTCGTATTTATCCTTCATCTTTTGATCGAATTCATAAATCGGCTTGGCTACAATGGCATGCACTGCCGATTTGCGCTCACCGGAATCTGCTATCACAGCCCAATTCATTGATAGAGGGCGAACTTGCCCTGTAGGCAGACGAACGTCATATAACGGTTGGGTAACGATGCTCATGCAACTGCCAACTTCCATGGCAATCAATGCATCGGGCGCTTGTACGTTTTGTATCAACTCTTCGATAGAATCCTGAACATCAACGTAATAACGTTTTGGATAAGGAAACGGCTCAAGAAAATTATTCACGTTCTACCTCCGTCACGAGCTGATCGATCATAGAGCTGAGATGACCTTGCACAAGTGATTTACGCGTGCCAGTCTCTGCAAAAGTCAGGTTATATATTGCGGACGATCGACGTGGAATTGCAGCCGGCCAGCTTGCATGTATGGAGTTGGCAGATTCGGAGTTTTTACTGTCTTGACATAACTTCAGCATGTTTTTGTCTTCGTTTAACATTGAACGATTCACTTTGAGTGCTGTAGTCAAATTGCGTTTCGCTTTAGATTTCATTTGTATCCTTGTTAGTATTGTCTGCAGCATGGCTGCATGTCATTCATGTCGTTGGGTGCGCACAGAATGAACTGCGTCACACCCCTGCTCGTTACTTATTCATATCTTTGTTAGCAAACGCGGCAGCAATGCTGCTACTGACTTTCTCCATATGTGGCAAAAGTGATCCACATAAACTGCACGGCAAAACATCCCCGCACTCTTTTCGACGATCCTGCTCTGCCTTTAACTGCGCACGAAAGCCGCCAATGGACAGTTTCAAATCCATCTTTTCTAATTGAGATACAAGTTGCTTCTGTGAGACCTTGCGAGACAATGCACGCTCGATTGCCGGATACAGTTTTTGAAAGTGCGCGGTGTTTTTCTGTTGCGCGCAAGGCTGTAAGGCATCCAGCTGATCAATGAACTGTTGCGTTGTTAAGTCCGATGATGCTGCTTCTTGATTTGGTGTTTTCACGTTTTCTTTCCTGTTTATAAGTTATGTAGATTGAGTCTTAGGCTTTCGTGCGTTGACGGCTGCTGAGCCAAATATCTACCTCCCCTTCGATCCATCCCACTGAACTGACCCCTAACTGGATAGGTTTCGGAAAATCACAATCGTAGTATTTGCTTTTGAAATTGAGCTTGTTATATACGCTGCTGTTTCCTAAACCGGTCTTCTCCTTAAGCCGTTTGATACGAATTACATTGGTTAAAAAATTGGCTGTTGTATGCATTTATTTCTCCTTGAATGAAGTTGGTTACAACGAGACAAGTTTAGAAAAATCAAGCGCGAACGGAAATGAAGATATTCAAGAATCTCGTTACGAGATTCTTGAATATCTTCATGACAGAAAATAGAACTGGTGATATGGGAAAGAAGAAAATACGTCACATCGCCGAGCCAGAGCGACGACAATGAAGTATGCGGGGACAGTAAGAGATACTGCTTAAGGGGATCGGGAAGTGATGAAAAGCGCAAATGGCGTGAACCATTTGCTACTTAAATGCAGGTACTAGTTGGCTTGCAGGAGATATCGCAGTTTCGTTTATTTATCGAACAGCTCGTTGGCGTCTTTTAGCGTTCCAAAATGAATGAAAATTGCGTCGTACTTCAGCGGAAATGATTGATTACGTTTAGCATAATCTTGATTGAGCTTATCCAAAACGCCGAGTGTGGCTTGCCGGCGAGATGGCCATCTTTTTTTCATCGTGCGCGCAAGCTGTTCCGCTTCCAACTTGTAGGGCATGCTCTTTATCCCTTTGCCAGTTCCAGCCTTTGAACTCTGCTGAGTTTTCACTTGCACTGTAGTATCTGCAATAGTGTTCTCTCTCGCATTCGCTACACCTCTGTAAGAAGAGGAAAACCCACACCAATAATTGGCGTCAACTAAATACGACCAAGCAGCGAAAGTTAGACCTTTGTCGTTCGCATCCAATGCCCGACAATAATAAGCCGTGGCGTTTAACAAAGGTGCCTGGGTTATCTCCACAAAATCCTTACCCCGCTCGGACTCATCCAAGAATTGCATAAAGATTTCAGAAGGGTTTTCAATTCGAGGGTCATCAATAACCTGGACCTTCGCAAACACATCGTGTTGGTAATCTCTAGACGTCTTACTGGGACATAAGCCAATAAAGCAATTAATAAGGTCATGAGCAGTCCGAGCGATGAAAACATCTAGATCTGTTACTGAGCGGGAAAGTGGGTACGCTGGATATGAAATCGACATGATTCGAATAAAGTAAGTAAATACCAAAAAAATTTGGCGGACAACTCGACAGCAATCAACAATTATTGTTTTTGTAAAGACCGTGCCTTATGAATAATTTCTTGAGCCTTTTTTGACCCTTCAAATTCCCTTAATCCTTCTCGAAATAGTACTCCTCCGAGTGCTATCAAATAATTTAAATCGTCACCTGCTATTTGAGACTGAAGTCTAGTGAGAATTCCAACCATAGCTCCCGCAGCTTCGGCGCAGGACAAATCAGTCTTTTGTCCAGACTCGCTCATGGATCGTGCAATTTGATTGCTATCCATTGTGGTGTGTTAAAAAATGGGATGGCTGCGCTACGAATAATTTAAACATTTGATGTCTCAAATTTATTGTTCTTGTGGGATTGAAGCTTTCGCTTCCTGCAGACGAGCTTTGTGGTTTGAGTTTCGCTCGTGTATCTCATGTCAATTTTAGAATTTTGGCATTAATGTAAAAATATTTTGTACCATCAATGACATGAATAAAAGGACCAAGATTCCAAATTTTTGTGTGTACCAAGATTGGGAGAGCGAAGGACACTTCATACTCACAAGCTTCATCACATCATGCAGATCAACATTCAATATCGATTTTCGGGTGCAGTTCGCCGAGAGCCAATGCCATCATCCGAGTCCAGAATAACTATCACTGGGAAAGCCAAGAACCACTCCGCTGGACGCTGTATGAAAGATCATGGACATATAACGAGGTGCGTCTTTTATGTCTTGATCTAAGTGAACTGGCCTTGCAAGAATCTCTAACTGCTTCGAGCTCGGCTCGTAGTGTGCCTGAATGATCACTTTGGGGTCTTGTTGGATTGCAGTACGGATCACATCTCCGTGTAAGCCGAGGAAGAATGCTCGACCGGATTTATTACAGTAAACCTGACCGACGATGTCGCGATCCTCCATCCACACTTTGCCATTCGCAAAGAAATCCTCCACATAGTTACGCGCGGTATATGCGTGCCCTGTTTTTGAGCGAAGAGTCTCAGGTTCGTCTGATGCCTTCCCTTGCCGCCACAGTGCCGCACGTGTTTCTAGGGCATCTGCCAGGCTGGCTTTTGGCGCTAACAGAGATACAATCGAAGCGACATATTCCAACCGACTGGCGATCTTGATATCGCTAGGATTACCCGGCACCTGATCGCTTGGCGGATCGAGTAACAGGCATTTCGCAGTATTGCTTGGATCTATAGAGGCGATCATCCCATAGCGTGCAAATGCGGGATGTTTGTAAGCGCCCGCCTTTGCAATTTTGATTTTCTTTTTTTCGATTTTTCGAGCTTGTGCTACGACGGCTTCCTGATTTACGTTGTTGTCCTTGACGAAGCTCCCCTTCGTCTCGATCTGAATGACTTCATTCTTGTTCGTGATCCCCACCAAAATTCGCTCGAAGTCAAACGTCGGATGAGCGGTCAGCCCGCGTTGCTCAGGAATCGTTGTCCAATCTGCCGCCGTCAATCCAAACATGACACTCGCAACAGAAAGACTTACTGCTTCACCTACTTTCTCTTGCAGACCTTCGCTACCCTGTAGGCAATTGATCGTGTCATTGATATTAAGGACGCCGTCTATCCAATCGCTAGCTTGTTTAAGATACTTGCGTCGAGCTTTATAAGTAGCATAGCTAGGATTGTTGGTCCGATGAATCAAGAAGTAGTTCAGGAAATCTGCCAGGAAAATTTCACTTGTCGTTTTAAATGACTTTACTTTGGCAGCAGTGCCAAGCGTCCGGTAAGTCCCTTCTGCCAGCAACGATTGGTGTTTGGCATCATAGTACTGGAGATCGATTTTCAGCTTATGCGCTTTTGTAGCAGGATTGCTGGACATTCTTACCTTTAATCGTTAAACGGTGCGCGAAATCCTAACACGAGTCGATTCGCAAAAAAATTCTGCAGCCCTATTAATGCGTGTCCCTATATCTTGTTTGTTGAATTCAATAAGAATCAAAAAGAAGGCAGTAGCATCTCAATGAGAGTATGAAATCTAATCCACTGGCAAACATTCCACAAAATAAAGTAGCATGCATCTAAATTGACGAAGTTAGAAATTGCATATAAAGGATGACCATGGCATCGCAGATATTTGATTTTGAAGGACCTAAAGGTTACCGACTATCTGGTCGCATTGAAGGACCCGAAACACCTAATGCATGGGCGATTTTTGCGCACTGCTTTACCTGTGGCAAAGACAGTCTTGCCGCGACGCGGACAACACGTGCTTTGGGCGCACGTGGTGTCGGTGTCTTGCGTTTTGATTTTGCTGGATTGGGTGCTAGTCAGGGCAAATTCGGTGATTCGACCTTTGCCGCTGATGTGGCTGATTTAGTTGCTGCCGGCCAGGCTATGACGGCGGCTGGTAAGGAACCTTCATTATTAATCGGTCATAGTTTGGGAGGCGCAGCATCATTGATGGCAGCAGGCACGATGCCTAATATTCGTGCCGTCGTGACGATCGGAGCACCATACGATTTAAAGCATGTGCTGCATCAGTTCGATCCGGCTGCTTTGGAAAAGATCGAAGCAGACGGCGAGGCCGAAGTTCATCTAGCTGGTCGTCCTTTTGTTGTACGCAAGAATTTAATTGATGCTTTACGCGAGCACGATTTGCGCTCGCACATCGCGGCCTTGAAACGGCCATTGTTGGTGATGCACGCACCTAGCGACGACACGGTATATATAGAAAATGCTGCGAATATCTTCACCGCAGCCAAACATCCTAAGAGCTTCATTTCTCTGGATGATGCAGACCATTTGCTGACGCAACGTCGGGATGCCGACTATGTCGCCGATCTAATTACCGCATGGTCCTCTCGTTATCTTCCGATGAAGAGTGATGCAAGTTAAGTAGCATTGCTGCCATAGACCTCTCTGATGCGGCAATAAATGCGGCATCAGAGAACTTCGTCAAATATAGTCAGACATTAGAAACAACAACACTCGATGCAACACCACCTACAGCGACGCCACTTACGGCAACAGCAGTTGCGCCAGCAGCCATTCCACTACCACCAGCAGCTAATGCACCACCACCGAGAGCAGCTAAAGATGCACTTTCCAATGCTGCGCCCGTTAAAGCACTGATTGCGGTTCCAGTGCTAGCCGAACCAAGTACACCCGCGCTTCCTAAAGTTGCAGCAATTGGCCCCGCGAACGCAAATGCGGCTCCGCCAGTGACTACCGCAACACCTGCAACAAGCGCTGTTTTTCCAGGATTTTCTGAAACAACTTCAACCACTTTATCAATGCTTCCGCAGACACCATCGATTACCACCACATTGACTGCTTTATCGATTCCACGACCAGTTCCCTCGACGACATCCTTAATTACATCTCCCACTGGGCAAAGAACATTGTCACAAATAGCATCCCACAATCCCATTTCGCTCTCCTTGAAACTTTCAACATTAGAATGGTAGCTCACCAACCGTAGTACTCAGTATCGCGAAATATTTAAAGCGTAAAGCATTTATCAACGAGTGGGATAGTATTGTTTATCCGACGTCAGTACCACCCGTCGCAACTTCTCGAAAAACTTCCAGGTAAGAAAAATGGTTCGAAGTACGAAAATGCTACATGCGGAAATTGCTGCCTGTACTAACTGCGCCCCAAATTTACCCTTAGGCCCTCGTCCGGTGGTGCAATTCAGCAGAACGGCGCGAATTTTGATCATCTCACAAGCGCCTGGTACGAAGGTTCATGCCAGTGGCATTCCCTGGGACGATCAAAGCGGCGCGCGTTTGCGAGAATGGCTTGGTATATCACCACAAGATTTTTACAATCCAGAAAAAGTCGCCATCATGCCAATGGGATTTTGTTATCCAGGTAAAGGAAAAAGTGGCGATTTACCACCACGTCCCGAATGCGCACCACTGTGGCATGACAAAATTTTGGCACAACTACCGCCGGATCATTTGACATTGTTAGTTGGAAGTTATGCGCAAGCGCGCTATTTGCCGCCAACGGCTCCTCGATTACAAACGGATAGAGTCGAAGCGTTTGCCTCTTTTTTACCCGCTTTTTTTCCGTTGCCGCATCCGTCATGGCGTTGCGTTAGTTGGATGACTCGCAATCCCTGGTTCGAAAGTAAACTTTTGCCGATTTTGCGTGATACTGTGCAAAAACGTCTTGATTGAATGAATCGTTGAGGAACAGAAAATGTCCAATTTAGCCAATAAACCCTCAGTGATTTCGATTCGTCGAGCATATGAAGATCCATCCGAAAATGATGGATATCGAGTGTTGGTTGACCGTCTCTGGCCTCGCGGACGTAGCAAAGAATCACTCAAACTTGATCAATGGGCGCGAGAACTGGCACCGACCGACGAATTGCGAAAATGGTTCGGACACGAGCCGCAACATTGGGAAGTTTTCCAGCAACGCTATCGAAGCGAACTTGCTGAGACAGAAAAATTGCAGCAAATGCAATTATTACTCGCAGATGCTGCCGGTCGGTCGATAACGCTCGTATACGGCGCTAAAGATGAACAACACAATCAAGCAGTAGTGTTACGCGACGTCATGTCAAAGTTACTTCTAAAATAGGATCAATATCGTATTCTTTTGGATTGATGAATACTTGTCCAAGCAATTTTTAGTTAGCAATATCGGTCGATAATCTCGAACAATTGGCGACACGATTTAGCGACGTACCGTTCAGGTGCAGAAGCAATGCCGAGTAAAAGACCGGGTAAGGCTCTAGATGGAGTAGCAAACCACGCCGACAAAGGCGACGGTGCGATACCAATGTTCCTTGCTTCCCGAACGATTTGCACGTCGGGCGCGCCGGCAGGAAGTCTGAGAAGTACTGCCAAACCCGCCTTAATCCATTCTGCATCACGCATTCGTAACTGTTCGCATAACCCGTCACTCTGTGCAGAATATAGACGCTTGAGTCGACGTACCCGCTGAATGTAGTGCCCATCATGCATAAATTGAGCCGTGGCGAGTTGAATTACGGGCGATGGAGCAGGAGCAAGTGTTGCAACTATCTCGGAAAATGCCTCAGCCAATTCGACTGGTACAACTACAAATCCAAGTCGCAGCCCTGGACTAATAGTCTTGCTGAAAGAACCTATATGGATAACTCTTTTTCCTTCGTCCAAAGATGCTAAAGCAGGTGCTGGTCTGCCTTCTAGTTGCAACTCACTGAGGTAATCATCTTCGATGATCCAGGCGTTATTCGCTGCTGCCCACTCAAGTAATTGAAGCCGTCGTCTCAAAGACAGAGTTGTACCCAATGGCGCTTGTTGTCCAGGCGTCACCACGGCTAACGCGGCGTCCGCGGCGTTCTTGATTCCGTAGTCCACATCGAGACCTTCGGCGTCCACTGGTACTGGAACAATATTCAAACGAGCGAGCTCCAATCCCTTCCGGGTAAGAAGGAAACCAGGTTCTTCCATCCAAACCTTTCGACCATCCAAACCTAACACGCGTAGTACAAGACCTAAGCCAGAACTGTATCCTGAAGTAATAAACACCTGCTCCGGAAAGCAGTGAAGATTTCTAGAAATGGAGAGATAGCCTGCGACCTCTTTACGCAGTTCAATCTCTCCTCTCGGATCTGGATAAACCAGTGATGAAAAAGATCCAGTCTTCAATAAATTGGAAGAGCGTGCACGTGCGAAAAGTTTATCCGGGAACCCTTCCATCGCTGGAATGCCGAGCTGAAAGATCGCCGGACCGGCCATCATCTCCTGATAGGTTTTCATAAAAGCCCCGGGTTGCGGCGCTTCTGGTTTTCCAGCCGTCGTGTGAAGTCGCGGAGCTACGCGAGTTCCCTTTGCCCCGAAGGTTTCGATCATCTGAGAATCAGATAACCGTTCATAGGCCGCTTGAACTGTGCCACGAGCCACACCAAGCTGTGCGGCTAGACCCTGCCATGAGGGTAATCGAGTTCCAGGTGCAAGGAGACCTGACTCTATTGCCCGGCAAATGCTTACACAAATTTGCTCAGACAACGACAACTTCGCTGTCCGATCAAGTTGAATTTTCAGATTTGGATTCATATTCTTAGTACACACAAAAATGGGAAGTCTTGGTTCTTTTTTTCACACCATCGATGGTACAGAATATTTTCAAATTACTGTGCGATATTCTAAGGTCAACGCGATATACACAAGAAAAATCCAAGAGGCCAATCTCATTTGCAGGAAGAGTAAACATCCGCTACACCAGAGCAATAAATTTGAAACATGAGGAAAGCAACATGGAACAGTCTCCCCAAATTGGCGAGAGAATCTCCGACAAATTAACGCCCCCCGATGAACGCACAATCCGCAACTGGATCGGACAGGAGGCATTCAAGCATTGGAATGAGATGAGGAACTGGATCGGGGCTTCCTACCCGGATGTCTTCGAACCAGATCGGATCTATGGCGGCAAGAAACGCGGTTGGTCTCTTCGCTACAAGAAGACTAAGGCGTTCTGTACGTTAATACCCGCATTCAGACAGTTTTCAGTTCTGGTGGTTTTGGGTGGCGCGGAGCGAGAAAAGTTTGAAGAGCGGCGTTATGCCTGGAGCCCTCAATTGCTTAAGTTCTACGATGAAGCTCGAACATACACTGATGGGAAATGGCTGACACTTGCGATCTCATCTGCAGATGATCTGCATGATGTGATGGAACTTGTGAGTATGAAGCGTCCACCACTCCATCTTTCTTAGTACACACAAAAATGGCGCGTCTTGGTTCTATTATTCATACCATCGATGGTACAGAATATTCCAACATTAACACTCAAAATTCTAAGGTCAACATGAGACATTCGAACAAGATCGTTCATCCGATTCTGATTGCACTTTGCACAACAGTTGCAATGTTCGTCAGCACTGGTGTTATAGCGCATGAGTCCAACGAAATTGTGAAGCCGAATTTTGAACAAACAATTCCCAATCTGCCGGGCAAATCACTCATCGCCGTCGAAGTCGAGTATCCACCAGGCACGGCCTCATTACCTCATAACCACGCGAAGTCGGCTTTCATATACGCGTACGTGGTATCTGGTGCGATCGAATCGAAAGTCAATGATGGTGATGTGCGCGTGTACCGCGCTGGTGAGAGCTGGTCTGAACCGCCAGGTGCGAACCATTCCGTAAGTCGGAATGCGAGCAAAACCAAAGCAGCAAAACTCTTGGCCATATTCGTTGTTGATAGCAACGACAAAGAACTGACCACGCCTGCCAAGTAAATACCTTCTTGTCCTCAACTTATCCCTTCACCCCTAGGAATAACCATGTTTAACGGAACCACCCAGACCAACCCCGTCATTGAATGTATTTTGAGCCGCTCTTCCGCCAAGTATTACGACCCTGCCGCCACCTTAAGCGATGAGCAAATCTATGAGCTCGTTCGCATCGGCACGGCCGCACCAACATCTTTCCACTTGCAGAACTGGCGCTTCATCGCCGTACGTACACCGGAAGCTAAAGCTAAGCTGAGTCCGATTGCTTGGGGCCAACCTCCGATTACTGAAGCGGCCGTTACCTTCATCATCTGCGGTCAGTTAGCCGATTCCAGTGTAATACCGGAGCGCTTAGCGCCACTGGTGAAAGCGGGCGTTATGCCAGCAACGATGGTGCCGGAATGGGAGAACCCTGCACGTGGCCTTTACTTTGATCAGCCGCAGCGTCAGCGCGACGAAGCAATGCGCACTGCCACCTTTGGCGCGGCAGCGATGATCTATGCAGCACGTTCGTTCGGCCTGGGCTCGACGCCGATGATTGGTTTCGATGCTGATGGGGTACATCGTGAGTTCGGACTGACCAAAAACGAAGTGCCAGTTATGCTGTTGTCCATTGGAGTGGAGCGTGCGGAGATAAGGCGGGTCTACGCCTAATTCCAGGGGAGCGTCTGTCCAGGCTGAAGCCAGAACGGCAGGAACAACCGGCAGAGGTGCCGGCATGATGAATGAAACGATGGTTGGTGCCAGCGAAGGTGCTGCGGCCAGATGTTCGAGTGCCAACTGCGTGCCTGATTGTACGGAAGCACAATGAACCGGCTTCTCAACATCCATCCCTGCACAGGGCACGTTACCCATTGCCATCTCTTGCATGGCCGTTGTCTGCGGACAGACGTAGGCGGCCATTGCTACTCCTGAAGTCAGAACGGTCATGACCAGGAAGGCAGCAATCAGGCGGCAAAAAGATGAAAAGGAGTGTTGGCGCATTTGGCGGTATTTATAAAACTTTTTATAGTTTAACGCAATTCATTTATATTCCTCAGCCATGAGAAATCAACTTCTTTGACGGCATTTAGAGCAATTCCGATCGTCCGAATATCTCCCTCTATAAGACCTGGTTACGAAGGAAGCAGGGTCGATTAATGCCAAGAATGCCACGTCGATCACTCCAATCTCGTATCAACTTTGGCAAGTAGATTTGTGTTCTAAACGTAGCTCCGTTTGGGATATAAATCATGTCGCCAAGTGAATCAGTATTCGGCGTAAATCAACATAAAACCAATATGAACTGATTGGTCTCTGAAAAAACAAGAACAACAAACCCAGAAATCCTTCATAACTCTACTGGCTCAAACTGTTTTTAGGCGTCGCACCACAGTAGATTGACTGATCTGCAAATGCTTCGCGGCCGCTCGCGTGCTGCCATAGCGCTCTACCGCTTCCTGCACGATCTTTCGTTCGAAATGTGCAGAGCGGACCTTGATATCGAGATGTGCCAAATCACTTTGAAGTTCAACCGGACGCAGCGGTGTCGGCAAGCTGTCGGACCTAATTAACGATTCCGGTGCGGTCACTACCAAGCGCTCGACCATATTACGCAATTCCCGTATATTTCCCGGCCAGTCGTAATCAAGAAGCGCTGCCAAGGACTGCTCTGAGAGCCTCTTGTCAAATCCGTATTGAGCATTGAGCTCGTCGAGAAAATGTTGAATTAACGGCAGGATATCTTCACGTCGCTCGCGTAGCGGCGGTACGTGGAGAGGAACCACGTTCAGTCGATAAAACAAGTCACTGCGGAACTGCCGTGCATCCACCATCGCCTGTAAATCGCGATTAGTGGCGGCAACCACTCTGACATCGACCTGAATTGGCCGTGTGCTGCCCAAGCGAGTTAGCGTGCGATCCTGTAAAACCTGCAAAAGCTTAACCTGCAAATCTAAGGGCAACTCGCCGATCTCATCAAGGAATAGTGTGCCTTTATCAGCCACTTCAATCATGCCGACCTTGCCTTGACGCTGCGCACCAGTAAAGGCGCCGCCCTCATATCCAAACAATTCAGACTCTAGGAGATCACGCGGTATGGCACCGCAGTTGATCTTCACAAAGGGGCCTTTATCATGCGTACTTTCCTTGTGAATCAGGCGAGTCAATACCTCCTTACCCACACCGGATTCACCGGTAATCAAGACCGTCGCACCCACCTTCGCAACCTTCTGCGCCAGTACGGTAATTTGCTGCATGATGGGACTACGAGTAATGAGGCCGGCGATAGCAGGATTACCCATTCGTAGCTGGCTAACCTCCATTTCAAAGCGATGCAATTTTTCCTGCGCGCGGGCCAACTCCTCTTGCAACTGAATCAGTTCGGTTGTATCGCGCGAATTGATAATGACTTTTCGCACTGCGCCTTGCTCGTCCAACAAAGGAATGCCGGTCACCATGATGGTCTTGCCAATGCTGGTTTCCTGGACTGCGCTAATACGTTGGCGACTTTCAATCACGCGCATGGCGATGACAGGATTAATCAGTCCACTACTCTGAAATTCTGACACGTGCCGACCAATCATTTCACTCGCTGGCACACCGTAATTGCGCGTGCATCCCTCGTTGACCATCAAGGTGGTGCCTGTGCCGTCGGCGATAAAAATACCGTCGAACGAATTGCCATAAATCTCTCGGAAATCCTGATACATCTGCTCTAGCTGCTGCATCTGCGGAGCGAACTTTATTGCTGCGGCGGTCGACCACAATAGCAGTGCTTCACCGTCATCAAGCACCTCGCACTCAACCTGATACTGATCCTCATCTACTTCGACCATGCCTTCTGGTGCTATGTCGTTACGAAGCCATTGGGCGAATGCCGGCACAGTATTCAAAACGAGATTTGGATGACGCGTACTGAAGAAATCATTGAGCCACACAGATCCGTCTCGTTGTCGCGCAATGATGCCAATGGGCAGTCGTGATAACAGAGCTGCGAGTGCTTGAGGTGATGGCGTCATGAAATCTCCAGAGTTGAGAACGAACCTTTCAAGGACTTAGATCCGCGTTTGAATCAATTATGAATCAATTTTTTCAAATCTGAAACACAGTATTTTCATACTGATGTTGTGGAAATTCAAATAAAAAATTATCTAATTTAGTCTTCATGATTCACCAATGAATCATATCGATTCTTTTGTGACTCAAATTTTGTCATTTCACTTAAATAAAATCATCATTTTTCAATAAAATCCATATAAATCAATAGCTTAAGAGTTTGGCATGAAGATTGCTGAAAGTGTCGTGCTGCAGTGTCCGTTAGAGACACGAGAGGCATAACTCATATTAGGAGACACGAAAATGGCCGCAAACCTGCTACTCAAGGAACGAGAACTTCTCACCGCCGTACCCCACATGCAATACCAAAAATCCTGCAATTCGTCTGGATTTCACGATTTGATTCAGTCAAAAAAACGGATCGTAGCCCCACTACTAATGGTCAGCCTGGGTTTCTTTTTCTGTCTCACACTGCTGGTCGGATTCGCCAGGCCACTCATGTCGACCAAACTGATTGGATCTCTCAACATTGGCTTCTTTCTGATCTTGGTGGCCTATCTTGTCTGCTGGGTCGCTGCTGTGTTGTATGTATGGGCCGCCAACGAAATCTTTGATAAAAAGATTGCTGTCATCGTGGACGCCAAACTATCTGGGAGCAACCAATCATGAAGCTGCTCACGCTTGGTATTTTTATCTTGATTCTGGCGCTCACACTGTTAGTGACTTACTGGGCCGCACGGCGTACCAATACCGCCAGTGAGTTTTACGCGGCCGGTGGCAATCTGTCGGCCAAAGAAAACGGCTTTGCTCTTGCTGGCGACTGGATGAGTGCTGCAGCCTTCCTCGGCTTCACCGGCCTAACTGCCTTGTATGGCATGGACGGATCTCTTTATGCCGTCTCGGCGCTAGCAGCCTTCCTGCTAATCTTGATGGTAGTCGCGGAACCGATTCGCAATACCGGACGCTACACGTTGGGTGATGTCATAGCCTATCGCATGCAACGTCCGCAAGCGCGTCTTGCTGCGGTCGTCGGTACGGCGATCGTTAATATCGCCTACATGATTCCGCAACTGGCAGGTGCTGGTGCACTGATGAAACTGCTGCTCGGTGTGCCCTACTCCACTGCCGTTATCTTTGTCGGCATTGGCATGGTGGTGTACGTGCGCTTCGGCGGCATGATCGCCACCACATGGGTGCAGATCATCAAGGCTGTTCTGTTGCTAGCCACGGCCACTGTACTGGTGACGTGGCTGCTGGCGGAAGTTGGCTTTAATCCGCTTAAGTTGTTCTCCATTGCCGAAGACAAATACGGCCTGCAGATGCTCGCGCCTGGCAATTACTTGAAGCATCCACTGGACGCATTCTCTCTGTCACTTAGCCTGATAGTCGGCACTGCTGGCCTACCGCACATCATGACAAGGTTCTTCACCGTGCCTGATGCAAAAACTGCGCGTAAGTCTGTCATTTGGCTAATGTTCTTAGCAGGTACGTTCTTCCTTGCCACGACACTCATCGGGTTTGCTGCGGCGATATTCGTTGGTCAAGATGCCATTCGCGCAGTCGACAAAGGAGGCAATCTTGCCTTACCGTTATTGGCACAAACCCTGGGAGGTGGAGCCGGTTCAATTGGTGGCGAAATATTCCTTGCAGTGGTCTGCGCGGTGGCTTTTGCGACCATCCTCGCGGTAGTAGCAGGCCTCACCCTCGCAACATCCGGCACCGTGGCACACGACCTGTACGTAAATGTGATTCGACAAGGTAAGGTCAGTGAAGCTGACCAGGTACGCATAGCAAAACTCTCGACTCTTGCCATCGGCGTCATTGCTACAGCGCTCGGATTACTGGCTGAAGGCGTGAATGTCGCAGTGCTGGTGATTCTCGCCATTTCCATCGCGGCGTCGGCGAATTTCCCAGTCATCGTATTGTCGCTATTTTGGCGACGCTTCAATACTGCTGGCGTCATCGGCGGCATAACAGTCGGCTTGGTATCTGCTGCAGGGCTGGCGTTTATCGGTCCCGCATTCATGGGTAAGGCAGCGATTTTCCCGATAGTGAATCCAACCATCCTCAGTCTGCCCCTTGGCTTGCTAGGGGCAGTAGTGGGTACTTTCCTCGGCGGCCGTGATCTGGCCAATGAAGAACGTTTCGAAGAAGTTCTATACCGCGCTCAAACCGGCGCAGAAATTCACTAATCGTTCATTTTTATTTAAGGCTAAAAAGCCGCAATATTATTAAGGAGAGCATCAAATGAAAAATATCCAGAGCGTCGTTTTCGACCTTTACGGCACCTTGTACGATGTGCAGTCCGTCAGCACCGCGTGCGAAGAAGCCTTTCCCAATATGGGCGACACAATTGCCACATTGTGGCGGCAAAAACAGTTGGAATACACCTGGCTGCGCAGTCTGATGGATCGTTATGTAAATTTCGAAAACGCGACCGAAGATGCATTGAATTATGCCTGCGGCTATCTTGGACTGAAACTCGATGCAACATTGCACCGCAGCCTTAGTGATGCCTACTTGCGCCTCCAACCACATTCCGACACGCCAGATGCGCTGCGCCGTCTTCACGACGCTGCCTTACCGCTGGGGATCATCTCCAACGGTTCCACTGCTTCCATCTCACAAGTGGTGGAAAATTCGGGGTTAGGTTGGGCTTTCGATCAGTTAATAAGTGTCGAATCAGTACAGGTATTTAAACCACATTCGAAAGTCTACGCATTGGCCGAAACCCGTATGGGATTACCGCGCGAGAACATCCTTTTTGTTTCATCAAATGCATGGGATGCGACGGCGGCGGCACATTTCGGTTTTCCTGTGTGTTGGGTAAATCGGCGCAACTCTGTGTTTGACGAAATGGGCGCGCAGCCCACATACACTGTGTCGCACCTTGAAGCATTGACTGACATGTTGCTTGAGCAGCGCGACGCCTTACACACCGCCTGACCATTCTTCGAGTCGCTTGACATGCCGTACCGTAAGGCTGACGGCATGTCACATATCACCAACCTTCGACTTATTGCGTACCGTCGCCCATACTTCCATGATCCATTATTTATCTCGACTATCGTTGGGTCGCACGGTTCTCTGGTGTTATTTCATCTGGTACAGTCTTGCCATTGTCTGGTACTTCGATCCTTCGACCAAGCTGTGGCTAACTTCGATCGGCATTGGCACGATGATGGGATTTGGCCTACTTTTCAGCACCACCGATTTTCCTTTTGCACCGACCAACCTCGGTCGATGGCAAATTTTCCGCTTCTTCTTTATGCCATTTTGCGTCTCAAGTTTCTCATCCATCGTGAAGGGACATGGGTTCACGTTCATTTTCTTCCCAACTTTTCAGCAAACCGTTATTGCAGTTACAACGTGCGCTACATTTTGCATGTTAGTGGTCTCACTGAAGGGGATGAAGAAAGTGACATCATGACGTTGTTGATTTGCTTGCAGAGTTGACCCTCTCTAACTGATCCATCTTCCACCGTCTGACGAAGGCTGCAACCCGATCATAGGAGTCTTCATATTCCAACGCGCGCAGTCGATGTGCATCTGTTTCAAAGTCCGTCGTTGCTTGCGTGACTTCGTTGTCTCAGTCTGAAAGTTTGAACGCATATTTGTCGAGAGAAGTTGGGAGTCGATCAGCATAGGTTAGCTCGACAATTTCAGCGCGCAGATAGCGCCTGACAGCATTTTAGAGAGATGCCCAATCTTCTGGATATTTCCCTCAATGAGACCTGATCACGAAGGTGCCAGCGTCAAATGATTCCAAGTAAAGCCAGTCGATTACACCATTTCTCCTACTCACTTTGGTAACGAGGATTTGTTCTAAACATGGGACAGTCTTGGATGCAAATTATGCGGCTAAGTGGGTCAGTTTTCGATGCAAATGAATGAATCTCTTACCATCTTGACAATGGCTAGCACCGTTGTATTTTTGGCGATTTGTAAAATTATTGCCTTAGGGTAATTTACCAAATATCGAATGCCATGATAATCAATGTAAGTAATTAGTAAGGAATCTAGGAGGAAAGGAATTGTCATGACGGCACTTGCATTTCTGAAGTCAACGGTCGTTGAGCGTAAATTTCCGCGATATATATTTCGCAGACGCGCAGTAATGACTGTTGGGTCTACAACTATTCATGTCAAAACATTAGATGTATCAGAGCATGGCTTCGGTGTCGTCGCCGGAGAACCGGTCAAGATCGGTAAAACTTGTTCGCTCGCACTCAATGGTTTAGTCGGCGAACGCATCATTCAACAGGTCTTTTCTTGCGAAATCGTTTATTGCATTCTGGTTGGTGTTGATGGATTTCGTATTGGTTTGAACATTCACAATGCTGTCGTTGACTCACCGAAGCAGCGCTTACAAAAAATTATTGCCAACTGCTCTCCGTCATTTGCATAGACGTATTACATTTCAAATCATTTGTACAGCTCAATCGAATGTTACGTTCGTCGTCACTGAACATATGGGAAAGACGTCAGGGCAGCATCACTTCATTTCCACTGAATAATTCCCAGAGCCAGCGCAATGTTTGGAGTTTGGAATACAAGTTACTCGCGAATACATTCATACTGTTCAATAATCGACCCCGTCAAAGATTACAAATAACTTTGTATCCATGTTTGTTAGAACATAAGTGTGTTCGAAAAATTTACTGAAAATCTCTACTACTCACCGACAAATCACCAAGTAGCTCCGAATGATCGACAATCCGTTTAGCCACTAGGTGTCGCACTTCCTCCTTGCATTGCCAGATTCCATATACCGTCATTAACTGTGAATTAAGGATTTCCTTACGCTGCTTCTCGACCAATGCCGGCCAGATAATGACATTGGTGATACCCGTTTCGTCTTCCAACGTGACGAACATCGTTCCCTTTGCAGTTGGTGGTCGCTGCCTCATCGTGACAATGCCCGTCGTGCGCGCAATCTTCCGATCTGCAAAGCCCTTCATCTCCAGTGCCGTAGAGAGATTCATCTTCTTCAAGCGTGGACGTAACAAGGCAAGCGGATGGCGATTCAATGTCAATCCTGTGCTGGCATAGTCAGCAACAATCTCCTGCCCTTCACTGGCTGCGGGCAACAACAATGGTTCTTCCCTGATCGGCGCATCACGCAACAGCATGGGTGCCGACATCATTGCAGCCACTTCCCATTTGGCTTGCCGTCGATGACCGGACAACGGTAACAAGGCATTCGCGCGCGCCAGTGCGCCCAACTCATGCTGATCCAGCTCGGCCCGCCGGGCAAGATCGTCGACATCCTTGAAAGATTGATGTGCGCGCGCCTCGATAATGCGTTTTGCCCCGTCCAACGACAATCCCTTGACCATGTGCAAACCGAGACGCACAGCAGGGTAGCGCTCATGAATATCTTCCATCGTCGATTCCAGCTCACTGATGAGTACATCAATGGGACGAACAGGAACGCCATGCCGTTTCGCATCCTGTACCAGTTGTGAAGCCGAATAGAATCCCATTGGCTGTGAATTCAGCAATGCAGCAAGAAAAGCCGCAGGTTCATGTCGCTTGATCCATGCCGACACATAGACCAGCAGCGCAAAGCTGGCCGCATGCGATTCCGGAAACCCGTATTCGCCGAAACCCTTGATCTGCTCAAATAGGCGATTAGCGAATTCTGGATCATAGCCGTTTTTAGCCAATCCTTTTTTCAGCTTGTCCCCGTGTTTTTCCAAGTTGCCTTTGCGCTTCCATGCCGCCATGGAGCGACGCAATTCGTCAGCCTCTCCCGGCGTGTAGCCAGCAGCCAGCACCGCAATCTGCATCACTTGCTCTTGGAAGATCGGCACCCCAAACGTTCGCGACAGCGCTTCCTTGATTTCAGGACCGGGATAGACAATGTCATCCGGGTGCATATGCCGCTGCTTCAGATAGGGATGCACCATGCCGCCTTGAATCGGACCGGGTCGCACGATTGCTACCTGCACGACGAGGTCGTAATATTTCTGCGGCCGCAAACGCGGCAGCATCGACATCTGCGCACGGGATTCGATTTGAAACACGCCAATAGTGTCAGCGGCACTGATCATCTCGTAGGTCAGCGGATCTTCCGATGGAATATCCTGCATCTCGACCATCCTGCCACGTCGCGTGCTGATCATTTCCAGCGCACGTTGTATGGCAGACAGCATTCCCAATGCGAGCACATCCACCTTCAACAGGCCGAGCGCATCCAGATCGTCCTTGTCCCATTCGATGACGCTGCGATCTTTCATTGATGCATTCTCGATTGGCACCAGCCGCGCCAAGCTGTCGCGTGCAATGACAAAACCGCCAGTGTGCTGTGACAGGTGACGCGGGAAGCCAATTAGCGTCTTGGTCAGTTCCACTAGTTTCTGCACGATCGGTGCTTGTGGATCGAAACCACCTTCCTGCAGGCGCTCGTCACTGATCTCCCTACCATCCCACCATTTATGTGATTGCGACAGTCGATTGACCTGTTCGAAGTCCAGCCCCAGTGCCTTACCGACATCCTTCATTGCTGAACGCGGACGGTACGTAATGAGTGCCGCCGTCAATGCAGCGCGATGACGTCCGTATTTGTTATAGATGTACTGTATGACTTCTTCGCGCCGCTGATGCTCGAAGTCCACATCGATATCGGGCGGTTCATTACGCTCTCGGGAAATGAAGCGTTCGAACAGGACGCTACTACGAGCCGGATCAACTTCAGTGATTCCAAGGCAATAGCAGACGACCGAATTGGCGGCTGACCCGCGGCCCTGGCAAAGAATTCCCTTGCTGCGTGCGAATTTCACGATATCGTACACAGTAAGGAAAAACGGTTCGTAATTTAGTTCAGTAATCAGTACGAGCTCGTGTTCGATCTGTTGCCGAATGTTCGCGGGAATGCCTTGTCTGAACCGCCGTTGCGTTGCACCCTCATAGGTTAGGCGACGCAAGTAACTGGACAGGGTTTCGCCGGCAGGAACGATTTCTTCTGGATACTGATAGCGCAGCTCGTCCAGCGAGAACGTGCATAGCTTCGCAAGTGTCAGCGTTTCCTGCAGCAGCTCTGGAGAATAAAGTTGCGCCAGTCGCAGGCGCGAACGCAAATGTTGTTCGGCATTCGGCTGCAAATCCATGCCACATTCGGCCACGGACTTGCCAAGACGCACTGCGGTCAGCGTGTCCTGCAATGGTTTGCGTGACCGGACATGCATCAATACATCCCCCGTCGCCACTAACGGCAAATCCATCTCGGCGGCAATGCCTGTCAATAGGTCGAGCCAGTATTCGTCATCAGACCAATGCAGCAATTCGGCAGCGACCCATGCCCGGCCGACAAAGGTGCGTGCAAGCCACGCGGCTTGCCGTGCAATCTCTTCACGGGAACAACAGCACTTTGGAATCAGGATGGCAAGGCAGTCTGGTAACTGTGCAAGATGGATGGAATTCGGTTCTTGGCGCTCATCTGGATCAAGATCACTGCGATGCAATGTATAAAAACCTTTGTCGGCGCGTCGACGACCCAGTGTGATTAGCTCAGACAGATTGCCGTAGCCGTTGCGATTGGTCGCCAGAAAAACCAATCTTGTTCCACACGACAAGGTGATATCACTACCGATAATCAGATGTAGATTGTGTTTCTTTGCTTCGACATACGCTCGCACGACACCGGCCAGCGAACACTCATCGGTGATCGCAAGACTGTCGTAACCGAGATCGCAGGCACGCTGAACCAATTCTTCCGGATGGGATGCACCCTGCAGGAAGGTGAAGTTGGAACGGCAATGCAGCTCGGCATAGGCAGGTAAAAAAGGAGGCATGATGAACTTCCATGCTCAGCCGAAAAAGCCGTGCAGAAACCAGCCGGAACCCGTTATATCGCCCATGGTTCGCAAACGGAACACCCACAGCAATTGATGCTGTTCGTTCTGCGCAATGAAATAGTCGCGTGCGGCTAGTGCATCGTCCCACCAGCCCGATTCAATGCGTTCAGGACCGGTCAACAACGTCAGCGGACTGTGATAGAACGGTTTGTGCTGTCGAGTGATAAGAGCCAGCGGTTGCTGCAATAGCCAGGTCGGCCGCGCCGATTCACTGTGAGAAGCGCTGTCCTCTTTGGCGATTCGACGCTTGCCCTGATGGCTAGTCACGACTGGCATCGCCACACTTTTTTCTGGTCGATGATCGGCAACCATGGATAGCTGGCGTACGGCAGTCGGGCCCAGCCGGCTTTGCAGACGCTCTATCAATCGACCAGTATTTTCTGCATCAGAGGTCGGTGTCGGGAACAGTTCCGTATTCGGTGCAGCCTGCATGACAATCTGGTCGGCCTTCAGCGTCAACTCAATCACGGGTGCCATCAGTTCAAGTTGTGCCAACCGTTCGCGCAGCAACAAGGTCAGGTGATCGATATCGCGGCTGGGCATCCCAAGAACAATCGTCAATGGTGTGCTGCGATGGTCGCGCTGTCGAGTCGATTCATGATGCAACGCAAGCGTGATGCTAATGACAGCCGCATGCCGTGCTGTCAGCCAGCCGGTCAACTGCAACAACAGACGCCGTGCAGCAAACAACAGCGCTTCCGTGCTTTCCACGCGTGCGGGAAGTTCAAGTTTGGCATCGAAGTGGGTTGGGGCTTCGAACCATTGATGCGCTTCCGCTTCGTCACCATAAGCGCGATCGAGTTCGCGCAGCAGCTCCTTGCCAAAACGACGCGTCAAACCTGTCCTTGGCAACCGGCGTAACTGCCCAATGGACTGGCACCCGATACCGTCCAGCGTATCGAGATGCGGTTGTGCAGTTTCCATTACATGCAGGGGCAATGGATCGAGCGCATGTTCGAAATCGTATTGAAATATCTCTGTCAGATGATCGCATTGCGCACGCCACCAAGCGCCTGTTGCCGTCGATGTACCGGACAGTCTTGCATGCAGTCCAAGTTCGGCAAGACCGGAGAGCAATTGTGATGCAATCGACTGTGGGCCATTGAACAGGCGCAGACTGGCAGTGACTTCCATCAATAAACCTGATGGACGTAACACGACATGCGGCGTGAATCGCAGCGCGCATAGAGCCGCCTCCTGCAGGGCTTGCGCTTCTTGATCTACATCGCGTGGGAATGACTGCAGTTTGCCTGCCAGTGCATGAGCATTGGTTTCCGACATGCCCGGCCGGATGCCTGCCTCTTCGGCATGCGGGTTACACCAGCCCACGCGTTTGTTCTCACAGATAGCGACCGGCATCTCGACGAGCGGATCGAGCTCGCCGGATGCTGACCTAAACCGTGAGCGCAGCGCGACGTCGAGCGGCAATTGCGGCAGGTGAAGAGCGATCCACAACATTGGAATGCGTCTCGAAAGAAGGTGAAACTACTGTGCGCGCCGCCAATGGTTTGATCAGCGTGCGGGGAAGCGATAACGGCAGAATGATGGGAGCGGCATGTACTGGGCCGCGACGTTTGATGATCTCGACTGACATTCGGCCTGCTGGTGCAGGCTGGCAGACAAGGCGTAACGGTGCAGGCGAAGACTGGTTCTGTGCCGACAACGGGCGGAACACAAAGCTCAGCCCCTCACCAGCGGCTGCGGCCAGTTGCAGGCGTCGTATGTGATCAGTACGCACTTGCGGCAACCAACACAGTAGCGCACCGAAACTCGCACTCTTCAATGCCTGTTCCACGGCCCAGACGCGATCAATCGGTTTATCTGCTTCGATCACGATGACTTGCTTCAGACGAATGCCAAGATCATTCAGCGCACCAGCAAATGGAATGTACGGTGGCGTAAGCAAGATCAGGGTCTTCCTGGATTGGGTGAGAGGTCCAAGAGTCGGTGCCAACAAGCGCAACTCCCCAATACCGTGATGAGGAAGGAGGAACTCGACCAATACTGACGGCGGCCAACCGCCCCCAGGCAATTCCTTATCCAGATCGTGATATCCGGTTGCCACAGGTGTTGAACGATACGATCCCAGCTGATCGCCATGCCAGACCGAATCTGGCAAAGACAACATGGTGGGGGTAAAGGTGGCTGGCAATACTGCTGCCATATGACCTCCAGAAAATGTGATGTGGCTCATCAATATACTGTATATAAACACAGTATAAAAGTATTTCTGTGCAGTCCCCCTCCTTTTATTTTTAAATCTTTCCAGCGAGTGTTGATTTACTGAGATGGACCCGGCACCACCAACAGGATCAAACTAAGGTTTCATCCAATTTATGTGGAGGTGTGTCATGGATATCGACATTCTCGGAATTGATTTGGCTAAGCGCGTGTTCCAGTTACACGGTGCGGATCGCAGTGGCTGTGCAAAGTATGGCGCTAAAGTGATGCGCGCAGAGCTTCTGACCACCGTCCGCAAGCTGTCACCTCGAATTGTGGCCATGGAAGCGTGTAGTTCAGCTCATTACTGGGGGCGGCGCTTCAAGGAAATTGGCATTGAAGTTCGGTTGATCAGTCCGCAATACGTCAGCCCCTTCGTCAAGACCAACAAGAATGATGCCAATGATGCAGCCGCCATCGTTGAAGCTGCCAGCAGACCGACCATGCGGTTTGTACCCGTAAAGTCGATTGAACAACAAGACATGAAAGCCGTTCATCGCGTACGCGAATTATTGGTGCATCAACGTACAGCGTTGATCAACCAAGTCAGAGGTTTGTTAGGCGAACGAGGTGTGATCATTGCGCAGACGCCTGCAGCGTTCAAACGTGCAATACCCACCGTTCTGGCTCAGTGTGAGGGCGACATGACACCTACCTTCCAGGCCATTTTGATCGAGCTACTGGAACAGATGCGTATCCTGGAAGAACGTATCGCGCGTACCAATCAATGGATCGCTGCATTTATGAAGAATTCTGTCTTGTGCCAGAAGATTCAGGCCATCGATGGCGTGGGACCGATTACCGCGACGGCGATGGTTGCAGCCGTGGGTGACGCAAAGGAATTTAAAAACGGCAGGCACTTGTCCGCATGGCTCGGTTTGGTGCCACGTCAATATTCCTCTGGCGGCAAGTCTCGCCTGCAAGGAATCAGCAAGCGTGGCGATACGTACTTGCGAACGCTATTAATTCACGGTGCTCGGGTGGTATTGCGCTACGCGATCGGTAAAACCGATGCGCGCAGCCGATGGCTACAAGATCTGATCGCCCGCCGGGGCTATAACCGGGCAGCCGTTGCGCTGGCGAATAAGAACGCGCGCGTCATTCAAGTGTTGTTGAGCCATCCGGATGGTTATCATTTATCGGAAGGGGCAGTTTGATAAACTGCTGATTTGCTTCTGTGGTTTTGTTTGTGAAGGAAATAGACCTATTTCTCGTTTTGCGAAGCTTCTTGAAGTGATGACGAAACTGGTAAGACCGATACCCACAAACCTGCTTTCGATGCGGACTGTCTTCAGGGACAAGCCGATGATTTGCTAAGGAATGGGTGTGCGAATCTCATCAAGGCTGCGGGCACGTATTTGACATGAGCCCACGAGCAAGCCGGATACATGCACGCAAACTGTTTCAACGTTACTAAAAGAACTTGCAAAAGGTGTCGGGTCCATACATGCATCGAAAACTGACCCACTTAGCCGCATAATTTGCATCCAAAACTGACCCACGTTTAGAACACAATCCTACCTACTAAAGTGAGTAGGAGATATGGAGTGATCGACGTGGCTTTACTTGGAATTATTCGACACTGGCATCTTCGTGGCCAAGTCTCATTGAGGAAAATATCCAAACGATTGGGTATCTCTCGAAATACCGTTAGACCGTATCTACGCGCTGAAACTGTCGAGCCAACCTCGCTGACCGACGTTCGCCGACTTCCCTCGATAAATACGCTTTCAAGCTTTCAGCCTGGTTGAAGACCGAGGCGGCGAAATCACGCAAGCAAAAGGGAGTTTGAGGCAGATGCATTTAGATCTGCGCGAGTTGGGATATGAGAGGTCTTATGACCGGGTCACAGCCTTCGCAAGGCAGTGGAAGGTGGATCAGTTGGAGAGGGTCAACTCGGCGAGCAAATTGACACATTAGTGGTCATTTGCCAAAGTTTGACTTGATAGCTCAGTCTCAATGTAGGATCACGTTAACTAGAACTCATTAAAATGATACATGTCTGAATTTTTTTGATTTTCTTAATCATTTCACCGTCGAGCGCCCGGCTCTCGAAATTAAAGTATATATTCATGACTTTCTCGATAGAACACTAACTGAATTGTCATGAAAAAACCTAGGATATTCATAGATGGGCAGGCTGGAACCACCGGTCTCCAAATTCACCAATTGCTTGCCAACGACGGCGATATCGATATCGTCTCAATCGATGAGTCTGACCGTAAAAAAGAACACGTGCGTCGACAACTTCTCAACGAAGTTGATGTGGCGATTTTATGTTTACCGGACGACGCGGCGAAAGACGCGGTATCTTGGATCAAAAACGATAGCGTCCGTGTGTTAGACGCCAGTTCGGCTCATCGAGTGGCTTCAGGGTGGGTTTATGGTTTTCCGGAAATGCACCCGGAACAAGCAAGTCGTATCGCTCAAGGTCGTCGGGTATCGAACCCTGGCTGCTATGCAACGGGTGTGATTGCACTTTTGAATCCCTTAATTCAAAGGGGCTTGCTTGCGCCGGACACACCGATAACGGTCAACGCAATCAGTGGTTACAGCGGTGGTGGCAAAGCGATGATCGCTTCCTATGAAACCCCTTCAAATATGATGCCGGTGTTTCGTCCTTATGGCCTGAATTTTCAGCATAAGCACTTGGGAGAAATGCAACAACACTCCGGGCTTTCTCGCCCGCCTTTATTTATACCGGCAGTCGGCACCTTTCGCCAAGGAATGCTGGTGCAGATACCATTGCCATTATGGGCCTCGCGAGTTGCTACGACTCCTTATGATTTGCATAAAAAACTTTCGGAACACTATGAAAATTCCGCCACAGTATGCGTCGCACCATTAATTGAAGGCACAGCAGCAGATTCGGCAAACATCAATCCGGAGAGATTCAACAATACTAATATGCTGGAAATTTCTGTGTTTGGTGACACTGCATCGGAGCAGGCGGTGCTGATGGCATGTTTCGACAATTTGGGGAAAGGTGCTTCAGGTGCCGCGATTCAGAATCTTCGCTTAATGCTCGGATCATCGTAAATTTTTGGTTGGCGTCAGCCAATTACATCTGAGGTGTTGACTTTCTCGCAGAACTGACCCTCTCTAACTGATCCACCTTCCGCTGTCTGGCGAAGACTGCGACCCGGTCATACGGCCCTTCCAATCCCAATACACATAGATCGATGTGCATCTGTTTCAAACTCCGGCGTTGCTTACAAAATTTGATCGCTTTAGTTTTTAACCAGACTGTAAGCTTGAATGCGTATTTATCGAGAGCAGTCGGGGAACGTCGACAGCGTAGGCTGGCTCGACAGTTTCAGCGCGTAGATACGGTCTAACGGTATTTCGAGAGATATTGTTGCCTTCGAAAATCTACAAAGCAATACCTAGTTCATGGTATCTGACTATGTCCGCTTCTGGCCGATAACGGACTGTCGACCCGAACGGGCATTTATTTACTCCAAACCGGTCTCCACACCGGTACCAATTGTTCTTCGCAAAAGGATAGTTGAAATAAACGCGTAGAACTTTTCACGTAATATTTATGCGACGTCTCTTTTTTACCTGCTATGTATTAAAGTCACCACAATTTGAAAATTATTTTTGTCAGCGGAAGTCTTTTTGAGCCGCAAATATAGACGCGGCAAAACTCTATGGTTTTGCATCCACGTTTGCATCCATACTCCGATTCACGGAATAAAAAACATAGATAACACAACGATTTCAGAGGCTTATTCGATTCCGGCTCTCGCACCAACTTGAATACGCACCCAACTGGGTGCGTTTTTCATTTCATATCAAGAACTTAGAGTACGATTAAGTACTTCAACAGCCCCTTCTTGACACCCTTCCCCTTTGTTGTTGATTTGCTCGCAGAATTGCCCCTCTCTAACTGATCCACCTTCCACTAAGTGCGACAGGCTGCGACCATGTCATACGAGCTGATATATCCCAACGCACACATAAATTGGATGAGGCGCCAGTTTGGTGTGATTGGCGGTGTCGGATCCATTTCAGTAGTCCAACGCAGGGTTTTCATATCAAGGTAAATTGCGCAGAATTTGATAGTCCTGATCGCTGATCGGTACAAATCGCATCACATTCAAACTCTGCATCACATTTTTATTTGCATTACCGCCTCGCTCCAAAAACACAGCAATGATTTTTCGCTTGAGGTCAGAGCAAAGCTGGTTGCGTAAAACAAAAGGATTGCGTGGTATTGGCTTGGAAGTCCACAAGGTACGAAACTCATCCCTTTTGATCTGACCGCTCTCAACAGGAATGGTGAGACTCGTGCTCGATATGAATGCTGCATCCACCCGATTTTTACTCAGATTCAGCAAAGACTGGTCATGCGCACCGCTATAAACCACCTGTGAAAAATATTTTTCTAACGGCAATCCGGTCTTCTTTGAAAAAACATGGCGTGGTATCAATGCACCAGACGTGCTGTCAGGATCGACCAAAGCTACTTTTTTGCCGCGCAAGGATTCGATTGTCTGGTAAGTGCTATCGTTGCGCACGATCAAAATCGAATGATAAAAAGTATCTCCGGTACTCCGGTCCGATGTTTTTCGTGCGACGGTTGCGAACGCAATGATGCCGGGGTCTTGCTTCTTCGCCGAAATGTAAGCTGCAGGCCCAAGCCGTGCCAGATCCACGGTACCGGCCAGCAATCCTTCAATGACAGCACCGTAAGAAGATGGCGCCACCACATCAACCGGCATTCCAATCGCCAGTTGCAGCTCGTCGAACAAGGGCTGGAGAGCATCGACTTCCGTTTGTACATCGTTCTGGGGAACGAAGGAAAACCGCAGACGACCTGGCTTTTCGCATTCAGCCGCCTGCGCAATAGAAAGGCATGTCAACGCCGCTATCGATATGATGAAAGGCTGAAAAAAACGACCCACATTCAACATCAGCAGTCCTGTCATGATGGCGTGAACCTTCCACGTTGAAGTAGTGTGTCAATTTCCGTCGCCGCAACCGGCCGCTGAAAATAGAATCCCTGAACCTGATCGCAACCAGCCGTTTTCAGATGCACCAGTTGCTCCTTGCTTTCAACGCCTTCCGCTACTACTTGCAAACCCAGATTATGTGCCAATGAAATAGTCGAGGCGACAATCACCGCATCGCTATTGTCATTTCGGATATCACGGATAAATGAACGATCAATCTTGATTGCATAAATTGGCAAGATTTTCAAATTCTTCAAGCCAGAAAAACCTGTTCCGTAGTCGTCCAACGCAATCTTGATGCCATTTTTCTGTAGCTGCTCCAGCACTTGACTTGCAGCATCAAAATCTTCGATAAAGCAACTCTCCGTTACTTCGATTTCCAGCATCTCTGGCGCAATCTGATATTTCGCCAGCGTCGTCATCACCGTTTCGAGCAATGTGTCATCTTTAAGCTGGCGCGAAGAAACGTTGATCGCCACTGGCACTATAGGCAAGCCTTGCCCGCGCCATACAGCCAACTGCCGGCATGCGGCATCGACTACCCAGTTCCCCAAGGGCACGATCAAATCATTGTTTTCAGCCAGGGAAATAAAGTCGTTTGGATAAATCAGGCCATGCTCCGGATGGTTCCAGCGTATCAATGCTTCCAGGCCAAGCACAGAGAAATTCTGCAACTCAACGCGTGGCTGATAATGCAGACAAAACTCATCATCCTTGATTGCACGTTTGAAGCGACTCAGTAATTCAGTTTCACGCGCCGAAGATGCATTCAACGATGTGTCGAAGAAGCGATAAGTTGCTGCGCCCGCCGATTTGGCGCTATACATGGCCAGGTCGGCATGCATCAACAACGTCTCTACATCCTGGCCGTCACGGGGGTAAAGTGCAATACCGATACTTGGACTGACATCGATATCGTTTCCGCCCAGATCAAGGAAAGGATCACGCACCACATCAACCAGTTTGGCTGCGACCCTGGCAATATCGCTTTCCGATGCCATCTCGGATACCAATATCACAAACTCGTCGCCACCAAGACGCGCCAGCAAATCATATTCGCGCAGCGATTCACGCAAACGTCGGGCTACGCCTTGCAGCAACAAGTCACCGACCGCATGCCCTAGCGTGTCATTAATCAACTTGAACTTGTCGAGATCGAGAAAAAACAGCGCATACAGTTTGCGACTTCGTTTGGCCCGCGCCAATTCGGTTGCTGCCATCTCATAGAAGAGCCTGCGATTGGGAACTCCGGTCAAATAATCATGCGATGCCTGCAGCAATGCGCGGCTTTTTTCCTGTTCCAGTTGACTGATCAGATTAAGTTTTTCCTGTTCGGAAGCAGTCAGAACGTTATACAAGCGGCGCTGTCTGGATGCGATCATCAACAAACCGCACAGAAGAAACACCACCGCAATCGATACTGCAATCGCGCGCCATAGATAGCCTTGGTGACGATCTACCAGTCGACTCATCAGATAATTTTGATCATGCGTGACGACAACCAGCAGCGGATAATTTCGCACTCGACGCAGCACACCGATGTCCTCCAGCGGCATCCCGGGCCGTTTAACATCGATCACGCCATCCGCAGCATGTTCCAGGGACTTGCCAAACTCAGAGGCGCTGAAATCGATCCCGCCAGAAAGCATCGCGCCATTCAATTCGGCAAGTTGATAGCCATCGTGCGCAAGGACTTCTATGCGTCCGTCATCGCCAAGATTAACGTCCTTATAAAGTTGCAAAAAGTAGCCGAGATCAATAATTGCGGCCAAAAATCCGCGCCCCTGAACGGAAGAATTGAAAGGAATAAGAACAGGAACGCGCCATGCCGAACCATCGTCGCGCGCTGGTCTGCCGACTATCAATTGTTCATCTTGAAGTGCGCCAAACCGGTTTGCCTTCGCCATCAAAACCAGTTGCAATAGCTCAGGCTCCAATGCGCGATTGGCGGATGATTGAATCAGATTTCCCTGATGATCAAATACGGCAATCCGTAAGTAGGCGCGATCGCCATAACGAGTCGGATTCAATTGCTGCATTGCCGAGGGATCACCCTCTATCATGGAGCGCGCAATCTGTGAATAGCGTGTCGCCCGTTCAAGCACTTCATTCAGATTGCTGGCAACAATCGCAGCAATGTTCTTGCTGTCTGCGATGGAATTTTCTAATGTGAGTGCCTTTTCATGCTCCACGCGCACCCACGTTCCCCACCAGATAATCGCCAGCATAGTCAGTGCCAGAAAAATGGGGCCGCCGATCAGACCTTTCTCCGTCAGGCGAACATTGCTGGTATGTCTTTTAAGAAATTGGAGGACGGAATGCAAAATGACACTTTATAAAAATCAGCGGCATGGACGCAAGATCAGAGAATGGAAGCATAGCGGATATAGGTTTCAACTTGATGACAAGCAACATGATTTCCGTGATGCTGCAGCCGCTTCTTCGATTCGCGATACTTTGACGTGCAAGTAAAGTAGCGCACGGATTGTGCCATACCTTGCAAATACTATCGCCCCGGTAGTGCATCAACGCCAGACTCCTTTTTGTTGCAGCTCTTGTTGGCAAATTCAGATGAGCGCTTATCAAATTAAACACAAGAAAGGATGATTATTTCTTCATCATTGATGAATATTTTCAGTATTCATTCATACCTGCACAATTTGATTAAACGCAAAATTTTGTGACTTTCCTCGTATTTGTTGTTTTTGCCGACCATCGCAAACGGATGGCATCGACGTAAAAGCGATTGCTGGATATACTCAATTTCGTTTCCAGGAGGGAATAATCATGTGTCTGTGCACGCGGTTATCGCTGAAAATTCCACGCAAAGCCCTCACATTTTGAATGCCATTTTCCTGTCCGTCCATGCAGGTTGATAGATGGCGTATGGATAAGCAAGCGGTGCGACAGCCCAGATTTCATTCTGAATTTTCACTTTTATATTCAACATCAACCAAAGTACTGTTTTCACGGAAAACTCATGCTGAAAAACATTTCTATCAAGTTTCGTTTGCTGCTCACCATGGTATTCATGGGCATGATGCTGATTGTCGGCGGAGCGATGGGCATTCTGGGCGTACAAACAACCAACAATACGCTGCAGAATATCTACGTCAATCAGATGCCCTCCTCCGAGGCGATCCACAGCATGATGACGCGTTTGCTGCAGGCTCGCGCAGGACTCAATCTGGTGGCGATGCGCCCGCATGAAGAGGGTTCGGAACGCATTCTCAAGCGCGCAGAAAACTTCTACCTGCAATCCGAAGAGGAGTGGAAAAAATACCTGAGTCTCCCGATAGAAACCCTGGAGGAGAGAAAAGTAGCCGATGAAGTGACCGCCAAGCGCATACGCTATCTGAAGGAAGCGGAACAGGGATTGATCGCTGCACTGCGCGCCGGGCGTAATGAAGAGGTGGAAGATATCCTCGTCAATAAAATGCCGCCTTTATTCCAGTCGCTGACTAAAAGCACTGACGAATTGGTCGAGCTGCAAATGAAAAGTGCAGCAACCGGCTATCAGGACAGCCAGACTCTATTTCACTACTTCCGCATCATCGCCGTGGTGGGCGTACTGCTCGGTTTGATCGGGGTAGCCATTTACGCGTTCTTCCTGATTCGCGCCATTACCGGGCCGCTGAAGGAAATGCTGCTCCATTTCGACACCATAGCCTCAGGCGATCTGACCAGCAATATTGAAGTCAAATCCAGAAACGAAATGGGCACGCTGATGCTCGGGCTGCAAAAAATGCAGAAACGACTGACGGATACCGTGGCGCAGGTGCGCGAAGGCAGCATGGCCATCAGTACGGCAACAACGGAAATCGCGGCCGGAAATCTGGACCTGTCCAGCCGCACCGAACAGCAGGCAGCTTCACTGGAAGAAACTGCATCGTCGATGGAAGAACTGACATCGACAGTCAAGCAAAATACCGACAATGCGCGCCAGGCCAATCAACTGGCGACTTCGGCCTCTGCCGTGGCAGTCAAGGGCGGAGCCGTCGTTTCCGACGTGGTCAATACGATGGATGCAATCAATACTTCGGCCAGGAAGATTGTCGACATCATCGGCGTCATCGACGGCATTGCATTCCAGACCAATATTCTGGCGCTCAATGCAGCCGTTGAAGCGGCGCGCGCCGGCGAACAGGGCCGCGGTTTTGCCGTGGTAGCGAGCGAAGTAAGAAGTCTGGCGCAGCGCTCTGCTGCTGCAGCAAAAGAAATCAAGCATTTGATCGACGACTCTGTCAACAAAGTCGATGCCGGCACCAGGCTGGTTGCGGAAGCCGGCACCACAATGACCGAAGTAGTCGATAGCGTCAAACGTGTAACCGACATCATGAGTGAAATTCTGGCCGCCAGCCAGGAGCAGAGTGCCGGTATCGAGCAGGTCAATACCGCCATTGTGCAAATGGATGAAGTGACGCAGCAAAATGCCGCATTGGTGGAACAAGCCGCCGCTGCCGCCTCATCGCTGAGAGACCAGGCGACCAATCTGTCGACTGTCGTCAGCGTATTCAAGCTGCAGGGCCATCAGTCCGCTCCGCAAAACCTTGTACCGCAAGCACGTCCGAAAGCATTGGAAAGCCGTCCGGCAGCGATTGCCCACACCGGCAAGGGCAATGATGGCGATTGGGAGCAATTCTGAATGCAGGAGGCGCCTCGAACAGACGCGTAAAAATATTCAGAGCTTCATAAAAAATCCGCTACGGCGGATTTTTTATGAACGATGACAACGGCGCAGCGTCGAAACTGCCGTCGCTTTCTTGAAAGAAAAACGACCATCCTTGTTTTCGGCAAGGGTGGTCGCGCTACGCATCGATTTTCAAATCAAATGGTCCAGCATATCCGGACCAAACACTTCACGATGCAGGTGCTGTGCCGGTACGCCCTGCGCAAGCAGATCTGCCCATTGCGCCTGCATGAATGGCAGCGGGCCGCACATATAGACCTGGGATTTTTTCACATCCCATTGCGGCAGTTTCTGCAATTCCATTCTTCCTGCGAGGCTGGTTTCATCATCGTGCTCGGCTTCTTCGTAAAAGGTCACGCTGTGCAGATTCGGCATGCTGGCCACAGCCTTTGCGATATCAGCGCGATGCGGATGATGGTGTGCATTGCGTGCGGCATGGGCAAAAATGACACGACGGCGCGGCGACACTTTTGCAATCCGGTTCAGGGCTGAAATCATGGGCGTGATACCGACACCCGCAGACAGCAAAACGATAGGATCTTCGCCATCGGTATCCGGCGTGAAGTCGCCAGCCGGCATGCTGACAGGAAGGATGCTGCCCACTACCACATTGTCATGCAACCAGTTCGATACCACACCGGCCGGCGTTTCCGCACCCGCCACTTCACGCTTGACCGAGATGCGCAGATGTTGGTGATCCGGCGATTCCGACAGACTGTATTGACGCAACTGACGCAAACCGTCAGGCAGGAATACAGCGACGCTCACATACTGGCCAGGCTGGAATTCCGGCAGTTGCCTGTCTACCGCCACCATCGAATAGGAAGTAACCTGCGCGCTTTCCTTTTCCACGGCCACCACGCGCATATTGAATAAATCACCCGGCTCTACGCCTGCGGCCTGATACAAGCGATTTTCTTCGTCGATCAAGGCCTGCGCCAGCAAACCGTAGGCCTCCGCCCACGCGGCAATCAGGGCCGGCGTTGCGGCATCGCCCAGCACCTGCTTGATCGCGCCCAGCAAATGTTCGCCGACGATAGGGTAATGCGCAGCCGTAATACCCAGCGAAACATGTTTGTGCACGATACGCGAGATCACCGGCGCCAACGCAGCCTGGTTATCGATATTGGCTGCATAGGCGAACACAGCCGATGCCAGCGACTGCTGCTGGGAACCATTAGCCTGATTGCCGGCATTGAAAATATGATGCAACTGCGGATGGGATTCAAACAGATTCTTGTAAAACACCTGCGTAATGGCAAGACCATGTTCGCGCAAAACCGGAACACTGGCATCGATATACGGACGGGATTCAGCTGATAACATTCATACTCCTATGTTGTATTTGAAATACACCTTATAAACTTAAAAAAAGGACCTTGCGGTCCTATCATTCATACGAATCGCACTACAAGCCTGCAAGCTACAGGCTGGCACGATCCATCAAGAAAACCTTGTGCATATTGCCGATGTGTTCGCCGACATTGCCGTTCACGATATCGGCCAGCGTGTACAGATTCATCGCGTCGTAAAAAGCCTCAACACCGACTTTCAAGGCATTCCGCAACAGGCAATCGCTCGACAGGCGGCATCCGATACGTTCGCAATCAACCATTTCGGTATCGCCTTCCAGCATGCGCAAGACATCGCCTATCAGCAGTTTGTCCGCAGCCACCGCCAGGTGTATGCCGCCATTGCGTCCGCGCACCGCATCGATGCACCCCATCTTCGCCAGAGCGCCTACGACCTTGACCAGATGATTATGCGGTACGTCGAACTGCATTGCCACCTCGGCAACCGTCACGGACGGGCTGCGCGCTTCCCGTGCCAGATACATCAGCACACGCAATCCAATATCAGAGAATCGGGTTAATTTCATCAGCCAGCGCGCTCCAGTACGAACATTCTATTAAATATGCATTTAAAAAGCAACTTATTCCATCACTCATATATTGATGGGAAAATAGCAACCATGGTAAGCGCCAACCGTACGCACATTAAAACGGGCATTGAAAATTTCAAATGCTAGAATGCGCATACTATCTGTATCGAGGGGACACATCATGCTGTTAGGTTTTATCGGGCTCTTTATTGTTTACGCATTGTCGCATTACTGGATTACGCTGAACAAGCGCGATTTCTTCTCGACCGTGCTGGTTATCGTATTGCCTTTTGTAGGCGTCTACTACCTGGGCTGGATGGCGCTGCTGTATTGCCTGCTTTCCGCCTACCTCGGCACCAAGGCCGGCTTGAAAAAACTGCAGCGCACACGCGCTGTACGCGTATCGTTTTACGACAAGGACGAAGAAGAACAAAAATAATACTGTCGGCAAGACGGCCGGTTCCCGCATCAAGCGATTGATATCCAGCGCCAGACAAGATAGGTCGCAACACCCCAGAGCAGCACCACAATGACAGCGCCGACATAGCTCGTTGGCTTGCGGTCTTGTTGGCTCATCCAGTTGTTTGCCTGCTCCCGGCAAGAAGCAAGTACTTGCGGCGGCAGCAGGCGCACGGCAAGCCAGATCAGCGCCGGCAGCAACAGCATGTCGTCTACATAGCCGAGTATCGGCACAAAATCCGGCACCAGATCGATCGGACTTAAGGCATACAGTATAGCCAGCACGCAAATGACTTTAGCCAGCAGCGGCGTATCCGGATGTTTGCGTGCAAACCACAACACCATCACATCACGCTTGATACGTCTGGCCCACGCTCTTATTGCTTCCTTCATTGCGCCTCTATTGGATGCTGAAAAAGATTGTGCAAGGCGGAATGCTTATAATGATTCCTGACTTTCCATGCAACAGTATCCGACATCCATTTTACTTGCCCTTGCCTGTCAATACAGAATAACCAAAGAGAAAATCGCATCATGCCTGTCTCACTCGATCGCTTGCTGGTAGTTGGAATTTCCTCGCGTGCGCTGTTCGATCTGGAAGTGGAAGAAGCCATATTCCGCAACGAGGGTCTGGAAGCGTATCGTCGGCATCAACTCGACCATGAAAATGAAATTCTCAAACTCGGTGCCGGTTTCGCGCTGGTGCGCGCGCTGCTCAAGCTCAATGCATTGACGCCGGATCAGCGCCTGGTCGAAGTCGTCATCATGTCGCGCAATTCGACTGAAACATCGATGCGCATTTTCAATTCAATCAAGCATTACGATCTCGACATCACGCGTGCCGTACTGTCGGGCGGCGCTTCGCTGGCACCGTATCTGCAGGCATTCAATGTCAGCCTGTTTTTATCCTTGCACGAAGACGACGTGCAGGCAGCCGTCAACTCCAATGTCGCCGCTGCACTGCTGTATCAGAAACCTGCAAATGCGCTGGAAGAACTGGATCAGATCCGGATTGCATTCGATGGCGATGCCGTGATTTTTTCCGACGAATCGGAACTGATCTATCAAACCCAGGGCATCGAGGCATTCGAGAAGCACGAACATGAAAATGCCTTGAAGCCACTGCCGGAAGGACCATTCGCACGCTTGCTGAAAGCCCTGTCCTTCATTCAGAACAGCTTCAGGAATGCACAAGGCAGCGCCACGCCACCGATACGCACGGCGCTGGTCACTGCGCGCTCGTCACCGGCGCACGAGCGGGTCATCCGCACGCTGCGCGCTTGGGATGTGACGATAGACGAAACTTTTTTCATGGGCGGCGTTGCAAAGTCGGATGTGCTGGCCGCATTCAAGCCGCACATGTTTTTCGACGATCAAGCCGGCCATTGCGATCGCGCCTCACCGCTGGTGCAAACCGGTCGCGTGCCTTTGCGCGGCGAAGCCGGGAACAGCAAGAGTAACTGAGCCCGCAGCAATAAAAAAAGCCGCCCGGTAGCGATGCCGGGCGGCTTTTGTTTTTTACAGACTATCTAGCGTTCCGCTACCGCATCCGCCACACACAGTGCCGTCATGTTGACTATGCGCCGCACGGTTGCCGATGGCGTCAGAATATGTACCGGCTTGTCGCAACCGAGCAGTATCGGCCCGATCGCCACACCGTTACCGACTGTCGTTTTCAGCAGGTTGTAGGCAATATTGGCGGAATCGATGTTCGGGAAGACCAGCAGATTGGCATCGCCTTTCAAGGCCGAATCCGGCATCGCCTTTTTCAATTCCACCGCATTCATTGCAAGGTCACCATGCATCTCGCCATCTATCTCCAGATCGGGAGCGCGCTCCCTGACCAGTTGCAGCACCTTGCGCATTTTTTGCGCCGATTCACTATTGCTTGAACCGAAATTGGAATGCGACAGCAAGGCAGCGCGCGGCGGCATACCGAAGCGGCGCATTTCTTCCGCTGCCAGTATCGTGATCTCGGCCAGTTGCTCCGCGCTCGGATTTTCATTGACGTGCGTATCGACCAGGAACAACTGGCGATCCGACATAATCACGCAATTCATCGCCGCATACGAGTTGACGCCGGCACGCTTGCCCAGCACCTGTTCGACATATTTGAGATGCAGATCTGTCGTACCGAAAGTGCCGCATATCATGCCGTCGGCGTATTTCTTGTGAATAGCCATTGCGCCGATCAGGGTATGACGGCGACGCATTTCCAGTTTCGCGTACTGTTCGGTCACGCCTTTGCGCAAGGTCATGGCCAGATACGTTTGCCAGAAATCGCGATAGCGATCGTCGTGCTCGGGATTGATGATGGTGAAATCGATATCCGGCTTGATGCGCAAGCCAAAACGCTCGATACGCTGCAACAGCACAGCCGGACGGCCGATCAGAATAGGTCTTGCCAATTTTTCATCGACCACTACCTGTACCGCGCGCAGCACGCGCTCTTCTTCCGCTTCTGCATAAACGATGCGCTTCAAATCCGACGGCGTCGATTTCGCAATCTGGAAGATGGGCTTCATGAAGGTACCGCTGCGATAAACGAATTGCTGCAATTTATCCGCGTAGGCTTCCATGTCCTTGATCGGACGCGCAGCCACACCGCACTCTTCCGCCGCCTTCGCCACTGCCATTGCGATCTTGATCATCAGGCGCGGATCAAACGGCATCGGAATAATGTAGTCGGGCCCGAAGCTCAGATTATTGATGCCGTAAGTGGTGGCAACAATATCGGATTGCTCGGCCTGCGCCAGTTGCGCAATCGCGTGCACGGCCGCGATTTCCATCTCACGCGTAATCGTGGTCGCGCCGCAATCCAGCGCACCGCGGAAGATGTAAGGAAAGCACAGGACGTTGTTGACCTGATTCGGATAGTCGGAACGCCCGGTCGCAATCACCGCATCGCTGCGTACTGCGCGTACTTCTTCCGGCAGAATTTCGGGGGTCGGATTGGCCAGCGCCAGAATCAGCGGCCGGTCGGCCATCGCAGCCACCATATCGGGTTTCAATACCCCGCCGCCGGACACGCCGAGAAAAACATCGGCGCCGCCGATGACATCCGCCAGCTTGCGCGCATCGGTTTTTTGCGCAAATCTTTCCTTGGCCGGATCCATCAATTCGACCCGCCCGTGATACACCACGCCGGCCAGATCGGTGACGAAAATATTTTCCAGCGGGAAGCCGAGATCAACCAGCAAATCCAGGCAGGCGAGCGCCGCAGCCCCTGCGCCGGACACGACCAGCTTGGTATTCTGTATTGTTTTCCCGACGACTTTCAATCCATTCAGGATCGCGGCGGCGACGATGATTGCGGTGCCGTGCTGATCGTCATGGAAGACCGGGATTTTCATCCGCTCGCGCAAGGTACGCTCGATGTAGAAACATTCCGGCGCCTTGATGTCTTCCAGATTGATGCCGCCGAAAGTAGGTTCCAGCGAGGCGATGATGTCGCACAATTTATCGGGATCAGTTTCGTTGATTTCGATATCAAATACATCGATACCGGCAAATTTCTTGAACAGCACGCCCTTGCCTTCCATCACAGGCTTGGCCGCGAGGGGGCCGATGTTACCCAGACCCAGGACTGCGGTGCCGTTAGTGATGACTGCTACCAGGTTGCCGCGCGAGGTATAGCGATAGGAATCGGCCGGATTGGCAGCAATTTCTTCACAGGCGACCGCTACGCCCGGCGTATACGCCAGGGCCAGATCGCGCTGATTGGTAACCTGCTTGGTAGGGGTGACGCTGATTTTTCCGGGAGTGGGAAACTCGTGATACTCAAGTGCGGCCTGTCGTAACTGGAGGCGGAGTTCTTCTTTCTTGTCAATATTCGAATCCATACTAAGCAGCCATCCTTTTTGAGTGTAGGAAAGCATTTCATTCTAGCAGAGCCGTCATTCGTGATTTTTATTTTTATACGTGTTTTTACTTATATACAACCTAAAAGAAATGACAAAACTATCACCTTCATGTTTCCTATTAACTTTGTGTATAAGCAACATTTCCTGTTACTTCCCTGGCGTTGTTCGCACTTGAACAATTTGTTTTTACACGAATAACAAGGATGCCAACGATGGCGCAAAAAAATTTGCAGACGCAAGGAATGGGAAGTCATGTGTGCACACGGCCACCTGATTCTGCTGTACCAGGAAGCATGAATAACACCGGCAAAATACTGGCAACTGCCATCGAAGACGAAGCCTGCGAGGTCGACAAGATGCATCCAAAGTTCCGCCATCCCGCAATTGAAGGAGGTAATATGGCAGCCGTGGCTGAATTTGATGAGCAATCGATGTATCCAAAGTATACGCAGTCGCGTTCCAGCGCAGGCTGGAAATGGCCGCCAAACGGTTTGCCGCCCTGACCGGAACAGAAGAATGCACGCCAGGCGCTATTGTCCGCACAGGCTGCAATGAGGCGTAAAAAATCAGGATTCACCCGTACTCACCACAACTCATACACAATGATTCATTAAGGAATTATCATGAACAAGTATCAATGCATCGTTTGCGGTTTTATCTACGACGAAGCGGCAGGCATGCCGGAAGACGGCATCGCACCCGGCACCAAATGGGCTGACATACCAGCCGACTGGGAATGCCCTGAGTGCGGCGTTGCCAAAGTCGATTTTGAAATGGTGCAGATTTAAAATAACGATTCCAGGCGTAATTTGATAACGCTTGCAGCGACTGCACATCGCAGTGCTGCAAGCGGACATGCCGTGCCGGAAAATTCCGGCGCGGCATTTTGACATTAAGGATGTACATGAAACCCATCATCATTATCGGAGCAGGACTCGCCGGCTATACCGTTGCACGCGAATTTCGCAAACTGGACAAAACGACGCCGCTGATCATGATCACGGAAGACAGCGGCGGCTTTTATTCGAAGCCGATGCTGTCGAATGCCTTTGCCCAAGGCAAGGGCGCGCAGCAACTGGTTACGCACAGCGCAACGCAGATGGCAGAACAACTGAATGCCACGCTGATGACCGACACCCGCGTCAACGGCATCGATACCACAGCCAAAACGGTGGACACCAGCGGCGGCACATTCGAGTTTGAAAAACTGGTACTCGCGGTCGGCGCGCAAACGATACAACTGGGTCTGAAGGGAGATGCTGCAGATCAGGTACTGTCGGTTAATCACATCGACGATTACGCAGCATTTCGCGAACGCATCAGTGCGCCGAACAATGCGAATCCGGTACGTATCACCATCCTCGGTGCCGGTTTGATCGGCTGCGAATTTGCCGACGATCTGGCTGGTGCCGGACACGCCGTCACACTGATAGATCCAAGTAGCCGACCGCTGGCTGCGCTGGCGGCCCCGGCCTTGTCGGAAGGCTTGCAAGCCGCGCTGATCGCACGCGGCGTCACCTTCCATCTGGGCACAGTGGCAGAAACCGTCAGTCAGGCCGGCACCGACCTGCGCGTGACGCTGGCCGACGGCAATACGGTAGAAACCGATGTCGTGCTGTCCGCCGTTGGTCTGCGGCCGGACCTGCGTCTGGCGCATGCGGCGCAACTCAAAACCGGTCGCGGCATCATCATCGATAGCACCGGACAAACCAGTGCCACAGATATCTACGCCCTGGGCGACTGCGCCGAATACACCTGGCCGGCTGACGGCAGCACGCGCATTCTGCCGTACATCGCACCGATCATGACGGCCGGTCGCGCCATTGCCCGCACACTGAGCGGCGAACGCACCGAGATCGATTTGAAACCGGCGCCGGTGCTGATCAAAACGCCAAGCTATCCGCTGGCATTGATTCCACCCATGCCGCAGATCGTCGCGACCGGGAACTGGATAGGCGAAACCACGGAAACCGGCCGCAGAATCTGCCGTTTTTACGATGCTGACGGGATCATGGCAGGCTTTGGCGTATCGCCGCATGACAATGCGATTCGTCAGGAGCTGCTCGCTGCGCTGGGGCAAGCAGCCAGCGCCAAGGTGGACGAAACCGCCAGCTGATACGGCGCAATGCGCCAGATTTTCACGTCCCATCCACTAGATGAAACGCTGCACCATTTTCGCGAACAGGAACGACGAATAAGGGCCGCGTTTCATCTACTCTGCACTTGCATATCCGGTCAAATTGCATAGTCTGCAAAGACCGACACTTCCTTCTGTACAATTACTGCATGTTGTCCGAATTCGATTTGATCGCGCGTTATTTCGTGCGTCACGCTCACCCCAAAAACCGCGCCACGCTCGGCATCGGAGACGATTGCGCGCTACTCATGCAAGAGGCAGACACGCAAACCGCAATTTCAACCGACATGCTGGTTGAAGGACGGCATTTTTTCGTCGGCGCCGATCCCTATAAGCTAGGCCACAAAGCGCTGGCCGTGAATCTGTCCGATCTGGCGGCAATGGGTGCGGAACCGCAGGCATTTACCCTGGCATTTGCATTGCCGCGTGCCGACGAGCAATGGCTGGAACAATTCTCTGCCGGCCTGTTTGCGCTGGCGGATATGCACAACTGCGAATTGATAGGCGGCGACACGACCAAAGGCCCGCTGAATATCTGCATCACGATTTTCGGCCACACGCCGGTCGGTCAGGCATTGCGGCGCGATACGGCGCAAATCGGCGACGATATCTGGGTCTCCGGCACACTGGGCGATGCACGGCTGGCACTCGGCGCGCTGCGCGAGGAATACCCGCTGAATGCCGCTGCACTGGAAGCCGCTTGCGTGCGTCTGCATACGCCGCAGCCGCAGGTTGCACTTGGCCTGGCTTTGCGCGGGATTGCGCATTCTGCACTCGATGTATCCGACGGCTTGATCGGCGATCTCGGCCACATCCTGAAAAAATCCGCTGTCGGCGCCACGCTGCAGGTCGATGCACTGCCGCTCGGCACCGCACTGCAGCAACAGACGCTGGAGATGCGTCGTCGTTTTTCACTGGCAGGCGGCGACGACTATGAATTGTGTTTCACCGCACCGGCATCCAAGCGCGACGCCGTGCTTGGTGCAGCCCTGTCTGCCGCAACGTCGGTCACGCGCATCGGCGTGATTGAAGCAGCGCCCGGCACGCGCCTGATTGATGGCGACGGCAAACCCCTCGCCTTGCAACTCGCTTCATTCGACCATTTCGCCTGACATGAGCTCACCTTCCACGCAATCCTCTAACCCCCTCGTCAAATCCAATTCCGGCTTCATGCTGTCACACCCGGCGCACATGATTGCGCAGGGATTCGGCAGCGGCCTGTCGAAAATCATGCCCGGCACTTTCGGCACGCTATTCGGCTGGCTGTCGTTCAACGTGCTGTCCCTGCGCTGGCCGGCATTCTTCACGCCGTTCAACTGGTGGGTAGTGATCGTCGCCGGTTTTTTTGTCGGCGTCTGGGCCTGTGCCAAAACCGGCCGCGATCTCGGCGTTGCCGATCATGGCAGCATGGTGTGGGATGAAGTCATCGCCTTCTGGCTGGTGCTGCTATTCATCACTCCGGCAGATTTGTGGACGCAGTTTTACGCCTTCCTCATCTTCCGCTTCTTCGACATGGTCAAGCCGCCACCCATCGCTTATTTCGATCGACGTTTCAAGGGTGGCATGGGTGTGATGTTCGACGATATCGTGGCAGCATTTTTTACGCTGCTGGCATTCGCCATCTGGCGCTCGTTCTAGGCGGGTGAAAACCATGCAGAACATTCTCGAATTGGCCGAACGCGCAGGCCGACGCTTGCAGGAACGCGGCTTGCTGCTGGCGACCACCGAGTCCTGCACCGGCGGCGGCGTGGCGCAGGCGATTACAGAAATCGCCGGTTCGTCGGGATGGTTCGAATGCGGCTTCGTCACCTATTCGAACGCATCCAAAATGAATTTATTGAAGGTGCCGGAAAGCCTGCTGGCGCAATACGGTGCCGTCAGCAAGGAAACTGCAGCCGCAATGTGCCGGGGCGCGCTCGCCAACAGCAGAGCCACAGTGGCGCTCTCCACCACCGGCATTGCCGGGCCGGATGGCGGAGTGCCGGGCAAACCGGTCGGATTAGTATGTTTCGGCTGGGCGCACGGAGCGCAAGTGCATGTCGATCAAAAAATCTTCAGCGGCGATCGCCATGCAGTACGGGAGCAAAGCGTGGCGCATGCATTGCAGGGCTTGCTGGACTTCCTCGATACTAGGCAATGACACGAAGCCCGGGCAGCATCACACGCAAAAACGATTGATCGCATCCCTGGTTTCCAGCGCAACCTGACGCGCGGCTTGCGCAAACATCTCATCCGGTTTGGCATACAGAATGGCGCGTGATGAATTGATCATCATGCCGGTGCCGTTCGCCGTGCGACCGGCTTCCACCGTCGCCTTGATATCGCCACCCTGCGCACCGATGCCGGGTATCAGCAAAGGCATGTCGCCGACGATCGCACGCACTTGCGCCAGCTCGTTCGGAAAGGTGGCGCCAACCACCAATGCGCATTGACCATTGGTATTCCACTTGTCCGCTACCAGATGCGCCACGTGCTGATACAAGGGCTGGCCGCCCACATCCAGGAATTGCAAATCGGAGCCGCCCGCATTGGAAGTGCGACACAACACGATCACGCCTTTGTCCTGCCGTTCCAGATAGGGTTGCACCGAATCAAAGCCCATATAGGGATTCACCGTCACTGCGTCGGCGCCGTAACGCTCGAACGCTTCGCGTGCATATTGTTCGGCCGTTGCACCGATATCGCCGCGCTTGGCATCCAGCACAACAGGAATGTGCGGATAACGTTCGCGCAGGTACTTGCAGATTTCTTCCAGCTGATCTTCCGCCCGCAAGGCGGCGAAATAGGCGATTTGCGGCTTGAACGAACAGGCGGCATCCGCCGTTGCATCGATGATCGCCTTGCAAAAATCAAGGATGGCATCAGGTTTTCCCTGCAAATGTGCAGGAAATTTGGCCGGATCGGGATCGAGGCCTATGCAAAGTTGCGAATTTTGCGTCTGCCATGCAGCAGACAGTTTATCGATGAAGGTCACAGCAGTTCTCTCTTTTTCAGGCAGAGCGTATTGTAACGCGACATGATATTGTTCCGGCATGACATCACTTTCACGCAAAGACTGGGTTTTACTCATCCTTTTGACCTTATGCTGGGGCATCAACTGGCCCATCATGAAAATAGCAGTACAGAATTTTCCACCTATCGCATTTCGTACCCTATGCATCGTCGGCTCCATTCCCGTTCTATGGGCGGCCGCCCGCATGCAGCGCGCATCCCTCAAAATTTCGCGCGAAGATATGGGAACCATTTTCACGCTGGCCATTCCGAATCTGATGATCTGGAATATTTTCATGATCGTCGGCGTAAAAATGCTGTCGTCCGGACGCGCAGCCATTCTGGGTTACACGATGCCGGTATGGGCGATACTGTCCGGTCTGATTTTTTTCCGCGACCGCATCAGTCGCCTTGGCTGGTGCGGAATAGGCTTTGCATTGAGCGGCGCACTGTTGCTGCTATCGAGCGAATTTGCCACGCTGGCCGGCCAGCCTATGGGTAGCGTGGTCATGCTGGTCGCCGCCGCATCCTGGGGTTATGGCACGGTATTGATGAAACGCACGCGAATAAAAATTCCGACCATTACGCTGACATTCTGGATGCTTGTGTTCACGGCAATATGCATGACCGTGGTGTCGGCTTTGGTTGAATATCGCTACTGGCGACTGCCTACGCTCGGCGAAGCCATAGCAATAGCGTATAACGCCATCATGATCTTCGGTTTCGGCCAGGTAACCTGGTTTGCTCTCGCGCGCAAGCTACCGCCGCTGGCATCGAGTTTGTCGGTCATGATGATTCCGGTACTCGGCGTTTTTTCCGGCGCCTGGATTTTGCATGAAACGCCGCACTGGCAGGATTACGCAGCGATGTTGCTGATACTGGCAGCGATGGGCACAGTACTATTGAAGCCACGTACCGATGCCATCAAATAGGCACTGCACACAAACTGCACAAACAGAATTCTTATCACGGAGAAATGAAATGGCGACATTACTGAAATGGCTGACGATTGCCGCACTGGCTTCCATGCTGAGCGCATGCGGCTACAACGACTTCCAAACGAAAGATGAAGCAACCAAAGCCGCCTGGAGCGAAGTCGTCAATCAGTATCAGCGTCGTGCCGATCTGATTCCCAATCTGGTGAATACAGTGAAAGGCTACGCCTCGCATGAACGTGAAACCCTGGAAGCCGTGACCAAGGCGCGCGCTGCGGCCACCAGCTTCCAGATCACGCCGGAAGTGCTGAACGATCCGCAAGCCTTCGCCAAATTCCAGCAAGTACAGGGCGAACTGTCGTCAGCCCTGTCGCGCCTGATGGCGGTTTCGGAAAACTACCCGCAACTGAAAGCCGACACCAGCTTCCGCGACTTGCAGTCGCAACTGGAAGGCACGGAAAATCGCATCACCGTGGCGCGCCAGCGTTATATCGCTGCAGTACAGGAATACAACGTGCTCGCGCGCAGCTTCCCGACCAACATCACGGCAAAAATTTTCAGCTATCCGGTGAAACCGTCGTTCACGGTGGAAAATGAAAAAGCCATCTCGGCGCCGCCCGCAGTCAACTTCGGCAAGTAACTGCAAACCATGAAAATCCTCCGTCAGTTGCTGGCTTGCACACTCGCATTTTTTTGCGTGCTGGCCGGCGCCCAGAATCTGGTTGCCGTGCCGCAGCTCAAGGAGCGCGTCACCGACCTGGCCGGCATGCTGAACGCCGGCCAGCGGACTACGCTGGAAAATGTACTGGCGGATTACGAAACGCGCACCGGCAGCCAGATCGCCGTGCTGTTGATAGACAGCACCGAGCCGGAAACCATAGAGCAATACAGCATACGCGTGGCCGACACATGGAAACTGGGACGCAAAGGTGTCGATGACGGTGTGATCCTGCTGATTGCAAAAAACAATTCCACCGCTTCCGGCCGCATGCGCATAGAAACCGGACGCGGCGTGCAGGGCGTGCTGACCGACGCCCAATCGAAGCGCGTATTGCAGGACGTGATTGCACCGCATTTCCGGCAGAACGATTATTACGGGGGGCTGGCTTCCGGCATCTCCGTGATCACCAGCCTGCTGGACAAAGAGGCATTTCCCGAACCGGCACAAGGCGGCAAGGCGCAAAACAACGACGGCTTTGGCTGGGGGCCATTTATTTTCTTTGCCTTCCTGATCGTGATGACGATGCTGCGCAGCCGTGGCGGCGGCAGACGCGGCCATAGCAGCGATGGCTGGGGCAATTCTGCCGGCGTGATTCTGGGCGGCATGATAGGCAACGAAATCGGCCGCCGTTCATCCGGTGGCGGCTTCGGCGGTTTTGGTGGCGGTGGTGGTGGCGGATTTTCCGGCGGCGGCGGTGGTTTTGACGGCGGCGGTGCCTCGGGGAATTGGTGATGAATAAATTTTCACGCGCACTGCGGCATGCAGGCACCACAAAATCGCACGGGAAAAAAGCATTCCCAAGCGCCACTCTGAGCGCCATTCAAACCATAATCGCTGCCGGCGAAACGCAGCATCGCGCCGAAATTCGCCTCATCGTCGAACCTTCGCTCGATCTGACAGAAGTATTGAGCGGAATGACCTCGCGCGAACGTGCACGCGAGTTGTTCACGCACTACCATATCTGGGATACCGAAGAAAACTGCGGCATACTGATTTACATCAATCTGGCCGATCATCAGGTTGAAATCATTGCCGATCGCGGTATTGCACGCCTTGTGCCGCCAGCTGACTGGCACGCCGTTTGCAAAACCATGACCGACGGTTTCGCACAAAAGAATTATCACGACAGCGTACTGAACGGCTTGCAGCAACTGAACACGCTATTGCAGAAATATTTCCCGGAAGGCGAATCGCCGCAAGGTCCTCAACCGAATCAATTATCCAACCAGCCTATCCTGCTCTGAGTTTTTTGCAGGCATACGATTGCGACAGCGCTTTCTATCCGGGCGAGTTCAACCATTTTCATATACCCATTGCAGCAAGGCGTCATGCGCAGCTTGTCCGCCAGGCGCATTGATGTGGTTGATGATGCAGACGACTGCATAACGTTTGCCCGAAGCCGCCAGTACATAGCCCGCCACCGCACGCACATCATTCAATGAACCGGTTTTGATATGCGCACGCCCGGCAACGGTTTGCGCTAGCAGGCGCTTGCGCATCGTGCCATCGTAACCAGCCAGCGGCAATGCGGACATCAGCTCCGGCATGACCGGCGATTGAAAGGCCGCGACCAGCATGCGTCCCAGGGCTTCTGCCGAGATACGTTCGATGCGCGACAATCCCGAGCCATTTTCAATCACCAACTGGCTGGTATCGATACCTTTGGCCGCCAGCCAGGTTTTGACGACCCGCCCGCCCCGCTCCGGGGTCGCCGGCAACTTGAGAACATCCGACGCCAGCGTCAACAGCAATTGTCGCGCCATGACATTATTGCTGTACTTGTTGATGTCGCGCACAACTTCCGGCAATGCCGGCGATTGCCACTCCGTCAGCATTCTTGCGCCGGACGGCAATACGCCATCGTTGACCTCGCCCTTGAATACACCACCGACATCTGTCCACAATTGACGGAATACGACATTGAAATACTCTGTTGCGCTCATCTGGTAAGGGTGCAGATACCAGGTTTTCTCGCCGCATGCCGCGGCAAATGAACCGGCGAAACTGGCGCCCTTGCGATTCAGTGTCGGCAGCGATTTTGCCTGCCAGTCGGCACAGGCGCCATCCAGCAATACGGGTGGCGTAATCGGATAGCCGGCCAGCGGCGGATCGACGCTGACATCCACCAGATGACGCGCCGGATCCGGCAGAAAATGAAAGGCGAATACCTTGTAATTCAGCAGCAATGCATCCGGCCCGACGTTATATGGCTTCAGTGGATCACCATCGAATTGCGCGGCATCGTAGGACATGCCGTCAAAAGCACTGCGATCCAGAATCAGATTGCCGCGAATTTCGCGTATTCCGGCAGCGCGAATCTGGCGCAGCAATTGCCAGAATTTTTCCGTCACCAGTTTGGGGTCGCCGCTGCCCTTGATCACCAGGTCGCCATTCAACACATCACCACTTTGTGTTCCGGTGGCATAGACCTGGGTTTTCCAGGTAAAAGCCGGGCCCAGCAAATCGAGCGCGGCATTGCTGGTCACCAGTTTCATCGTGGAAGCCGGATTGAAGCCGACCATACTGTTGACAGCAATGCGCGGAACCGGCCCCGAAACATCTTGCACATAGGCGCCCACCGCATTGAGCGGAATCCCGCTGCGCTTCAAGGCATCGGTAACAGGCAAGGGCAATCCTGCAGCGTGGACACAAGAGAAGCAGGAAGCGATGGGGAAAAACAGGGAAATGGCAAAAAAGAGCTGTTGGACGATTCGCATGGCAGTGAGGAGTATGAGGTCTGTCGATTATTACATGGCAGGCAAAATTGCCCATGGCCATAATCGAAAATTACTTGCACCCTAATGTTGTGCAAAAGAGTCGAATTCGCCACCCCCGTCCCGGCAAGCGCATAGAATCTGCCGATATGCATATCCTGCCGGCAATCGGCATTACAATAAGATGCTTCAATGCATGATTTCCAATCGCGCCTAGACGACCCTATTATGTTGCTGACCATTCATCCATTTCCCCGCTGTGCTGGTACTTTGGCAAAAAGCAATATCTTGCGGACGGGATGGATGGGCGCAGGTACGCAGCAGCATATTGCGCTTTGTAGCGGATGCCTTGTCCCGCAGCTCCCTCCAACAACACCCCATTCAGCAGCGTTCCATTAAGTGCCTGCCAGCCCACTCTTTGCATACATTGCCTGGATAGGCATCAGCGCAGTCGGTCTGACGCTGCTGCTGGCATTGATGATGGTTTATCTGCGCACCTCGCTGAATCGACGGCAGCAGGAAGAGCAGGCTTTTCTGGCGGTCTGGCGGCCGCTGCTGTTGAGTGCGCTGGACTGCTCCGTTTCTGCCGTTTTGCCAACGCTGGCCGTACATGAGCGCGTGCATTTTCTAAAACTCTGGAACAATTTGATGCACAGCGCGACTGGTATCGCTGCCGATAATCTGATCAGCATTGCCTATTCCGTCGGCGGCGATTATTTTTCACGCCGCATGCTCAGACACGGCAGCCGCGTCGAATGCCTGCTGGCGACGCTGGCCCTCGGCCATATGCGCGATCATCCGTCGTGGGAATTGCTGGTGACTCAAACGCTCTCCGCCGACAGCGTTACTTCCAGCTATGCCTTCCAGGCACTGGTGCAGATCGATGCAGAAAACACTGCGCAGCAATTGATGCCGCTGCTGCTGGCGCGCGATGACTGGCCGATCACTCATGTCGCGGCCATCCTGCAATCCGCCCATGGCGCATTTCTGCTGCCCTTGCTGGAAGCAACCTCAGAAATAAAATCCGTGCATCTGGTGCGCACCCTGCACCTGATCGAAGCCCTCCATCTGGCAGTGCCGCAAACGATAGTGCTGCGTCTGCTGGATAAGGCCAACGATACCGAAACCATTATTGCTGCACTGCGCATCGCCAACGATGCCGGCTTGCTGGGGCATATTCGCGCTTACTTAAGCCATCCGGACTGGCGCGTCCGGGTACAGGCGGCAAAGGTATTGGGACGTATCGGCGAACACGCCGACGTCAACCGGCTGATTCCATTGCTCGCCGATGCAGAATGGTGGGTGCGTTACCGCGCTGCACGGGCCCTGGTGGGCATGCCGTTTTTCAGCCTCGCGGAGGTAGAACTGCTGCGCGACAATCTGTCTGACCGCTTTGCACGCGATATGCTCTGCCAGGTACTGGCGGAAAGACGTCCGATATGAACCTGCAATCATTCGTGGCTATAGCGACCTGGTGCGTGATCGGCTACTTCATCGTTTCCAAAATCAGTTATTTTTTGCTGAACGTACTGTCGATATTCAACATGCATCGCATCGAGCAGGGAAAGGTACTGGCAGATCTGCCGCATATCTATTCCGGCCTCGAACCGCCTATCAGCCTGTTGCTGAGCACACGCAATCATGCAACAACCATTGCCGCTTCGGTACAGGCCTTGCTGCAACTTGATTACCCGACCTTTGAAATCATCGTTGTCAATGATGGTTCGCACGATGCAAGTCTGGATACCCTGATCGCTGCCTTCGACCTGCATGCATTCCCGGAAGCCTATCGCATCCAGCTGGCGACGCAGCCGGTACGACGCATTTATCGTTCGACGCGCCATCCGAATTTACGCGTCATCGACAAGGAATACGGCGGCCAGGCAGATGCATTGAATGCCGGCATCAATGCTTCACGCTACCCATTATTTTGCAGCGTCGATGACAACACGATCCTGCACCGCGACAGCCTGCACCGCATCGTCGCGCCCTTCCTGAACGACAACAAGGTGATCGCAAGCGCAGGTGCGGTGCGGGTCGCCAATGGCTGCGAACTGAAAAACGGCTTGCTCGACAAGATAGCCTTGCCGCAGCACTGGCTGCCCTTGTTTCAAATCATTGAATATCTGCGCACCTCGCTGTTTGCACCACTGGGCTGGTCGACCCTGAATGGCATGCTGATCGTGCCGGCTGCGGGTGTCGGCCTGTTCCGCAAGGAGGTGGTGCTGGAAGCCGGCGGTTATCGCACCGACACGACCATCGAAAACATGGAACTGATCGTGCGCATGCACCGCCTGATGCGCGAGAAGCGGCGAGCCTATCAAATTACCTTCGTTGCCGATCCGGTGTGCTGGCACCGGGTACCGCAAGACCTGGCGGCCCTGAAAAACCAGCGCATGCACTGGCAGCAAGGGCTGCTGGACAGTCTGAGTCAAAACATGGGCTTGCTGTTTTCCCGCAATGGCGGCGTACCGGGGCGCGTCGCGTTCCCATTCTTCATCCTGTTTGAATGGCTGGGGCCGGCCATTGAATTATTCGGTTATATATTCATCCTGCTCGCCTACGCCTGCGGCCTGATTTCAGGGCAAGCCTGTCTGGCATTTTTTTCCGTAGCGATCGGGCTGGGAATCTTGCTGTCGGCGTCCGGCCTGCTGCTGGAAGAAATGTCTTTTCATCTCTATCGAGGAACAGGCGACATTGCAAAATTGGTGGGTATGGCGATTATCGGCAATCTGGGTTATCGCCAATTGAACCTGGCATGGCGCTCACTCGGCATGGCTTGCTGGCTGATGGGACGCAAGAGCGGCCGGAACAGAATCGAATAAGTGCGAAGTAGGATAGTCTGCGCGCGGCGCCAGGAACATCAGGAGGCAGTCGTTTCAATCTGCAAACGCTTGCCGTCTTTCAGCATCACGCTGAATGCTTCTGCAGTAACCGGACGGCTGAAGAAGTAGCCCTGGATTTGATCGCAATTGTGTTCGCGCAAATAGGTAAGCTGCTCCTCGGTTTCCACCCCTTCTGCAATCACGTCCAGTCGCAGGCTGTGCGCCAGTGAAATGACGGAGGCGACGATCGCCGCATCGTCCGGATCGATTGTGATGTCGTTGACAAACGAGCGATCGATTTTCAATACATCGATCGGAAAACGCTTCAGATAGGACAGGCTCGAATAACCGGTGCCGAAATCGTCAATCGACAGTTGCACTCCCAGCGCTTTCAATTCGCGCAGAATGCCGATCGCGCGATCGACATCTGCCATCACCAGGCTTTCCGTCAACTCGATTTCCAGGTATTCCGGTGCCAGATTCGCTTCACGCAAACTGACTGCAATCGAATCCACCAGATCTTCCTGGGCGAACTGGCGCGCAGACAAATTGACCGACATGCGCAAATGTCCAAACCCGCTCTCCTGCCATACCTTGTTCTGCAGGCAGGCGGTGCGTATGACCCACGCACCTATGGGCACGATCAAGCCATTTTCTTCGGCCAGTCCTATAAAACGAACCGGCGGCACCATGCCCAGCTCCGGATGCTGCCAGCGTATCAATGCTTCGACACCGACAATCTGGCCGCTGCGCAAATCCACTTGCGGCTGATAATGCAGCGTGAATTCCTCGCGCTCCAGCGCATTGCGCAAATCACCCTCAATATGCAAACGTTCCAGCGCGCGCTCATTCATCGCCGGCGTATAAAACTGGAAGTTGTTACGTCCGGTTTCCTTGGCGCGATACATTGCAATATCTGCATGCTTGATCAATTCTTCCGGCGTTTCGCCATCTGCCGGATAAACGGCTACGCCGATGCTGCCACTGATGAAAAATTCGTGGCCCTCTATCGTCAGCGGCTGCGCGATCGATTCCATGATTCTTTGCATGATACCGGTCGATAGTCCGGCGTCGGTACGTTCGGGCAGAATCAGCACGAACTCATCGCCGCCCATCCGCGCGACCGTATCCGTATCGCGCACCGCCGCCTGCAAACGTGCCGACACGGCTTTCAGCAATATGTCGCCGGCCTGATGCCCCAAAGTATCGTTGACGAATTTGAAGCGATCCAGATCGACAAACAGAATCCAGATCGGATGTCCGTAGCGATGTGCATAAGATACTGCCTGCCCCAGGCGATCGCGCATCAGGCTGCGATTCGCCAGGCCGGTCAGCGCATCGCGATTGGTCTGGAATTCCAGCTCCGACTCATAACGCTTGGTGGCGGTAATATCGTATTGCACCACAATGAAATGACTGACCGTGCCGGTATCATCCTTGACCGGCGCGATGTACAGATCGCTCCAGAACAGGGTGCCATCCTTGCGGTAGTTGCGCAGAACGGCATGACCTTCTCTTTCCGCACTGGCAGTAGCGCGGATTTCTTCAATGCCAGGCTGATCGACATCCGTGCCCCACAAGAAACACAGGTTGACGCCTATCGCCTCTTCTGCGGAATAGCCGGTGATGCGCTCGAATGCAGGATTGACATATTCAATCGCATAATGCGGCGCCTCTGCACTGATAATGATGATGGAATTTGCGCTCGCCTCGATCGCACGCTCGCGCAGCTGCAGCGCGTATTCAGCCCGCTTGCGTGCTGCAATATCGGCGCTCAGATCTTCATTGGCGATGCGTAATTGTGCAGTCCTCTCATCAACCTGCAGTTGAATGCGCCGCGACCTGTCCAATACGGCCTGCAGGTAAATCGCCGCGGCCGCTGTGAAAAACAGGCCTGCCAGGAAGGCCCACAATGCGTTGCTGCGCTCCATCGCGAACCAGGCTGGCGGCGTTGATACCTCCATATGCCAGGTCTGCCCAGCGACACTGAATACGTGATGGTAAGGGTCGGGTTGATTGTAAAACAGCCACATGGGCAAAGCAGACAGCGGCTGTGCCGTCGGTTCGGCACGGCTGCCTTTATGAAAGACCAGGCTGCCCTGATCGGCCTTCTCGCTCGCATATACGCTGATATTCATATCGAGATCGGCCTTCGATACCAGCAGAAATCCTTCTGCTGCCAGCGATTTGGCAATCAGGTCACCGCTGCGAAATACGGCCGCCGTATCACCGATGAGCGCCTGCCGGCGCGCGGCAACATCGGTCAACGGAGCGCCTTTGCGATAAACCGGCATCAGCACGATGATGCCCTTTTGCATTTCACGTTCTTGCGTCAGAGGCAGCAGGCCGGTAGCGGAAGGTTCGCCGGTATCCACCGCGCGCTGCATGGCCACCGTCTGGAATGGATAGGAATCGGCATCCACCCCGAACGCCGCTTCGTTGCCCTGCACGGGCTCGATATATTCCACCACACGATAATGATCGCGCTCCCCGATAGGCGCCGGTACCGGCTTCCCATGCGATATATCCATGATCGTGAAATCCGGATACTGCGCACGCATGGCCAATTCATATTGTGGCCGCTCCTGGGCGGAGACAATGCGATGAAAATTAAGTGCCTGTATATAAGGATTGCGCACCAGCAGAGGCGTGGCAAAAGAACGGAATTGTTCGCGACTTACCGTATCGAAGGCGACGAACAGGCGATTGACGTCGCGTAATACACTGAGCGAACTATCGAGTCCATTCTGAACGGCAGCAACACGCACCTTCGCCTGTTGCTGAAAATCGATATCGACTTTGTCATGCTCAAGGCGGCGTAGCGCCGTAAAGAGCAACGCGCTGATCAGTACCCCCAGCAGTAATGTCAGCATAGTTGCCGATGACAGGGGAAAAGCGGAGCGACTACGCATTAATGGAATTTTCCATGCGAGATTGTCTCAAACTCGAGAGTAATGATGATGATTACAGATTCAATATCGGATAGGCGCAACATACGCCAATAATTGCCACAGAGCAACTTATTTACACCATCAAAGCAAGACACACACTAAAAATTTTCGCTCACCCGCCACTGCTGAACCAGAGCGAATAAATATGCCCGGACAGCATCCTGCTTTTCACAATATCCATCTGAATCAGGTACATAGCATTGCCGGATAAAAAAACGCGCCATTCAAACGCGTTTTTTTAGTATCCCTCAACCCAGCCATTTTGCGATTGACAATAACAATACCAGCAACATCCACAACAGCAGAGCGCGCCATACCAGTCCAACCGTGCTCTGCAGGGCGCGAACAGATGCCTCCTCACCGACCGGGGCCTCGGTTTCCAGAGTAATGGAATCCACCGTGCCCGCATCGACCGGGATCACATCGGCGGCGTTTTCCACCGAAGCGCCAAGGCGTATGCCCATCGCACCGCCGCCCGCGGAAAGAATGATGCCAACCGCCTCATCCTGCCAGCGTCCGGCAAAATTACGCCACGCATAAATCGCATCCTCGAAATTGCCGACCACCGCAAATGCGGCAGCAGTCAAACGCACCGGAATCCAGTCTATCCAGTAAAACGCCTGCGCCGCAAAACGGCCGAATTCTTCACGCTCCGCCGCTTTGGGTTCGTTCCATGCGCGCGCCAGATATTCGGCGACACGGTACATGATGGCGCCGACCGGGCCCAGCGGTGTCAATATCCAGAAAAAGACGCCGAACACATTTCTATGCGTGGTGACCAAAGCCTTTTCCACTGCGATGCGTGCGACTTCGCTCACATCCATGTCGGCGGTATCGCGCTTGGTCCATTCAGCCAGCAAGGAACGCGCAGTCGCTTCGTCGCCGTTATTCAGTGCGAGCTGAATGGAAGTAAAAAAATGACTGTAATGACGAAACCCCAACGTTACATACACCACTGCGACATTCACGACCAGGGCCGCCAGCGGGCCGATCTTGAGGCTGATCCAGTAGAGCAAGGCAACCGGAACGATGAATGCCGCAATCATCAGAAACCAGGCGATGCGTCCATGCTGTACCTGTCCGGCGTTGAACGATTTTTCCAGTTTTTCAGCGAGGGCCCGGGCGCCGGCATAGACCGGATTATCCGCACGCAAGGGCTTTAATTGTTCGATCAATAGCGCAAAGAGGATGGAAAAAAATGTCATTAAAGCGCCTTATAAGTCAGTCAGCCTATACGATAACGCAGCACTTCGCCGGAATCAAATAAACAACAGGGTAAGGAAAGCCGTGCCGGCCCAATCGTCTCGGCTAGGCACGCAAAAAATGGAACAGATTGCGCAGCATACCTGCTGTTGCACCCCAAATGAAATGGCGTTCGTAAGGCATCACGTAAAAGGTGCGGCTGCCGGTTTCAAATTGAGCGGTGCGACGCTGATGATGAGCACCGTTCATTAGAAAAGCGAGAGGGACTTCAAAAATCTCCGCCACTTCAAAGGTATCGGGATGCACATCGAATGGCGGCTGTACGATGCCGACCACTGGCGTCACGCGAAAACCAGTGCCGGTATGATAGTCGGGCAGCGCGCCTATCACGTCAATGTGGCGACGTGCGAGGCCCACTTCTTCTTCCGTTTCGCGCAATGCGGTTTCTATCGGCGAACCGTCGCCAGGCTCGACACGTCCACCCGGAAAGCTGATTTGTCCGGCATGATCATGCAAATGTGCAGTGCGCTGTGTCAGCAACAGCGTCGGCCCAGGATCACGCATCACGATAGGCAGCAGGACAGCCGCATCCATCAGCGGCCGGTTCAGCTGTCGCACCAGACGCTCCACCCTGATCTCCGGTGACCATACTGGCGGATTCAAGAATCGTGCACGCAATGCCTCTGCCTTCAATTGTTCCAGCGTAATGGCGTCCTCTCCCCCGAGCGAATCAACGGGGAGCAATTCCGGATCAAAATGCAATGTGTTCAAGTAGTCTTCCCGCGCATAAGAATAATGAAATCTGCCAAGCTGTTTTAGCGACTAATTGCACCTGCTCTGATAGTAAACCTGCCACAATTTTTTCGCCAGATTTAACAATCGAATATTGTGTCGATAAAACAAAAAAGACACCCGAAGGTGTCTTTTTTTATTGATGCCGAAGAATTGCACGGACGAATCCGCAATGCAATTATTCTGCCGCAGCTTTTGAAACGACGCGACGTTGTGGCAATTTTTCTTTGATACGCGCCGATTTACCCGAACGTTCACGCAAGTAGTACAGTTTTGCGCGACGTACGTCACCGCGACGCTTCACTTCGATCGAAGCGATCAGTGGCGAGTACAGTTGGAATGTACGTTCTACGCCTTCGCCCGACGAGATTTTACGAACGATGAAGTTCGAGTTCAAGCCGCGGTTACGACGCGAAATAACAACACCTTCGTAAGCCTGGGCGCGCTTGCGCGTACCTTCAACCACGTTCACGTTAACGATCACTGTATCGCCAGGAGCGAAGTCAGGGATGTTCTTTGCCAGGCGAGCAATTTCTTCTTGCTCTAATGTTTGGATCAGATCCATTTTTATTACTCCAATAACCATCTTGCCGGCGCCAGGTACTTCTCAATATGCCCGGTAGAGGATGGGGTTACACATTGCAGGGATAAAACCTCTGCTCGATACGACAACTGCACATTACAAACTGCTTAAAAATTTTTCATCGGCCCGCGTCAGCAAACCTGCTGCACGTGCCTTGACGATCATGTCGGGGCGCTTCTTCGCGGTTGCTTCCAGCGCCCGCTCGCGTCGCCATTTTTCAATCTCTACGTGATGGCCGCCCATCAAAACCGCCGGTACCGCGACACCTTCATACACTTCAGGTCGTGTGTAGTGAGGGCAATCGAGCAAGCCATTTACAAAACTGTCTTCTACTGCAGATGCATCGTCATGCAGGACGCCGGGCAATTGTCGGATCACTGCATCCATCAAGGCCATCGCCGGCAATTCACCGCCTGACAATACGAAATCGCCGAGGCTGATTTCCTCATCGACGCAGACATCCAGAAAGCGCTGGTCCACTGCTTCGTAACGACCGCACAGCAAAACCAGACCCGGCTCAGCCGTCAGCTGCATCACGCGTTCATGCGTCAGCGCCTTGCCTTGCGGCGACAGGTAGATCACACGTGGCGTGGGCAAATCGGTTGCTATCTGCCGCTTCTTTGCTTCCAGCACCGCTGCTTCCAGCGGCTTGACCATCATCACCATGCCGGGACCGCCGCCGTAAGGCCGGTCATCGACGGTGCGATGCCTGTCGCTGGTGAAATCACGCGGATTCCAGAGCGCCAGTTCACACTTTTTTTGCTCGAACGCGCGTCGCGTAATACCCGACTGCGTAATCGCGGTAAACATTTCCGGGAACAGCGTGACGACATCAAATTGCATCTCGCCCACTCCTCAAAACGGACCGACTAATAGTCAAGTCCCCAGTCCACCGTAATTTTTTTTGCAGTTTGATCAATCGTAATGACGAACTGCTCGACAAACGGGATCAGCAATTCCTGCGCAGCTTTAGGATCGGCCTCGCTTGTTTGAGGCACAGCAACGCGCAAGATAGGATGCGCGCCGTTGTCCATCATGTCGCTGACCTGACCCAGACGCACACCCTGCAAATTCTCGACTTCCAGGCCGATCAGATCGACCCAGTAAAATTCATTGTCGGACAGTGCCGGGAAATGACTGCGCGGAATCTGTACGGTTGCACCTTTCAGCGCCTCCGCAGCATCTCGCCCTGCCACACCCATCAACTGCGCGACTACATCGCCGGAATGAATCTTGGATTGCATCATTGCCACGTCACGGAATTCAGGCTTATCCAGCCACCATGTTTTGGCATTCAACAACGCATCCGCATCGGCTGAGTAGGGTCTGACCCGCACCCAACCATTCAATCCATATGCACCGGAGATGTAACCAACCAGCACCAAGTCTTCAGGAACTTTCATTCCCGATGCCGTTTGATTGGACAAAACTTAAGCTGCTGCTTTGCCAGCTTGCGCTACCAAACGAGCAACAGTCGGCGACAGTTGCGCGCCTACGCCTTGCCAGTAGGCCAGACGGTCTTGCGCAATACGGACGCTTTCTTCTGCGCCTGAAGCTACCGGATTGTAAAAACCGATGCGTTCGATGAAGCGACCATCGCGGCGATTGCGCGAATCTGTAGCAACAATGTTAAAGAAAGGGCGCTTTTTTGCACCACCACGAGCTAAACGAATGACGACCATAATATTTCCAAAAAGTGTCTGAACACGGAAAAAGCCGCAAATTATAGCCCAAGTAAGGCTACGCCTGCAACCTCATTCACCGCCTTTACGGCGCTGGAGTGGCAAATCGCGCGCTCTGCCAGCGACAAAAGGTGCGCACCGGGGCGACGCGCATGACTTCTCCCCTTACAATGCGTAGCGGGATGCCGGATATCCATCGCGAATTATCCATCTTTTCGACAAAATACGCCGCTGCAAAGCCACTTTTACCAGATCAAAGTCTCAATCAATATATGACCACCAGCCACAAGAACAAAACCTTCAGCACCCTGCTGGCCACCTTGTTTGGCAGCTTGGGCGCGCATCGATTTTATCTTTATGGCAAGAAAGATGTGTGGGCCTGGGTCGCCGTACTGATTTTTGCCGCGCTTTTTGTCGTTGTCATGGCGCAATTACCGCAAACTCTACTCATTACTTTTTTAGTCCTCTTTCTGATTTCGTTTTTTGCCGGCCTGATTGCCGCACTGGTCATAGGCCTGACTCCGGATGAGAAATGGGACAAACAGCACAATGCCGCCAGCGGCTACGCATCGGACTCCGGCTGGGCCGTGATTCTGCTCGTCATCCTCACCTTTGCACTTGGCTCGACCGCCCTGATCGCAGCCATTGCGCGTGCCTTTGATCTGTACCTGACCGGCGGCGCATTCGGCTAAACCGCGGCGCACTGATACGCCGCCGACACACGTGCCTAAAACTGATCTTCGTCCAGCGCCAGCACACCGCTGCTGCCAGCCACAATCGCACTGCGATAAGCGCCGGCCTGCGATAAATAATAATCAGCGAAAAAGCGTGCAGTCGCGATCTTCGCCTGATAAAACTTCGCGTCGCCCTCTTGCGCATTCAGCTTTTGTTGTGCAATCAACGCAGCACGCGCCATTTGCCAGCCGCCCAGCACGATGCCGGCCAGTTTCAGATAGGGCACGCTGCCGGCGAACACACCCTTGATATCGGCTTGGATATTCGCCACGACATACGCGACAACTTCATCAAGCGAAGTGGACGCTGCTGCCAGATGCCTGCCTATCGCCTGCAAATCCGCTGAGGCTGCAGCCGCCAATTCCGCTTCCGTTTTCCGCACGCGGGCAATGATGTCGCGCGCCACTGCGCCGCCATCGCGCGCTGTCTTGCGCCCGACCAGATCGTTGGCCTGGATTGCAGTCGTTCCCTCGTAAATCGTCAGGATGCGGGCGTCGCGATAATACTGCGCAGCGCCGGTTTCCTCGATGAAGCCCATGCCGCCATGTATCTGCAAACCCGTCGATGCCACATCGATGGACATCTCGGTCGCCCAGCCTTTGATCACGGGCACCAGGAATTCATAGAAAGCCTGATGACTGCTGCGCACTTCTGCATCGGCATGATGATGCGCAATATCGAAGGCGGCTGCCCCGACATACGCCAGCGCACGCGCCGCCTCGATCTGCGCCCGCATGGACATCAGCATGCGGCGCACATCCGGCTGATGAATGATGGACACCGCCGTCGCGGAACCCTCCAGGTCTTTCGACTGCACGCGATCCTTGGCATACGACACTGCTTTTTGATACGCGCGCTCGGCCACTGCAATGCCCTGTATGCCAACCGCAAAGCGCGCCGCATTCATCATGATGAACATGGTTTCCAGCCCGCGATTTTCTTCGCCGACTAGTGTACCGATGGCGCCGCCGTGATCCCCGAACTGCAGCACTGCAGTCGGACTGGCCCTGATGCCGAGCTTGTGTTCTATCGACACGCAATATGCATCGTTGCGCGCGCCTAGCGAACCATCTGCATTGACCAGAAACTTCGGCACCACAAATAGCGAGATGCCCTTCACTCCTTCCGGGGCATCCGGCGTGCGCGCCAGCACCAGATGGACGATGTTCTCGGCCATGTCATGCTCGCCATAGGTGATAAAGATTTTGGTGCCGGAAATTTTGTAGGTGCCATCGCCCTGCGGTACTGCGCGCGAACGTACCATCGCCAGATCGGAGCCGGCTTGCGGCTCGGTCAGGTTCATGGTGCCGGTCCATTTGCCGGCAATGAAATTCGGCAGGAAAGTTTCCTTTTGCGCCTCCGAGCCGGCCGTCATCAGCGCTTCGATCGCGCCATCGGTCAGCAAAGGACACAGCGCGAATGACAGGTTGGCCGCATTCAGCATTTCCATGCAGGGCGTCGCCACCATTTTCGGCAAACCCTGCCCGCCAAAATATACCGGATGCTGCACACCCTGCCAGCCCGCCGCACCGTATGCCTTGAACGCTTCCTTGAAACCCGGCGTGGTGGTGACAGCGCCATCTTTCCATGCACTCGGTTGCCGGTCGCCGGTTTGATTCAGCGGCGCAATGACCTCGCTGCAGAATCGTGCGTTTTCTTCCAGCACGGCTTCCACCGTTTCCGGCGTCGCATCTTCGCAGCCCGGCAAGGTGTTGACGGCAGCCAGATCGGCCAGCTCGTTCATCACGAACAGCATGTCTTTCAACGGGGCGACGTAGCGCATGCGAAACTCCTAAAGAAAATGGGCAGGACGTTGAGGTAAATTGCAGTGTGCCAGAAAATTCCGTTCACACTACAACCCGCCTAACGTACTGCCCACCTGTACTGCCACTTCGCACCTCGCCGCATGCTGGCGACGATTGTTTTCTCTGCTTAACCGAGTTCCTTGACCAGTTGCGGCACGACCTCGAACAGATCGCCGACGATGCCGTAATCGGCCACCGAGAAAATCGGCGCTTCCGGATCCTTATTGATCGCAACGATGGTTTTGGAATCCTTCATGCCGGCCAGGTGCTGGATCGCGCCGGAGATGCCGACTGCAATGTACAGATCAGGCGCAACGATCTTGCCGGTCTGACCGACTTGCCAATCGTTGGGAACGTAGCCCGCATCGACTGCTGCGCGCGAAGCGCCCATCGCTGCACCGAGTCTGTCGGCCAACGGTTCAAGAATCTTGAAGCTTTCTTCCGAACCCATGCCGCGACCGCCGGAAACCACGATCTTCGCTGCCGTCAGTTCAGGACGGGCCGACGTCGCCAGCTCACGCGAGACGAAAGACGATTTGCCGGAATCGGCAACCGCTGTCACGTTTTCAACCGTCGCCGAGCCGCCTGCTGCGGCAGCATCGAATGTGGTGGTACGCACGGTGATGACCTTGATCGCATCCGACGATTGCACGGTCGCAATCGCATTACCGGCATAGAACGGACGCTCGAACGTATCGGCGGAAACAACCTTGGTGATTTCCGAAATTTGCGCCACGTCGAGCCTGGCCGCCACGCGCGGCAAAATGTTTTTACCGTAAGCGGTAGCCGGTGCGAGGATGTGCGAATAGCCAGCCGCCAGCGCCAGCACCTGGGCGGCGACGTTTTCTGCCAGCCCATCGGCAAACTGTGCGCCGTCGGCGACCAGTACCTTGGCGACACCGGCAATTTTTGCAGCTTCTTGCACAGCCGCAGCGGCCTGATGGCCGGCGACCAGAACGTGAACTTCACCGCCGCATTGAAGCGCGGCTGTGATCGTATGCAGAGTGCTGCCTTTTAAAGAGGCATTATCGTGTTCGGCAATGACGAGTGCGGTCATGATGATTTTCCTGTGCTTGTTTCAACTAAACGTCAGCAGCGCATCTGATGCGCCAGCGACTGTCGCAGATGATTAAATGACTTTGGCTTCGTTGCGGAGCTTTTCAACCAGCGTCGCAACGTCCGGCACGATGATGCCGGCAGAGCGCTTGGGCGGCTCGCTGACTTTCAGCGTTTTCAAACGCGGCGTCACATCAACGCCCAGATCGGCAGGCTTGATGTTATCCAGCGTTTTCTTTTTCGCCTTCATGATGTTGGGCAAGGTCACATAACGCGGCTCGTTCAGACGCAAATCGGTGGTAATGATCGCAGGCAGGGTCAGCGAAACGATTTCCAGTCCGCCGTCGACTTCACGCGTGACTTTGACCTTGTCGCCATCGACTTCCACTTTCGACGCATAGGTCGCTTGCGGCCAGTCCAGCAAGGCGGCCAGCATCTGTCCGGTCTGGTTGGCGTCGTCATCGATCGCCTGCTTGCCGAGGATGATCAGTTGCGGCTGCTCCTTGTCGGCGATGGCCTTGAGCAATTTGGCGACGGCCAATGGCTGCAACTCGACATCGGTTTCCACCAGAATGCCGCGATCGGCACCGATGGCCATCGCGGTACGCAGGGTTTCCTGCGATTGCAGGATGCCGCAGGAGACAGCAATGATCTCAGTCGCCTTGCCAGCTTCCTTCAGGCGCGTCGCTTCTTCCACTGCGATTTCATCGAATGGATTCATCGACATTTTGACGTTGGCGATATCGACGCCGGACTGATCCGATTTGACGCGGACCTTGACGTTGTAATCGACCACACGTTTGACTGGAACCAACACTTTCATAGCTCTGCCTTTGAAAAAAATCAGAATGACATAAATGCAAATTGGGAACGATTATAAACGGAAGTGGAAGTCGTTTTCCGCACCGCTGCGCTACAAGACCGGCGGCAAACAGCAATTCAGCGCGCGAACATAGCGAATATACGCGTTGCGCATCGCAGAAAACCGGCATTGCAAAGAGGGAAAAAAAGGCACAACAAGAGCCCGGACAGTGCATTTCTGCACCAGGAAAAACGTCTATTCAAGCAATGCGGCAAGCGCGATCAGCTGATCCGCGCCTTATTTCCGCCTCATGAAGAAGGTGAATATCTCGTTTTCTTCGCTTTGCTCCAGCAGCTGATTGCCAGTCTGCTTGGCAAAGGCCTGAAAATCGCGCACCGAACCGGGATCGGTTGCCTGTACGCGCAGCACCTGGCCGGTCGTCATCTCCGCCAGTGCCTTCTTCGTCTTCAATATCGGTAACGGACAATTCAAACCCCGTGCATCGAGGTCTTTGGTAAATTCCATGGATTTGCTCTCACATCAATACTATTGTCTAACTGGGTGATTCTACTCTCAAACACCGGCCGATGATGCCGTACAGTCCGCCAGCCAACCCTGTTTGACAATTACTTGCTTCAATAAAAACAAACGGCAGGGAATGATGAACATTCCCTGCCGTTGCGGATAACAAGCCAGGCCTAGGCGCGTTCAGCCACCCACGCAGCAACACCCTGCAAGGCAGCCGGCAAGCCGCTGGCATCGGTGCCGCCGGCTTGTGCCATATCGGCGCGACCGCCACCTTTGCCGCCCACCTGTTGCGCGACAAAGTTGACCAATTCACCCGCCTTGACCTTGCCGGTTGCATCGGCTGTCACACCGGCGATCAGGCTGACCTTGCCGTCGTTGACGGCGGCCAGCACGATGGCGGCCGTTTTCAGTTTGTCTTTCAGCGTGTCCATCGTCGTGCGTAAAGTACCGGCATCGGCATTTTCCAGTTTTGCCGCCAGCACCTTGATGCCCTTGATCTCGACTGCCTGCGACAGCAGCTCATCGCCCTGCGACGATGCGAGCTTGCCTTTGAGTGCATTGATTTCGCGTTCCAGCGTTTTTACCTGATCCAGCACCTGAGCCAGACGCGGCTGCAATTCTGCAGGCGGCGACTTCAGCGTGGCCGCCGCGCTGTGCACGGTCGCTTCCAGATCCTGAAAATAACTCAACGCGTTTGCGCCGGTAATCGCTTCGATACGACGCACGCCGGCAGCCACGCCGCTTTCGCCGACGACCTTGAACAAGCCGATATCGCCGGTGCGTGATACATGGGTACCACCGCACAATTCACGGCTGGAGCCGATGTCGAGCACGCGCACGGTTTCGCCGTACTTTTCGCCGAACAGCATCATCGCGCCGGTTTTCTGTGCCGACTCGATATCCATCACGCGTGCCTGCGTATCCGAGTTCGCGAGGATTTCCGCATTCACGCGTTTTTCGATTTCCAGTATCTGTTCGTGCGTGACAGGCGCATTGTGCGCAAAGTCGAAACGCGTTTTTTCAGCATCGACCAGCGAACCTTTTTGCTGCACATGCTCGCCCAGCACTTCACGCAAAGCCTTGTGCATGATGTGCGTGACCGAGTGATTACGCATCGTGGCGGCGCGACGTGCGCCATCCACTGCCGCTTGCACCTTGTCGCCCACTTTCAATGTACCCTGCGTCTGCACGCCGTGATGGCCGTAGACATCCGCCTTGATCTTTTGCGTATCTTCGACGCCGAACTGCACGCCCTCTGCCGACACAAAGCCCTGATCGCCAACCTGACCGCCGCTTTCCGCATAGAACGGTGTGGTGTCGAGCACGACGATGCCGGCCTGGCCTTCTTTCAATTGCTGAACCGCAGTGCCTTCGAAGTACAAACCGACCACAGTCGCGTCTTCCTGCAGATTTTCGTAACCGGTGAAGACGTTGCCCGCGCCGGTGTATTCCACCGCGCGTTCCATCTTGAACTTGCCTGCCGCGCGACCGGCTGCCTTTTGTTTTTCCATCGCGGCCGCAAAGCCGGCTTCATCGACGCTGACGCCGGCTTCGCGGCATACGTCAGCCGACAAATCGAGCGGGAATCCGAAGGTGTCATGCAACTTGAAAGCGACTTCGCCCGGCAATACCTTGACGCCGCCAGCCAGCGCCGCGTCGAGGATTTCCATGCCGTTGGCCAGCGTTTCAAAGAAGCGCTCTTCTTCTGCCTTCAGCACTTCGGTGATGCGTTGCGCATCGGCTTGCAGCTTGGGGTAAGCCTCGCCCATCTGCTCGACCAGGTCTTTCACCAGCTTGTGGAAGAAAGGTTTTTTCTGGCCCAGCTTGTAGCCGTGACGAATCGCGCGGCGGATGATGCGGCGCTGCACATAGCCGCGACCTTCGTTCGATGGGATCACGCCGTCGGCAACCAGGAATGCAGTCGCGCGGATGTGATCGGCAATAACTTTCAGCGAGTTATTGGTCAGGTCCTTGGTATTCGTTTCGCGGCCTGCAGCCTTGATCAAGGCCGCGAAGGTATCGATTTCGTAGTTGCTGTGCACGCCTTGCAGGATCGCAGCCAGGCGTTCCAGGCCCATGCCGGTATCGACGCACGGTGCCGGCAACGGTTTGACCGTGCCGTCTTCCGCCATGTCGAACTGCATGAACACGTTGTTCCAGATTTCGATGTAACGATCGCCATCTTCATCCGGGCTGCCCGGAGGACCGCCGGCAATGTGCGGACCATGATCGTAAAAGATTTCCGAGCAGGGACCGCATGGGCCGGTGTCGGCCATCATCCAGAAGTTGTCCGACTTGTAGCGGCCGCCCTTGTTGTCGCCGATGCGAATCACGCGTTCAGGCGGCAGACCGATTTCCTTGGTCCAGATGTCGTAGGCTTCCTGATCTTCGATGTAGACCGTGGCCAGCAGCTTGTCGCCCGGCAGGCCGTAGACCTTGGTCAGCAGCTCCCACGACCACATCAGCGCATCGCGCTTGAAGTAATCGCCGAAGCTCCAGTTGCCCAGCATTTCGAAAAAAGTGTGGTGACGCGCGGTGTAACCGACGTTTTCCAGATCGTTGTGCTTGCCGCCGGCGCGCAGGCAGGCCTGCACCGAAGTTGCGCGCACATACGGGCGCTTGTCTTCGCCCAGAAACACGTCCTTGAACTGGACCATGCCCGAGTTGGTGAACATCAGGGTCGGATCGTTGCCTGGCACCAGCGGGCTGGATGCCACGATGGTGTGGCCTTTGGACTCAAAGAACTTCAGGAATTTTTCGCGGATTTCGGACGATTTCATGTTCTGGGCAAAGTAAGGAAATGGGTGCTGCAAAGCGGCGATTATACGTTATTAGCGCGCAATAGCCCTGTCGGCTTGATGACTGAAACAACACTGTAGACACCCGTTTTTTTCGCCTGAATAGTCGGTTTCAGCAGGTTGCACGCCGTTGCACGCAATTTCAATTCATCGCTGCAGCCGCGCTGCCAAAGTATGGCCCGATCACATCGATGCGATCGGTACAAAACGCATCGACGCCCCAGGACAGGATTTCCGTTGCGCGTGCCGGTTCGTTGACGGTATAGCAAAACAGGCCGAAACCCGCATCCTTCACCGCGCGCGCCAGCAGAGGCGTCAGGTTCTTGTGATTGGTCATCAGTGCCATCGCACCCAGCGCAAGCAGGCGCTCATGCCAGTCCGGTGGAATGTCATCCACCAGAAAGCCGCGCGGAATTTCCGGCGCCGCCATTTTAGCCGCCTGCAAGGCTTCAAATGAAAAGGAGGAAAGTATCGGCAACGCTGCGGGCGAATGATCCGGCACCGATGCAAACAGACGCCTGGTCGTTTGCGCCACCACCCAGCCGGTCTGTTCCTCGAAACCCGGTGCCGGCTTGATTTCTATATCCATCCAGATCGCGTGGTGCATGCAAAAACTGGCGACTTGCTCAAAAGTCGGTATCGGCTCACCACTGAATTCTTCGCCGAACCAGACGCCCGCATCAAATGTCGCCAGTTCCTGTGCCGTGTATTCATTCACATTGCCCTCGCCCGCCACCGTGCGGCCGAAAACCGGGTCGTGCATGACGACAGGCACGCCATCCCGCGCCAGCATCACATCGAATTCCACTGCGCGAAAACCATGCGTCAAGCCGCAACGCATGGCCGCGATCGTGTTTTCCGGCGCCAGCACACCGCCGCCGCGATGCGCCACTATTTTGGGATAAGGCCACATGGTTGATTCCAGTGTCGAACAGGTGTCAGTTAATACACATCATATTAACAGCGCATTCTGCAAGCTCGGTGCAAACCCGGGGCAAGACTGAAAGCGCGACAGCGGATAAAATGTCTGCTCTCCGCGCACGTTTGCCGCCGCATGAGCAGCAGACATGCAAACGCGGCCAACATTCATTCCTGCAGCACCGGCTGCATGAGCATTCAATCAACATCATCTTCAGGATCACAGCATGTCTTCATTTGACTGGAACAATCCCTACCCATCGATCCGCCAGCCGCTGTTCGCACGCAATACCGTCGCGACTTCGCAGCCGCTGGCCGCGCAAGCGGGCTTGCGCATGCTGCTCAAGGGCGGCAATGCAGTCGATGCCGCGATCGCCGCCGCCGCTGCACTGACCATCGTCGAACCTGTTTCCTGCGGCCTCGGCAGCGATGCATTTGCCCTGGTGTGGGACGGCAATCAGTTGCACGGCCTGAACAGTTCCGGCCCCTCGCCGGCCGGCTGGACGACCGATTATTTCAAGCAGAAACACAATGGCGTATTCCCGGAACGCGGCTGGGATACCGTCACCGTTCCCGGCGCCGTCGCCAGCTGGGTCGCGCTGTCGGACAAATTCGGCAAGCTGCCCTTCGCCGATCTGATGGAACCGGCGATCGAACTGGCCGCGCGCGGACACATGGTGGCGCCGGTGGTACAGAAGAAATGGGTGAATGCGATTCCGATTCTGCAAAACCAGCCCGGCTTTGCAGAAACCTTCATGCCGCACGGCCGTGCGCCGGATGTCGGTGAAAACTTCGTTTTCAAGGACGCGGCCGAATCGCTGAGAAAAATCGCCGAAACCAAGGGCGAAGCCTTCTATCGCGGCGAACTGGCCGAGGCTGTCGTCAAGTACGCGAAGGAACACGGCGCGCAAATGACGCTGGCCGACCTCGCCGGTTTCACACCGGAATGGGTCACGCCGATCCAGAAAAATTACGCCGGCCACACCGTGCACGAAATCCCGCCTAACGGCCAGGGCATCGCTGCGCTGATCGCACTCGGCATCCTCGACAAGCTGGACATCACGCGCTTCCCCATCGATTCCATCGAAGCACAGCAAATGCAGATCGAGGCCATGAAGCTCGCCTTTGCCGATACCTACAAATGGGTCGCCGATGAAAAATACATGACGCAAGTGACCGTCAAGGATTTGCTCGACGATGGCTACCTGAGCGAACGCGCCAAACTGATCGATCTGAACAGCGCCAGCCGCTTCAGCCACGGCACACCGCCCAAAGGCGGCACCGTCTATCTGACCGCAGCGGACGAAAGCGGCATGATGGTCAGCTTCATCCAGTCGAACTACATGGGCTTCGGCTCCGGCGTGGTGGTGCCGGGCACCGGCATCAGCCTGCAGAACCGCGGCTTCAGCTTCAACCTCAGCCCCAATCATCCAAACTGCGTGGCGCCGAACAAGCGTCCTTTCCACACCATCATCCCCGGCTTCCTCAGCAAGAATGGCCAGCCGCTGATGAGTTTCGGCGTCATGGGCGGCAACATGCAACCGCAAGGCCATGTGCAAACCCTGGTGCGCATGCTGTCGTACAACCAGCAACCGCAAGCCGCCTGCGATGCACCGCGCTGGAAGGTCAACGTCGGCCTGTCACTGAATGTGGAATCGAGCATGCCGGCGGAAATACATGCCGGCCTGCTGGCGCGCGGCCACAAGATAGAAAAAGTCGCCGACTACTACATGGATTTCGGCTCCGGCCAGTTCATCTGGAAAATCGAAAACGGCTACATCGCTGCCAGCGATCCGCGTCGCGACGGGCAGGCAGTCGGCTACTGACGTCATCCCGTTCTTGCACGGCTCCGACATTGCGCACGCAGGTCGGAGCATTTGTCTGCATTTGCGGCATATGGAAGGCTCCCGTCATACCAGTGTCATTTCTTTGTGAGAAGATGATCTTCGGCTTGGGCCGAACGCCTTGCGCGCACGATTCCCGCCTTTCGTGTTGCGTCGGCTGTTCGGGTTCTCATCAGGAAGCAATGATGGTCATGCAGGAGTATTCCTGCATCGAATACTGGAGAGTCAATGAAACGCAGTGAAGTTCGTCACAAAACTCAAAACATCAGCCTCGGTTTTCTCGCGGGATATGTGGATACCCTAGGTTTCGTCGCACTGTTTGGATTGTTTACTGCCCATGTCACCGGCAACTTTGTGTTGATCGGCTCGGAACTGGCCAACCCGCAGGGTGGCTCGCTCCTCCTCAAAATTCTCGCCTTCCCTGCCTTCGTTTTCGGCGTCGTGTTCACCCGCCTGATGGTCGCTGTGCTGTTGAAATTCAAACTGCATGCGCTGTGGTACGCCTACATCCTGCAACTCGTCTTGCTGATCGCCTTCCTCGTGACCGGCACCATGGCCAGCCCGATCGGTTCCGACCCCACGCTCATGGCGGAAATCGCCGGCGTCATAGGTTCGATGGCCATGGGCGCACACAGCGCAGCCGGCCGGTTGCTGCTGCCACATTTCGTCCCGACAGCGATGATGACGGGTAACGTCACCCAGCTCGTCATCGATTCGGTCGACGTCCTCCGCGGCGCAGCGGATGAGAACGTCAAGCGCCGCTGCGTCAAATTCCTGTGGCCCGTAGTGGCCTTCGCCATCGGCGCGGTCGGTGCAGCCTTCGCCTACAAGTTTGCCGGCTTCTACGCGCTGCTGCTGCCTATCTGCATCCTGCTCTACCTGATGTATATAGAGCGCGGCGTGATCAAGAGAACCCACAGGGCCGCGCAGGCCGCATAAGCGCAAGGCCGGCTTCCATTCCCTCCATGCCGTCATTTCCGCGCAGGCGGCAATGACGGCCAAAACCGATGTTTGTGCGGCAGCGCCATTTATGCGGCAATCGCGCTGCCTGCTACGGTAAAATGCCTTTTACTTCGCAACATTGCGCACTTAAAAGCAGGCACAAGCACTCATGAGCAACGATACAAAAAACGGCAGCACCAATCCGACCCCGGCCTCTTCCAATTTCCTGCGCGGCATCATCGAAGCCGACCTCGCCGCCGGCAAACACGAAAAACGTGTGGACAAGGACGGCCAGCCGCTGCCAACAGTCATCACCCGCTTCCCGCCGGAACCTAACGGTTACCTGCACATCGGCCACGCCAAATCGATCTGCCTGAACTTCGGCCTGGCGCGCGATTACGCCGGCCGCTGCAACCTGCGCTTCGACGACACCAATCCGACCAAGGAAGAACAGGAATACGTCGACACCATCATCGACAGCGTCAAATGGCTGGGCTTCGACTGGCACGTCGGCGACAAGGAACACCTGTACTTCGCCAGCGACTACTTCGACCAGCTGTATGCAATGGCCGAATACCTGATTACCGCCGGTCACGCCTACGTCGACAGCCAATCCGCTGACGACATGGCGAAGAATCGCGGCAACTTCGGCGAAGCCGGCAAGAACTCGCCTTTCCGCGATCGCCCTGCGGCAGAATCGCTGGACCTGTTCCGCCGCATGAAGGCCGGCGAATTCAAAGATGGCGAACACATCGTGCGCGCCAAGATCGACATGGCCTCGCCCAACATGAACATGCGCGACCCCGCGATCTACCGCATCCGTCACGCGCATCACCATCGCACCGGCGACGCATGGTGCGTCTACCCGATGTACGACTACGCGCACCCGATCGAAGACGCGATAGAAAACATCACGCACTCGATCTGCACGCTGGAATTCCAGGATCACCGTCCGTTCTACGACTGGGTACTGGAACGTCTGGCAGAAGGCGGTTTCTTCACCAAGCCGCTGCCGCACCAATACGAATTCGCCCGCCTCAACCTGACCTACGCGATCACCAGCAAGCGCAAGCTGCTGCAACTGGTGGAAGAAAACATCGTCGACGGCTGGGACGATCCGCGGATGCCTACCATCGTCGGCATCCGCCGTCGCGGCTACACGCCGGCATCGATTCAACTTTTTGCAGAACGCATCGGTGTCGCCAAGGTCGACAGCTGGATCGACATGAGCACGCTCGAAGGTGCACTGCGCGACGACCTCGACGACAAAGCACCACGCGCCATCGCCGTACTGCGTCCGCTCAAACTGATCATCGACAATTTCCCGGAAGACGAAACAGTCGAATGTACCGCGCCCGTTCACCCGCACCATCCGGAACGCGGCAACCGTACTTTCCCGATCAGCAAGGAACTGTGGATAGAACAGGAAGACTTCATGGAAGTGCCAAGCAAAGGCTACTTCCGCCTCTTCCCGGGCAACAAGGTACGCCTGCGTTACGGCTACGTCGTTGAATGCGTAGGCGCGGACAAGGATGCAGACGGCAACATCATCGCCGTCCATTGCACCTATTTCCCCGACAGCAAATCCGGCACCGAAGGCTCCGCCAATTACAAGGTCAAAGGCAACCTGCACTGGGTCAGCGCCGCGCACGCACTCGAAGCCGAAGTACGCTTGTACGACCGCCTCTTCACCGATGCGCATCCGGATGCAGGTGGCAAGGATTTCAAACTGGCGCTGAATCCGAACTCGAAGGAAGTGATTACTGCGTATGTAGAACCGGGCGTGTCAGCAGTGCAAGCAGATGAGAAGCTGCAGTTTGAACGTCATGGATATTTTGTTGCGGATCGTGTGGACAGCAAGGCTGGGAAGCCTGTGTTTAATCGGGTGGTGACGTTGAAGGATAGTTGGGGGAAGTAACTTAAAAGCTTATGGAAACCATCGAAATAGTCGACATCTCAGAAGATGAAGCACAAAAAATAATGTCCCTAGATGAGGGGCATTTTTGTGATCTGAAACGAATCGATATCGCCCCCGGAAAATTGACGCGAACAATGTCTGCGTTTGCGAATGCTGAGGGTGGCGACCTATACATTGGTATTGGTGAAAGCGACCTAGATCGAGTATGGCTTGGCTTTCCAAATGTTGAAGGTGGGAATGGGCATATTCAAGCCTTTGAAAAACTATTCCCAATCGGCAACAATATTCGTCTCGTTTTCTTGTCTTCTCGAGGAAAAGACGGCTTAGTTTTAAAAGCTGAGATTAAAAAAACTCGCGATCTAGTTCCCGCCACTGATGGAACAGTCTATCTTCGTCGTGGAGCACAGAATCTTCCTGTAAGCTCTGAAGAAGGACTTGTTCTATTAAAAAGAAATAAAGGGTTGACAACCTTTGAGAATGAAACAGTCAACGTACCCGCCGAAACAGTAACGAATTCGAGCGCGATTATTGAATTCATGTTGGAAGTTGTTCCATCTGCGGAACCGCAAGATTGGCTGAAAAAGCAATTTGCGATACAAAATGATCTACCAACTGTCGGAGCGATCATTTTATACGCTGACGAGCCGCAAGCAGCAATTCCAAAACGATGTGGCATTAAATTGTATCGTTATCAAACTTCAGCAGAAGAAGGATCAAGAGAGACCCTTTCCTTTGACCCGATATCTATCGAAGGCCATGCGTACGTACAAATAACCGATGCGGTAAGAAGAACGACCGAAATTATTGAGTCGGTTCGAGTTAACACATCAAACGGACTAGAAAAAATAACTTATCCGCAAGAAGCGCTGCACGAAATTATCACCAATGGTGTCTTACATCGTGACTATTCAATTACGGACGACATACACATCACAATTTTTGATAATCGAGTAGAAGTCAAAAGTCCCGGAACACTCCCGGCGCATATCACTCCACAGAATATTCTAATGGAGCGTTTTGCTAGAAACCCGATGCTTGTGAGGTTGATGAACAAGTTTCCTAATCCACCTAATAAGGATGTTGGTGAAGGCTTGAATACTGCTTTTGAAGCTATGAGAAACATGCGATTGAAGCCTCCCTTTATTAGCCAAGATGGCGGGTATGTAAAAGTAATTTTGAAACATGAATCCCTCGCAACCCCTGAAGAACTGATATTGGATTTTATTACTCACAACTCCAAGATTACAAACAAACAAGCACGAGAAATTTGTTTTATCGGCTCAGAAAATCAGATGAAACGAGTTTTCCAAAGGATGATGCAAAATAAATTAATTGAGCTGGTTCCAAACACCACTCGCTACACCGCAGCTTACCAATTGATAAACACCCCACCATCACCAGTGGTTTACACGGCTCAAAGCCGTTTAGATATTTAAAAAATCGCTAATGAATGCTTGAGCAGCTTTCTTCATCTCATCGCTTTCGCGATGAAAATGCCAAGACTAAAGTAACCATTAACACTGATCTTCATAAAAAAACCAGCGCTACAACACTATCTACAGCGTATTCGCCATTCTGATTCTGATCATCGGCAGTTTTCGCGTAATGTATTTTGAAAAAAAACACGGACTACTACATGCACAGCGCGCCGTTCATCGCGAAGAATTAAAGAGGTCGGGCTCGATATTTGTTAATCCAGTCACATGACATGTGACCAACTCGCCTCATAGAAAATATCAGACAACAAATAACGTACACTCCACCCACCCGACTGCCTGATTGACCTATTACTATCCCGCACTCGAATCACCATAAGGCATTGATGAAATATTTTTTTAAACTGGTACGTCTGATTCTTGGCCCTTTTGTCCTCTTGCATGAGCAAATGACCAAACCGAAGGGCCTGGTGCGCAGCGCAGCCGATCAGGCGCGCGTCGATGCGGAGTGCCGGCAATTGGCCTTGTATCAATTCCGTACCTGTCCGTTTTCCATCAAGGTGCGTCAGGAGTTGCGTCGGCTTGCATTGAAGGTGGAGCTGCGGGATGCACAGCATTCGACAGAAAATCGCCAGGCCCTGTTGACGCAAGGCGGCAGCAGCAAGGTGCCGTGCCTGAGAATTACCGACGAAGAGAACAAGACGCGCTGGCTGTACGACTCGCGCGAGATCATTGCCTATCTGCAGCAGCGCTTCGCTGCCGCATAGGTGACGATGATCATTCATGTGGAGCTGACTTTGCCGGGATTGATGATCCTGTGCGCAGCGATGGCTGCCAAGGCATAAACGGCTTCGGCAACCAGCTCCTGACGCAGTTCGTGTGCGTCAGGCAGCCACTGTCTCGCAACATTTATTTTTTCAAATCAGCTTTGAGCTTGACCACTGCCGCAACATTCTCCGCATCCTGTTTCAACTGCTTTTCATAGTCCGCTCTGGTCGGTGAGTATGTCGGGCGTATCTTGCGTTCACCGAAGTCTTCTACGCTCGCCTTGTCGATTTCCATTTGATATTGCAGTTGTTTGGCATTTTTTACTTCCAGTGTCTTCCATGCGTCGCAACCGCTGAACAAACTATGTCTGGTACTTAGAGTTTTACCTGCACTCAGGCCACCGTCACTTTTGAAGTAACCGAAGACACGGCAGCTGCGACTGGATTTTTGCTCGCCATCGACGAATACCCATGCATCCAGATAGGCTTTGGAAACATTGAAGCGACTGTTATTGGTCACGGTGTAGCGTATCTCCGGATCACCAAAGGAAGTACCACGCACGATGGCGATAGACGAAGCCGTGATCTTGCCCAGCTCGGCATCGACTTGTGCCAGGATCGCCTCTTGCTCATCCAGCGTTTTCTTTTGCTGCGCGTACTCTGCGGTCGTCGTCGCTATCCGTTCGCTGACAGCCTTGATGTATTCATCCGCCTGGCGATTGATGACTTCACGCGGCGTGGCATTCGGATACTTGACCAGGAACATATCCAGGCTCAGGTTGTTGACCGCCCAGTTATAGGAGCTTTGCTCTTCGGCCGACATCTTTAACCATGCCTTGTTTAATGAAGTGCGGTAGGCCGCTTCAGATTCGCTGGCGAGTTTGGCGTCTATGCCCTCGCCACTGCCGCAACCAAACAAAAACAGACTTGCCACTACACACGCAGCAGCGCTGCGCGCCTTAACACTTGCCTTCATACTTTTGCGCTTCCCTGTTTACACTGAAGCTGCATTCTATATAGGATTGTTTCCTAGTTGCAACATATCAAACCCCGCCACCACCTCTACATTCGCGATATGAAAGTCGATCATGCCGGCAAACCCGTCAGCCGTCCGATCAGGACAAACTCCGGGCGCCTACTGAGCGGCGTGACCATGGCATTCAGTGCAAGTTAGTCATCGCCTGCCCGCAAACACTGCAAACAGATATTTCGCTGCGCATAGGGCTTGGGTATACTGCGCACTCAAATTGCGAATGGAGTAAGCATGAACACGAAGTGGAGAATTATCATTACGATATTTGTTATCGGCGTCACTGCGATTTCCTTATACATGAATCCTTAAAGAGCGCGAGCAGATCGTTGCGCTTTGTCGAACATCAACGACGCCCCCAACCAGCTCCGGCTGGTTTTTTTGTGCGCCAGATTTCCTCCGGCGTCTTGCAACGGCGGTAGCGCCGCAAGAGTGCGCTAGAATAAAAGCACAGGGGAACGTTCATCTTGACTGGAGTGCACTATGGAAACACAAGAACTTCATCGTGGTCGCTTGATAGACCATATTCAACTGGTGGTCAGCGATCTCGCGGCGAGCCAGCAATTCTATATGGCCATACTCGATGCTCTTGACGTCCCGCTGGGCGGTAGCGGCGACGGCTATTTTTGGGCCGACGAGCTGTTCGTCTCCACCGCCGATAGCCAGGCCGCGCAAGGCAAGCTGACCGGCCGGTATCACCTGGCATTTCAAGCCAAGAACAAAGCCATGGTCGAGGCGTTTCACAAAGCAGCGCTAGCCAACGGTGGCACCGATAATGGCGCGCCGGGACTGCGCAGCTACCACCCCGGCTACTACGCCGCCTTTGTCATCGACCCCGATGGCAATAATATAGAAGCCGTGTTCCACGGCGACGCCAGACGCAGCGCCGCTTCGGTCAAGATCAATTTCTGATTTGGTTTTCAATCAGGTTCGCTTGCGTTTTTGCGTATGCGTAAAAATTGCATTCGGCTACCAGCTCGCTATTCCACATGACTCAGCTTCGCAAAGGCGGCCACTCGCGACCTTTCGTTTTGTTTACAATTGCTCTCTCCCTACTTCCTACAATGCCATGACCACTTTCAAGCACATCGTTCTGTACACCGACGTCGACGGTTACGCCAAATTTCGCGAAGAAAACCTCGCTTTACCGGACGGTTCGCCCAAGGCCTTGTTGTCCGAACTGTTTCCTTCTGGCGGTTTTCAGGTACGGCACAGTCCGCCGGGCGTCAGCAGCGACTTCCATTGCACGACGACCGCACAATGGCTGGTGGTTTTGAGCGGCGAAATGGAAATCGGCTTGCGCGATGGAACCGCGCGTATCTTCAGGGCGGGTGATCATTTCTTCTCCAACGATCTGTTGCCTGAAGGCGCAGACTTTGACAGCAGCTTGCACGGCCATCGCAGCCGGGTTGTCGGCGACGCGCCGCTGCAAACCCTGTTTGTCAGAACCGTTGAGTAAACCATCTGCGCTGCACGTTTTGGCCGCGTCCCCGAAAAAATTTCAGAGAAAGCCATGCCCCACTTTTCAAGCAGACGTTCACTCTTGCTGGCCGCCATCGCCACCCCATTTGCCGGTATGGCCATACCGGCATTCGCCAGCGATCAAAGGATCTCGCGCAGCGCAATACAGCAAGAATTCTCAAGGCTTGAGGCTTCCGCTCGTGGACGGCTGGGCTTGTCGGCGTTCAATACTGGCAACGGCATGCGCGTGCAATATCGCGCCTATGAACGCTTCCCTGTGTGCAGCACCTTCAAGACCATCGTGGCTGCGGCCATCCTGCAGAAGAGCACGACAGACAAGCGCCTGCTGAATAAACGCATACGCTACAACAAGGACGAAGTTGAGCAGTCAGGCTACGCTCCGATCACACAAAAACACATCGCTGACGGCATGAGCATCGCCGAACTTTGCGCGGCGACGTTGCAATATAGCGATAACGCGGCGGCGAATTTTTTGATGCAAGAACTGGGTGGACCGGCAGCGGTGACGGCCTATGCGCGTACTATCGGCGACGATACCTTCCGGCTTGATCGCTGGGAGCCGGAATTGAACACCGCCATTCCCGGCGACTTGCGCGATACGTCCACGCCGGCAGCAATGGGGAAAAGTGTGCAGCGACTCACTCTTGGCGACGCTTTGGCGCTACCGCAACGCGAACAGCTGGTGAACTGGCTGAAGGGAAACACAACCGGCGGCAAGCGCATGCAGGCTGGCGTACCCCAAGACTGGATAGTCGGCGACAAAACCGGCACCGGTTATTACGGCACGACCAACGATGCAGGTGTCATCTGGCCGGCGACAGGCGCACCCATCGTCGCCGCAATCTACTTCACACAGAATGAAAAAGAGGCACGTCCTCGTGACGATATCATCGCATCCGCGACGCGCATTGTCGTCGCAGCCTTGGGCTGAAACTGCGCATAATACTGAGTGCCTCTATGGTGCCGTGGTCCACAAGCGTTACGATGTCGGGAAATATAATTCAAGATGTGTAATCTTATCTTGCGAAGTGACTGTTGCGCGACCATGATGCAAGGTCATGATCGCTCTGACTATGGACAGGCCAAGGCCGGTGGACTCAGATGAATCGGTTCGTGCTGAATCAGCGCGATAGAAGCGATCAAAAAGATGGGGCATGTGTTCAGGCCCAATGGTAGCGCCAGTATTTGTCACACTTAACACTACAAATTCAGCTTCTTGTCTCGATCTTAATTCAATCGTACTGCCCTTATCAGCATGGCGGATGGCGTTCGAAAGCAGATTGCTCAATGCACGGCGCAACAGTTGCGCATCAGCCATCACGATGCCGTCTCCCTGATTGCTGAGAATAAGTCCGCGCTCATCGGACATATCTTCAAAAAAATTGCAAAGGCGATCGAATTCATCCTGCACCAATAAGGGATATCTCGCGACTGACATTTGCTCGCGCTCTACCCGTGCGAGGAACAACATGCTGTCTATCATGCGGGACAGTCTCTCCAGCTCTTCCATGTTGGAAATTACTAATTGCTTGTATTCATCCGCACTCCGTGGCCGGCCCAAAGCCACTTGGCTCTGCCCTAACAAACTGGTAACCGGGGTACGAAACTCATGAGCCAGATCGGTGGAGAATTGCGATAGTCTCAAGTAACCTTCTTGCAGACGGCCCAGCATGGCATTGAACGCATGGATTAATGGCAGCAACTCGCTCGGTGCGCCCTGGTCGTCCAATTGATGCTGCAATTTGCCGGGACGCACCAAGGCGGCGTGTCGCGCCATTTTTCTCAATGGCTTCAACCCTCGTCTCAGCATGACGCTGGCCATCAAAGCTGCCAGCGCTGCACTGAGCATCACCGATACGGCAATCTTGCGACGATACTCGGAAAACATGTCGGTGCGTTCTGCGTAGGCACGCGCCACATAGATTGTGACTGGCTGCTTTGTACTACCCAGTTTTGCCATCCCTGCTACCACGCGACCTGGATAACCATCACGGCTAGTCCAGTTTGCAATGGCATTCACTCCGGGAAACTGCATTATTTCTGTTGTCTGCGGATAGCTTATGTTTTCTTGCTGCGGATTGATATCCAATAGCGATATGCCGTCCTGGCCAATAATTCTGACCAGCGCATTTTCCTGGCCACTCATGGTGTCGCGAAAATACTGCGGCCGCTCAATGATGATGTTCGGGGTATCGGGGTTCTCAATTAATTGCTGAACCTGACGTAATTTGCCGAGCAACTGGGTGTCGTCTCGCCGTTCGATTTCCTTGACGAAGGAACGGTATAAATAAATGCCAAGACTGGTCGAAGCAATGATGACGATCGCCACGAACACAATGGTGACCCTGCTTGTCAACGAGATGGACGTTCTACTGGAAGTCATACCTGCGGCTCGGGATCCCGGACTTCGCAGACATAGCCCATCCCACGCTGGGTATGAATCAGTTTAGTCTCGAATGGGTCATCGATTTTGGAGCGCAGTCGCCGCACTGCCGCATCAATCACATTGGTGTCGCTTTCAAAGTTGATATCCCAGACTTGGGAGGCAATCACTGAACGCGACAACACTTCACTCTGACGACGTGCCAGCAAATGCAGCAACCCGAATTCCTTGGCAGTGAGAGTGATGCGCTTGCCGTTACGCATCACCTTGCGCTTCATCACGTCGATTTCCATATCGCCGATACGAATGAAGTCTTCGTCACGTACCGGACTGCGTCTCAGGAGGGTACGAATACGTGCCAGGAGTTCGACAAAGGCAAAGGGTTTAATCAGATAATCGTCGGCGCCGAGTTCAAGCCCCTTTACCCGGTCTTCCACTTCACCACGTGCGGTAAGACAAATAACAGGGATGTGCTGCTTGTCTGCCTGGCTGCGCAAAGCCGTCAACAATTCCCAGCCGCTCAGTAGCGGCAGCATCATATCAAGCACAATCAGATCGACGGCTTCGTGTGTCGCCATAAACAGGCCATCACGGCCATTGCGAGCAAGGCAAACCGTGAAGCCCGACTCGGCCAGGCCGCGTACCAGATAGTCACCTATCTTGGGTTCGTCTTCAATGACTAGGATGCGCATGGGGATTTTTCAGTTGAGTACTGATTGATTATATTCCACGGATCCATGCGCGAAGATGACAAAAATGTCATGTATCCATCACGTTGCTGTATTGAAGGCCTGCTTATACTAAGCATCCCTTAATTCCTTGAATAAGGATGCCTGAATGAAGCCACTTTTGCGCTTTACACCCATAGCCTTACTCACGGCTGCAATAGTTTCCCCGGCCGCTAATGCACAACTCATCACCTATCCTGATATTTCATTGGCAGTTGCGAATCGGCTGGCTGACGCCGCTGTCGCCGCTTGCTTGACCAAGGGGCGACATATTGCTGTATCTGTCGTTGACCGTGGCGGCAATCTGGTGGCGTTACAGCGTGCCGACAATGTCGGGCCTCACAACACAGAAGCCAGTCGACGCAAGGCTTATACCGCCTTATCTACCAAGAGCAACACGCTCATGTTTTCTGAAAGCGCTCGTGAAAACCCCGACTCAAGGAATCTGACCACATTGCCCGAGCTGCTATTGCTGGGCGGTGGGCAACCACTGAAGGTAGGGCAACAGGTTGTCGGTGCAATCGGCGTTGCTGGCGGCGGTGGCGCACAGCAGGATCAGGCATGCGCAATCGCAGCGATTACAGCCGTACCGGAATTAAACCAGATGTCAAATTGAACTTCATCCCACTTCACAAGGACTACCCATGAAACTGTTTCTGAAACTCTGCCTCTCCACCATTCTGGCCGGTATCTCTACCCTGTCATTTTCCGCAGCCAATCCTCTCAGTGTGCACATACTCGACCTGCAAACCGGGCAGCCGATGACTGGCATCACCGTCACGCTGGAGAAAAGTGAAGGGAATATCTGGCATCAACTTAATAGTGCCGTGACCAATGAGCAAGGACGTATTGCCGCACTTTTCCCTGCCGAACAATCACTCGTTAAAGGTAACTATCGTGTTGTGTTCAAAACTGGCGAGCGTTATGCCAGTCTCAAACAGCCTACCTTTTTCCCGGAAATCCCGGTGCAGTTCCACGTTGACAAGACCAACGAGCACTACCATATCCCCCTGCTTCTGAGTCCATTTGGATTCTCAACCTATCGCGGCAATTAAAATCGAAAATTCAAGCGATTGGATATAAGCATGCAAGCCGTGGAGCTACCAGGATTTAATAGACGCTTAAATTTGCACGATTTTGATACCCAAAGCGGCCATTACACGCAAAATTAATTGAATCGTTCGGTACCAGATCACAAACAGCACTATCCAAATTTTATTTCATTCTGACAATCAATTGATATGATGCCGTCCGATAACAATTTCTGGGCGAACAAGAATGCAAGACCATATGCTGCTGTATCCTGCCCGATTCATCCGCCGCATCAATCTTGGAATATCCCTTGCCTTGCTGCCATTTACGAGCATGGCTAGCAGCGAAGTCTATCCCGGCGCTTTTGCAGTTGCCCCACCGGGCACTCAAGCCCTTAGTCTTTATCTGTACGAACGAAAATACGAGGGCTTCTATATTGATGGCAAGCGGTTCGGCGATAGCGAATTGAAAGCACATGCCACAGTCCTGGCTTATACAAATTTTGGACAGACTGCCGGCATGCCTTCATCCTGGAATATTGCCTTGCCCGATATTCATGTGCGAAAAACCTCTGGGAGCTTGCCGTATGGCTTTGGCGACACGACCAATGGACTCGGCGATGTGCGCCTCGGCTACACCTTTTGGCCAGTCAACGATACGGAAAGCGGGCGTTCGCTGGCCATCGCCAGTACCCTGCAAATCCCAAGCGCTGATTACGACAATAGCCAATCGTTAAATGCCGGTGACAACCGTTGGCGGGCGACTCTTCAGTTGGGCTGGATACAAAAACTCAGCTCCACCCTCACCTTCGATTTCGTTCCCGAAGTGAGTTTTTACAGTCCCAACCACAATTTCGTCGGCTTTGGCATGACGCAGAAACCAACCTATGCAGCGACTACTTATCTTCGCTGGCGCTTCATGCCCATCTGGGAAGCTAACGTGGGTTTTCAAGCTAACCGCGGTGGTGCGCAAAACATCAATGGCTATGTGCTCGATAACGAAAGACGCCAGCAACGTGTGTTTTTAGGTCTCTCTACAGCACTGTCAAAAAATATATTTACCGGCCTGCGTTACTCGCACGACACGTCTATTGGTTACGAGTTGAAAACCACATCCGACCTGGTGTTGAACTTCCACTATGTGTTCTAGGGCTTGGATTGAGCATTCTTCAGGATGTGCCTAATAAGATGAGGAGAGGTTTTCTATTCGATAGCCGCCGACGACAAGACGTATAAATGTCATACTTCTGAGCAAGCACATTCACCGCTCTCTTGCTCATGCCAAAGCGATCCATAATCAGGAGCAAAACCATTTTCCAATTTTATAAATCGTTGATCGCTCTTATTGCAGTCAGCGTGGCTCTCGTTGCCTGTACAAGTAATGATCCCGCTTTACGTAGAAACCATGCATCAAAGCTTGCCTTGGATGCAGGATGGTCACGAGCGACGCTGGAGGCCGGAAAATTTTCCTTAATCGCGTTCACCTCGCCAGATATGGCTCAGAACAACATTCTGACTATCTATATAGAAGGTGACGGATTTGCATGGATCGATGCATCGACTCCATCCTTTGATCCCACGCCTCGCAATCCGATTGCATTACGCCTGGCAATCCGCGATCCGAACAAAGCTGTCGCCTATCTGGCAAGGCCTTGCCAATATACCTATGATAGTGAACGAAATAACTGCCGTACACAATACTGGACTACAGATCGTTTTGCTCCTGAAGTGATAGAGGCAACCAATCAGGCAGTAAACCAACTGAAAACTAATTCAGGTGCAAAGAAAATCCGCATAATCGGTTACTCGGGTGGCGCAGCAGTCGCTGCGTTGGTTGCTGCGCGCCGTGGCGATGTAATGATGTTGGTCACTGTTGCTGGCAATCTGGATCATCGTGCATGGACAAAAATGCATGGGGTTACACCCTTGTCCGGTTCGCTGAATTCAGCTGATTATGCACAAGCATTGCACAGCATTCCTCAACAGCATTATGTAGGTGGGCGCGACACCAATATCGATGTGTCAATTACCCAATCCTATGTGTCAAACTTTCCTGCACCTTTGCCCTTCGTCACTGTTGTGCCGAGTTATACGCATTTTTGCTGCTGGGAAGACAAATGGCCCGAACTGGTTAATCAGAACTTCGGGTTGCCCAAAACAACGAAATGAAGCCCCCAGCGTTACTAGACTCATCTGACGCTATAAATTTCAGATGATGTGTGTTTTACACCTTGGATAAATCCCTGCGGCATCGGTTTATCAGAAGTCTTGAATACCGAGATCGCGGAATAGACGTAGCCAAATACTGTCTGCTCACGTACAAACTGCGAAGAAGGACCGCTACAGATAGCTCCCAATAAAAAGATTAGTACGTGCCAGCTAATTAAGCTGCCTTCAATCCGTTAACTATCGCACTTTGTATCAAACTCCATTCCCGAATTGTGCATATAGGCCTCAAGTTTTCTATGCTCGCGAAACAACTGATAGATCGGTTAGGCATCCAGGCGCGTTTAGCCTCATCAATTTACCTTGTTGCTATCATCAACGCTTTTACGCAAAATACCTGTTATCAGGGATAGCCAGCTACGCTTTATTCCTCCACAGTACGTCTGGATAAAACTTTTTGCTATTTTTTACTATGCCTGAAAACACGCGCCCTCCTGAATCTACGCTGCTCGCACCCGTTCTATTGGTTGAGGACGAGCCATTGATCCGTCGTCGGCTAGAAGGTCTGTTGCTACAACTCGGCTATAGCTCTGATGCGTTGGTGATGACGGGTTCATTGGCCGAGGCGCGCGCTTGCATGGTGAATCAGCCGATTGCGCTAGCATTGGTCGATCTCGGCCTGCCCGATGGCAGCGGCATCGATTTGATCGCCGAGATGCACATGGCAGACCCGGCGCTGCCGATACTGGTCATCTCTGCATGGAGTACCGAAGACGCCATTCTCGCTGCACTACGTGCCGGCGCAACAGGTTATGTACTCAAGGAACGCGACGATATGGAAGTCGCACTCTCCATCCGCAGCGTCTTGCGTGGCGGCGCACCGATCGATCCCTTCATCGCACGCCGCATCATCGACGAACTGCGTCCCAAGACCATGCCGCACGAAAAAGCGCCCAACAATGAAACACTCAGCCCGCGTGAAAGCGAAATTCTCGGACTAGTCGCACAAGGCCTGGCCAACCGCGAAATCTCCGAGCAACTCCATCTGTCACGCTACACCATCGAATGTCATATCAAGCATATCTATCGCAAGCTCGCCGTCTCTTCCCGCACCAAGGCAATCCACGAAGCGCGCTCACGCGGTCTGCTAGCCTGATATGGCTGGCTATCCTGCTATGGATTACGCTCTTTTCTCCCGCCCACTCGGCTGAACCCATCGCTGCGCCCTGTACGGCACAGATCCTGCAAGTCAGCGCGACACAAGGCAGCAATGATGGTCAGCGTCCGAACGATACGCAATGGCAGCCCGTCACCCTGCCGGACAACTGGATGGAACGCTGGCCGGGCTACAACGGCACAGTCTGGTACCGCGTGGACTGGCAAGCTGCATGTGCGGCGGCGTCCGGGCAGGCACTGGCGCTGGCGGTCGAATCCATCGTCATGGCCGGTGAAATCTATGTCAACAACGACCTAATCTGGCGCGACGAAAGCCTGATTGAACCGCTATCGCGTAGCTGGAACATGCCGCGTTACTGGCGTCTGTCGCCCAGCCTGCTCAAGGACGGTGTTAATACAATATGGGTCAGAGTCGTCGGCGTGGCTAGCCAGGCGCCGGGGATGGGGCCGCTGCATCTGGGCGAGGCACAAGCGATCCAGCAACTCTATAAAGATCTTTGGTGGCGCAATCGCGCGATGTTCGCCGTCAACCTCATCGTCTCGGCTGTCATGGGCGCTATCTTCTTCTGCCTCTGGCTCGCCAACCGCAAGCAGAGCGATTGCGGCTGGTACGCGCTGATGATTTTGTTCTGGGTATTATTTCTCTCCAACGTACTAATGACCAGTCCGTGGCCATTTTCCGATACGGTCACGATTGCCAAAGCGAATGGAATGGCACTGGTATTGTACGTTGCGTGTTTTTGCATGTTTATCTGGCGCTTCGGTGAACAGCACATGCCGCGTCTGGAGAAAGCCTTGTGGATTACGTCCGCCATCCTGATCGTCATGCTCGCACTTGCACCAGCCACCATGCTCAGGCCAGCACTGGCGCTTTGTACCCTTGTACCGAGCGCCTTCTTCCTGCTCAACTGCCTGCAATTTCCGATTTATGCGCTACGCACGCGCAAGCTAGAACATCTGATTCTTGCTGGCAGCCTGTTTCTCTTCTTCGTTGTCGCTGTCTACGATTTGTTGCTGCTTCTGCGCATCATCGACATCGGCCGACCGCTCTCGCCGTTCTCCAGCATTGCAGCCATGCTCTGCATGTCTGGTGTGTTCGGCCTGCGGCATGCGCGCAATATGTGGCGCATAGAACGCTTCAATGAAGAGCTGGAACAAGGTATCAACCACGCGCGTACCGAACTCGGCGCCACGCTGGCGCGCGAGCATAGTCTCGTGCTAACCAACACCCGCCTGCAGGAAAGACTGCAAATCTCGCACGATCTGCACGATGGTCTGGGCGGTTCGCTGGTACGCATGATGGCCATGGTTGAACAGGCCGATACGCCCTTGCAGAACCAGCAGTTTCTCTCGCTGCTCAAGCTGATCCGCGACGACTTGCGGCAAACCATAGACACCGGCTCCAGCACCGGCGTCAAGGTACCGGCCACGCCAGGTGAATGGATAGCGCCGCTGCGACATCGCTTCATGCAACTGCTGGACGATCTCGAAATCGAGGCGTCATGGGCTGTGCCCGCGCAATGGCAGACGCAGCCCAACGCCCTGCAATGTCTGGCACTCACACGCCTGGTCGAAGAAGCCATGATCAATATCGTCAAGCACAGTCGCGCACCGCATGTGCACATGCGCATGTGGCAAGCCGAGACGGAGCTGCTGACGCTGCAGATTGAAGATGACGGCGTCGGTTTCGATGTGGATGCCGTGCGTCAGGCCGGCATCAGCATAGGCATGCGCAGCATGCAAGCACGTATTGCCGCGGTCGGCGGCAAGCTCGATGTGCAATCAGCGCCCGGTCGTACAGTGCTGACCGTCACATTGCAACTCGTGCCGATCAAAACCTGATTATTTTTCCCGCCATCAGGAAACTCCTCCGCGTATTTTTCGCAAAAACATTACCGAATACCAAGTTTCAGTGATGTTCAAAATTCCCGGCGCCCTGTCTAATCTTGCCTGTAGATAACATCAGGCAAGCCGACATGCAGGCCGCCCTTCCTGTCTTTTCCCCCTGATGCGTCGCCGATACCCACCATGCAGCACGACGGCCACCAGTCTTGCTGCATGCAACGTCCCCCATCTCTGGAGAGTTTCACGCATGAACCATAGTTATCGTTTGATATTTAATCGTAGTCTGCAGGTCTGGCAAGCTGTTTCAGAACTGGCGCGCAGTGCCGGGAAAGGTGGTGGTGCTCTTAAAAAGTCAGCCCTAGTTTTGGCGCTCAGCCTCGTTGCAGGCGGCGCAATCGCGCAAGTCGCGGTCAGCGGAGATGTCACTCCGTCATCAGTGGCAACACCGATATGGAATATCGGAGCCCCCCTAAGCGTTGGTAGAGACGGTATCGGTACGCTAGCCATCACAACTGGCGGGGAAGTATCGAATACTGGTGGCTATATTGGCTATAACGCAGGCAGCAAGGGCACGGTAACCGTTGCTGGCCCCAATGCAATATGGAAAAACATAGATAGCCTTCTTATCGGCTTCATGGGCACGGGTACGCTCGAAATCAAAGATGGCGGCAAAGTAACCAATAGATTTACAGGTTATATCGGTGCCAATGCAACCGGCACCGGCACGGTAACCGTTACTGGCGCAGATTCACGATGGGAAACCACCGATGCAACTAAGAGCCTTATTGTCGGCGAGAGCGGCCATGGCACACTCAACATCAAAGGAGGTGGGACCGTAACTAGCCCGTACACCCAACTTGCGAAAGATGCTGGTAGCGCAGGCACGCTACACCTCAGCAACGAGGATGGTGCACGCGGTGTGCTGGAAACAGCTTATGTGAAAAAAGGTTTAGGTACTGCGACCTTCAACTGGGATGGCGGCATCCTGCGCGCGACCGCTGCCAATACCAACCTTCTGCAAGACTTTGCAGCCGGCGGTGTGAATGTTATGGCTGGCGGAGCCTTTATCGATACTCAAAATTTGACGGTCAGATTGGAAACCGCTGGCGTCCTTGCTGGTCTCGGTGGCTTGACCAAGCTGGGTAGCGGTACATTAAATATTAGTGGCCAAAATTCCTATGCCGGAAACACCACGATATCGGAAGGAACTTTGCAGTTCGGCACCTATAATCAGAGCGCTAGCCAGACACTCGTCATAGGCGCCCGCAATGCAACTGATTACGGCAAGCTCCATGTCACCGGCACTGCGACATTCAACCCCAATGCGAACATCAATGTCGATGTTGCCTCGGTCAATACACTGGCAAAAGACAATATCCTACTCAACGTGATTACAGCCGGCACCTTGACTGAGAGTGGCTTTAAGGTCACCGACAACTCGGCCTTGTTTAACTTCTTGGCAGTTCGCGACAACAATAGCGTCAATCTGAAAGTCGTATCTAACAGCTCCACCGGCACGGGTATTCTGGGCGCAGTCACTGGACAAGGGAATGTATCCGCGCGCGGTGCTGCGGCCATTCTGGATGGCCAATTGAACGCTAGTGCTGGTGGTGATATGGGCAATGTCATCAACGCCTTGGGACAATTGACCAACAATCGCGATGTGTCTCGCGCAGTGACGCAAACCTTGCCGCTGGTATCGGGTACCCAGGCTGTACAAGGTGCGCTGTCAGCATTCCAGACCTTGGTGCAACACCGCAATGGTGCTGGTGGCAGCATGACTGGCCTGTCGTCGGGGGATGCGCTGTCGAACAAAGAGGCATGGGGCAAAGTATTCGGTTCCCGTGCTACGCAGGATGACCGCAATGGTACTGCCGGCTTTACCGCCGACAGCTGGGGTCTGGGCCTGGGTGCCGATGCACAGGTCGCCACAGATGCGCGTTTTGGTGTAGCTTACGGTTACGCCAAGACCTCCGTCAATGGCAATACCGATCTGTCCGGAACAGCACAACGCGCCAACATCGACTCGCATGTATTTTCTGCATACGGCAGCAAGGATATCGGTAACAATCGCAGCGTCTCCTTCCAGGGTGATGTCGGCGTGAACAGCAACGAGAGTACGCGTCAGCTCAACTTTGGCGGCTTGAATCGCACCGCAACAGCGGACTATCGCACCTACACTGCACACGTCGGTGCAGCCCTGAGTCAGGCGATATCCTTGAATGCAGCGACAACACTGACCCCAAGCCTGCGTGCTGATTACACTTGGATGAAATCACAGCGCTACAGCGAAACCGGTGCCGGCGCATTGAACCTGAATGTCGCTGCACAAAAGACCGATGCATTCGTTATCAGTGCAGACGCCCATTTGCAGCATCACTTCACGGCTGTATCCAAAATCGAAGCCAACTTCGGCGTCGGTTACGACACCATCAATGAAAGCGGCAATATCGTTGCTGCCTATGCTGGTGCACCTGGGCAATCATTCGTGACGACAGGCATAAACCACTCACCGTGGCTGGTACGTGGCGGCATGGGCTATAGTCACAAGACTTTGAACGGAACGACAATCACGGTCCGTTATGATGCGGAAGGGCGTTCCGACTATCTGAACCACACGGCGTCAGTCCGGGCTAATTGGGCTTTCTAAGACTGCTCGAACTACAAAGAAAAGGCGACCAATTGGTCGCCTTTTCTTTGTAGGCATCGCATGTCTGCTTCTGGCTGTTGGTGTAAATGGTTCTTGTACGAGATCCCGTTACAACACTCCAGCTATTCGCATAGCCTTTAGTGTGTTGCATCCACCGATTGAATCCGCAGCCGATTGCGGACACGAAAGAACATCCTCGCTCTTATATGAGGATGTTCACCAGTTTTTGATGAAGGTCGGCATTGCGGTTTTGTACGATCAGAGCCCGCATCAAATCGAGATTATGAAGAACGAAGACAAAATGCGCCGTCATCGGCTGTGAAGTTCGCCATTGCACGATACGAGCAAAACCAGTCGTAGATATCCACTTCCCCAAGCAACCCTATCGCCTCGATCTTTCCATGCCGTCCATTAATTAAAGTCGTCCGCTAATTTTTTACAGACTATTGGCCCATAAATTTGTCCTTCCTGCATTGTGAACAGCTCCTTAAAAGGATATGGCTGATCAAATACACGGGGCTCCTTACTTTCATGCGGATAGCCAACAATATCTGCAAGCCGGATTTTTATCTCAGCATTCACATACCATTTTCGAGCGACGCTGTAGAAATTCATATCGGCCCAACCATAGCGTGCATCTCCTTCCAATCCAGCGGTGTAATCGAAGTAAGGATATTCACTTGGCAACCAGTTAGGCCTACCCGACCGTATATTAATGGAGTTACCAGGATTGGCGCATAGCCACCAATTACCCGCGTAATCCTGCTAAAAGCTGCCACCAACAGAACATAAACACCTGTTCTATAAGCATTTTCGTGGTCGGGGTGAGAGGATTCGAACCTCCGGCTCCTGCGTCCCGAACGCAGTACTCTACCGGGCTGAGCTACACCCCGACGTGTAACAGGCAGACCTGCAAGGGCAGACAATTCCAGTGTAATCAATTTGGATAAATTTGTGGAGGGGCCGGCAGCAGTTTCCATATTCTGGCCCCGATGCCTTTCTGTCGTCTGGCTGCGCACAGAAAAGCAGGCCGCGTCGACAAGGTTTATCATGTCGCTTTGCCGTATCGCCATCATGACTCTCACCCTCTGGCTCACCTTCCTTGTCGCGGCTGTTGTTATCGCTGTTTCTCCCGGCTCCGGTGCAGTGCTGTCCATGTCGCACGGCTTGTCGTATGGCGTGAAGAAAACCACCGGCACGATTATCGGCCTGCAAGCCGGATTGATCCTGCTGTTGCTGATCGCCGGCGCCGGCGTCGGCTCGCTATTACTGGCATCCGAAGTCGCGTTCAACATCGTCAAGACGGTCGGCGCCTTGTATCTGATTTATCTCGGCTGGAATCAGTGGCGCGCAAAAGTAACCATCCCGCCGGATGTGAGGGCACCGGTAGCGACACCCACGCATGTGCCAAGCTGGCGCAAGCGCTTCCTGCTCGGATTCTTTACCAACGCGACCAATCCCAAAGGCGTGATTTTCATGGTGGCGGTCTTGCCGCAGTTTATTGTGCAGAGTGCGCCGCTGTTGCCGCAACTGCTGATACTAGCGCTAACGATGTGCACCATCGATGTGATCGTGATGCACGCTTATGCGCTGGCAGCCTCTGCAATGCAGCGCTTCTTCCACGACGCACACGCCGTAAAAAAACAGAATCGCTTCTTTGGCGGCTTGCTGATGGCGATCGGCGCCGGCCTGTTTTTTGTCAAACGCAACCCTGCGGCGTAATCCTGCCGTCAGCCTTCGCCATTACAATAGCAACACGGCAGTATCAACAGATACTGCGGTCAGGTTGAAGCTGCTCACCCGGCCTTTTCTCCTGCTGCGCAATTCGGCAAACCCGTTTACCACCATGACGGAGCTGTCTTTTGTGTAATTGATCATGCTGCGCCACAAGCGCGGATATGCCTTTTTCTAGACTCACCCTTACTAGATGAACTTATGGATCTGACGACTCCCGCCCTGCTCTTTCCCGCCATCTCGCTCCTGCTGCTGGCATATACCAACCGCTTTCTGGTAACGGCGCAACTGATACGCCAGTTGCACGTCAAGTATCAGAATGGCGCGCGGGAAGAAGTGATACGACAAATTTCCAATCTGCGCCAACGCGTACTATTGATAAGACGCATGCAGGCGATGGGCGTAATGTCTTTTCTGTTGTGCGCACTGTCCATGCTGCTGGTTTTTATCGAACTGATTGTGATTGCGAAAGTCATCTTCGGCCTCAGCATCTTCATGCTGGTGTTGTCGCTGCTGGTGTCGCTGCATGAAATCACCATCAGCACCAAGGCAATCGAAATCGAGATGGAAGACATGGAACAAAGTCTGCGCCAGCACGATTGAAGTTGCGCCATTGCACATGCGAAACCGACGCAATACCGTACTGACTCTACAGCCTGTTTGCGCGTATAGTTGCAGACTCGAACTTACCATGCCATATCCAGCAAATTTCCCATGACGCAAGCCACTCTACCCATAGCCAAAAACGTATTCGGCGAACCTCTGGTGCCCTGTTCCTTCAAGCCGCTGACCGGATTTTTCCGCGATGGTTGCTGCAAGACCAATGAAGAGGATGTCGGCACGCATATCATTTGCACCGTGATGACGGCAGCGTTCCTGGAATTCAGCAAGGAATGCGGGAATGATTTATCCACGCCGCGCCCGGAATGGAATTTCCCCGGTTTGAAGCCGGGCGATCAATGGTGCTTGTGCGCCGATCGCTGGGTGGAAGCATGGCACGCCGGCATGGCGCCCAAGGTGGTGCTGGAAAGTACCAATCAGACGGTTCTGCAAATCGTCAGCCTGGACGATTTGCGCCAGTATGCGCAGACCATGCCGGAAGAAGAATAAATCGTCATCGGGGGTATGCATATCCCCGCCATTCCCGGCATCTTATTTTTTCTGCATCGGATCCTGCATCGGTTTGACCGAGCCGCAGTTGGCGCTCAGCCATTTACCGCTACTATCATTGCGGTCATCGACCGGCCTGCCGCCAACTGTGCCCTTGAAGGTCGAACTGGTGCTGAAACTCTGGTCACTGGCATAGACGGTTTTGATCGTCCCCTGGCCTTTCATCGCCGGGCCATTGCACACCATATCCATCGTATAAGTCGCGCCGCTGCGTTGCGTATTCTTGATCTCGCAACCGGTTTCCTTCGCACTCATCTGCGCCATCCCATCGCGCTCGGCCATTTCCTTCGTGATGCAAATCTTGTTGACGATGGTGCCGCTTTGCAACTGCGCCATATCAATGCCCATCTTGCGCATTTGCTGGATTTGTTCCGGCGACATCTTCGGCATGTTTTTCGTCATGTCCGATTGCATTGTCATTTCCCACAAACCGGGTTTTATATTGCCCGCGGCGAACCCCGGTACGGTCAGCAGAAACATGGGCGAGGCAACAAGAGCGGCAATAAGAGGCTTGGACATGATGACTCCGGCTTGACATGATCCCAGCATCCTACCCCCGGTTTTCACAGGCGACAATAGCAGCAGAATGTGTGCATCCTGCGCGGCCTGGATTGCTATTTTCGGCCGTTGCTTTTCTATTTTTTTGCGGCACAATAATTAACAATATTTCCCATGAGAATCCGCTAGACTTGTTTCAAGCGTGCAAATTTCAGCATGCTTTTCAGCTTCGGATCGCACCATCATGGATGCACTCACTGCCGGTACCGTATTGATTCTTGTGCAATTTTGTATTGCACTGGTCATGGCCGGTGTTTTTTTTGCTGCACCCACCGACAAATGCACCCGTTACTGGGCCATATCCGGCAGCTATATAGCGCTGGGCGTATTGATCGCCATCCTGAACAATCGCCTGCCGCGTGCTTTCGTGCTGCTGAGCGGGACCGGCCTGATCATAGCCGGCTTGATTTATCAATGGCACGGCATCCTTGTTTTTTATAAAAAACAGCCCAAAAAGTGGGGCTGGGGTATTTTTACCGCATTCCTGCTGACGCTTGCCGTGCTGTTGTATGTCGATGCCACAGCCGCTCAGCGCTCCATCCTGTATTCCGTCACTACCTTGGCCCTGCTCGGATTAAGCTTCCAGGCGATCTGGCAGGGACAAGGCGGTTCGCCACGCACCTTTGTCCAAAGGCTGGTGCAAGGTGCAATCGTGCTGCTGATGGTCAGCTATGTCCTGAAAATCGGCATCGCGGTGACCTATATCAGCGAGGGCCGGATGACGACGATCCTTTCCACCACGCCTGAAGTCATCGTGACTTACCTGATTCCTACCGTCGGCACGGTACTGTTCTCGATCGGTTTGCTATTGCTGTATTTTGAACGCACGGTCGAAGAAAACCGTCATTTGGCAACGCACGATGAATTGAGCAAGCTATTCAATCGCCGTGCCATTGTTGCCGCCGGCGAACGCGAACTGTATCTATCCATCCGCCTGCAACGCGATTTGGCCATCGCATTTATCGATATCGATCTGTTCAAACGCTTTAACGATGAGTTCGGCCATGCCGCCGGCGATACGGTTATTGCAGAAGTTGCCGCCGTGCTGCAGCAAACCTGCCGCTCTATCGATATGGTGGGCCGTTATGGCGGAGAAGAATTTCTGGTTATCCTGCCCGGTGTCGATAGCCAGAGCGCGGTGCAGATCGGCCAGCGTCTGGTTGAGGCGATGCGTGAATACCGTTTTCTCGGTATCCATCCAGTGACCATCAGCATCGGCATGGCGATTTTGCCCAGGAATGCCGAGTGTTCATGGGCGCAACTGTTGCGTCGCGCAGACGCTGCCTTGTACGAGGCAAAAAATATGGGGCGGGACAGGTACTGCCTGTAACTCGTAGCAAGCATATTGCAAGCGCACTATTTCTCTTTTTCCGCATCTCTCAGCGCTTGCACTTTCCGCCAGGCGTCTGCATACAACACGCAAACTATTTCCAGATGGATACATCCCGTGCCCGGTGGTAAGCTAGTCTCAAGCCAGAAAAATGAGAGCCATCGTGACCACCATCAAGACTCAACTTGCATTAGCAGAAGTAAGCCCCGGCATGATTCTGTCGGATGATCTGCTCGATTTGCAAGGACAGGTGTTGCTGCCGAAAGGCGTAACGCTGACCGAGCAAACCATCGAATCGCTGCGCCGGCACGATGTCGTTTCGCTCAGCATCATGACGGGAGAATTAACGCCGGAAGAAGAGGCCGTACAGCATGCACATTTCCAGCGCCGGCTCGAGCGGCTTTTTCGCAAACTGGACGATAGTCCAGCCAATGTCTTGTTACAGCGCTACGTACGCGGTTTTCGCCTCGGAGGGCAGCCATGACGTTCCCGCTTCCTGAACCGAATATCAGTACACTGCATTTTCAACGGGTTCTTGACCAGATTCGCGACCTGCCGGCCTTGCCGGCCATCGTGCAGGATTTGATGAAAAGCATAGGCCCCGATGACGACGATATCAACATCATTACCCGCAAGGTAATGCTCGATCAGGCACTCGCCGCCAAGACGCTGCGCTTTGCCAACTCTTCATTTTACGGTGTGCAGGCCAAGGTCACGACGATTCAGCAGGCCATCACACTGATAGGCGTGGATTCGGTGCGGCATGTAGTAACGGCAAATGCATTGACCGGCTACTTCCCCTCGTCCAGCAGTGCCGGATTGAATTTCATCGCGATATGGCGACATGCAATCGCAACGGCAGTCTGTGCACGCGTATTGGCGCGGCATCTGCACGTCAATCAGGATTACGCATTTACCGCCGGCTTGCTGCATGATATCGGCCGCCTGCTACTCATCACTTACTTTCGCCGCGAATACGATACCGTCATCGCCTACCGCAAGCTACACGATTGCCAGTGGCTGGATGCCGAACAGGCGATAATGGGCATAGACCATGCGATGGCAGGCGAAGCACTGGCTGGGCACTGGAATTTTTCCGACACGATTCGCCATGCGATTGCAGGCCATCACAAGCCGGAAGGGCAGAAAAGCAACTCACTCGCCTCCATCGTGCATATTGCCAATGCCATCGTGCACGCACTTGATCTGTCAGGACAGGAAGATGATCTGGTGCCGCCGGTATCGTCAGGCGCATGGGAAGGGCTGGGACTGAGTGAAGAAGTTTATCTGCAGGTATTTCATGAAACGGAATTGCAGTTCGATGAAGTAAGTCGCGTACTGCTGGCGGAAAAATAGAAAGACGAAGTTGGAACAAATCACGTATTTTGGCGCATCGCCTTACACGATAGACAAGCTGCATTTATTCGACGGCGTCACCGACCCGGCTGTCGGCACGCTGCTGGAACAATGCGCAATACAGCGGATATCGAATGGCGAGGCACTGCCGAACATGCACGGCAGCGTAGCGTGCGTGTACGTAGTCTTGCGCGGCGCGCTGGGTAACACGCTGCTGGCCGACGATACACAGCAGGTGCGTAACGATAAAATCCTGCCCGGCGAAAGCATAGGCGAATTGTCGGTACTGGATGAGGCCGTACATGCCAATGCCCTGATGGCACTGGAAGAAACCGATCTGCTGGTCATTCCATCGCGTACCTTGTGGAAACTGATCGATGAAGTCGATGGCGTGGCACGCAATCTGTTACGCCAGTTGTCATTCCGCCTGCGTGCAGCCAATGCGCAATTGCGACGACGTGAAAAAGTCGGCGAATTCTATCGCCAGCTATCGATGCTGGACGGCCTGACCGGTTTGTATAATCGCGCCTGGCTGAATGACAAGCTGGCGGAATTGGTCGAGGAAGCACACCATGCCGGCCGCCCGCTGTCGCTGATCATGATCGATCTGGATTACTTCAAGAAATTCAACGATCAATACGGTCACCAGATGGGCGACCACGCCTTGCGCGTTGCAGCCGGCGTATTGAACGCGGCATTGCGTCCCAGCGATTTCGCCGTGCGCTACGGCGGCGAAGAGTTGACCGTCATTCTGCCGGACAGCAATGCAACAACCGGCAGAATGGTCGCGCAGCGCCTGTGCGAACGCATGCGTGAAGCTGTTGTCTTTGAAGATATGCATGTGCCGCTGCCACACCTGACTGCCTCCTTCGGCATCGCCACGCTGGATGCGCAACACGATCAGGAAGATCTCGTCACGCGGGCCGATGCAGCCCTGTATCGCGCCAAGGAAGCCGGGCGCAATCAAATATCGGCCTGAACCAGCTCCGCCTTACCATTCACCCATTATTCACGATGTCCACGCACACCTTTCTCTGGCACGACTATGAAACCTTCGGCATCAATACGCGCCGCGACCGGCCGGCGCAATTTGCCGCCATCCGCACCGATGCCGAACTCAATGAAATCGGCGCACCCATCATGCTGTACTGCCAGCCCGCCAACGATTTCCTGCCCGATCCGCAATCGTGCCTGATCACCGGCATCACGCCGCAAGTCTGCCTTGAGCGCGGCATACCGGAATATCAGTTCGCGGCAAAAATCGAAAGCGAACTGGCGCAAACCGGCACCATAGGCGTCGGCTACAACACCATCCGTTTCGATGACGAAGTCACGCGCTTCATGTTCTGGCGCAACCTGATCGACCCGTATGCACGCGAATGGCAAAACGCTTGCGGCCGCTGGGATATCCTCGACGTCGTGCGCACAGCCTATGCCTTGCGTCCCGAAGGCATCAACTGGCCCCAACATCCTGATGGGCGCTCCAGCTTCCGCCTGGAGCAACTGACTGCTGCCAACGGCATCGCGCATGAAGCCGCGCATGATGCCTTGTCCGATGTGCGCGCCACCATTGCACTGGCGCGCCTGATCCGCGACCGGCAACCCAGGCTGTTCGACTTCTGTTTTGCCCTGCACAAGAAAGACCGGGTGGCGACGGAAATCGGCCTGCCCTTGCGTCGCCCCTTCCTGCACATTACCGGCATGTTTCCTGCCGAGCGCGGCTGCATCGGCATCGTCTGGCCGCTGGCCGTGCATCCGACCAACAAGAATGAAGTCATCGTGTGGGATCTGGCTGCCGATCCGAGCGAGCTTGCCACGCTGGATGCCGAGACGATACGCACCCGCATGTTCAGCAAGGCGGATGCGCTGCCGGAAGGCGTGAGCCGGCTGCCGATCAAATCCATCCATCTGAACAAATCGCCTGTCGTCATCAACAATCTGAAAACGCTGTCGGCTGAAATGACCGCGCAATGGGGACTGGATGTCGCGACGGCATTGCGGCACGCCGAAATCGCCGCCACCACGCCGGACATGACGGCGATCTGGCAGGATGTATTTCACCGGCCGCAAGAAGGCACGCCGGATGTGGACGAAGATCTGTATGGCGGTTTTGTCGGCAACAACGATCGCCGCCTGCTGCAGGAATTGCGCGCCCTGTCGCCGGAAGCACTGGCCAAGGCCACACCGGGCTTTTCCGATGCACGGCTGGAAGAACTTTTCTGGCGCTATCGTGCGCGCAATTTCCCGCAGACTCTGTCTGCCGAAGAAGCTGAACGCTGGGAAGAACATCGTGCAGCGCGCCTGTTCAATGGCGATGGCGGCGCCCGCACCATCGAAGGCATGTTTGCCGAAATCGACCAGCTGTCCGAAACCGCAGATGAGCGCGGCGAGGAAATTCTTGCTGCCCTATACGACTATGCGGAAGCCATCGCACCGGTGCGTGACTGATCATCTGCAGATGGTCGCGTACCATCGCGCATGCTAATCTGGGTGCCGGTCATCTATTTTTATCCCGGTTTACTGTGCGGAGCTCAAGATGAATCTTTCTTACTGGTGTGTGCTGGCGGCAGGCGTGATGCCAGTAGTGACGGTTGCCATTGCCAAGTGGGGCAAGCGCGACTTCGATAATTCCGAGCCGCGACGCTGGCTGGAAAAACAGGAGGGCGTGCGACGGCGTGCCGATGCTGCCCATCGGAATCATTTTGAAGCGTTCCCGTTTTTTGCCGCCGGCGTACTGGTGGCGCAACAACTGAACGCGCCGCAGGATACAATTAATATGCTGGCAGGCGTTTTTATTATCGCCCGCATCGTCTATACGGTGCTGTATCTGACGAATCACGCCACGCTACGCTCCCTCTCATGGACGGTAGGCTATCTGTGCGTAATTGCACTCTTTTTAATCGCGGCATTCCACGGCGCCTGACAGGCGACGGACGGCTTTATTTCCTTATCGATACTCATCATGTCTCACGATCAAACACTCCATTTGCTGCAAGACTCGCTGCATGCAATACGCCAGAATCGCCTTGCGATCGCTGACTTCTGCCAGTCATGGCGCACGCAAACTGCACTGTTGTCGGCCTTGCCGCCGCGCTATGCCGAAGTGATGGAGGATTTGCTGGGACGCCTGGAAGCCGGCAGTTTGTTTACAGAAGAAAGTTGCTCGTTCAGTCAGGTGGATCTGCTGGCGAATCTCGATCTGTGGCTGGACAAGGCACAGCAAACGCTGGCAAAAATAGCCTGAACGTTGTGCATTTTCACTTCCTTAAAATATAAAAACATCATGCAACAACTCGAATTTGAATTAAATGACGAATACGTCGAATTGAACCAGTTACTGAAACTGGTTGGCGTATGCGACAGCGGCGGCGCCGGCAAGGTGCTGGTCGCCAGCGGCCAGGTCAAGGTAGATGGACAAACCGAATTGCGTAAAACATGCAAGATACGCGCAGGCCAGGTGGTGGCCCTGGGCGATATCCGCATCAAGGTCCGTGCAGCAGCATAAGCTGCATCGCACACTCTTTCAGCGCGAACCGTTTGCCACTGCCAGTTGAGGATGCTCTGGCAGCATTGCCGTCTGCGCATCGTGTGCAATGCTCGCTGAGCGTCTGGGAAGAATTTTCACGTTATTGTGCGCAGACTGCAACGCCGGCTTTTCAGGGCCGTGCTCATCGTTTGCCAGCTTGAATACGGCAACCGTTGCCGACAATGCGAGCGTTTGCTCGTGCATGCTTTCCGCAGCGGCCGCCGCTTCTTCGACCAGAGCGGCATTTTGCTGCGTAATGCCATCCATCTGGCCGAGCGCCTGATTGATATGTTCAATGCCGCTCTGCTGCTCCGCGCTGGCTGCCGTGATTTCCGCCATGATAGTGGTAACGTGCGTAATCGATTGCACGATTTGATCCATCGTCTTGCCTGCCGCATTTACCTGCTTGCTGCCGGCCTCGACCTTTTCTACCGATGCGGCAATCAGTACCTTGATTTCCTTTGCCGCAACGGCACTGCGCTGCGCGAGATTGCGCACTTCCGCTGCAACGACTGCAAAACCCCGCCCCTGCTCACCCGCACGGGCTGCCTCGACTGCTGCATTCAAGGCCAGGATATTGGTTTGAAAGGCGATGCTGTCGACGACGCCGATAATGTCGCTGATCTCCCTGGAAGACTGCTGGATCGCCTGCATGGTATCGACCACTTGCGACACTGCACTGCCGCCCTGCTCGGCAATGCCGGATGCCGTTTTTGCCAGACGATTGGCCTGCTGTGCATGCGCGGCATTCTGTTTGACGGTACTGGTCAGTTCTTCCATCGCAGCCGATGTTTGCTCCAGTGAGCTGGCTTGTTCTTCGGTGCGGGTCGACAGATTCAGGTTGCCGGTGGCGATCTCGTTCGAGGCCTGTGCAATCGTATCGCTACCCAGTCGCACTTGCGTGACCAGGCGTGTGAGTCCGTCGCTCATGTTGCCAAACGCATTGAGCAACTGGGCAATTTCATCTTTGCCGCCGGATGTTATTTTACGGCTCAGATCGCCGGATGCCGTGCGCATGACAGCGGCCCCGAGACGCCGTACTTCCGTCGAAAACGATACATAGAATCCAAGCAGAAAATAAGCGGCTATCGCCATCGTCAAACATATCGCCAGCATGATCATGCTGCGATGAAAGGCATCGCTTTCCATCCGGGCCAGCAATAATTGATCGAGCAGATTTGCCGAAGTAGCGGCCGCTGCATACAGACCATCGATAGCGGCATTGCCCGCTTCCGCGAATTGATTCCCCGAAGTTTGATCGACGCTGCTCAGCACTTCATTTTTTGCGCGATCCAGATAGCCCACTGCAAGCGGCACGGCAGCCAGCACCGATGTCATTTGCGGCTTGAGTGCGGGGCTGTGATGAAGCAGGGTTTCTATCTTGCCGGGAATGCCGGACAGATCGCGCTGCGTCAGCAAAACGGTGGAGCCCAGCAATACCTCTTCATTGGCTTCCATCAAACCGCTATCAATATACGCTGCACCACGCCCGGCCACCTCAGACAATCCTTCGGTGATTTGCGGAAAATCCCCGATAAACAATTCGGCCAGATAGTAACTGGCCGTTTCCGGATCATGCGTGAGATTAGTACGATCCGCGATCATCGTATTGAAACGTGCCAGTTGCGCAATCAGTTCGGTTTGTTCGTTGTAGGTTTTTCTGTCTTTGACCGTCGCCAGTTTTTCCTGCAATGCCGTCCAGTTTTTCTGGATCGCAGTCCACGCATCGCCGGCATACAGTGCAGGCTCTTCCTTCCGCATTGCATCGAAGAGGGCGATTTGTTCATTGATATTTTTTTGCAGCCCTTGCGCCTGCTGTTCGGCACTCGCATTACCCATGATGAACATATGCTGGTAGCTGCGATGCTGCTGCGTCAGGCGTATTATTTCCTGCACTTTGCGTACATGCTGGATACCCAGGCGTTCCTGCTTCGTGAATGCAATCGACTTGTCCAGCTCCCCCAGCAACAGCAGGGTTGCCAGCACGAGCGGCGTCATGAAAATGAGCGTCAACACAATAAACTTCGGCAATAGACGCAAGCCCTGCATCAGTTTGACGGCGGGCGCCAGCAAGATATTTTTCATTTTTATACTTCCCATGGACAGCATGCTTCAGCTGGTAACGAGGATAGGGAATCCTCTATAACGGCACACTGGAATTTCTTTGGCGTAATTTTGGCGGGGAAATATGACAGGCTGATGAATCGTCTTTTAGCGGCCGGTCTGGCCGCTAAAACACACGGCCTATCCACCGACATGGGACAATAGCGTCATGACATTTCATGAAAAATTGATATTTATCGATCTCGAAACGACAGGTGCAAACCTAATCAACGATCGCATCACGGAGATCGGCATCGTGACCGTGAATGCCGATGGCGACATTGACCGCTGGTCGAGCTTTGTCAATCCAGGCCGGCCGATACCGTCTTTTATCCAGGATCTGACCGGCATCAGCGACCGAATGGTCGCGACAGCACCGACGTTTGAAACCCTGGCGGATACGGTGCGCGAACGGCTGGAAGATGGCTTGTTCATCGCGCATAATGCGCGCTTCGATTACGGCTTTCTGCATCACGCGCTCGCCCGTGCAGGACACGCCTTGTCTATCGATGTGCTGTGTACCGTCAAACTGTCACGCAGATTTTTCCCCGAAGAAAAAAGGCACAATCTGGATACGCTGATTGCACGCCACGGTCTGGTTCCAGAAGCGCGCCACCGGGCATTGGCGGATGCGGATTTGTTATGGCAATTGTGGGAGAAACTGACTGCCAGCATGCCGTCCGAGATTTTTAGTCAGGCAGTCCAGACTTTGCGTCAGCGGCCTGCCCTACCGTCAGCAACGGATGCGTAGCAAAAACAGATAGCCCAGCCATTTCATTCCCTCGGTTCACGCAAGCAAATCAATCACAGCCTAAAAAAAGAGAGACCACCCATGACCAAACTCATCTATATCGCCGACCCTATGTGTTCATGGTGCTACGGTTTCGGACCTGAGCTGACGACGCTGCTCAATGGCATTCCGGATACGCCGCTGGAGATCGTGCTCGGCGGCTTGCGCGCCTACAATCCGGACTTGATGGATGAAAAACTGAAAGCCAGCCTGCTTGCGCATTGGGAGAAAGTCGAGGAAGCCAGCGGATTACCGTTTTCCGAAGATGCCTTGTCGCATCCGAATTTCATCTACGATACGGAACCCGCCTGCCGCGCCGTCGTTGCCGCACGCCTGCTCGCACCGCATAAGGCTCTTGACGTATTTCACGCCATTCAGCATGGATTTTATGCGGAAGGACTGGATACAACAAAAGGAGATGTATTGGCCAAGATCAGCGTTGATGTCTTGAACAAGGCAGGAATCGATATCGAACTGAAGGATTTTCTTGCTGCATGGTCGTCGGAAGATACGATCACTGCAACGAATAACGATTTTTTGCAAACGCAACGCTGGGGAGTAACAGGATTTCCAACGCTGGTATTTGAAAATGCAGGTGAACTGCATCTGGTGACATCCGGCTTCATACGCACCGAGGCATTGGTCGCGCGCTTGCAGGCACTAGTTGATCAAACCGGCTGATCTACCAGCGCGCGATATGTCTCGATGATCAATACCCGCATCAATACATGTGCTGGCCACCATTGATGGCGATATTCGCACCCGTCACAAACGCTGCTTCATCGGAGGCGAGATAGGCAACCAGGCCGGCAACTTCTTCCGGCTTGCCCAGACGACCCATCGGAATTTGCGGCACGATCTTGGTATCGAGCACATCTTGCGGAATCGCCGTCACCATCTTGGTGCCGATATAACCGGGGGAAATCGTATTCACCGTGACTGCCTTGCGCGCGACTTCCAGCGCCAAGGCCTTGGTGAAACCATGCATGCCGGCCTTGGCAGCAGAATAATTGGTTTGTCCGAACGCGCCCTTTTGCGCATTCACCGAAGAAATATTGATAATGCGTCCCCAGCCGCGCTCGACCATGCCGTCGCATACCGGCTTGGTCATATTGAAAACAGAATCCAGATTGGTACCCATGACGGCATCCCAATCCGTTTTTTCCATTTTCTTGAACGTCATATCGCGCGTGATGCCGGCATTGTTGACCAGCACATCAATCTCCCCGATTTCTTTTTTTATCAAGGCAACGCATTGTTGCGCTGAATCATAATCCGATACATCACAGGGATAGGCGCGAAAATCATAGCCACTTGCCTTCATCGTCGCCAGCCACTCTCCAGCTGTCGTGTTGGATGGCGAATACGTTGTAACAACCTGATATCCAAGCGCAGCAAGTTTGATGCAAATTGCTTCGCCCAAACCACCCATACCACCGGTCACCAATGCAAGACGCGTCATGTCGCTCTCCCTTGTCTGTCTGTTTTTATAATCTGCGCCAACAGATACTAGCGCTCTATCGCCAGTGCCACACCCATGCCGCCACCTATGCACAGACTTGCCAGGCCGCGGCGGGCATCGCGCCGCATCATTTCATGCAGAAGCGTAACCAGTATCCTGCAGCCGGATGCACCTATCGGATGGCCGATGGCGATGGCGCCGCCATTGACATTGATCTTGCCGGTATCCCAGCCCATTTCCCGATTCACTGCAATCGCCTGCGCGGCAAAAGCTTCATTGATCTCCATCAAATCAATATCCTGATGCGACCATCCAGCTTTCTTCAGGCATAACTGAGCTGCCGGCACCGGCCCCATACCCATGATTGCTGGATCCACCCCGGCGGAAGAATAAGCCTTGATGCGCGCTAACGGCTTGAGTCCAAGTTCAGCCGCTTTCTTCGCCGTCATCATGATCACTGCAGCCGCACCGTCGTTGATGCCAGATGCGTTGCCCGCTGTAACTGTGCCGTCTTTTGAAAAAGCAGGACGCAATGCAGCGAGAGATTCCAGCGTGGTGCCGGGCTTGATGTACTCGTCGGAATCGACGATGACGGCGCCTTTCTTGCCCGGAATTTCAAGCGGAATAATCTCATCCTTGAATTTCCCCGCATTCTGCGCTGCTTCTGCCTTGTGCTGCGATGCCAAGGCGAATTCATCCTGCTCCTGGCGTGATATGCCGAATTTTTTCGCAATGTTTTCCGCCGTTGTGCCCATGTGATACTGGTTGTACACATCCCAGAGGCCATCGATGATCATGGTGTCGACCAGTTTTCCATCTCCCATGCGTATGCCTTCGCGCGAATTCTGCAATACGTGCGGCGATGCGCTCATGTTTTCCTGGCCGCCTGCGATGATGATGTGTGCATCGCCGCATTGAATGGCTTGCGCAGCAAGATGTGTCGCCTTCAAACCGCTGCCGCACACTTTGTTGATGGTGAACGCCGGCACCATGTCCGGCAAGCCGCCGCGTATCGATGCCTGCCGCGCAGGATTTTGCCCACATCCGGCAGTCAGCACCTGGCCGAGTATGACTTCACTGATCGCATCCGCAGCGATGCCCGTGCGCAACAATAAATTTCTGATGATATGTGCGCCCAGATCTGCAGCAGGTATTTTTGCCAGTGCCCCGCCGAATTTTCCGACCGCAGTGCGGCCGGCTGCAACTATAACGATTTCCTCCATTTCACTCTCCATAAGAAATGACAAAATTTCGATGAGCCAGAAGATTCAAGAAAATCGGATAGCCGACAGACCAGCGTAGTGATTTTCAGCAGATACGCTCAACGTATATAAAATTTATCAAAAGCGCAATGACTCATGAACAAATCATTGAAGTTGATTGATTAATTTATGCGTATTGAAGTGAAGGTTCGCTGAAAAATCAATGAGTGATGATGCAGAGAGCGACGACTCTAAATAAAAATCGTGGATGAAGAAGGCGTCCTGAGCTGAATCGCGCACTAAATAAGAGCATTTGATCATTAACTAGCAGTGCCGAGCAAATTGATTTCCCAAAGCAAAAACCCCCTAGCCGTTAAGCTAGGGGGTTTTCTAATAAAAGCCTGACGATGACCTACTTTCACACTGGTTGCAGCACTATCATCGGCGCAAATTCGTTTCACGGTCCTGTTCGGGATGGGAAGGGGTGGTACCAAATCGCTATGGTCATCAGGCATAACTTGTAGCGTTTGCTGCCGTCGTCGTTATTCTGACGTCGTCAACAAACCAATCTGGAAGAAGTAAAGATCACACTGAGGCCATGGGTGATGGCTACAGCGGTTTTGATTGCACGAATCGATCGCACACACGTTACTTGCATGCCTATGACCTGCTAAGGTTATAGGGACAAGCCTTACGGGCAATTAGTACTGGTTAGCTTAATGCATTACTGCACTTCCACACCCAGCCTATCAACGTCCTGGTCTCGAACGACCCTTTAAAGAGCTCAAGGCTCTGGGAAATCTCATCTTAAGGCAAGTTTCCCGCTTAGATGCTTTCAGCGGTTATCTCTTCCGAACTTAGCTACCCGGCAATGCCACTGGCGTGACAACCGGTACACCAGAGGTTCGTCCACTCCGGTCCTCTCGTACTAGGAGCAGCCCCCTTCAAATTTCCAACGCCCACGGCAGATAGGGACCAAACTGTCTCACGACGTTTTAAACCCAGCTCACGTACCACTTTAAATGGCGAACAGCCATACCCTTGGGACCGGCTACAGCCCCAGGATGTGATGAGCCGACATCGAGGTGCCAAACTCCCCCGTCGATATGAACTCTTGGGAGGAATCAGCCTGTTATCCCCAGAGTACCTTTTATCCGTTGAGCGATGGCCCTTCCATACAGAACCACCGGATCACTATGTCCTACTTTCGTACCTGCTCGACTTGTCAGTCTCGCAGTTAAGCACGCTTATGCCATTGCACTATCATCACGATGTCCGACCGTAATTAGCGTACCTTCGAACTCCTCCGTTACACTTTAGGAGGAGACCGCCCCAGTCAAACTGCCTACCATGCACTGTCCCCGATCCGGATAACGGACCAAGGTTAGAACCTCAAACAAACCAGGGTGGTATTTCAAGGTTGGCTCCACGAGAACTAGCGTCCCCGCTTCAAAGCCTCCCACCTATCCTACACAGATTGGTTCAAAGTCCAATGCAAAGCTACAGTAAAGGTTCATGGGGTCTTTCCGTCTAGCCGCGGGTAGATTGCATCATCACAAACATTTCAACTTCGCTGAGTCTCGGGAGGAGACAGTGTGGCCATCGTTACTCCATTCGTGCAGGTCGGAACTTACCCGACAAGGAATTTCGCTACCTTAGGACCGTTATAGTTACGGCCGCCGTTTACTGGGACTTCAATCAAGAGCTTGCACCCCATCATTTAATCTTCCAGCACCGGGCAGGAGTCACACCATATACGTCCACTTTCGTGTTTGCATAGTGCTGTGTTTTTATTAAACAGTCGCAGCCACCAGTTTATTGCAACCCTTTCATCCTTCCACAGTAAAGTGGTCAAACTACAAGGGCGTACCTTATCCCGAAGTTACGGTACCAATTTGCCGAGTTCCTTCTCCCGAGTTCTCTCAAGCGCCTTAGAATACTCATCTCGCCCACCTGTGTCGGTTTGCGGTACGGTCTCGTATGACTGAAGCTTAGAGGCTTTTCTTGGAACCACTTCCGATTGCTTCACGAATAAATTCGTTCGTCTCGACCCCTTGAATTACGCTACCGGATTTGCCTAATAGCCTTCTACAAGTCAAGAACAGGCTCTTCCAACCGCCTGACAACCTTCCGCGATCCGTCCCCCCATCGCATCATACGACGGTGCAGGAATATTAACCTGCTTCCCATCAGCTACGCATCTCTGCCTCGCCTTAGGGGCCGACTCACCCTGCTCCGATGAACGTTGAACAGGAAACCTTGGGCTTTCGGCGTGGAGGCTTTTCACCCCCATTATCGCTACTCATGTCAGCATTCGCACTTCTGATACCTCCAGCATCCTTTACAAGACACCTTCGCAGGCTTACAGAACGCTCTCCTACCATATGTGTAAACACATATCCGCAGCTTCGGTGACTGGCTTAGCCCCGTTACATCTTCCGCGCAGGACGACTCGATCAGTGAGCTATTACGCTTTCTTTAAAGGATGGCTGCTTCTAAGCCAACCTCCTGACTGTTTTAGCCTTCCCACTTCGTTTTCCACTTAGCCAATCTTTGGGACCTTAGCTGGCGGTCTGGGTTGTTTCCCTCTTGACGCCGGACGTTAGCACCCGACGTCTGTCTCCCAAGCTCGCACTCATCGGTATTCGGAGTTTGCAATGGGTTGGTAAGTCGCGATGACCCCCTAGCCATAACAGTGCTCTACCCCCGATGGTGATACTTGAGGCACTACCTAAATAGTTTTCGGAGAGAACCAGCTATTTCCAAGTTTGTTTAGCCTTTCACCCCTACCCACAGCTCATCCCCTAATTTTTCAACATTAGTGGGTTCGGTCCTCCAGTGCGTGTTACCGCACCTTCAACCTGGCCATGAGTAGATCACTTGGTTTCGGGTCTACACCCAGCGACTGAACGCCCTATTCGGACTCGATTTCTCTACGGCTTCCCTATACGGTTAACCTTGCCACTGAATGTAAGTCGCTGACCCATTATACAAAAGGTACGCAGTCACGGAACAAGTCCGCTCCTACTGTTTGTATGCACACGGTTTCAGGATCTATTTCACTCCCCTTCCGGGGTTCTTTTCGCCTTTCCCTCACGGTACTGGTTCACTATCGGTCGATATCGAGTATTTAGCCTTGGAGGATGGTCCCCCCATATTCAGACAGGATTTCTCGTGTCCCGCCCTACTTGTTGCAAGCTTAGTTCCACACTGGTTATTTCGTGTAAGGGGCTATCACCCTCTATGGCTGCACTTTCCAGAGCATTCCACTATATCCAATGCTAAAACTTGCGGCTGTTCCCATTTCGCTCGCCACTACTTTGGGAATCTCGGTTGATTTCTTTTCCTGCAGCTACTTAGATGTTTCAGTTCGCCGCGTTCGCTTCACACACCTATGTATTCAGTGTGTGATGACCACAAGGGCCGGGTTTCCCCATTCGGAAATCTGCGGATCAAAGTGTGTTTGCTCACTCCCCGCAGCTTATCGCAAGCTACTACGTCCTTCATCGCCTGATATCGCCAAGGCATCCACCATGTGCACTTATTCACTTGTCCCTATAACGTTAGCCTCTCAGTCGTTTGCACTTCCAAGAGACAGTCATAAAGCAAGCAAGTACTACGTGTTTGCTTGTATTGACACTGGATTACTCTTGCGAGCAACTGATCGTCAATACTATTTGATTTGATACAATCAAAACCCATCAGCGCATCTCAACAATGCTTGCGCATCATTGGTTTGCACCAATAAATCTTTACTTCTTCCAAATTGTTAAAGAACAAAAACAGCTCATGATCTATCTAAAAGATCAAACCTAAATTACGTCAACTTGCGTTGATCAACTTAGGTTTGACATCTTGGTGGAGGTTGACGGGATCGAACCGACGACCCCCTGCTTGCAAAGCAGGTGCTCTCCCAGCTGAGCTAAACCCCCGAAACCGGTCATACATATCTTGGTGGGTCTGGTTGGGCTCGAACCAACGACCCCCGCGTTATCAACACGGTGCTCTAACCAACTGAGCTACAGACCCGTTTGGATCAGTACCAACCAACCATACGCAACATTCTGCGCATCGCCGACATTCACTGTTCTTTTCTTATTAACTAGTCGATAAGTGTGGACGCTTAACTTTCACGCAAACTCTAGAAAGGAGGTGATCCAGCCGCACCTTCCGATACGGCTACCTTGTTACGACTTCACCCCAGTCACGAATCCCACCGTGGTAAGCGCCCTCCTTACGGTTAGGCTACCTACTTCTGGTGAAACCCGCTCCCATGGTGTGACGGGCGGTGTGTACAAGACCCGGGAACGTATTCACCGCGACATGCTGATCCGCGATTACTAGCGATTCCAACTTCATGTAGTCGAGTTGCAGACTACAATCCGGACTACGATACACTTTCTGGGATTAGCTCCCCCTCGCGGGTTGGCGGCCCTCTGTATGTACCATTGTATGACGTGTGAAGCCCTACCCATAAGGGCCATGAGGACTTGACGTCATCCCCACCTTCCTCCGGTTTGTCACCGGCAGTCTCATTAGAGTGCCCTTTCGTAGCAACTAATGACAAGGGTTGCGCTCGTTGCGGGACTTAACCCAACATCTCACGACACGAGCTGACGACAGCCATGCAGCACCTGTGTTACGGCTCTCTTTCGAGCACTCCCAAATCTCTCTGGGATTCCGTACATGTCAAGGGTAGGTAAGGTTTTTCGCGTTGCATCGAATTAATCCACATCATCCACCGCTTGTGCGGGTCCCCGTCAATTCCTTTGAGTTTTAATCTTGCGACCGTACTCCCCAGGCGGTCTACTTCACGCGTTAGCTGCGTTACCAAGACAATTAAGTCCCGACAACTAGTAGACATCGTTTAGGGCGTGGACTACCAGGGTATCTAATCCTGTTTGCTCCCCACGCTTTCGTGCATGAGCGTCAGTGTTATCCCAGGGGGCTGCCTTCGCCATCGGTATTCCTCCACATCTCTACGCATTTCACTGCTACACGTGGAATTCTACCCCCCTCTGACACACTCTAGCCATGCAGTCTCAAATGCCATTCCCAGGTTGAGCCCGGGGATTTCACATCTGACTTACATAACCGCCTGCGCACGCTTTACGCCCAGTAATTCCGATTAACGCTTGCACCCTACGTATTACCGCGGCTGCTGGCACGTAGTTAGCCGGTGCTTATTCTTCAGGTACCGTCATTAGCAAACTGTATTAGAGTTCACCGTTTCTTCCCTGACAAAAGAGCTTTACAACCCGAAGGCCTTCTTCACTCACGCGGCATTGCTGGATCAGGCTTGCGCCCATTGTCCAAAATTCCCCACTGCTGCCTCCCGTAGGAGTCTGGACCGTGTCTCAGTTCCAGTGTGGCTGGTCGTCCTCTCAGACCAGCTACTGATCGAAGCCTTGGTAGGCCTTTACCCCACCAACTAGCTAATCAGATATCGGCCGCTCCATGAGCATGAGGTCTTGCGATCCCCCACTTTCATCCGTAGATCGTATGCGGTATTAGCGCAACTTTCGCTGCGTTATCCCCCACTCTAGGGTACGTTCCGATATATTACTCACCCGTTCGCCACTCGCCATCAGGAGCAAGCTCCCATGCTGCCGTTCGACTTGCATGTGTAAGGCATGCCGCCAGCGTTCAATCTGAGCCAGGATCAAACTCTTCAGTTCAATCTCTGTTTTATGTCATTGCTGACATGGTTCTTTCGAACCGGTCGCTCACTCAAAATACTGACAGGTACTTCCGTTTAACCGAAAGTATCTATATTTCTTTGTGAGCATTTAATATTTAAAGTTATAGCCACCAAGCAAGCTTGATAACCGCGCTTCCATTAAACGCCCACACTTATCGACTGTTAATTTTTAAAGAACTTCTTGTCTGCTTCGCTGTTTCAGCGGCGCCGCGAATCGTTTTGTTCGTCAGCAGCAGAGAGATGAGATTATGTGGCATGTTTCGTTTTTCGTCAACATCTTTTTAAGAAACTTTTTAAAAAGATGCGTTTTAAATTTCTTCAAAACGACTGACAAAAACATCAACTACTACCACCACTTCCACACCCCCATCACATCCAATTCAGCTCGCTACACTCTGCGTTGCGCTGCTTGTTCTGCGACGGGAGCCGAACTATAGCAAGCACCCAAAACCTTTGCAACCCCCTTTTGAGAAAATACTTCAATTCTTTTTAAGAACGCTTTCATTCAAAAGGATTTACTTCTATATAGAAGCACTACTTTGTCTTGTGATAACTCGTTACCAGATCAACTTCATTCTTTGAACCAAGGAACACCGGCACACGCTGATGCAGCTTTTCCGGCTGGATATCCAATATGCGCTGCTGACCATCGGTTGCCGCCCCACCTGCCTGCTCCACAAGAAATGCCATTGGATTGGCTTCATACATAAGGCGCAGCTTGCCTGGCTTGTCCGGTTCACGCGCATCGGCCGGATACATGAAGATACCGCCGCGATTCAGAATGCGATGCACATCTGCCACCATCGAGGCAATCCAGCGCATATTGAAATCCTTGCCGCGCGGCCCTGTCGTTCCTGCCAGCATTTCGTCGACATAACGCTTGACCGGCGGATACCAGTGGCGCGCATTGGAAGCATTAATTGCAAATTCCTTGGTATCCGCAGGGATTTGCATATTCTTCTGCGTCATTACCCACGAGCCCATTTCGCGATCCAGCGTAAAGCATTGCACGCCATTACCAGTGGTCAATACCAATACGGTTTGCGGACCGTAGACAGCGTAACCGGCCACTACCTGCTTGCTGCCAGCCTGCAGAAAATCAGCTTCCTTCGCTGCCTGCATACCGTCTGCCGCCTTCAATACCGAGAAAATCGTGCCAATAGATACATTCACGTCAATGTTGCTGGAGCCATCGAGCGGATCGAACAGCAACAGATATTCACCCATCGGATAGCGATTTGGGATCGGATGGATGGTTTCCATCTCTTCGGATGCCATGGCGGCCAGATGACCGCCCCATTCATTTGCTTCCAGCAGGATATCGTTGGAAATGATGTCGAGCTTCTTTTGCACTTCGCCTTGCACGTTTTCACTCTGCGCACTGCCCAGCACTTCACCGAGCGCTCCCTTGCCGACAGCATGGCTAATGGTTTTGCAGGCGCGGGCGACAACTTCGATCAACAGGCGCAATTCCGCCGGGATATTGTTATGCAGGCGTTGCTCTTCTATCAGGTATTGCGTGAGGCTGATGCGTTTCATAGCGTCCTTTATTCTTTAATCAAACTACATTGACTGCCGTTTTAACCGGCAATTGTATGCTTCTCTATTAGTCAGGCAGAAGAACTAGGTGGCTGCAAGCGATTTCGTGACCACTTCTTTCGTATCCTTGGAAAGTTTGGCTGCCGCCACATGTTTTAGTGCCGCATGCATTTTCTCCTGCAAGGCAGGCGCATATTTGCGCCAACGATCCAGACTACGCGCCAAACGGGCCCCCATTTGCGGATTGATGGCGTCAAGCGCAATCACCTGCTCTGCCCAAAACACATAGCCGCTGCCATCAGCGGCATGAAAACGCGATGGATTGCCGTTGCAGAAACTGAATATCAGACTGCGGGCGCGATTCGGATTCTTGATCGAAAATGCCGGATGCTGCATCAATGTGCGCACGACAGCGACATCAGCCGTACGCGCCATGGCTTGCAGGCTGAACCATTTGTCGATCACCAGCGGCTCCTGTTCAAAATCGCTATAGAACCTGGCCAGTGCGGCAGCCTTGCCCGGTGCCTGGCTATTCACCAGAGCCGACAAAGAAGCCATGCGATCGGTCATATTGTCGGCGGCATCGTATTGCGCCTGGGCCAGCGTGTGCGCATAGTCGTCGTCCAGCTCCGCTATATAAGACAGCGCCAGATTCTTCAATGCACGTTTGCCGGACGAACCGGCATCGGGGCTGTAAGGTCCATCGGTTTGACTGGATTGATATGCGCGGACAAAATCCGACTGCAAGGCTTGCGCCAGCGACTGACGCAAAAAACGGCGCGCCGTGTGTATTGCCTGGGGATCAATGACGTCCATTTGTTCGGCAACGACCGTTTCAGCCGGCAAGGTCAGCACCGTCTCGCGGAAAGCGGGGTCAAGTTGCGTGTCATTCAAGGTTGCACGCAGGCTATCGCTTAACGCAGGATCAATAGTCAGAGCATCCGACTTTTGCACAGCGGCCGTCAATGCAAGCAGGCGGCGTGTCGCCAGACGCTGCCCGGCCTCCCAGCGATTGAAGGCATCGCTATCGTGCGCCATCAAGAAAGCCAGCTCCTCTTCGCTGTAGTCGTATTCCAGCACCACCGGCGCAGAAAAATTGCGCAACATGGACGGCACCGGATATTCACTCACATCGGTAAAGCGGAAAGTTTGCTGTGCCGAGGTCAATTCCAGCACTACCGTATTAATTGCGACAACTTCACCGTCGAGTTTCAAGGTCATGTCTTTGCCGCTGCTGTCGAGCAAGCCCAGTGCAACGGGGATATGAAACGACTGCTTCCTGTCCTGCCCTGGAGTGGGTGCGCAAAATTGCGACAAAGTGATGTCATACGTCTTTTGCACGGGGTCGTAGGAAGTCTTCGCCTTCACATGCGGCGTGCCTGCCTGACTGTACCAGCGCTCGAACTGGGTCAGATCACGCCCATTGGCCGCCGACATCGCAGCGCGAAAATCGTCGCATTCGACCGCTTGCCCATCATGCCGCTTGAAATAAAGGTCCATGCCCTTGCGAAAACCGTCGCGACCCAGCAGTGTTTGATACATCCGCACCACTTCCGCGCCTTTTTCATAAATCGTGACCGTATAGAAATTGCTGATTTCAACAAACGAGTCGGGACGCACCGGATGTGCCATAGGGCCGGCATCTTCCGGAAACTGCGCCTGCCGCAGCACGCGCACATCGTCAATACGCTTGACGGCGCGACCGCTGTCGGTGCCGACCATGTCGGCGGAAAATTCCTGATCGCGGAAAACGGTCAGACCTTCTTTCAAAGATAACTGGAACCAGTCGCGGCAGGTCACACGGTTACCGGTCCAGTTATGGAAATATTCATGCCCGACCACCGCTTCGATATTCGCGTAATCGACATCGGTTGCAATGCGCGGATTGGCCAGCACGTACTTGGTATTGAAAATATTCAGGCCCTTGTTTTCCATCGCGCCCATATTGAAGTCGCCGACGGCCACGATCATGAAGCGATCCAGATCCAGTTCCAGGCCAAAACGGCGCTCATCCCAGCGTATGCTGTTGATCAGCGAATCCATCGCGTGCTGCGTCTTGTCCAGATTGCCGTCTTCCACCCATACCTGCAACAATGCCTCACGGCCGGATTGCAGCTTGATTTTTTCTTCCTGGCACACCAGTTGGCCAGCCACCAGTGCGAACAGATAGGACGGCTTCTTGAACGGATCTTCCCACAAGGCGTAGTGACGGCCATCGCCGAGATCGCCCTCTTCAACCAGATTGCCGTTTGACAGCAAGACCGGATATGCCTTCTTGTCCGCGCGCAACATGACCGTGTATTGCGCCATCACATCGGGACGATCGGGGAAGTAGGTGATTTTACGGAAGCCTTCGGCTTCGCATTGGGTGAAAAAATTACCGTTCGATACGTACAAACCCATCAGCGAGGTATTTTTGTCCGGTCGGATCAACGTTTCTATTTCCAGCGTGATCTGATCCAACTTGACTGGAATCCGCAACACGCCGTCTTTCAGCGCATAATCACGCCTGGACAAGGCTTTGCCATTCAAGCGGATTTGCACCAGCTCCAGCTCTTCGCCAAACAAAACCAGCGCCTGCTCCCTGCCGGCCGGATTACGCTCCAGCGTCATCCGCGTTGCCACCCGGGTTGCGGCGGGATCGAGATCAAATCCCATCTGGACAGTACGGACCCAATAACTTGGTGGCGTGTAATCTTTGCGATAAATCGCGGGGGAAGTGTCAGTGCGCATAGGAATAGGATTCGGTGGGAGTGAAGCAAAGACCCATTTTACCAATCATGGGATTGAAAATGGAATCTGCTTGTCTGCAGCGGCTCCATAAGTAAACGCATAATAAAGAACTATTCGGCTTGCAGGCCTGGCCGGACAGGCGACAAAGAAAAAAGCCCAGGACTTACAAAATGTAACGGTTCTTTTCACCAGTGCCGTTATCCTGTGCATATAGTGTCAAGGAGAATAAAAAATGCGTCGCTGTTTATGGATATTCATCGCTGTAGCTAGCGTTTTATTGAGCGGTTGTGCTTCATTCATCAAAAGCGATGTCGTCGCATTTCATGAATGGCCGGCCGATTTGCAGAATAAAACCTATATTTTTGACCGCAAGACCGAGCAGGCCAACGATCTCGAATATCGCAGCTATGAAAATCTGGTGCGCACGGAACTGGGACGTCTCGGCTTTGCCGAAGCGCAAGACCCGCGCGGCGCCAATCTGAAGGTTGCGCTGCAGTACCGGATTGATGCGCGCGATGTAACAGCCATGGAACCGGTGCTCGTCGACCCATACTGGTACGGCTACCCCTATTACGGCCCAAGATGGCGCGGCTATTACGGTCCGTACTACGATCCATTCTGGTATCCCGGCCCGGTCACGCAATATCGCGAAGTCCAGTACCAGGTATTCCAGCGTCAGCTCAATATCCTGATTACACGCAGCAAGGATGGCAAAAAGCTGTACGACGTCACGGTAAACAGCGATGGCAACAATGGCTCGATGGCATTTGCCATGCCGTATATGGTGCGTAGCGCATTCAGCGACTTCCCCGGACGCAGCGGCGTACCGCATCGCGTGAATCTGGAGATCAAGGACAAGGAATAGAGTTTTTCGCCCAGCCGCGCATATGGCAAGGTAGCGGATCAGCGCATCAATTGAAAATGGCGACTTGCATCAGCAAGTCGCCATTTTTACCAGAAAAAACTATTGCGCCGTCCAGTTCTGCCATTCAAGGCGTGTAATACGCCTGCGAACCGAGAGTAATCGCCACGATCAAGGCGACGGCACATGCCAGCAGCAACAGCAGGCGCCCGAATTTTGGTGAGCCGTCCGAAACGGGCGACTGCATGTCCGCCGGCGTCTTATTGTCTGTATCTAACTCTTGCATTGCCTCGCCTCAAGGAATCAAAATTGTGGAACCGGTGGTTTTGCGCGATTCCAGATCGATATGCGCCTGCGCCACATCTTTCAAGGCATAACGCTGATTGATACTGAGTTTTATCTTTCCGCTTTCGATCATGCCGAATAATTCAGCCGACATTTGTTCCAGATCGTCGCGCTTGGCAGTATAGGTGAATATCGATGGGCGGGTGACAAACAGCGAGCCGCGCGAAGCCAGTTCCGTCAGGCTGAAAGGCGGCACCGGGCCGGATGCATTGCCGTAGCTGACCAGCATCCCCATCGGCGACAGGCAGTCGAGTGAACCGATAAATGTATCCTTGCCGATCGAGTCATACACCACCGGCACACCGGCACCATGGGTGATTTCTTTCACGCGTTCGACAAAATTTTCCGTGTTGTAATTGATCGTGTGGGTGCAGCCATGTGCCTTGGCCAGCGCCGCTTTTTCATCCGAACCGACGGTTCCTATCATCGTGACGCCAAGCGCGCGTGCCCATTGGCAGGCGATCAGACCAACTCCGCCAGCGGCAGCATGGAACAAAATCGTTTCCCCGCCTTGCAACCGGAAAGTGCGGCGCAACAAATACTGTGCAGTCAATCCCTGCAACATCATGGCGGCGCCCGTCTCGAAATCAATCGAGGCCGGCAATTTCACCAGCACCTTGGCCGGCAATACGCGCGATTCTGCGTACGCACCGGGCGGGCCGCCTGCATAGGCAACACGATCACCCGGCTTGACGTGCGTCACACCCTCACCGACCGCCGCCACTACACCGGCGCCTTCCATGCCGAGCCCGGCCGGCAAAGTCTGCGGGTATAAACCCGTGCGGAAATACACATCGATGTAGTTCAATCCGCACGCCATTTGATGAATCAAGGCCTCGCCCGGACCGGCCGCAGCAAGCTCGACATCCAGATACTCCATCACTTCCGGTCCGCCAGTTTTGTTGATTCTGATTGCTTTGGTCATGAATTCTCGCTTGTGAATAATAGGAACTAATGGGCGGGAACTACCGCATTTTAAAAAGTACCGGGATAGGCGCCGCCGTCGAGCAGAATATTCTGCCCGGTAATATAACCCGCATGCTGGCTGCACAGAAATGCGCAGGTCGCACCGAATTCCTGGCGCGTACCGAAACGCCGGGCCGGATTGGATAACTTACGCACCGCGCTGATTTCATCCACAGACTTGCCACCGGACTTGGCCGCCTCGCTAAAGATCGAGTGTAAGCGATCTGTCTCGAATGGGCCGGGCAACAGATTATTGATCGTCACATTCTGCGCCACCGTCTTGCGCGCCAGGCCGGCGACAAAACCTGTCAGGCCGGAACGTGCACCGTTAGACAAACCCAGGACGCTGATCGGCGCCTTCACCGCACTCGAGGTGATATTAATGATGCGCCCGAAACCGCGCGCCATCATCCCATCCACCGTTGCCTTGATCAATTCGATCGGCGTCAGCATGTTCGCATCCAGCGCGGCTATCCAGTCGTCGCGCGTCCAGTCGTGAAAATCACCGGTTGGCGGGCCGCCTGCATTGGTGACCAGAATGTCAGGTTGCGGACATATATGCAAAGCCTGCGCACGTCCCTCCGCCGTCGTGATGTCGCAGGCAACGATCGTGATGACGCCGCTCGCAGAGCTGCGAATATCCATCGCGGTCGCTTCCAGCACCTCGAGATTGCGTGCGACCAGCGTGACATGGACGCCCTCGGCCGCCAGCGCTTCGGCGCAACCGCGCCCCAAACCCCGGCTGGCACCGCATACCAATGCTGTTTTTCCTTTGATTCCCAGATCCATTACAAGCTCCTACGCGCGTTTTTTGGATAACAGATAAATGCCGCACAAGACCAGCGCGGTACCAGCCAGCTGTATGCCGGTAATCGGCTCGCCCAATATCCAAGCCGCCAGAAACAGGGTGGACACCGGGCCTATCATGCCGGCTTGCGAAGCAGTCGCAGCACCGATGCGATCCACGGCAATCATGGTCAGGAAGACTGGCAAGACCGTGCAGAAAAAAGCGTTGATCATCGACAGATTGTAGACCGCCATCGGCTGGATCAGCATCGAGGTCGGGCGCAGCAAAAAGAATTGCCCGATACACGCCACGCTGGAGACGCACATCGCATAGGCAACCAGGCGCAAGGCGCCGACACGGCGCACCAGCTCACCGGTACCGACCAGATAAATCGCATAAGACACTGCGCTGCAGAGCACCAGCACGCTGCCGAGAACCACGCCATTGCCGCCTATCCGCACATCATGCATGAACACCAGTATGGTACCGAGGTAGGAAGTACCGAGCGCCGCCCATTCGATCACGCTGATTTTCTTCTTCATCAGAAAAACCGAAATCAGCAATACAAAAGATGGCGTCAAAAACAGGATCAGGCGTTCGAGGCCGGCGGAAATATATTGCAGTCCGAGAAAATCGAGAAAACTGGAAAGGTAATACCCGATCAGGCCCAGCAATACGATCTGCCATTTTTCCTTGCCGCTCAAAGACGTCGCATTGCGCGATTTCCAGATGCCGATGACGATAAAAAACGGCAGCGAAAACATCATGCGAAAAGCAATCAGTGTCACTGCATCGACGTCATAGCGGTAAATCAGTTTGGCGACAATCGCCTTGGTGGAGAACAGTACAGCACCGGCAATACCTATGAGCAAACCGATCAGGAACAGTTTGCGGGCAGCCGATGCTGCATCAGGGGAAGGAGGGGGACTCATATGTCGATTGTACGGACGAAGGCTTGCAGGCTGCTGACAATCTGCACCGGAAGTGCCGGCCGTATGCGTTCAATGAACAGAATCTTGAATGACAGCCCTTAAAACAGATGGCCGAGCTTGCCTGCCTTGGTGGCCAGATAACGCTCATTGAACGGATTGTGCGTAATGACCAGCGGCACACGCTCCACTACCTTCAGGCCCAACTGTTCCATCGCCGTAATTTTGCGCGGATTATTGGTCATCAGGCGCAGGCTGGAAATTTTCAAATGCTGCAGCATCGGCAGGCATAAGCGGTAATTGCGCTGATCCGGTTTGAAACCCAGCGCTTCGTTCGCTTCCACCGTATCGGCACCCGCATCCTGCAATTGATAGGCGCGAATTTTATTCACCAGGCCAATGCCGCGCCCTTCCTGGCGCAAATAAAACAAGGCGCCGCGTCCTTCTTCGGCGATTTTTTGCAATGCCGCCTCCAGTTGCGGGCCGCAATCACAGCGCAGGCTGAACAAGGCGTCGCCGGTCAGGCATTCGGAGTGTATGCGCGCCAATACCGGTTCGCCATTAGCGACGTCGCCCAGCGTAATGGCGACATGTTCCTTGCCGGTTGCCGGTTCAGTAAAGGCGTGCAGGCGAAACTTTGCCCACGGCATGGGCAATTCGCAGGAGGCAACATAATCCAGCTCAACAGCAGGAAGCACAGCCGCTGCTGCAGGGACGGAAGTAAGGCTAGTAGTCATTGATCAGTCTTCATCTGGCAGCCGTTACCGCTTATCGGCATCGGCTGCTTTTTTGCACGAAAGACGAAGGATATCAGGCTGGCAGCAATTCGTTGATGGTGTTACTGGTTTTTGCCAATGCTTTGTTGACACCTTCCGCACCCATCGCCACACCTTCGCTGTTGATAATCGTCACATCGGTCAAGCCGATAAAGCCCAGTACGGTGCGCAAATAAGTCGCATTGAAGTCCATGGCCTGAGCCGGGCCTTCACTGTAAACACCGCCGCTGGCAGTGAAGATATACACTTTTTTGCCAGTCAACAGGCCTACCGGGCCTTTGTCAGTGTACTTGAACGTTACGCCGGCGCGCGCCACGTGGTCTATCCATGCTTTCAAACCAGAGGTAATGGAAAAATTATACATAGGGGCACCGATCACAATCACATCGGCATCGAACAATTCCCGCACCAGCGTCTCCGACAATGTAGCAATTTGCGCCTGCTCGGGCGTGCGTTGCTCGGCTGGCGTAAAGAAGGCGCCCAGCGTGCTGCCATCAATATGCGGCAAGGGTTGCGCTGCCAGATCGCGCTCAACGACAATGGCATCGGCCTCCCTGGCTTTCCATTTATTGATGAATTCGGTCGTCACTTTGCGCGAAATCGAATCGCCGATACGGACGCTGCTGTTAATGTTGAGAATCTTGGTCATGATAGAACTCGCTTTCGTGTCAAATGATGGGCAGCGCGGTTTTTCAACCTGCATCTGCTTAAAAAACACATATCGTGTTGTTGCAACCATCGTAGAACAGGATTAGCATCAAGAAAACCCACATTATTTAACTCATTAGCATCGATTTTTTAGATATGAGAGATCCCGGGACACCAACACTGGAGCAATTGCGCGTATTTGTCGCCGTCATTGATTACGGCAGCTTTTCCAAAGCGGCGCGCGAACTGCACCGCACGCAGTCGGTGATCAGTTACACCATTGCCAATCTGGAAGCACAGTTGAATGTCGCGCTGTTCGACCGTAGCAAGCGCAAACCAACGCTGACCGAAGCCGGCAAGGCCTTGCTGGCCGATGCGCGCACTGTCGGCCTGAAGGTCGACGCGATGCGGGCGCGCGCAAAAACGCTGGCGCAGGGTCTGGAAGCGGAAGTCTCAATCGCAGTCGATGTAATGTTCCCCAATTGCCGACTGGTTGCCGCCTTGCAGGCATTTCAGCAGCGTTTTCCTACCGTGGCATTGCGTTTGCGCATAGAAGCGCTGGGTGCAGTGATGCATCTGGTCGGCCAGCGCACCTGCCAGATCGGCATTGCCGGCCCCATGCTCGATTTCGCCGATACCTTCCAGAGCCAGCCGGCAGGCTCCATCACGATGCTGCCAGTCGCTGCGCCCTCGCACCCGCTGGCACAGATGGAAGGCATTATTCCAACCGAAATCGCGCGCGATTACACGCAGCTGGTGCTGACTGACCGCAGCGAACTCACTGCCGGCCAGAATTTTGGTGTGGTTGCCGTACGCGACTGGCGCCTCGGCGATCTGGGCGCCAAGCATATGCTGTTGCGTAACGGCCTGGGCTGGGGTTCGATGCCGGAAGAAATGATACGTGAAGATCTGGACACTGGACGGCTGGTACAGCTGAAGCTGGAACACCTGATCAGCGGAGAATACACGCTGCACATGATCAATCGTCTCGACGAAGCGCCAGGGCAGGCCGGCCGCTGGCTGATGCAGTATTTACTCGATCACTCTCCGCAGTCGTAAAGCGCGTTCAACTGTATCCGTCACTGAAACATTCACATTTCTCGTCCCTTGCCGATAAAGCGGGCGCCTCTCCAAACAGTTGCTCTCACCCAAACCTGCTCGTAGCAGTGATTGAATCGAGTAATACAGAGGTTGCATATACAGAGGTTGCATATGAAAATGGCGCTCGTCCTTGAACGAGCGCCATCGTGCGTAGCACGCATGGAAGACTATCCGGCACGATCCCCGATCGTCATGTCCACTATTTCCTTTTCATGATGGAACCCAGTACGCCACGGATGATTTCACGTCCAACGGTTGAACCCATCGTGCGCACTGCTGATTTCATCATCGCTTCCACTACAGTGTCGCTGCGTCGACCGGCAGTTTTTTTGCCGTTGCCATTACCGAAAATGCCGCCCAGCACATCGGAAAATCCGCCGCCGCTCTCTGCTTCCGCGGCTTTGGCCTCAGCCGCTTCCTGTGTCTGCTTTTCTACACGCCCCTTGATTTTTTCGTAGGCGGATTCGCGGTCTACGGTTTTTTCATAGACACCAGCCACCATGGAGTTCACCATTAATGCCGCGCGCTCTGCATCGGTAATCGGGCCGATTTGCGAAGCCGGCGGCAAAACGAAACCGCGTTCGACGATGTTAGGCCTGCCCTTTTCATCCAGAAACGAAACCAGTGCTTCACCCACGCCCAGTTCGGTAATCACCTGCACGATATTCAGTGCCGGATTCGGACGGAAGGTTTCTGCGGCGGCCTGTACCGCTTTTTGATCGCGCGGCGTATAGGCGCGCAAGGCATGCTGGACGCGATTGCCCAATTGCCCAAGTACGGTATCCGGGATATCCAGCGGATTCTGCGTCACGAAATACACGCCTACGCCTTTGGAACGTATCAGGCGCACCACCTGTTCGATTTTTTGCAGCAGGGGCTTGGGGGCTTCGGCAAACAGCAGATGCGCTTCGTCGAAAAAGAATGCCAGTTTCGGCTTGTCCAGATCGCCGACTTCCGGCAAATGCTCAAACAATTCCGATAGCATCCATAGCAGGAAAGTCGAATACAAACGCGGTGCATTCATCAACTTATCGGCAGCAAGAATATTGATCACGCCCTTGCCTTTGGCATCGGTCTGCATCAAATCTTCGATATTCAGCATCGGTTCGCCGAAGAATTGATCGCCGCCCTGCTCTTCGACCCCGATCAGGCCGCGCTGAATCGCCCCTATGCTGGCCGCTGAAATATTGCCGTATTCAGTCTGAAAGGTCGCCGCGTTATCGCCTACATGCTGCAGCATCGCGCGCAAATCCTTGGTGTCCAGCAAGAGCAGGCGGTTATCGTCGGCAATCTTGAACACCAGTTGCAACACACCTTGCTGGGTATCGTTCAAATTCAGCATACGCGCCAGCAGTAGCGGACCGAGATCGGAAATCGTGGCGCGCACCGGATGGCCTTTGACACCATAGACATCCCAGAACGTGACCGGCGCACCGGCCCAAACCGGTTCGTCCACGCCCAGCGTCGTATACCGCTCTTTCACCTTGCCGGTGAAAGTGCCCGGCTTGGCGATGCCGGACAGATCGCCTTTGACGTCAGCCATGAAAACCGGCACCCCGATATTCGACAGAGCTTGCGCGAAGGTTTGCAAGGTAACGGTTTTGCCGGTACCGGTCGCACCCGTGATACAACCATGCCGATTGGCAAGCTCCGGCAACAGACTGAGTTCGTGATCTTTGTTTTTGGCGATCAGCAGGGGATTTGGCATGTTTTTGTCCACAAGGGCTAGGGGTTGGCGTGCAGGCGATATGGTAAAATCTGCGCTTCATTATAGCTAACTCATTCGGAAAGATTCGTCATGGCAGGACATAGCAAATGGGCCAATATCCAGCATCGTAAAGGCCGTCAAGACGAAAAACGCGGCAAAATCTGGACCCGGCTGATCAAGGAAATCACTGTAGCAGCACGCATGGGCGGTGGCGATATCGCCGCCAATCCGCGCCTGCGCCTGGCAGTAGACAAGGCAGCCGATGCCAATATGCCGAAAGACAATGTCACACGCGCAATACAACGCGGCAGTGGCGGCCTGGAAGGCGTTAACTACGAAGAAATCCGTTACGAAGGTTATGGCATCAACGGTGCAGCGATTCTGGTTGACTGCATGACAGACAATCGCGTGCGCACGGTGGCGGAAGTGCGCCATGCATTTTCCAAGTTTGGCGGCAATATGGGCACTGAAGGTTCGGTCGCTTTTCTGTTCAAGCATTGCGGCCAGTTCTTCTTCGCACCCGGCACCGATGAAGACAAACTGATGGAAGCAGCACTCGAAGCAGGCGCCGAAGATGTGACGACCGACGAAGAAGGTGGGATAGAAGTGATCTGTCCGCCGCACGATTTTTCCGCCGTCAAGGATGCACTCGCCGCTGCTGGTTTCAAAGCCGAGCTGGCAGAAGTGGTGATGAAGCCGGCGACCGAAACAGTGTTCGAGGGCGACGATGCCGTCAAGATGCAGAAACTGCTCGATGCCCTGGAAAATCTCGACGATGTGCAAGAAGTGTTTACCAACGCGGTCATCGAACAAGCATAAGACGTGTATTGAAAAAGCGGACAGGCGCCGCTTTTTTTAATCATGTTTTTAAACGATCAGCAATTGAAGATAACCAGTTGCATCGCAGTCCATCCATACGGCAGACAACGATGCGACAATTTTAGTAAAAGTAATTACGACTCATGAAAATTCTGGTAGTCGGCTCAGGCGGCCGCGAACACGCCCTGGCTTGGAAACTGGCGCAATCCGAACGGATACAAACGGTATTTGTTGCCCCCGGCAATGGCGGTACGGCACTCGACGAGCGCCTGCAAAATATTGCCATCACAGATCCGCAGGAACTGGCGCAATTCGTGCAGCAGGAAAATGTTGCATTAACCGTGGTTGGTCCTGAAACACCGCTGGCTGCTGGCATCGTCAATATTTTCCGCGCACAGGGCTTGAAGATTTTCGGCCCGACCAGAGAAGCCGCCCAGCTGGAAAGCTCCAAGGATTTTGCCAAATCCTTCATGCAGCGCCACGCGATCCCGACTGCCGAATACCAGACCTTCTCCGATGTCGCACCGGCTCACGCCTACATCGACAGCAAGGGCGCACCTATCGTGATCAAGGCCGATGGCCTGGCAGCCGGCAAAGGCGTGGTGGTGGCGATGACGCTGGAAGAAGCGCATGCCGCAGTCGACATGATGCTGTCCGATAACAAACTGGGCGATGCCGGTGCCCGCGTCGTGATCGAAGAATTCCTCGCCGGCGAAGAAGCCAGCTTCATCGTCATGGTCGATGGCAAAAACATTCTGGCGCTGGCTACCAGCCAGGATCACAAACGCCTGCTCGATCATGACGAGGGCCCGAACACCGGTGGCATGGGCGCGTATTCGCCCGCCCCTATCGTCACGCCGGCGCTACACGCGCGTGTCATGCGGGAAATCATCCAGCCTACCGTACAAGGCATGGCGAAAGACGGCATTCCATTCAGCGGCTTCCTGTATGCCGGCCTGATGATAGACGACAAGGGCAATCCAAAAACACTGGAATTCAACTGCCGCATGGGCGATCCGGAAACGCAACCTATCATGGCGCGCCTGAAAACCGATCTGGTCGGCGTGATGGAACATGCCGTCAACGGTACGCTGGACACCATAGAACTGGAATGGGATAGACGCACCGCGCTAGGCGTTGTAATGGCAGCAGCCGGTTATCCGGACGCGCCGCGCAAAGGCGATGTCATCACCGGCATTCCGGCAGAAGATGCAGACAGCGTGACTTTTCACGCCGGCACTGCGTTAAACGACAAGCAATTGACCACCAGCGGCGGCCGCGTCTTGTGCGTAGTCGGCTTGGGGGACAGCGTCAAGATGGCGCAAAAGAAAGCCTATGAAGTGATAGACCACATCCATTTCGATGGTGCGCAATACCGCCACGATATCGGCTGGCGCGCACTCAAACGCCCTTAATTGTTTCCACAAGCAAACAAGTCGGGACATTCCTGCCTTGTTTGCTCTGGATATCATATTTTCCGGTTGAACTGTTCCCCGGACGACGTGTCATATCACCACTAAAAATCGTGCATTTTTGATGGTGAGGATATTCCATACCTTCGCATGCGTCGGTACATGGGAAATGACAATGTTGAACTTCACGCCCGCTAAGACCGAGCAAAACCGCCAGCCGTCTCATACCGATGAGGCCGTATCAGAACCTACGCTGACGATCGCGATCCTGACAAAAAATGAGGCCCATCGCATCGCATCCTGTTTGCACAGCGCGGCTTTCGCTGACCAGATTATCGTAGTTGACAGCGGCAGTACAGATAGCACACGGGAAATCGCACTTGCCGAAGGCGCAGAAGTATTCAACTACCCCGACTGGCAAGGCTTCGCCGTACAACGCAATCGCCTGCTGCAACATGCACGATGCGATTATATTTTTTTTCTGGATGCCGACGAACGCATTACGCCGGAATTACAGGATGAACTTCTGGCAGCAGTGCGCTCAGGAAAACGCGCCGTATGGAAGGTGCAATGGCGAATGGTGGCGTTTCAGCACGAGCTCAAGTATTTTCGTTCCGATGCCAAGATAGAACGCCTGTTCCGCCGTGACATGGTGCGAGAGTTTACAGGGGTCGTGCATGAGCAGGCACTGCTAGAGATCGAACCCACGCCCCGCGTCCTGCTGAAGGGACGCCTGCTGCATCATTCACGCGAAACCGTGCGCGGCAGCCTGGAAAAACTCACGCAATACTCAATGCTGGGTGCCGCCAAGCGAGCGGAGAACGGCAAGCGCGGCGGCGTGTTGCGCGGACTGCTTTCCGGCTCCTCCATGTTTTTGCGTCTGTATATCGGGCAGCGGGGAATCCTTTGCGGCGGGCCAGGCTTTCTTTATTGTTTTGTGGTTGGACTGGAAGGCTTCTTCCGTTACGCCGCACTGGCGTATGACCATGATAGCCTACGCACCGATATCCCCCGCTAACCGGACAGTCACATGATTCATTCCCTGCCCCTTTCCGGGCATGGCAGTACGATACGGTCGGCGGCCTTTTCCCTGCTGGGATTGCTGGTCGTCATGTCGCCGCTGCACACAAAAGCTCTCGGCATCGCATGGCTGGGGTTTTTCTTCTGGGGAATCGCTTCGACCGCCGGTGCGCAACGCACGGCGCGCAATGGCAACCGTGCAAGCATCATCTGGCTGGGTGCGTGTATTACAGCGCTATTACTGGCTGGCGTATGTGCGTTGATATGGCATGAAAGTAGCGACATCCTCAATCCGCAAATTCGCCTACTGGTTCCGGCATTGTCGGCCTATCTCATTTTGCGCAAAGGCAATCTTGCACCTCAGGCACGTATATATCTAATGCATGCCATTGCGCTGGCCGGCATTACTGCATTCATATGGACGGCCTATCTGTCGCTGAGCGGACAAGATGTACGCTCCTCACTGGCGAGCAATGCCATTCCATGGGCCGTGGCATGCAGTTTTTACGCTTGCCTGCTACTCCCCGCTGCTCTCGCGGAACAACAATCCATGCTGCGCCGCTGGCTATGGCTATGCGCGGTTGCATGCGCAGTCATAGCCGTTGTACTTTCCCAATCCCTTGGTGCCTTCCTGATCATTCCCTGGTGCGCCCTGCTGTGCATATGGTTCTGGCACCGCCATCGAGTGCGGAGCTCAGGCCGCTTACCGATCATCGCCCAGCTCGCGTCCGCAATCGCGCTCATACTGGCATCTGCATGGTGGGCACCAGGAGACCTCTTGAAATTGCACAAAACCGCGCAGGAAATAAGCGAGGTTCGCACTACCCAGAATTACAATACCTCCACCGGCGCCCGTTTATATATGTGGAACCTGGCGTGGCAAGGTTTTCAGCACTCTCCATGGATAGGCGTAGGCAGTGCAGAACGTATACGCCGTCTTCAGCATGCGGGTGAAGATGAAGCCAACCCTGACTTGAGCAAACTTGCGGTCGTACGCGGCGTTGGACATGTACATAACCAGTACCTCAATGCCGCGCTTGATGGCGGCCTGCTGGGCCTGGCGTCTTTACTGGCTTTGTTGATCGGCCTGGCGATGGCCACCCGCCGCCTGGCTCAAACAGATCAGGTGGCTGCATGGCAGATGGGCGGCCTTCTCCTCATGCATGCCAGCGCCAGCATGAGCAACGTCAACTTCCTTCATAACTATTACGTGATGGCATTATCGCTGGCAGCAGTGGTGCCATTGCTGGGCGCGCATGCGCCAGATTCGCCTCCATCCTGACATGCATATATTGATTGTCAACCGCAGCCCCATTCCCGTCTTCGGCTACGGCGGTACAGAACGTGTGATCTGGGATCTGGGACGCGCACTGGTACAAGCGGGGCATCGCGTCAGCTACCTGGTTCCCAAGGGCTCTCATTGCGAATTCGCATCCATACTCACTTTGCGTGAAAACGTACCTTGGGAAGAACAGGTGCCGGATGGCATAGACATAGTCCACTTTCAGTTTAATCCTGGCACCCATGTGGCAATACCTCACCTCATGACGCAACATGGCAATTCCCGGGAAAGCGTAGCGCTGCCACTCAATACTGTTTTCGTCTCGCGCGATCATGCCCGTCGGCATGGCTCGGACAGCTTTGTCTACAACGGTCTTGACTGGTCTGCATATGGCGCAGTTGACTGGCAGCGTCCGCGCAGCCATTTTCATTTTCTCGGCAAGGCGGCATGGCGGGTCAAGAATGTACGAGGCGCCATCGATATCGCACACGATGCTGGAGTACCGCTGGCGGTGCTGGGTGGCGATCGCCTCAACCTCAAGCGCGGCTTTCGGTTTACATGGTCGCGCACGGTTTCATTCCACGGCATGGTGGGCGGAATTGAAAAAATCCAGCTGCTGAACGCCTCACGCGGCCTGATATTTCCGGTGCTTTGGCATGAGCCATTTGGCCTGGCCGTCATCGAGAGCCTGTATTTCGGCATGCCGGCATTCGCCACTCCTTACGGCGCCCTGCCGGAAATCATCACTCCGGAATGCGGCGCGTTGTCGGCCAGCCGTTCCGCTCTGGCGCAAGCGGTGGCATCGGGACGTTACGATCAACATGCCTGTCATGCACGTGCCCTGAGCTTTGATGCGCCTGCAATGGCGCGCGACTATCTGGCGATTTACGGGCGGATATGCCAAGGCGAAACTCTGCATGCAGAGCCGCCTGTGTTGAAGGGCGAGGTCAAACACCTGCCTTGGAACGCTTAGTCCGCCATCAAAACGGGGCTGTTATCCAGTTGCAAAACAGACGTTATCTGCGCGGCAGGGTACAATCCGCCCTAACTCTTTTTGCCATTTTTACAGTGATCGCCTCTCCCTCATCCTCCTCCGCCGTCAAGGAATACCTGCTTGGCCTGCAACAGCGCATCGTCTCCGCTCTGGAAGAAGTAGACGGCCAGGCATTTGGCACCGATAGCTGGGAACGACCGGAAGGCGGTGGTGGCATTTCCCGCATTATCGAAAACGGCAATGTCTTCGAGCGCGGCGGGGTTGGTTTTTCGCATGTGATGGGCAAGAACCTGCCGCCTTCGGCAGCGGCCAATCGCCCGGAACTGGCGGGGCGCAACTGGGAAGCGATGGGCGTCTCGCTAGTGCTGCATCCGCGCAATCCCTATGCGCCGACCGTGCACATGAATGTGCGCTTTTTCATTGCATCGACAGAAGGTGCAGAGCCGATCTGGTGGTTCGGTGGCGGCATGGATCTGACGCCGTATTACGGCTTTGAAGACGATGCGCGGCATTTCCATCAAGTCTGTCGCGATGCGCTGCTCGCCTTCGGCGATGAGGTACATCCGCGCTACAAGAAATGGTGCGACGATTATTTTTACCTGAAACACAGGCAGGAACCGCGCGGCGTCGGTGGAATTTTCTTCGATGATTTGAATGAAGGCGGTTTCGAGCGCTGTTTCGCGCTGCAGCAAAGCGTAGGCAATCATTTCGTCGAAGCCTATGTGCCGATCCTGAAACTACGCAAGGATATGCCATACGGCGAGCGCGAGCGCGACTTCCAGACCTATAGACGCGGCCGCTATGTCGAATTCAACCTGGTCTTCGATCGCGGCACCCTGTTTGGCCTGCAATCGGGCGGACGCACCGAATCTATCCTGATGTCGATGCCACCAGTGGTAACATGGCGCTACAACTGGCAGCCGGAAGCCGGCAGTGCAGAAGCAAGACTGCATTCCGATTTCCTGATTCACCGCGAATGGATCTGAAGTGAAGAGCGTTACCCGTTGCATTGCATTGCTCGGTGGCAGCTTCGATCCTGTGCATAATGGCCATGTCGCATTAGCGGATTATTTCGTTGCCTTGCTGAAACCCGATGAATTGCGCGTCATCCCGGCCGGCAATCCGTGGCAAAAGCATGGTTTGCAAGCCTCCGGTCAGGATCGCATGGCGATGGTGCGCAGCGCATTCAGTACGCAAAAAGTCACCGTCAACATCGATCAGCAGGAAATTTTGCGGCCCAGCGCGACTTATACTATCGATACCTTGCGCGCGATCCGGCAGGAACTGGGGCCGCATGCCTCTATCGTCTTTCTGATGGGCGCCGACCAGTTGCAGCATTTGAATACTTGGCAGGAATGGCAACACATGTTCGACTATGCGCATATCTGTGCTGCGTCGCGGCCTGGTTTTGCAATGGACGCAGCCCACATACCGACTGAAGTGGCACAGGAATTTACCCGCCGTACTGGCACGCCGGAGCAAATTCGCACTACCCCGCAAGGCCTGGCTTACCTTGCACCCAATCTGGCGGTCGACATCTCGGCCACCGCCATCCGCGCCGCCTTGCAGCGCGGAGAACGCCCGACTTCGCAGCTACCTCTCGGGGTGCTAGACTATATTGAACAACACCACCTATATAAAAGCTAATGGACATCAAAAAACTGCAAGCCCTGGTTATCGACGCACTGGAAGACGTCAAAGCGCAAGACATCAAGGTATTCGACACTGTCCACCTGACGAGTCTGTTTGACCGCATTGCGGTTGCATCCGGCACCTCCAACCGCCAAACCAAGGCGCTGGCGGCATCCGTGCGCGACAAGGTCAAGGCAAACGGCGGCAACGTTCTCAGCATCGAAGGTGAAGATACCGGCGAATGGGTACTGGTCGATCTGGGCGACATGATCGTCCACATCATGCAACCGGCCATCCGCGCCTACTATCGCCTGGAAGAAATCTGGGGCGAAAAGGAAGTCAAGTTCGGCGCTGCCAAACGCACGACCAAAAAATCGGCCGACGATGAAGAAGCACCGAAGAAGGCTGTCGGCCGCCACTTGAGCGCCAGCCAGACTACGCTGGACGACGAACCGAAAAAACCGGCGCGCAAAACGGCAGTAAAAACGGCTACCGACAAAACGCCGGCTAAAAAAACAACGGCCAAAAAAGCTGTCGGCAAAACCATCAAGGTCGCCGCCACCAAAACAGCCGCTGCCTATAAAAAGGCGCCTGCTAAAAAAGCACCTGCCAAGAAAGTTGCAAGCAAGACGCGTGCACCGGCCAAGCCCAAAGCCAAATCTGCTGAATAAGCGGATTCAACGGACACAAGCATGCAGCTCGTCATCGCTGCGGTCGGGCACAAAATGCCCGCATGGATAGAGAACGGGTTCGGCGAATATGCGAAACGCATGCCGCCGGACTGCCGCATCCATCTGAAGGAAATCAAGCCGGTCGAACGTTCAGGCAGCAAGACTGCCGAGACTGCGATGGCTCTGGAACGCGCGAAAATCGAAGCTGCAGTGCCAAAAGGCGCGCGCATCATCGCCCTCGATGAGCACGGCAAGGATGTAACGTCGGTGCAATTGGCGCAATTGCTGACGCAGTGGCAGCAGGATGGACGCGATGTGACCTTCGTCATCGGCGGCGCCGACGGGCTCGATCCGGATTTCAAGAAAAAAGCCGATATGCTGATACGCATTTCCAGCCTGACGCTACCGCACGGCATGGTGCGCGTCATGCTGGCGGAACAGTTGTATCGTGCCTGGTCGATTACGCAAAACCATCCCTATCATCGAGTGTAATTTTTGATGAAACCGCTGCCGCACAAAATCTACCTGGCCTCCAAAAGTCCCCGCCGCCGCGAACTGCTGCGGCAGATTGGCGTCGAGTTTGAACTCCTGTTATTGCGCGACCATACGCCGCGCGGCCCGGAAGTCAGCGAAATCGTCCAGCCCAATGAACGCGCAGAAGATTACGTGGCGCGCGTCACACTGGAAAAAGCCGCATTCGCGCAAAAAACCATGTGGTGGCGCAAGTTGCCACTGCGCCCGATACTTGCCGCCGACACCACCGTCGTGCTCGATGGCCGCATCCTCGGCAAGCCGGCCAATACTGCCGAAGCGGTCGCCATGATGCAGGCGCTGTCGGGCCATACGCATCAAGTGCTGACCCACGTCGCGGTACTGCACGGCGAACAAATTTATCAAACAACGCAACGTTCGGACGTGGCCTTTACCAAACTCTCCGACGAAATGATTCGCGCCTACTGCGCTACCGCCGAACCCTACGACAAGGCAGGCGGTTACGGCATACAAGGACAGGCGGCATTGTTCATACAAGATATTGCGGGCAGTTATTCAGGCATCATGGGCCTGCCCTTATTCGAAACCGGAAAACTACTGGAGCAGGCAGGCTTGCGCATCCTATGAGCGAAGATATTCTCGTCAACGTCACACCGCAGGAAACCCGGGTCGCGCTGGTATTGCAGGGCGCCGTGCAGGAATTGCACATCGAACGCACACTGTCGCGCGGCATGGCCGGCAACATCTACCTCGGCAAGGTCGTGCGCGTCCTGCCCGGCATGCAATCGGCCTTCATCGATATCGGACTGGAACGTGCCGCCTTTCTGCATGTGGCCGACATCTGGGATGCCCGTTCACACGACGGCCTGCCGACCACGCCGATACCGATCGAACGGATACTGTTCGACGGTCAATCGATCACGGTACAGGTCATCAAGGACCCGATCGGCACCAAGGGTGCGCGCCTGTCGACGCAGATTTCGATTGCCGGACGCATGCTGGTCTATCTGCCGCAGGAATCGCATATCGGCATTTCGCAGCGGATTGAAAACGAAGTCGAACGTGAACTGCTGCGCGAAAAAGTACAGAAGCTGATGCAGGAAGGTGAAAAAGGCGGCTTCATCATTCGCACCATGGCAGAAGACGCGTCGGATCACGATTTGCAGATGGACGTCGATTATCTGCGCAAGACCTGGAGCAATATTACCCAGCTCGCCAAGACCAAGCCGGCGCCATCGCTGCTGTATCAGGATCTGGATCTGGCACAGCGCGTGATGCGCGATTTTGTGAATGACGAAACCGCCAGCATCCAGGTCGATTCGCGTGAAAATTTTCAGAAGCTGCAGCAGTTCGGCGAGCTGTACACGCCTTCGGTACTGACCAAGCTGGCGCACTATCCGGGCGAACGTCCGCTATTCGATTTGTATGGTGTCGAAGAAGAAATCCAGCGCGCACTCGGCCGCCGCGTCGATCTGAAATCCGGCGGCTACCTGATCGTCGATCAGACCGAAGCGATGACCACCATAGACGTCAATACCGGCAGCTTCGTCAACGGACGCAATTTCGACGACACCATATTCAAGACGAATCTGGAAGCATCGCATGCGATCGCCCGCCAATTGCGTTTGCGCAATCTGGGCGGCATGGTGATTCTCGACTTCATCGACATGGAAAATGTCGAGCACAGGAATGCCGTATTAAGCGAACTCAACCGGGCACTGGCGCGCGATCGTACCAAGGTTTCAGTCTCCGGTTTTTCCGCTCTCGGATTGGTCGAGATGACGCGCAAGCGCACGCGCGAATCGCTGGCGCACATCCTGTGCGAACCCTGTCCCGCCTGCGGCGGCAAGGGCCAGGTGAAAACCGCCCGGACGATCTGCTATGAAATCCTGCGCGAACTGACGCGGGAAGCCAAGCAATTCAATCCACGTGAATTCCGCATCCTCGCCTCGCAAGTCGTGATCGACATGTTCCTGGAAGAGGAATCGCAACATCTGGCCATGCTGGGCGACTTCCTCGGCAAGCCGATTTCCCTGCAGGTGGAAGCCGTGTATCACCAGGAACAGTACGATGTGATTCTAATGTGAATTGATCTTTGATGATCCATAAATATCGAACCTCCTTGAAAGACAATACCAGTAACGTTTTATAAAAAATCGTCGTGATTGCCATTGATCTACGTATAATCAAAGCGCCCTCAAAATGGGTAGCTAGATGGGTAGCTAGAAACCCTATTATTCCGATCTAAGAACGATGGCGAAAATAGAATCCAACCTCCTTTCCGATATCCAACTCCGAAAATGGATCCGTGGGGGCCTTCCTGTCGCTAAATCGGACGGGGGCGGATTAACGTTCACCCTGTCATCTTCCGGCACTGCTTCTTGGGTTTTTCGTTTCCGTCATGGGAACCGACGCCAAGAAGTCACTCTAGGCCGCTATCCAGATCTCTCTCTTGCCGCAGCTCGCCAAGCAGCTGCTCGCAAACGCATAGGCATAATTGACGGGACCAATCCCGCCGATGAAGTACGCAAAGCCAAAGCAAATAGAGATTGGACAATGCGGGAACTGATTGCCGATTATCGAAAATTGGTCTTTTCCGATCTCGCTAAAAATACCCAACTTACCTACGGCAGAAATTTAAAGCGCATTGAAAACGGCATGGCGGCAATGTCAGTTCAAACAGTAGGACCAGAAGACATCATCGCGCAACTGGAGCGCGTGAAAGCCGGATGGTCAGAGCTCTTTACACTCTGGATGGTGCTTCGCGGTCTTTTTAAACACGCCGCAGGAAAGAAAATTATTTTCGCTAATCCATGCGCAGGTATTCAACTCGAGGCCGTAATTGGAAAGCGCCCGGCAATTCGTCGCCGACTAATGCTTTCTGAAGATGAGCTGACGACCGTGATGAATGCCGACATGAATAGCGCAAATCTTCTTGCCATTCATATTTTGCTTGGAACTGGGGTACGGTCTTCGGAACTATTTACTGCATTGAAAGAGAACGTCTTTTTGGATGAAGGACGTTGGCATATTCCCGCAAGCAAAACCGGTCCTGCTATTGATATCCCATTGCCTCCCGTAGTAGTCGGTTGGTTTCATGAATTATTGGAAATCGCAGGCAATTCGATCTACGTCTTACCTGCTCGTGTGTATAGGCGAATGGATCGCTACGGAGGCGATGCGCATATTTCAAAAGACACGATAAGAGAAGCGATAGATTTCTGGGTTGAAAAACAACAACCGGATATTCGGCGCTTCACGCCGCATGATCTTCGTAGCACGATGAAGAGTCACATGAGAAAATTAGGCGTGCCCCGCGACATTTCCGAGATGTGCTTGAATCACAAAGTGAGCGGTGTTGAAGGAATTTATGATCAACATAATTATTTTGAAGAGCGCCGGGCAGCGCATGAACTTTGGACCAACTATTTGGTTTCACGGCTACCAAAAACACTAATCACCCCCAAAATCCCTGCTCGATCAATTACTCGTCAAACCGAAGCTAATTGAGAACGTGAAATTTCACAGTAAACAAAATGCTCAAACTAGCAGAGATTCCGTCAGAATTTAAAAAGTCAAACTATGATATCTGTAAAACTTGGGGGATAAACCAATGGCTAGACGCTTTGATTACTCGCCAATCAGCTTTGCGAACATGGCAATATTCGTCGATTCATAACGATAAAACCGCACAAGAAGAGCTAGCTGCGATAGCTCGTGAAATCGCACTGAAATTAATTAAAAATCCTACTGAAAAAACCTATGTCGGGGCAGATTTTTATGCTGAAGAACCACCGACATCCATACGCAATCAGAATCTGCTGGACTATTTTGATTGCTGGCAAAAAATGGCGAAAGACCGTGTGTGTCCGTACGGAAATTATGGACGTATAGCGGCATACGGAAAAGAAGATAGGCCTGAAGACAACGTACAAGATCGTTTTATTCGATCTCAGCTAAGTACTGACGCATGGAGATTCAATGATCAATGGGATGAATCACCTCGTGAATTTTTTATTGCTGTTTCATTAGATGAAACTGACGATGTCGTAATAGATGAATTCAAATCATGGCTAAAGAAAATTCGCAAGGACACAGAACGTGCTCCTCTTTCACGCCCTATTAATCTGGAGGATCTTGACGGATGGTTCCAGCGCTATTTACCTTTTCTTGACCTAACGTTATGGGCTAAAACCCATAACCGCAGGATATCCGGGATGTTATTAGGAAAAGCAATTTTTGGAGACCTGCAAGGGGTAGCAGATCGCTTACGTACCGTAGAGAAAAACGCAAACGACATCATTAGCGAAGAATCAATACAAAAACTACGAGCCCAAGCTGTAGCGGCGGAACTTAAAAAAGCACGCGACAATTTTAAAGTACCGCCCAATTAGACTTTTCAATCGCCACGCCCTATGGTCATTACCGAGTCTTGCCACTCATTTGCAAATTTCGACAAAAGTATCCAGAACTGCACTTTGGACTTCCACCCCGGAATTAAGACACTTCAGGCCTATCTGGGCGAAATCAGCCCAGCGCCAGAAAATCTCATCAATCGGGACTTCCAGGCTGCCACCCCAAATGAGAAATGGCTTACCGACATCACGGAGTTCCAAATCCCGGCTGGGAAGGTTTATCTATCGCCCATGATCGATTGTTTCGATGGCCTGATTATCAGTTGGTAAGCGAGTCATCAAGCTTTCGATTACCCATATCTTTCTGAGGCGAGATTAAAACCAAATTGCATGTCGGCCAGTCGGCGCATGCCTCGCCGCATGACAATGTTCCCTGGCGGTGATTCGTTGGCGCGTGTGGCCTGTCCCTGACTTGAAAGACACCAAGATAAGGTGTTTTAATCAATCAGGAGGAAATAAATGGCAAATCGTAGACAGTTCAGCAAGGAGTTCAAGGTAGAGGCGGTTAGGCTAGTTAAAGAACGAGGTGTTTCAATCGTGCAGGCCGCCAAAGACCTCAATGTGCACGAGAACGTATTGCGCAAATGGGTTCATGCCGTATCGGAAGATGCATCGCATGCCTTTCCCGGGCATGGTCAACTCAAACCAGAGCAACTTGAGATAGCAAGGTTGCGCAAAGAAGTCGCCAAACTGAAGATGGAGCGCGACATTTTAAAAAAAGCCGCCGCCTACTTCGCCAGGGAATCGATGTGAAATTTGGATTCGTGGCGAAGCACCGAGGAATCTGGCCGGTGGCACTGACCTGCGACACACTCGGCGTCTCGCGCAGTGGTTTTTATGCATGGCTCACGCGTACGCCGTGCAAACGTCGCACGGAGAACGAGCAACTCGGTCGCGCCGTTCATCACAGTTTTATTCAAAGTGACCGCACCTATGGAGCACGTCGTGTCTGGCACGACCTGTTGGCAAGTGGCTATCGTTGCGGGCTGCATCGCGTCGAACGGCTGATGCAGGCTCAAGCGTTACGGGCTCGACCTCGCCGGCGCAGCTTGCCGATTGACCGAGGTGAGCGCCCAGTCATCGGTATTGCAGCCAACGTGCTCGACCGGCAATTCGACGCTAGTGCACCGAACCGGAAATGGGTCGCTGACTTCACCTACATCTGGTCAGCCGAAGGATGGCTTTACCTCGCTGTTGTACTAGACCTCTATTCCAGGCGTGTCATTGGCTGGTCGATGAAGCCTGAGATGAATGCACAACTCGTCGCCGATGCATTAATGATGGCTGTATGGCGACGTGGTAAGCCGGAATCCGTGATGCATCATTCTGACCGTGGAAGTCAATATACGAGTGAGCAGTTTCAGCGGCTATTGCTTGAATTGGGTGTGACGTGCAGCATGAGTCGTGCGGGTAATGTGTGGGACAACTCGGCCATGGAGAGCTTCTTCTCTTCATTGAAGACAGAGCGCTTATCCAGAAAGATGTTCCGCACGCGAGACGACATCAGGGCAGAAGTGTTTGACTACATCGAACGTTTCTATAATCCGGTTCGAAGACATTCAACGTTGGGCTATATCAGCCCAATTGACTTTGAACAGCAAGCTCAGTTAGCTTAATGCGGTGTCTTTCAGTTTGGGGACAGGCCAGTGCGAGGTACCCCCATCATGTGTTCAACGCTGGAGAGCAGTTGATCACTCGGCCTATCTAGTGCGGAGCAAATGCGGGGGGTTTATATTCTTTATATAAGGGAGAGAGCTATCTCTCTCCCTCACTTCAGTTAATGAAGCATAGCCTCAACGGAGAGATTCAGAGACTTTAAAACAGAAAACAAGAGAGAGGATTAGCGTGACAGAATAGTCAGCTAGTCTGATGAATATCTGATTATGAAAACACATTTAGTAACGACACCTTGTACTGACCGTAGGTCCGTCGCCGTTGCGCAGCAGGCCGACCACAAACGCCCTCCAAAAGAGCTTCAGCCCTTCCTTGATCGGCTTGGTGAAATTCTTGCGCCCGCCAAAGAGCACATCGAGGGGCAGCAGTCGCTCAGAAAATCCTGAAAGCGGTAACGTCATCGTCATGCGGAAAGCTTAGATTTTTAACCAACCCGGCGACAAGGATGCTGCGAACATCCTCCTAAAAGATTAATGGAGTTGCGTCCTTGATATTCTCGCATTTACTCTCCGTGCAATTCTTTATCAAACGATCATGATTCATTCGTTCAATTCAAATGCAGATCGACACGAGGATGTAGATCGGCAGCTTTCCAATGCTTCTGGAGACGTGTACCTTATTGTAGAGATCCTCAAAAGTTCGATCTAACTTGCCCGATGGGCCACAGGTGACAAAACACCCAGCCAGGCCACACAGGCAACGACCAACAATGCCAAACTAGTTTCGGTTATTAAGCTTACACGCAACAAGCGGCAGGCTTCGACGCCATTGTCCAGCCTGATTGCGATCTCGACTTTCGGGCTCAATAAATAGCGGTTAGCAGCAGCGATAGCAAGCATTCCCATAAACAGCCCCAGTTTGATAACCAGTAGCAACCCATATTGAGTACTAGTCAGGACATTGAGTGATGGTCCAGCGATCAGTAAATAGTTGGCTAAGCCTGTCACCACCAATGCCCCAACGATCACAGTTCCCAGCTTAGCAAATCCGCTCGACGTTTTACTTAAGACTTCAAGCGCGTTTGGTGTGGAGTGCGGATTGAATGTGGCCAACGTCACCAAAGAGAAAAGCGCTCCTACCCATGCGCCTGCTGCTAGCAAGTGCGTAATGTCAGACATTAAATGACCTGCTTTGACAATGCCTTCGTGCATTGCTGCATGACCGGACCAAGCAAATGTAGCAAAAGACACCGCAGAGATGATTGCTAAGGGCACGAAGCGTTTATTTTGCCACTTGCCTACCAGAATGATTAGCGCACAGATCAGCAACCCAGCCATGCGCACGAGCCACGCAATGCCCATATCAGTACCAGTAATGACCATGCCGATGATATGCGCTGTCAGTTCATCATAACTTTCTGAACCGGACATCGCTTTTGCGCTGACCAGCATAGACATGAGCGACAAGACAATATTGAGACCCACCGCCATCAACAAACCTGTCTTGAAACGCGTGCCCAATGCCGCAAATTGCGCAGTCAGGCTGTGCGCGAATATACCAAACACGGCCACACCAAACAGTGTAGCCGTGCCAATATAAAGCCCGAAACGAAGCGCAATATTTAGCCAGTCATCCGCCATGAATTACTTCACCTGAAAGCTGATGCTTCCCTTGATGGGATGCGTGTCTGATGAGACCGCACGCCAGTCGACGCGATAGGTGCCACCAACCAATGGAGCCGCTGGCGTGACGACCATCGTCTTACCATCAACGCCACTAGCAACGCTTGCTTTCATTTTCATTGCACCATGGCCGGGCATGTTGGGCATGTCTGTCATGATGAGATTAGCACCTGAAAACTGCGTGTTTAACGTCTCAGAAAACGTCAATTCGATCTTGGCTGGTGCCGGACCTTCTGATTTGTCCGCAGGTGTCGATGACACCAAGTCAGGATGTGCAAAGACGGAGGTGGCAAACAGCGTTGCTGCCGAAGCCATTAATAGTTTGGTGGCAATAGAAGAAAAAGACATCTCGATGTTCCTTTAAAAAATAGTGAATAGATTAACGATGCGATTGATAAACCGAGCTACTGCCATCGTTCTTGATAAGTAAAACGTCATAGGCATCTTTTTGCCCATCGTAGTCTGGACCATCCATGCCGGGCGAACCCACAGGCATGCCTGGCGCGGCCAACCCTTTAGCAGCCGGTTTCTCTTGAAGTAGTCGTTTGATATCTGCCGCAGGGACATGCCCTTCTACAACATACTTCCCGACTTTCGTGGTGTGGCAGGAGCCGTATTTCACAGGCATGCCGAGTCTCTTCCTCGCTTCAGCATTGCCTTCGTTGTGGACCTTGACCTTGAAGCCCGCCTCTTCCATATGGCGAACCCACTCACCGCAGCATCCACACGATGCGTCTTTCCATACTTCTGCCACTGGAGCGGTTTGCGCGACTGCAGCTGATGTGCCCGCGGCTAACATCAAGCAGATAATGAACGTTCGGGAGCGTGAGATAACAGCTTTCAGCCAGTTTTTATGAGCAAAAGACTTTGTCGTATTCATCGTATTTCCTGGTTGCATTTATTCGGAGCCTTTAGAACCAAAAGCGCAGGCCGGCAACTACGCGTGTCTTTTGTGTATCACCGCCTTCGGCGCGAACATAATCGGCAGTCCCGCCATAGCTAGCAGCTCGTTCAATACCAATATAGGGCGCGAATTGTCGGCTGAATTCGTAACGCAGGCGTAGTCCTGCAGATGCTTCCGACAAGCCACTGCCAACACGTCGCTGTGCGTCGCTTTTACCAAAAGCCTGCATCTCAATTTTCGGTTCAAGAATAAGGCGCTGCGTGATGAGTAGTTCATAGCTCGCTTCAAGCCTGAATGCTGTGCGACCACCATTGCCAACGTACGCTGTGGCATCTACCTCAAACCAGTAGGGTGACAAGCCTTGCACACCCAGCGCGATCCATTGCCGATTTGGGCCCTCACCTGTATCAAAACGTGCACCTAACTGCGTATCCCAGTGCGTTGCGATGGCGCGGCTCCAGAGCAACTCTGTACGCGACTCTTCGACGCGACTCTTTGCTATATCACCCTCTGCTTTAACAACGAAACGATTGTAGGAGGTTCCAAACCAGCCTTGAAGATCGTATCCAGTGCTGTCATCGCCGTTGCGATCGAACTTGCGTTCTAGGCGTTCGGCCCGAATTGCTCCAAACGCGTGTTCATCGTGAAGCATCAGCCGTGGCACATCGGGAACCGCATAGTCTCCTTCACCGAGCTTGAGCCCATTTGAATAGGCATGAGGGTCTCGTGCGTCTGCCGGTGCGGATCCGCCCTGCATGCGCATTTCGCCGTGATCCATAGCAGGTTGCTCGACAGGATCGCTCTGCATCATTGTGTGTCCAGCGTGCGGATCTGCAGCGGGAGCGGATGTTCCATGACCTGCGTGCGGGTCGGCCTGTGTTGCGCTCGAGACATTTTTGGACGACTTGGAAGTCATCGTATTGTGATGCGCAGCATGGCCATGCATGGAATGGTCTTCTGCAGTCTGGGATTGCGCATAAACCGACATGCTTGCGATTGACGCGCAGATAGCGGTCAATGAATAAATGGCTCTTATTTTCAACATTATTTTTTCCTCATGTTCAAGACACTACGACTTCGCGGAACATGCCTCCGTCCATATGGAACATGAGATGACAATGCCAAGCCCAACGGCCCAGTGCATCGGCAGTAACCAAAAAGCTGATTCGTTGCGCTGGCTGTACTGGCAACGTATGACGTCGTACCTGAAACTTACCCTCCGGCGTTTCCAGTTCACTCCACATGCCGTGCAAATGCATCGGGTGCGTCATCATCGTGTCGTTATGCAAAATGACGCGCAAACGTTCCCCATGTTTGAAATGAACGGGTGTTGATTTGCCAAATTCAACGCCATCAAATGACCATGTATAACGTTCCATGTTTCCAGTCAGATGCAGCTCTACTTCCCTGCTCGGCCCACGGGGATCCATCGGCCCACCGGGTGTGTGCAAATCCGCAAGTGTCAGTACTCTGCGTCCATTGTTTCGCAAACCAATGCCAGGATCATCCAAATTGCTTCGCGCCATATCAACCCGCATATCGGTACTCGCGCCGTACTCAGTGCGTGCATGGCGTGCAGTTGTAGAAGGGACAGAAAGTCCGGCCATGCCTGCCATTGCGCTGTGATCCATACCGGACATACCGCCTTGATTCATGCCGGTCATCGCCCCACCATCCATGGTGGTCATTGCGCCGTCGTCCATCATGCTCATGCCGGACATGCCGCTGTGGTCCATTCCTGCCATAGAGCCGTGACCCATCGATCCATGATCCATCGCGCCCATCATGTCGCGCATCGTCAGCCATTCCACTGGATCGAGTTCTGGTACGGGTGCTTCAAGCCCTTCTCTGACGGCTAGTGTCGCTTTTGCGAAACCAGTGCGTTCCATCGACTGGGCGAAGATGGTGTACGCCTCTTTTTCTGGCTGAACAATGACGTCAAATGTTTCACCAGGTCCAAATCGGAATTCATCAACCGTAACAGGCTCTACATCCAATCCATCCACGTGAACGACTTTGAGTTTTAGACCAGGGATTCGCACGTCGTAAAACGTGTTGCCCGTGCCATTAATCATGCGCAGTCGTACGCGCTCTCCCAGTTTGAATAGAGCTGTCCAGTTGCCCGCTGGTGTGATGCCATTGGCCAAATAAGTCAGCGTTTGTGAAGAGAGATCAGCTAAATCGGTGGGATTCATGCGCATCTCGTTCCACATCTTGCGCTTTTCAAATGCTGCGCCTACACCGTCGCGCGAGGCATCGCGGAAGAAATCGATGACCGTTGGCTGGTTGTAGTTGTAGTAGTCGCCCTGCGCTTTCAGTTTCGAGAACACGCGCATCGGATCTTCATCGGTCCAGTCCGAAAGTAAGACGACGTGATCACGTTCGGCACGTATGGTCTCCGGCCCAGCAGGATCGATAATGATGGCACCGTACATGCCGGTAAGTTCCTGCATACCCGAGTGGGAGTGATACCAGTAAGTACCGTTTTGTTGAACCTTGAATCGGTATGTGAAGGTGGTGCCGGGTGGAATGCCTGCGAAGCTGATGCCAGGGACACCGTCCATTTGGTAAGGAAGAATGATTCCATGCCAGTGTATCGATGTATGTTGGCGTAACTTGTTGTGAACACGAATAGTCACAGTTTCACCCTCACGCCAACGCAACGTAGGTGCCGGAAGCGATCCGTTGATGGTGGTCGCTATTCCCGGCTTACCTGTGAAATTTACGGGCATTTCATCGACAACGAGATCGAACTCGTTACCGCGCAGGATTGGCGCTGTGCCTTGACTGATCTGGCGGTTGCTGGCCAGAGCGCTTAACACTGGCGAGGACAGACCTGCCATTACTCCTCCGGCAACAAGACCTTGAACAAACCGCCTGCGGTTTAATCCTGAAGTGGGCAGAATAAGAGGTAATCGACGTGACATGTTTTGTTTCCTTTATGGATCAGTCAAACGAGTTGATACTAAATCGTTTCTGGCTTGAATCATTCGCATTCCCGCGAATGTAGCCATCGTAGACGCTCTACGCTTTCGAGCGAATGACCCTTTGATTACATTTATGTAATGTTGCTGTCATCTGGGCGGAAGATAACTTACGGTATATTTCGAGGCATTCGGGGATTCTGTATCCCCGAAGTAATGACAGCGCTGAAAGCAGAGTCACATGAAGATATTGGTTGTTGAAGACGAGAACAAAACCGCAGATTACGTCCGGCAAGGACTTATGGAAGCAGGTTTTATGGTCGATTTAGCCCGGAACGGTCTGGATGGTCACCATATGGCAATGAACGAACAGTACGATTTGGTGTTACTTGACGTCATGCTTCCTGACGTTGATGGCTGGCGCATCGTCAAATCGTTACGTGAAGCAGGCAAACAGATGCCAGTTTTGTTTTTAACCGCACGTGGTGGTGTCGATGATCGTGTCAAAGGTCTTGAGTTAGGGGCCGACGATTACTTAATCAAACCGTTCGCGTTTTCTGAATTATTAGCGAGAGTACGGACCTTGCTGCGGCGTGGTAGCGCTCCTAGCCAATCGGAAAGATTGGAAGTAGCTGATCTGATCCTGGATTTGCCGCGTCGCAAAGCAACCCGTATGGGTCAGAAAATAGTGCTGACCAACAAAGAATTTTCCTTACTGGAGCTGTTGGCCAGAAGACAGGGGGAAGTGTTACCCCGTTCGCTGATCGCATCCCAAGTTTGGGATATGAATTTCGATAGCGATAGTAACGCCATAGACGTGGCTATTCGCCGATTGCGCGCCAAGATTGACGATCCGTTTGAGCCTAAACTCATTCATACGGTGCGCGGGATGGGCTACACACTAGATACGCCAAATGGCGAATAACATCACCCCAAAGCGTCGCCCTATATCTCTAGCATGGCGCGTCACCGTGCTGGTTGGCATTGCGACCACGCTTGTGTTTTTGACCTTCAACTGGATTATTGTGCGCTCACTCGAGCATCACTTTGCAGAACAGGATGCAGGAGAATTGCAAGCCGTCGCCAACGCAGTCGCCAAAACGCTGGACGCGCAGCGGAATGTGGGTGATGACGCGAAACTGTCGCAGCAGCTATCCGCTATCGCTATTGGACGCCACGGCATTTCATATAGCGTGCTCGATCGATCTGGTCAGCCGGTGTATGTAAGTCCCGGTCCTGCTCTAGCGCCAGTTTTTGCGCATGGAACGCGGGATTTTTCCATCACGAACCATCAGCTCGTTATTTGGAATGCTGAAGGAAAGTCATATCGCGGCGGCGCAATGACAATCAACAATTCAAAGTCACCTACCCTAAACGGCCATATTGTCGCAGTCGCAATGGACATCGATTTCCATCTCGACTTTCTCGATATGTTCAAGCGCATTTTATGGTGGGCAACTCTGATTGTTGCGCTGATCGCCCTCGTGGTGGCATGGTTCGCCGTTCAATGGGGGCACCGTCCAATTCGTAAAGTCTCCCGCGAAATCCGTGCTATTCGCTCCTCTCAACTTGATGTGCGTTTGAGTCCAACTGACGTGCCGATCGAGTTGGCAGAACTTGCTGTGTCATTCAATGACATGCTGGGGCGAATTGAAGATGGCTTTGCCAAACTAGCAAATTTCTCAGCCGATATTGCGCACGAATTACGCACGCCCGTTACCAATCTCAGCACGCAAACACAGGTGGCTTTGAGCCAGGTGCGTAGCGCGGACGAATACCGTGAGGTGCTTTATTCCAATCTTGAAGAATTTGATCGCCTAAGTCTGATGATTGGCGACATGCTTTTCTTGGCACAGACAGAAAATGACCCGCGCAATCTTCGTCTAACGAACACTGATATCACCGGTCTGGTCCAAGGTCTCTTTGATTATTTTGAAGTGCTCGCGGAAGATGCCAACATTACGCTCACTTTAAGCGGCCAAGTTAAACCAATCATTGCCGATCGTGACATGATGCTGCGTGCTCTGAGCAACCTTCTGTCTAACGCGATCCGTTACTCTTTGCCCGGTTCCTCGGTCATCGTGCGTCTACATCAAGATGCAAAGCGCACCACAATCTGTGTTGAAAATCCGGGAGAGCAAATCGCTGAAGACGACCTTCCAAAGTTGTTTGATAGGTTCTTCCGTGTAGACCCGTCTCGGCAAAGAAAGTCCGGTGCTGGCCTGGGCTTAGCAATCGTCAAATCCATTATCGAAGCGCATGATGGCAAGGTGCAGGCGACCTCGCGAAATGGATTGATTAAGTTTTTAATCGAGTTGCCATCCATTTCCAATGTGGATCTGGACAGCGATTCAGTTGCATAGCCACGCTAATTTGCTGCATGTGTATATCTGCACAGGTAGCGCGAAAGGGATCCGTACAAGTCGAGCAAACCGTTCGGTCGCTTGATGAATTGTGCCAAAGTTTTAATACGAAAAAATGATAGAACTTGAATAAAGACAGGATGATTATTGACGTTGGAATACATGAGCTTTATGACTAGCCATCCATTTGTCGAGCTTAGCAATCTCTTTCATTTGATCCAATCGCGCCATTACGTACTGCTTTTGCTTCTTGACCTTCTAATTATGGGAAGGTCTAAAGTGAATTTATCCAAACGGGCAAGAATATCTACTTCTGAGATATCGAGATGTTTGGGATGTCTACTTAACAAGGTCTGCTATGAAAACGAAGCTTTTTAAAGTAATGGGAATGACTTGTCGCAGTTGTGTGGCTAGAGTGTCGGCTGCCATGACAAAAGTCGATGGAGTAGATAAAGTCAGCGTATCGCTCGCGGCAGGCGAAGCGACAGTCAGCTTTGATGAATCGTTGACGACGGAGGAAGAGTTACAAGAAGTTTTGCGTAATGCGGGTTATGGAGTGACATCTGAGCAAGACGCGAAACCTAAAGCAAGTGGGTGCTGTTGTGCCTGAGAGTTGAACATTGGCAGAAGATCTATTTGATCTCCTGCCAATGCACGTTTTTTTGAGAATGCCAAACGACCTTGATAAGGCATGCCATCAGGCAATGTGTTAGTTGCAGCTTTCAGTGATTCAAGATTTACGTGCTCATTTCTGAATAGACAACACCGTCACAGTTGCTTCGTCATTGACGTTTTCAACCGTAAATTTCACTTTATCGCCTACTTTTACATTGGAAAGTAGCGCTGTGTCTTGCACGGCAAACTGCATGGTCATAGGCCCCATCTCTACCGTCGCGCTCTTGATGCGACCGTGTTTCAGGGTAATGCTTTTGTTCTCTTTATCAACGGCTTTGACTACGCCATCCGAAAGGGCTGTTGCACTCGCTGATTTCGCTGGCATGTTATCCATCTTCATTCCTGCCATGTCCATTCCTTTACTGCCCTGCTCTGCGTAGGCAGCCACTGTAATCAGAGAAAAACCAAAGACTGCTACCGAATTTAAAAACGATTTCTTCATTTGATACTCCTAGTATTTAAATTGATTTGTTTCGTACTGCCAAACGTAATTTGCGTTCTTGAAGCAAACGCCATGCTGCTGGAATTACAAAAAGTGACAACAATGGTGCGGTAATCATGCCGCCCACCATAGGTGCTGCAATCCTTTGCATTACTTCAGACCCCGCGCCGCTGCCGAACATAATCGGAATAAGACCGCCCAGGATAACGGCTACGGTCATGGCTTTGGGACGCACACGCAGTACAGCTCCTTCTCGTATTGCTTCCGCAATGAGCTCCTTGCTCAACGGCAGACCGGACTGCAATCGCTGATTCAATGAATTGCGTAGATACACCAGCATCACGACACCGAACTCAGCAGCCAGTCCTGCCAAGGCGATAAAACCGACCGCAGTGGCCACCGAAACCGCATGACCTAACAACCACACAAACCAGAAGCCACCAATGAGTGCAAAAGGCACCGTCAGCATGAGTAGCAATGCTTCCGATACTGAGCGGAATGCTAGGTACAGGAGGATAAGGATGACGCCCAGCGTGAGTGGAATGACCGTTTGCAGCTTGGCGGCAGCTCTTTCTAAATACTCAAATTGCCCCGACCAGCCGATCGCATATCCAGGTGGCAGCTTTACTTCTTTTGCCACCGCTACCTGCATTGCCTTCACGGCTGTGTGCAAGTCCGTTCCGCGTACATCGACATAGACCCAGCCAGAAAGCCGTGCATTCTCGCTGCGTATCATAGGCGGCCCATCAGCTACCTTGATGTTTGTAATATCACCAAGCCTTACCTGCGCACCTCTGTCTGTGACAATAGGAAAGTCACGCAGTGTTTGCACGGAGTTACGATAATCCTGCGGATAACGGACATTGATAGGAAAACGCTGGCGCCCATCCACAACTTCACCAATGTTTTCTCCACCAATGGCAGATGAAATAACCGATTGCACGTCCGTCACCGCAAGTCCGTAACGCGCTGCTTTTGCGCGATCGATGTCGATATCGATATAACGTCCACCGCTGACGCGTTCTGCCAATGCAGAAGTTACTCCCGGCACTTTTTTGACGACGGCTTCGATTTGCGTGGCGATTTTATCGATTTGCCCGAGGTCGGCACCGGATACCTTCACACCCACAGGCGTCTTGATGCCAGTCGAAAGCATGTCGATGCGATTACGGATAGGTGGCACCCAAACATTCGATAGTCCCGGAACCTTGACTATCCGGTCCAACTCTTCAATGAGCTTTGCAGAGGTCATGCCTGCACGCCATTGGTCTTTCGGCTTGAACTGAATGGTCGTTTCAAACATTTCCAGCGGCGCAGGGTCTGTTGCCGATTCCGCACGACCGGCCTTGCCAAACACCGTAGCAACTTCAGGCACCGTCTTGATGAGACGGTCGGTCTGTTGCAGCAATTCGCTGGCTTTGGATGCAGACAGCCCGGGCAATGCAGAAGGCATGTACAGCAAATCACCTTCGTCCAAAGGCGGCAAGAACTCACCTCCTAGCTTGGACAGAGGGATCACTGTCAGAGCAAGAGCGATAAATGCAATGACAATCGTCCATTTCGGATGAGCCAGACTTGCATTCAACACTGGTCGATACGCGCGTATCAGTACACGGTTAATCGGATTTGATGCTTCGCTTGGAATACGCCCACGTATCATGTACCCCATCAATACTGGTATCAGCGTAATCGCCAAGCCGGCAGCGGCTGCCAGCGTATAGGTTTTCGTATAGGCGAGCGGTGCAAACAGTTTTCCCTCCTGCGCTTCCAAGGCAAATACGGGAATGAAAGATAGCGTAACGATAAGTAGTGAGAAGAACAGTGCTGGCCCAACCTCAATAGCCGACTCTGCAATCAAATCCCATCGCTCACTTGCACTAATTTCCTGATTCGGATGTGCATGCGTATAGGCTTCCAGATGCTTGTGTGCGTTTTCAATCATGACAATCGCTGCATCTACCATGGCACCCACAGCAATGGCGATACCACCCAATGACATCAAATTGGCATTGACGCCTTGGTAACGCATCACAATGAATGCAGCGAGCACACCCAAGGGTAGCGAGATGATGGCGACCAGCGCACTGCGCAGATGAAACAGGAAGATGGCGCAGACCAGCGCGACCACAACAAACTCTTCAATCAGCTTGTCTCTAAGATTGGTCACTGCAGACGTAATCAGTTTGGAACGGTCATAGGTCGTAACCACTTCCACACCTTTCGGAAGTGAACTTTGCAAAGTGGCGAGCTTCGTTTTAACAGCTTTGATGGTTTCCAGCGCGTTCTTACCTGAGCGCATGACAACAACGCCACCTGCAACCTCACCTTCACCATTCAACTCCGCAATCCCGCGGCGCATTTCCGGGCCTATGCGCACGGTCGCTACATCCCTGAGCAATACTGGTGTACCTGCATCATTTGCATTCAACAGGACATTGCGAAAATCTTCCAGTGAACGCAGATAGCCGTGCGAGCGCACCATATATTCGGTCTCAGCCATCTCAACGACCGAACCACCGGACTCCTGATTGGCCTTCGCCAGCGCATCCAGCACCTTTGCATGCGAGATGCCGAATGCGCGTAACTTGTCCGGGTCGAGAATGACTTGATACTGCTTTACCATGCCACCGATGCTGGCGACCTCGGCTACATCCGGGACTGTTTTGAGCTCGAACTTCAGGAACCAGTCATTCAATGTGCGCAACTGACTGAGGTCGTTGTGTCCTGTGCGGTCGACTAAGGCGTATTCAAATATCCAGCCTACTCCGGTTCCATCAGGACCAAGCTCGGCCCGCACACCCTGCGGTAAGCGGCTTTGCACTTGACTGATGTATTCCAACACTCTGGAACGTGCCCAGTATTGGTCTGTCGCATCGTCAAAAAGAACATAGACAAACGAATCACCAAAGAAAGAATAACCACGGACCGTCTTGGCCCCCGGAACAGCCAGCAGTGCCGTGGTGAGTGGATAAGTAACTTGGTCTTCCACTATCTGCGGGGCCTTGCCGGGATACTGGGCGCGAATAATGACTTGCGTGTCCGACAGGTCTGGCAATGCGTCCAAAGGTGTTTTGTTCAACGACCATAGACCCCATCCTGTAATGACGAGTGCAGCAAGCAATACCCAGAATCGGTTGGCAATGGACCAGCGAATAACTCGCGCAATCATTGCTTGCCTCCGAACGGTTTGACGGTCTCCAGCAAGTAACCATCATCATTTTCCTTGAAGGAAAATTCAACTTCCTGTCCTGCTTTTATCTCGCCGAATAACTCAGGACGCAACTTGTTGAAATCCATCGTCATCGCACCCCATTCAAGCTCTGGAATGGGCTTGTGCGAAAGCGTTAATGCTTTAGGCGTCACTTTCTCCACGGTGCCTATACCTCGGTAAACAGAAGCTGCTACCGGCTGCATAGTCTGCTTGGTTCCGGCAAACTTGGGTAATACCGACTTCAGACTGGCTTCCGAATCGATCAGGAATTGTCCCGAGGCGACTACCTTCTGTCCGTCGCTCAAGCCATTTAGAATTTCGGTATCGCTCCCGATATCCCGTCCTATCGTCACAACTACAGGTTGCATGCTGTTGTTTTCGCCAACCACCAGAACAATGGATTGCTTGCCGTTTGCAATCACTGCTTCGCTTGGAACCAGAAGCTTTGAAACGGATTTGTCGGCATTCAGGCGAACGCGCATCAGCATGCCTGGCGTGAGGCTGCCATCACGATTATCCAGTTCCAGTCTAGCTTGCAAGGTGCGTGTCGCAGTGCTGATGCCCGGCAGAATTTCGCGAACCTTGCCGCTGTATTTTCTATTCGCGTCACCTGAGAATGTGGCTTCTACTGTCATACCAGAGCGGACTACATTGCTCAATGCCTCAGGGACTTCTGCTACCAGCCAAACCTTATTCAAGCCAGCGACTTTTGCAATGGTCATGCCGGGAGCGACCATGGCGCCATCGCGTACTGATAGTTCTGTGATGACACCTGTTACAGGCGATGTCAGCGTAAAGTGCTGTTGGGATTGTCCTGTACGGTCCGCCTGGTTTATCAATCCATCAGGAATAGACATCGCGCGCATTCTTTGCCTGGCGGCTGCCATCAGCTCGGTATTGCCGCCACGCTTGAGCGCCAGATATTCCTCTTGCGGCGCAATCCAGTCGGGAACGAAAATTGAAGCAATAGCTTCGCCGCGCTTGATGCGCTGCATGGGCGAGCGGGCATACAGTTTGTCTATATATCCGGTAACCCGGCTTTGCACGACTTCCGTTGCACTCTCATCGAACTGCGTCGTCCCGACTACTTCGAATGCGTCACGTACTTCTTCGCGCCTTACGGTTGCAAAGCGGATGCCCAGATTCTGTTGAAGCGAAGGACTAATTTTTACTCCGGCATCATCTGAACCTTCATCAGCGTAGACCGGGACCAACTGCATATCCATGAAAGGACTTTTACCTGGTTTATCAAACTTATTTCCTGGGACCATAGGGTCATGCCAGTACAGGATTTTGCGACCTGTCTTCGGATCGACTCTCTCTGTGCTCGCTGCAGCAGATGTCGACGCGCCCTTCATACTTCTTTGCGTACCTAACCAATACCCGCCAAAGACGAGGCCAGCGCCTATCACTACCAAGATAATCGCTTTCAATGTGGATGTGGATTTGAATTTCATTGCATTTCTCCTGCAGGCACCATGTCATGTGGAACTACGTGATATTCAAGCGCTGCCCAAGTCAGCGCCGCTTCTTTTTCAAGTTCTACTATTTGAAGCCGTCGTTCCAACAACATCTTTTTTGCATTGAAAACTGCACTCAAACTGCCCGCTCCCGAGCGATACGCAGCCGTTGCCAATTCCACCTGCTGCGATGCGGCCGGCAGCAATTGCGTATTGAGTTGCGTAACGCGTCCTTTAAGACTTTCCAGTGTGGATGACTGATTCTCGATTTCAGTCTGCAGGTCACGCAATGCCTCTTCGTACTGCATGCGTGCTTTGGTACCCAGGGCAGATTTTTCCGCGATGTCGCGGTTCTGTCTCTGCGCACGATTAACGGCAAGAGGAATGCTGATGCCAAAAGACACCATGTTTGGATACTGACTGCCGCGCTGACTGTAAGCTGCTTCAAGCGACCAGCCCGGATTGCTTTCGCGGGTCGCAACGGTGCTGTCGGCGTCAGCCAGATTGATTGCGCGACGCGCCGTCAATAAGATCGGGTGATATTTTTCAAGTTCTTCTACTGGCAATCCAGGCACATGTGAAGTCAGCTTGGGAGTCTCGTCGCTGACAGTTGCGGCAGGCATGCCGGTCCAGCGACTTAGTGCGAGTCGTGCATTCCGCAAATCCTGTGTGTTCTTGCGCGTTGCATCCTGTGCTTGCGAAAGTGTCAGTTGCGTCTGCATCACGTCCGAGGCTGCTGCCTTGGCACCGCGATGCGCAGCATTGACTGCATTCAGGTCTTCGGCCGCTTCTTTTTCCATCGCACTCACTAATGCCAATGTGCGCTGACCGTAAAGAACATTGATCCATGCCTTGGCAGTCTCTTCCCGCACCTTGGCAACACTTTCCAGATAAGCACTTTCTTCCATCTCGACGGCGCGTTGCGCACGCTCGGACCGTGCAGCACGCTTGTCGGCAGAGACCCATTGCTGTTCGATGCCGACCCGACGCATGGTCATGGAATCGTTGGTCGTGCTGTAACGGTCGGGGCCGCTCATCGGTAAATTGTCGATGCCGACTTTCAGCATCGGGTCAGGTAACTGATCGGCTTTTGCTGCGGATTCACGACTGGCCGACACCGATGCACTAGCGGCCTTGGTTAGTGATGAGCGCTGCAGTGACAACTGCAATGCCTGGTTTAATGTGAGCCCGTTGGGCTGGGCGTGAGCTAGAGACAAGCCCAAAGCCAGTGCCAATAAAACGCCGATTCGGCATAGAGTGCGCAACTGATGATTCAGTCGCGCTTGGATACGCAAAAACATACAACCCCCTGTAGAAAAGACGAACGCTAACCACAGCACAATGCCGGCCAGCGAAACAACAGAGGGTTAAATCAAATACGGAGTCGTAGGGTTCGGAGATAAGGCGGATCTACGCCTAATTCCGCGGGGGTGTTTGTCCAGGCTGAAGCCCGAATAGTAAGAACAAGCGGCAGGGACGCCGGCATGATAAATGAAACGATGGTCGGCCCCAGCAATGGTGCGGCGGCCAGATGTTCAAGCGCTAACTGCGTACCTGCTTGCTGGGAAGCACATTGAACCGGCTTCTCAGTATCCATTCCTGCACAGGGCATGTCACCCATCGCTATCTCTTGCACAGGGGCCGTTGTCTGCGGACAGACGTAGGCAGCCATTGCTATTCCTGAAGTCAGAACAGTCATGACCAGAAAGCAGGCAATTAGACGGCAAAAAGATGAAAAGGAGTGTCGGTGCATTTGGCAGTATTTATAAAGCTTATTACAGTTTAACGCAAATTTATTTGAATGCATCGGCCAAGAACAGCACCTCACTGAACGTTTTGTGATTCGTGATCATAGCCGCAGATGCCAGTTCAGCTTCTCATGTATGGCACCTCGCTCGCTGTATCTATCGATTAGGAGTCAGATCTTTCCCGTACCAATAAGGTAAATTTTGACAGTTCTTTCATCACATCGATCAGTCGGCCACAGTAGATCGATGGCTGCATACGGCCGCTGTCGTCGAATTCCTCAAATGCTTTTGCAACTGAAATTTGATTTCTGATCGTGACGATACGCATCGGCCAAGTACGCTCATTTTTGATGCTTGTCATTTCAGTTTCTATTGCTCTCGCCAAATAAAACGTTTAAGAATATGCAACATTTATTTATATATTTTAGAACTCTCCAATTTGGCAATGTCTAGTGAAGGCTGATACTCATCTAAAAGATAAAGGGGACGCCGTTTGCTTTCTATGAAAAGCCGTCCCAAATACTCTCCAATGACACCTATAGCCATTAATTGCAATCCACCAAGAATCAATACAGTTACGATCAAGGTTGGAAAGCCTTTCACAGGCTCTCCAACCATCAATGTTTTGCTTAAAAAATAGACCGCATAAATGATAGTGACACCCGAGCAGATACTCCCAAGATATGTGGCTATTTTTAACGGAGCAACTGTGAAACCAGTTATCCCTTCTAGTGCAAAATTCCATAATCGCCAGTAACGCCACTTGGTTTCGCCAGCTGCTCGCGCCTCGCGGTCGTAATCAAGCGTCACGTTTTTGTAACCGATCCATGCAAATAAACCTTTCATAAAACGGTTTCGTTCTTCTAAAAGATTAAGCGCATTAATGGCACGACGGCTTAGTAATCTAAAATCGCCTACATCTTCTGGTACCGGGACTTCGCTCAATCGATTGATAATGCGATAAAACAAATGAGCTGTTATTTTCTTGAGCCATGATTCGCCTTTGCGCTGACGCCTACGCATATTGACAATGTCAGATCCTTGATGCCAAGCATCAAGCATTGAGGGAATGAGCTCTGGCGGATCTTGCAAATCCGAATCGATGACGACCGCTGCCTCGCCGGCGGCAAGGTTTAAACCTGCGCTCATTGCCGCCTCCTTCCCAAAATTTCTTGCGAACCTAGCTATACCTACGTTTGTACTAAGTACCTTCAAATTCTGCAATATGGCATAGGAATTATCGTTGCTGCCGTCATCGATATAAATGACTTCCCACGTCTCATTTATGTTCGCAAGTGCGCGTTCCAATCTATCGTGAAAGATCGGCAATACGCTTTCTTCATTAAAAACGGGAACAATAACAGTTAATGTGTATGGTCTAGATATAAGCGAATCAACGTTAGTGATTGTGTGCAAGTTTTCCATAGAAATCTCTTCTATCTATTTGATATTGTCGTTATGAATACAAACGGCGCTACGCTTAACAACCACACTGAGTTGATGTCGTAAAGCCTACTTAAATAGAATTTGTAATAAGTACGCGTTTAAATTTGCGTAGTTATTTCAAGTAAAGAAACGGGGAGGACGAAATGGCTTTTCAGTCACCGATGGAGGTGTAGTAAGAGAGTTGAAATGCGTTTCGCTAATTCTCGGACTTGTCAGAAAAATAGTTGTTGCATTAATAGTCAAAAAAAGTTGTAAATGATCTGCTGCATGTAAAAGTTCATGCTCTACTACCATTTCGCTTGTTGCATTGCTAGCTTCTGCTATTTCAATATCATGTAACGCAAGATAATTACCTGCAACAGTAATTGAATTTGCTGCCGGACCATGTTCAAGCTCGTGTGTAAGCCAATTTGAATGATCACTCCATATGCCGACATTAATCATAAATGTAAATATGACTAACATAGCGAATGTTAAGTATCGAGTGAGTGACATATTTTATTGCTTGTAACAGCGTTACTTAAAATTTATTGAATTGAGAACACTATTTCTTCTTGGGCGGATTATGGCTTTTTCTATTTGGCTTTTGTTTTTTAATCAGCGCGTCCTTAGAAGGCAGCGGCCGACTAAACCACAGTAGTGCAGCAACAATAATTAAAGCTATACAAATAGAGATGACCATCATCGTGTCTGCCAACTCCATCGGCATCCAACGGTTTCCAGAAAACATAATTTATTCCGTATAAATTAATTTGATCTTTTTATATAAAACATTGAATCAGCTTGATATTTATCCAAAAGAATGGACTTCGCTTGCTTGCGTGCAAGCCTGCTGCTCTAACTGAATCGTCGTGTGATGAATTTCAAATTTTTCGATCAACATCAACTGAATCGCTTTTAGTAAAACGTTGGCGTTTTCCTCCGAAATTACATGCATAGTCAGACTAACTTTACCGCTTGATATTGCCCAGACATGAAGGTCATGAATACTTTTTACTCCAGGCAAAGCAAGCGTTGCTTGCTCAATTGCAGTTAGGTCGGTACCTTCAGGGACGCCTTCCAAAAGGATATTCAAACTGTCGCTCAGCAATTTCCAAGTACGTGGCAATACCCACAAGCCGATCGCGACCGCAATAACAGAGTCGACCCAACTCCATCCTGTCCATCCAATTACCAATGCTCCCACAATGACACCGATAGATCCCAGCATGTCGCTCCATACTTCTAAATAAGCGCCCTTCATATTTATGCTGTTATCTTTGCCGCCGGATAAGATCCGCATGCTAATGAGATTAATACACAATCCGGCGATCGCTATCGCCAGCATACCCATCGATTGGATTTCAGGCGGATTCTTAAAACGCTGGTACGCCTCAAAAATAATATAAATGGCGACCGCGAACAAAAGAATGGCATTTACGGCGGCTGCCAGAATTTCAAATCGGTAGTAGCCAAATGTTCGTTTTTTATTAGCTAGTCGCTTTCCTACCTTGATCGCAACTAATGCAATCGCTAGTGCTGCTGAATCTGTAAACATATGAGCCGCATCTGATATCAATGCAAGGCTACCCGTTATAAAGCCGCCAATAACTTCGGCTATCAAGAAGCAAGAGGTGAGAGCCAATGCTATAAGCAATGCGCGTTCATTTCCTGTACCAGCTGCAACATGTGAATGTTCTGTGCTCATGACTTCACCTCCTGTTCTTGATTTATCAGACCGTTACTTCCAAAAAGCCAGTCGTGATAGCCATGTAGTTGACCTCTGTCCCGCATCATCTTCCTGTACATCACTTTGATGTGCCATTTGATAAAGCAGAGGGAGTACCAACAAGGTCAGTAATGTAGATGACAAGATGCCTCCAATAACGACTGTTGCTAGTGGGCGCTGTACCTCTGCGCCGGTACCCATTGCTAAAGCCATCGGCACAAATCCTAATGAAGCAACCAACGCCGTCATCAATACCGGCCTCAGTCGGGTCAATGCCCCTTCATGAATAGCCTCATCTAGTGACCGTCCTTCCTCGCGTAGGCTGCGTATGAATGAGATCATGACTAGTCCGTTAAGCACAGCAACACCGGACAGCGCAATGAACCCGACCCCTGCTGAAATCGATAAGGGAATATCACGCAACCACAGCGCAGCGATCCCGCCAGTTAATGCGAAAGGCACACCGGTAAAGACCAACAAGCCATCTTTCACGTTACCGAACATGGCAAACAAGAGTAGAAAGACCAGCAACAACGACAGAGGTACGACAATTTTCAAACGGTCTGTGGCTGATTGCAGCTGTTCAAAGGTGCCACCCCACGTAATCCAGTAACCAGTTGGCACTTTCACTATTCCTTGCACTCTTTGCTGTGCCTCGTTAACAAATGAGCCAATGTCGCGACCGCGAACGTTGGCCGTCACAATCACCAGACGTTTGCCATTTTCACGGCTGATCTGGTTAGGGCCGGGGGCTAAGGTAAACGTAGCGACATCCCCAAGCTGGGTGTAGCCCAACGTACCCGCCTGAGTGCCTTCCAGCACAGGCAGACGAATCGGGATTTTTTTGATGGATTCAATATCATTACGTACTGAATCTGGCAGACGAACCAGGATATCGAAACGCTTGTCACCTTCGAATAACATCCCAGCTTCTCTGCCGCCAACTGCGATCGATAAGGCTTCCTGCACATCACCAACGTTGACACCGAGTCGGGCGACTTTTTCCCTGTCGATCTTGACCGTGAGCATAGGCAGACCGGTCGTTTGCTCGACTTTTACATCAGCCGCGCCGGGCACGCTGGACAGTACATCGGATATTTGATCCGCCGTGACATTCATAGCATCCATATCGTCACCGAAGACCTTCACTGCAACGTCGCTACGCACACCGGAAATCAATTCATTGAAACGCATTTGAATCGGTTGTGTGAATTCGTAGTTATTACCTGGTACTTTTGATACGGCTTCCTGCATTGCAATAACCAGTTCATCTTTACTTCGTTTTGGTTCTGGCCATTCTGATTGCGGCTTCAAGATAACGAAGGTATCAGCAACATTGGGTGGCATTGGATCTGTTGCGATTTCTGCGGTACCAAGTTTTGCAAATACACGGCTTACCTCTGGAAAATCTTTGATATTACGTTCCAGTTCTTTTTGCATTTCAATCGCCTGCGTCAGGCTGGTACCGGGTATGCGCATGGCATGTAATGCAATGTCACCTTCATTCAAGCTAGGAATAAACTCACTCCCCATGCGCGTCATCAATAAGCCGCTTAATACGATAACAACGCCGACGATAGTCAATACCAAGGGCTTGCTGAGCATTACCCAATCCAGAATTGGTTCATAGCGACGCTTGGACCATACCATCAGACGATTTTCTTTTTCGCTGACCTTGTCGCCGATCAGCAATGCAACCGCAGCCGGAATGAATGTGAGAGAAAGAATCATCGCGCCTACAAGCGCAATCACGACCGTAAAGGCCATCGGATGGAACATCTTTCCTTCCACCCCAGACAGCGCGAAAATAGGCAGATACACGACCATGATGATCAACTGTCCAAAGATTAATGGACGACGTGCTTCTTTGGATGCGGCAAACACTTCGTGAAATCGCTCTGTGCGTGTCAATGCACGTCCTGCAAGGGCTTGCGCATGTGACAGACGTCGAATACAGTTTTCAACAATCACGACCGCGCCATCGATGATGATGCCGAAATCCAGTGCACCGAGACTCATCAGGTTTGCACTAACCTTGTTACCGACCATGCCGGTAAAAGTGAACAGCATTGCTAATGGAATGACCATCGCGGTAATGATCGCTGCACGAATATTGCCAAGAAACAGGAACAAGACGGCGATGACTAATAACGCGCCTTCCATGAGATTCTTTTTGACGGTAGAAATCGCTTTGTCTACCAGTACAGTTCGGTCATAGACGGTATCGGCCACTATGCCTTTTGGCAAAGTAAGGTTGATTTCTTTCATCTTCTTATCAACCGCTGCGGCCACTGAACGACTGTTTTCTCCAATCAGCATGAACACCGTACCTAAGACGACCTCTTTTCCATTTTCCGTAGCGGCGCCGGTGCGTAGTTCATTGCCTATGACAACATCAGCCACATCCCGTATGCGTAATGGAACGCCTTGTCGAGTGCTAATGACAATGTTGCCGATGTCGGTGATGTCGGTCACTTGCCCAGGGGCACGAATCAGGTATTGCTCACCACGTTTCTCGATATAGCCGGCACCCACATTGTTATTGTTACGCTCAAGAGCTGCGACCAAGTCGCCTAACGAAAGGCCGTGTGCAATAAGTTTGTCTGGGTACGGCGCAACCTGAAACTCCTTCGCGTTGCCACCGATCGTATTAATTTCAGTTACGCCCGGCACGTTGCGTAGCTGCGGTTTGATAATCCAGTCTTGGATTTCTCGTAAATCAGTTGGTGTATAAGGCGTACCATCCGGTTTCAGCGCGCCAGTTTTTGCCTCGACTGTCCACATGTAAATCTCACCGAGACCGGTAGATATTGGCCCCATACTTGGGCTCACACCTGGTGGCAGCTTCTCTTTTGCCTCCTGAATGCGTTCGTTAACCATTTGCCGCGCAAAATAGATGTCCGTCCCTTCTTTGAAAATGACGGTGACTTGCGACAAACCGTAGCGTGATATGGAACGGGTCTGTTCCAAAAACGGCAAGCCGGCCATCACTGTTTCAACAGGAAAGGTAATGCGCTGTTCCGCTTCAAGCGGCGAGTAACCCGGGGCACTGCTATTGATTTGAACCTGTACGTTCGTTATGTCAGGTACGGCATCGATAGGTAGCTTTTGATAGTTGTAGATACCTAACGCAGCCATACCAATTGTCATCAACATGATCAGCCAGCGCTGATCAATGGCAAAGCGAATGATTTTCTCAAACATGAATTTTCCTTGAACTAGAGGGCCGCGTCGCCGCGTTCGCCACTATGAATGCGCACCATGTCTTCGACTGCAGTAACAGCAATCAGACCGTCGCCCGAATTGCCGGTATGAGATGCAGCGCGAATAGCTTCAACAGCTTCGTCAGCAATATCGTCGGGGCAAAACATTAGCAGCACGATGTGTTCATGCATATCGGGGTTCCACTCGTCAGCTGTAAATATATGCTGGGCACCATGGCCGCGAGCATGTCCGCGCGCAGGGAAAAGAGTAAAGCCTGGTAAATGGCTCATGCCTTGTAAGGCGCGTTCAACGATCTCGAGTCGATGCGGTTGAATGATTGCGATAATCTGTTTCATCTCGATCTCCTAATGGTCGTGGCCAGCACTTGATTTGCCAATTTCAGCCTTGATCAGAAAACTATTTGTGCCTGCATATTTTTCGTCGACAATCAAACCACTAAGTACCTCGATCAACTTACCGTCGCTGCGTCCCAACTCGAGTGGACGTGCTTCAAGCAGATTTCCATAACGACCAAATACAACCTCTCTATCTCCGAGTGTCTGTATAGAGTCAACTGAAATAGCAACCGGCACGTCTACTTCCCCCGCAACCAAATTCACATTGACAGGCAGGCCTGGACGCCATAGTCCTTTAGGATTGGCAAGTACAATTCTCGCCTTGGCGGTACGTGTTTGCTCCCCAACCAAAGCGCCGATATATGAAACTGCTCCCACATCTTGCCCATCGAAGGCACTGGATTTGACCGTGCCTTTTTGCCCAACTTTTAACGCACCGATATCCTCTGCACGCACAGTCAGATCGACCCATACAGTAGACAAATCGGATACGACAAAAATATTTGCATCCTCTTTTGTTACCGAACCGGTTGAAATATTCTTGTCGGTAATGACACCGTCGATAGGCGAGCGGATTTCATATTGCGTTAGATTTGAAGAGGAAGGAGATGCACCTAATGCAGCTAGTTTCTGCTGCGCACTTTGGGCCATGATTTGAGCTTCCTGCATGGCAGCGCGTGCTTGTAAATAATCCTGCTCAGCAGAGATTTTTTCTTCCCATAGGCTTTTTTCACGCTCGTAGGTCGTGCGTGCAAGACTCAAGCGTTTCTGCGCTGCCAATAGTTCGCTACGTTGATCCGACAGCGACTGACTTGAAATTACCGCAAGCACTTGGCCTTTTTTTACCTGGTCGCCTGCATTCGCGCGGACTGAATCAACTATGCCAGCCAGTCTTGGCACGACATGGACGGTACGGTCTTCATTCAGACGTATCTCACCAATTAATTGCAGGTTTGTTTTAATTCGTGCTGGACCGGCAGTCATGATTTTTACGCCGTTTTGTTTCAGTTGCTCGTCGGTCATATTGACCCGACCCTCTTCCTGCGAGTATGCAAACTGATATGGCTTATCGCCATAGCGGGCATTAATGGTCACTTTAAAAGAATGCGGTTCTTCAACTACGGAATTTCCCTTCAGGTAATTGCCTTCTTTTACAAAGGTGAATACCTGTGGTTTGCGACCAAGACGTTCCAGAGTCACGCTGACTTGACTAGCACTTGGATCCAATGGCTTGTCATTGTTGTACGCGTACAAGCGAAACTCAGGTTCCACATTTGCTTCAAAAATGGTGAGTTCGATACCATAACCATCTTTGCTAAACAGCTTGCCACCGTGTGGACCTTTTTGCGCCTCTGATGCGGCATGGTGCTCTTCATCTGCATGCCCTTTGGCCTCATCGTGCTTGGCATCACCCTTTTCACCATGATGCTCTTCATCGGCGTGGCCTTTTGTTTCGACGTGCCCATGCTCTTGCTCTTCGTCTGGCGATTTTGCTTTGCCCATTCCCAAGATCAAGCCGCCTAGCAGCAAGCCAATGACGGCTACGATAATAATGATGGTGGTTTGTTTATTACGTGGTTTAAATTTCATCATGGCCCCTGTTACTTGATGGCAGAAAATGGTTCGCCCAGCAGACGGTCTATGTCAGTTGCGGCACGGTAGGTTTCGGCTAAGGAACGCAAATACTGCGATTTAGCCTGGAAAAAAGTGCGTTGCGCGTCGAGCACCTCAAGGAAGCTGAACTTCCCAAGTTCGAAGCCTTTTGTGGTTGCTTCGTAGTTGCGTTGTGCGCCCGGCAGGATTTCCGTTTTTATTAATTCAGTTTCCAGACGCGCAGTGCTTAAGCGACCATGTGCTTGCCCGAGCTCCACATTTAAATTAACTTCTGTCGCTATGAGCTCATCACGTGCTTTGTCAGTCCGGCGAAGAGATTCCAGGACATTGCCTTGATTACGATCAAATACAGGTATCGGCATCGATAAACCGATCACTGCTTGATTGCGGCCCATCTGTTCATCACGCTTGGCACCCAGGCTGACCGTAACATCGGGAATCCGCCGACTAAGTTCAACTTCCACCATTGCCTGCCGGCGTTCAACTTCAATTTTTGCGCGTAGTAGAGTCGGGGACTGCTGCAAGCGTTGCGTCAACTCAGGTAATAATGCAAGGGCAGGAAGATCGGTCTCGGGATCTTCAACACGCTCAAAACGTGGAGCAACATCTCCCCACGTTGCTGCTAATTGACGCCGAGCTGTTTCCAACTCGTTCGTTGCTTGTGCAAGTTCAATACGGACACCAGATTCGGCCACGCGCGCGCGCGTTTCTTCAACAGGTGAAATCTTTCCAGACAGCACACGTCTAGCTGCAATCTGCGTTGCGCGTTTTGCTAGCTCGACTGATTCTTCAGCCAGACGATAGCGCTCCTGACCCACCAAAACATCGTAGAAAGCTGAAATAACTTTCGCACGTATGTCGGCCTGTTTTGCCTTTAGCTCCATGAGAGCGAAATCACGTCCGCGCTCCGCCGCATTAATACGCGCACCACGTTTTCCGCCCAGTTCAATAGTTTGATTTATCTGCATGGTCGTTGTGCGCGTCTCGCGCTTGGAATCTTCAACCAAGGTTTCCAGTTCTGGATTTGGAATGAGTCCGGCTTGCTGAATCGAGCCTTCGGTTGCTTGCGCTTCGCGACGCGCCACGGCAATTTCTGGATTAGCGTTAAACGCTAAGTCCAATGCCGCTGCGAGCGTCAGCCGTGTTAACACAGTTGGCTTTGCGCTAGCATTTTCTGATGACGTGCCGGAATATGGCGACGTCTGCGCATACGCGGGAAGAGTTGCTGTAAATACTGCTGATGCCGCAATCAAAAACGGCAGTAAGACCTTTTGCATCGAATCTCCTTGTGGAATAGACAAAGGGGATCCGACGACCTGCGCTGGAAACTACATTAAAAATAGAAAAATAGAACGAGCGGGCGCCGGATCAAGAAACGGCGACTGTCCATTTGGGACGTTCAGGTCGGGAGGGACGACTTGAAGCAAGTAAGGAATTACTGGAAATGATTAATGGCGCACTAATAATGTCCAACGCCAACGCTGGTAGAGGTATGGTCAAAATTGCTATGCCGCCTAAATGGCAGGAAGTGCAATCACCATCCACGGCCGCAGCTGCTTTTGAAGCATCTGCCTTTACCTCATTAGGGGAAGCAATATGCTTATGCTCGTGATGGCCGAAATGCAATGTCGTTGGATTGATTTCATGCTCGCAATAGACGGCAGCCGCTGCCCAGCTAAGCTGGAACGGAATGACGACAAGCATAAAAATGACCAATAGGCGTTTCATAAGTGATTCGAATTCTATCTCATTTTGAAAATTCTCTATTGAGAATTCGTTCGCAAACGATTTTTGTAAATTTGCCCGACCTTAACGCGGCAAGCATCAAGACTGTCTCGTAGATTTAGGACGAGCAGCCTTGGTAATGGTCTCCGGGCTCTCTTTTGGGTCGTCTACAGCTGGACGCAGGCTTTCTACCACTAGCAGCACAGCACCGCAGACGATACCGATATCTGCAGCGTTGAACGCCGGCCAATGCCAGCTACCTAAATGAAAATCGAGATAATCAACTACGTGTCCGCGCAATAAACGATCAATTGCGTTTCCGAGTGCGCCTCCCAAAATTAGGCTGTAGGCCCATGCCGATAATGTGGGCAACTGCTTACGCAGTTCAAGAGCCAGCCACATAGATACGCCGAATGCTAGCGTAATAAAGAAGTATCGCTGCCAACCTCCGGCATTAGCCAGCAAACTAAATGCCGCACCGGTATTCCGGGCATGCACTAAGTTGAAATAACCAGTAAGCGGAATAGATTCTCCATAAGGCATCAACGTGGATATAGCAGCCTTGGAAGTAACATCGAGCAAGAGCACTATCATGGCAAGAGCCCACCACCGCCCGGGGCGAGCATGATTGTATTCTGTCATTTCCGTAGCAAGCGCAAACCATTGAAGACTACCAGGAGACTCGCGCCAACGTCAGCAAACACAGCCATCCAAAGTGTCGCTATTCCCATAAAAGCTAGGATAAAAAATACTGCTTTAATACCAATCGCTGCGGTGATGTTTTGAATCAAAATGCTGCGGGTTGCTCGACTTAATTTAATAAAAGCAGGAAGTTTCCGAAGATCATCATTCATTAAAGCGACGTCTGCGGTTTCGATAGCGGTATCGCTACCTGCTGCGCCCATTGCGAAGCCAACATTTGCTTGAGCCAATGCAGGTGCATCGTTAATACCGTCACCAAGCATCCCAACTACGCCATAGCTTGATTGAAGACTTTTGATTTCGGTCAACTTGTCTTCTGGCAGTAGTTCTGCCTTGATGACATTAATACCAACCTGAGCACCGATCTGCTGCGCTGTGCGATTGTTATCACCGGTCAGCATGACGGTGGTTATGCCTAGTTGATTCAGTTGACGAACACCTTCAATAGCACTCTCGCGCAGGCTATCGGCAACGGCAATAATACCCACGACCGTTTTGTCAGTTGCGAGCATTACAGCGGTTTGCGCAGCACCTTCTATTTCATCCAGAAGCGCTTCAATCGCTGGGCTACAAACTTTCAATTCTTCGATCAGGCGATGATTTCCCAAATAGTAAATCGTGCCATCGATCTCTCCCTTCACGCCACGCCCCGGCAATGCTTCAAAATTCGCAACGACTTTATGCTGAGAACTTTCAGGGCCTGCTTTGACGATTGCATTTGCCAAAGGATGATCGGAGTTCACATCCAAACTTGCCGCAAGTAGCAAGATGCTTTCACGATTACTATTGCCTACGGTTTTCACGTCAACTACAGATGGCTGACCGGCTGTCAGAGTACCTGTCTTGTCCAGTGCAATCGCCTTTAACTTGTAACCGACCTCAAGAAACTCTCCACCCTTGATCAGAATTCCGAGTCTTGCTGCAGCGGTCAAACCGCTCACTACGGTTACTGGCGTAGAAATGACCAGTGCACATGGACAGGCTATTACGAGCATGACCAACGCCTTGTAGAGCCACGGTGTAAATTCTGCGCCGAATATTAAAGGAGGTATTACGGCAACAAGGATGGCCATGACGACTACTGCAGGCGTGTAATAACGAGCAAATGTATCGACAAAACGTTGGGTCGCGGCCTTGTTATTTTGCGTCTCTTCAATGACGCGAACAATTTTTGCCAAGGTGCTATTTCCGCTACTGGTGGATACCTTGATATCCAGCAAACCACGCTCATTGATACTCCCCGCATAAACAGAATCTCCCATGCGTTTGTCTACCGGCATGCTCTCACCTGTAATGGGTGCCTGATTAACAGAAGACTCGCCACTTGTGACGACGCCATCGAGGGCGATACGCTCACCAGGCTTGACGCGCATCATGTCACCGACAACAGCAGATTCCACGGGCTTTTCTTGCCAGCCACCATTGGCGTCCTGCAAGGACACGACATCTGGAGCCAGTTTCAACAGCCCATGAACAGCATTGCGTGCACGATTCAGAGAAAGACTCTCAATTAGTTCTGCGACCGCAAAAAGAAATACCACCATCGCAGCTTCGGGCCATTGTCCTATTGCCATAGCGCCGATCACTGCCAGACTCATCAGGAAATTGATGTTGAGCGTGAATGTCTTTAACGCGATCCAGCCTTTTTTCAATGTCGGCAATCCACCGGTTGCTATTGAAATAAAGGCCAGTGCAATGACTAGAGGCGATCCATCGCTATGCGTAGTCCAGGCAAGAACTTCCGCGGCCAGTGCTGCGACACCGGAAACAGCCAGTAGTATCTTTTGTGCTGCAGTTAATGATGCTGATTCCTGAACATTTGGCTGATGCGCTTCACTATCAACCAGCTGCGCATCCATACCGATGGCTTTCAGTGCTGTGGTAACAGACTCCAGACTCTTTAATCGATGGTGAACATTCAGGATGCGATTCATCAGGTTAAAGTCGAGACGAACAACCCCGTTCATGCCTTCCAGCTTGTTACGAATCAGTTTTTCTTCGACAGGACAATCCATATTGGAAATACGGTATTGGACGGACTGTGCATTGGATGGCACATCCGATGAAGCTGGCTGAGTGGCAGTATTGGATAAACTCTGACAATCGCCGATTGAGCAGCAATCCGCAATGTCCTGTTTACTCTGAGGACGATGTATTTCAGCCATTCTTTGCTCCACTTTCCAGATGATGTATGCTGAGTAAACACCCTGTAGCCGCTACAGGGTCAAGTTTTTTTGGAGATTATGATGAAAATTGGTGAATTAGCGACGAAGACCGGGTGTGATGTCGAAACTATCCGCTACTACGAAAAATCGGGAATATTGGCAGCCCCAGCACGTAAAGCTAATGGATACCGTGAGTATCAAATCCATCACCAAGAGCGCCTTCAGTTCATACGGCATTGCCGGTCGTTGCAAATGAGCTTGGCTGACATACGTATTTTGCTCGATCTGCAGAGTAACCCTGCTGCCGGCTGCCAGAACGTCGATGATTTACTGGACTTGCATATTGTAGAAATCCAAGCACGCGTAAAAATGCTGCTGAATCTCGAACAACAATTGCTCACCTTGCGAAATCAATGCTCAGGACCACACTCAACTCGCGACTGCGGCATTCTTCAAAATCTGAATGTGCCAACTGACGAACATGGGTGCGTTTGCCACGACAAACTTCAGTAACTGAATAACCCAATCAAAAATTAGTAGATATGGCGGTGATGAATAACAGGATATGCGCGTGGCTATGCTTCAATAGTAGATGATGGTGTTGATGAGTATGCGGTTCTTTCTCATCCCGTTCGAAATCATGCGGATGCTGATGGCGTTCATCATGCGAGTGTCTGTGATCATGCATGTCTACATCGTGCGTGTGAACATGGGCATGCCTTTCTGTAATGTGCAGCCAAATACCCATTTAACTTTCTCGTCGAGTGCACCAATAGTAAATTAGCGGTCTGACTGTTTTCAGTGTGATGCAGTTGCCGGAATTGGTCCGTTGCCATTTGCCCGAGGATCACTCAATTAATTCATGGAATTGATTTGCTCGCTGATTGGACTTTCTAACTGATCCAGTTTCCGCTGTCCGGCGAAAGCTGCGACCTACAGGCGTCTTGAATACGGATTGAAAACAATTTCAACCATATATCCCTAACGTGAGATTAAGCAGTAGTCATTGCTTAGTTGAATTATTCAATGCCATCACTCACTTGGAGATCACTATGGAAACAATAGGCACACCGTTCCAACCAAACCTCGTAGCACCAACCAAAGCAGCCACATCGATTCTGCAATGCCCACGATGCGAATCGATGCGCATCGAAAAGAAAGACTACGGCCGTAAAGCCGGTGGCATCATTGGTACTGCAGCAGGGACCACCGCTGGTTTTGCTGGTATCGCCAGTGGAGCAAACATAGGTGCCACAGCGGGACTCATCGCAGGACCATTGGGTGCAGCACTCGGTGGAATAGCAGGCGCACTCTTGGGTGGACTCATCGGTGGTTCGGTGGGTTGTGCAACTGGCGCAAAACTAGGTGAAGTGATCGATGACACTGTATTCGACAATTACGTGTGTCTGGATTGCGGCCACACGTTTGGTAATCACCATACCTGATTTATTCAAGTAATCCCTTTACCACCCGCGCGCCCTCTGGCGATGATCCATCGCCGCTTTAGTAAAAATCTCACATTACATTCCCTGCATGCCCCTTTCTGCTGAGTTGACTCAACGGCATCGTCACGTGCATACCAAATATAAGGAAACACTCATGGCACATCTTTTACACAACATGGCCTATGTCGGCGCAACACCCTGGCATGGTCTAGGCAATCAACTCACCGCCAAACAACCGCTCGAAGTCTGGGCCAAGCAAGCCGGCATGGACTGGGACATACGCGAAGCACCGGTGCGCTTCATGACGGAAAGCGTCGGCAATCTCGGTGCCATCATGTCCTTCCCGGAGAACAAGGTGCTGTTCCGCTCCGACACCAACGAACCTTTATCGGTCGTCGGTCAACGCTATCAGGTCGTTCAACCCCGTGAGATTCTGGAGTTCTATCGCGACCTGACTGAGATCTCCGGCTTCGAGCTTGAGACAGCTGGCGTCTTGAAAGGTGGTCGCAAGATCTGGGCATTAGCGCGTACCGGACAATCGTCCACCATCAAGGGCAACGATGTAACGAATGGCTATGTGCTGCTGGCCACCGCCTGTGACGGCACGCTGGCGACCACCGCGCAGTTCACGTCGATCCGTGTGGTGTGCAACAACACACTGGCGGTCGCGCTGTCTGGCAGCAACGGTGCCGTCAAAGTCCCGCACAGCACATCCTTTGATCCCCAGGCAGTCAAACAGCAACTCGGCATTTCCGTATCGACCTGGGATACCTTCATGTACCGCATGAAGGGTTTGAGTGATCGGAAGGTCAAATCAAAAGAAGTACAGAACTACTACCTGCGGGTCTTTACCGACCAAAGTAAAACTGCCTCCGGCCACACCAACGAACGCGCCATGACGAAAGCCATGGCGATGTTCGATGGGCATGGCAAGGGCGCAGAACTGGCTTCTTCCAAGGGAACGGCACTGGGCCTGCTGAATTCAGTAACCGAGTTTATCGATCATGAACGACGTGCGCGCAGTACCGATCATCGACTGGAATCTGCCTGGTTTGGTCAGGGAGCGCATCTTAAACAGAAGGCATTAGACCAGGCATTGCTGATGATTGGCTGACGCTCGTTCCACATCTTTGTGCCTGACTGCTTAGTCATCTCTACCTATCTGTCTCACACCCCTGCCCGATTGCGCTTATCCCGCCGTCGGGCTTTTTATTTGAGGAGTCGCTCCATGAATCATCCTGCGATTGCACCAAAAAGGAAACCGCCAGCATTACGGCTGGTATCAACAAAGGAATTGAGCCGTGATCATTGGCTCGCAGTACGTAAGGGCGGCATAGGCAGCAGCGATGCCGCTGCTGCCGTTGGTCTGAATCCGTATCAGTCTCAGTTGGAGCTGTGGATGATCAAGACTGGGCGGGATGGTGGTTTGCCCAAGATTGATCCGAATGATGAAACCAGTCCGATGTATTGGGGCACGCTGCTGGAACCTATCGTTGCCGCACATTACACCCGTCGTACCGGCAACCGGGTACGCAAGATCAATGCAGTCTTGCAGCATCCCGATCCGGACAAGGCATGGATGCTGGCCAATATTGATCGTGAAGTGGTTGGTGCGCCGGACGTTCAGATCCTTGAATGCAAAACTGCTGGTGAGTTCGGTGCCCGTCTATGGCGTGATGGCGTACCTGAGTATGTGGTCTGCCAGGTCCAGCATCAATTGGCTGTCACCGGTAAAGCGGCGGCTGACGTTTGCGTGTTGGTCTGCGGTCAAGAGATTCGTGTCACCCGCATTGAGCGCGATGATGTCTTGATTGCCGGACTCATTGAGCTGGAACGCCGCTTCTGGCAGTACGTGGAAACGGATACCCCGCCACCGGCGGATGGATCTGATTCGGCTGATACGGCATTGCGCTGTCTGTATCCAACTGATGCAGGTCAACGCCTTGATCTGACGGATGACCGTGACTACTCCAGCACCTTTGCCGACCTGGTACTGGTGCGAGAAGAAATCACTCAGCGACAACTACTGGAGTCCAAACTGAAACAGAAAATCCAGCAACGCATGGGTGACGCCAGCAATGCCGTGTTCGAGACTGGCAGCGTCAGTTGGAAACGCTCCAAGGATAGCCTGGCCTTGGATATGGCCACACTACTGCTGGACCAACCCGATCTTCCTGCCCGCTATCCAATAACCAAGCCTGGCAGCCGCCGCTTTCTCGTCACAACGTAGTTCACACATCCCTGCAACACCATTCTCCATCCACCGCTATCCGGTCGGATGGCTTTTATGCCGCCCAGTCTCTTGTAGAGGCTGGGTTTTTTTATTAAGGAACACAGCATGATCAAAGGACTCGCCATTACCCCACCCGTCATCGGACGGATCTCTATCGGCAAGGTCGTCGAGAAACAAGGCAAGCGCCTCCCAGAAAAGGATGATCAATTCACCATCACGTCGCAAGTGCAGAACCGTGATGGCTGGGTCAATCATCCCTTGGATGAAGCACTGCGCAAGTCGTCTGGCAGCGACAAGCTGCGCTCGATTCCAATTCGCTTTCTGTTCAATGAACCGGATTTAAATCTGCGCGCCGAGTACAGCATGTTCGATCGTCAAAGCGGACGGCCTCTGTGTGTCGGCAACGGTGAAACATGCAAGCGTTACACCGCGACAGGCATGCAAACACTGCCCTGCCCTTCACCAGAAGGTTGTGATCTCGCCAAAGGCGGAGCGTGCAAACCCTATGGTCGTCTGAACGTGATGATTGGTGATGCAGAAGAAATGGGGACGTTCATTTTTAGAACGACTGGTTTCAACAGTATTCGGACGCTGGCGGCAAGACTCAGCTATTACCAGGCGGCATCCGGCAATCTGCTGGCATGTCTGCCGTTGGAGTTACGACTGCGCGGCAAGAGTACGACGCTCAGCCACCGCTCTGCCATTTATTACGTGGATATTACTGTCAGGGAAGGACTGACGATAGAAGAAGCGTTTGCACAAGCCAGACAACTTAATGAGCGTCGTCAATCTGGTGGCTATGAGCAGGCTGCCTTGGATGTGGTCGCTCGCGAAGGACTCAACAACGGTGCGTTTGAAGATTCGGAAGAAGAAAGACCGGAGGTGATTGAAGAATTTTTTACGGAGGGCGAGACGGACACTGCAGGCAGCGTGACTAGAACCTGCATTGAAGAGAAAGTCGGACTGCGTGAAAAACTCAATGCGAAGGTAGCGAACGTTGATGCCTAATTACACAGCACTTTACGGACGCAACATTTCCCAGAGCTGTTCACCAACGGCATCTGCCAGCCTCTCCAGATTATCGATAGAGATGTTGCGCTCGCCACGCTCAACCTGCCCGATATAGGTTCTGTGCAATCCGGCTTTTTCAGCTAAAGCTTCCTGCGAAATACCTAATGCTTCGCGTGCGAAACGTAGCCTTGAGCCGTATTTCTGCCTGAGAGACACATCATCGGAGTGTTTGGAATCTTTGGTCATAACAGGCCAAAGATTGCTTTTTAGATGACTTTAGGTCTACAGAGTTTGAGTAGCAATGTTAATATATTTCCCTCAGGAATCTTTGGCTGAGCAATGAATGAAATTTCAATTTTGACAAGGAGATTTAAAAATGAGCAACGAAGTGAAGTGTCCCGAATGCAAGGGCAAAGGCCAGATCCCGTGTCCGCTCGAATACGGTGATGACGACCATCCCACCAGTTGCCCGGTCTGTGCCGGCAACAGCCGCGCACGCGTACCCTGCCCTGAATGCGAAGGCAGCGGCAAGGTCGATGAATATTGATCTCACTTGATACAGGGGGAGTGAACATGGATTTCTTCAAGATCGGCGACAGCGTCGATGATTTTCGGTTTTCCTTTGGCTTTGCCGATAAAGCCAAGGCAGCAGCCAAAGTGGCCGGCATTGCTGTCGCCAATACAGCCATTTTTGCCGGCAAGGCTGCAGTTACCATTGGTGATCAAGCCATAGAACAAAAGAAACGTCTGGAAGAAGAACAGAAGCGGCGGCAAAAATAATCCTAAGCATACGGCGGGTTTTACCCGCCGTTTATCCGATGCCTTCCCCCCTACCTAACAAACCAGGTGCTCGGCATCGGACACAGCTTGATTGCTGAAGCCGTATGCCTTGCTCCGACTTACCTATAAAGAACAAACCATGATGAATGTGAATTGGACGAACGCCCTGCGCGTTGTCGGCGGTGCGTGTGTGCTTGCCGCTTTGGCAGCTTGCGGCCAAGAAAAGATATTAGATCAACGCCATGTCGAAGTCGTCAATGGCAAGATCTACGAGGAAGGTGCGAATGAACCCTTCAATGGCAAGCTTACCAACGTCAGTGGCTTGAGTACGCCTGTACTCAATCGCATCGTCAGCCAACTGAAAACAGCTGCACATTTGGGACTGGGCAAGCATTTAGAGCATCCCTTGCAGCGCTACTTCTGTGATGTCGACATAAGAGCGGGGCTCTTTGACGGCAAGGCTATTTGCCGCCTTCCTCAAAGTGAGATCGTCATGAGTGAAATCGCCTATGTGAAAGGATCGGCAGAAGGCCCAGCCACGCTGTATGTGCCGGGCAAATCAGATGTTTTAGTGGCGGCCACATTCAAGGACGGGGAATTGGATGACAAGCTGGAAGTGTCCAACCCTAGCAACGGCAAGCTGGTATTGCGCCAGAAATGGAAAGTCGGTGTCCCGCACGGGAAGCTTGTTCAATACTTGCCAGACGGTTCCCACTTGATCTATACGAACGAAGCGACTGATGGCGTGAAGGATGGCATCGAAGAGTCGTTCGACCGCCAAACCGGCAAGCGCACTGGTCGTGGCGAATGGCGCTCGGGCAAGCCACATGGGAATTTCCAGCAATGGGGGGCCGATGGTAACTTGCTCAACGACAAGGTCTACAAAGACGGCGTCCTGGTGGAGGATCGTCTGCAAGCTGCCCAGCCAGCGGTTGCGGGATTGAATACGGACAGTTGTGTCGATCAATGGACGGCGGCTCGCCGCAAGGAAGTAGGTCCTGATGCACCGATTTCCTTCGATCAGCTGGATGAGTGGAGAGAATGGTGCAAGGCTGGCAAGGCACCACATTGACAATGCCCCATCCGTATTCTGGTATTTGTCCCTATATTCTTGGTCATCGCATTCACCGGCGATGTGTACTTTAAGAGGAAGGGAAAATAAAAAACATCCCTAGTTACAGCAAGTTTCTAGTGTTGGGATTTTTGGTTCTGGCTATCATTTTGCAAATGACGTAACCACGTTCTAATGTAACTGCTTATTTAAAAGACCGCTGTATTGAACTGAACCCCAAAAATTGGACACCAACTTTTGGGGTTTTTTAATGACGAAATTCGACGAGAAATTCAAGATTTCGGTAGTAGAGCAGTATTTATCCGGCACAGATGGATGTGCCATTGTGGGTCGCCGCAACGGCGTTTCGACAACGATGGTGACGCGGTGGGTGGCGTCCTATCAGAAGCACGGCATTGCTGGTTTGAGGAAGAAATTCCAGCATTACGATGCGCAGTTCCGGTTGCGTGTGCTGCGGCAGATGTGGAAGAAGCAATGGTCGTATCAAGAGACGGGGCTCGCCTTTGGGATTCGTAGCCAAGGATGCGTGGCCGTATGGGAGCGCTGCTATCATAACGGCGGTATAGACGCCCTCCAACCACGCAAACGTGGAAGACCACCAAGAATGCCTCATTCCCCCGTTACACCACTCCCGAGCTCCGTCAATGATGAAACCCGCAGCCGCGAGGATCTGTTGGCCGAGATCAATCAGCTGCGCATGGAGAATGCCTACTTAAAAAAGTTGGAAGCCTTAGTTCAAGCGCAGAAGCAACAGCGGGCAACAACGCGCGGAAATCGCAAGTAGTCCATGAACTAAGGCAACACTTCCCGTTGGCCGATCTGCTCACGTTTGCTGAGCTACCGCGCAGCACTTTCTACTATCAGCAGAAGGTTGCGCAGGCGCCGGATAAGTATCAGCCGTTGAAACAACAAATCCAGTCCATCTTCGCCCGTCACCATGGGCGCTATGGCTATCGTCGCGTCACGGCTGCACTGGGCCGGCTGGGCCAGGGTGTCAATCACAAGAAGGTGCAGCGCCTCATGCGGCAGTTGGGGCTCAAATCGTTGGTGCGTGCGAAGAAGTATCGTTCCTACAAAGGCGACGTCGGAAAAAGCGCGCCCAATGCTTTGCAGCGTCAGTTCACAGCAGAGAAAGCCAATGAAAAATGGGTAACCGACGTCACGGAGTTCAATGTGGCGGGAGAAAAGCTGTATCTCTCGCCGGTGATGGATTTATACAACGGCGAAATCATCGCCTTTGAAACGGCGAGGCGTCCGGTCTATGAACTGGTGGGAGTCATGCTGAAAAAAGCGCTCTCCAAGCTCAAACCGGATGAGAGGCCGATGCTGCATTCAGACCAAGGCTGGCAATACAGGATGCCCGCTTACGCCAGGGTGCTACAGCAAAAAGGGATGGTGCAAAGTATGTCCCGTAAAGGGAACTGCCTCGATAACGCCGCCATGGAGAGCTTCTTTGCTGTGCTCAAATCAGAATTTTTTTACCTCAACAAGTTTCGCAGTATTGACGAGCTAACAGCGGGGCTCAAGGAGTACATTCGCTATTACAATCACGATCGCATCAAGATGAAACTAAAAGGACTGAGTCCTGTGCAATACAGAACCCAGCCCTTGGCCGCTTAGCAAACTAAACCGTCCAACTATTTGGGGTCAGTTCAGTATGCGGTCTTTTTTTTTGCTGCCCCGCCTATCCATATGGATACAGGGTAGCCTGTATTTTTACTTGGTATATTCTTTTATTTCTTCAATTATGAGGAAGATAACTTGCCAACGCTCTCTGGCATTGAGACGCTAAAGTTATCAAACGGGATATCCCGTCCACGTGTTGGTACTTCCCAGTTTGAGATGTCAGTCAGGTCTATGTCATAGGGTGCCACAAGATATTCTTCACCACCACCATCTTCAAATTCTTCTGAGCAGTTCCAAAAGCAGGTTTTCTGATCGCTGAATTCTTGTCGCCAATACTCAGCGTTATTAAACATGTCTGTCATCTCGTCATCTAAGACAATGCCAGAATATTTCGCCTTCACGACAGTTAGAGCTTTCACGTAATGCCAGTATCGAGCATTCTTCGCAGGTATCATTATCATTGGCTCCATCGGATGAGCAAAGCCAAAACCGAAGTTATTCTTTCCATCTACAAGTCGCTCGGCTTCAGAGCATGTCTGCCAGCAGCCAGCAAAGTCAGATCGCGCTAACTGGTGGTGGCATACGATTAAGAGTGAGGCTAATACACGCTCATTTATCTGCTCTCTTCGCCGCTTGCTTGCGCAATCCTGCCATCGCGACAATATTTGGAATATAGACGATGTGCCACCATTACGCGCTTGATGGCTAACCCATAAGGGGCCAAGCACAGCATTCCTAAGAATAGATAATTCAAAACTGGTGGATGGATAAGATGCCACATCCTGTGACCAGTTCTCCCAATGTTGCGTGTAACCAGCGTCCCGTAATATCCAACGAAGGTGGAGCAACTGGAAGTCTCTAGCCAACATGTCAGTATTTTCAAACCCAAAAAAAGTTGACCGATACCGAGCGTGCTCTTCAAACAATAATCTCAGAGCCTTGCATTCAACGGCGCTCAACGGCAAATCTTCATCTGTTACAAAGTCATAAGATCTAAAGAGTTCTACCGAATCATATTTCAAATGCCATTCTGGTTCAAAGCCGTTCAAACTGAATGCCATTTGTGAATAATAGAGTTCACCACCGAGTACCACTTTCCTAAAAACCTGCGCCAAAAGAAGATCGCGCACTACCGCTCGCCATTCAGGATGGTCGAATTGACCTCGTCCGCGCGTAGGCCAATGCAGAAGCGCATCAGGAACCAATTGATCCAATGCCTCTTGGCGTTCCGAAGCTTCAATGGCAAATTCGTCTGCCAAGTGGTGAGCCATACTTTCATGCGCCGATATGACCTCAGCTATTTCTGTAGCCTCAATCTGATAGTGACGCATTTTTCCGTGCGCTGAATTGCGCTGTTTCAATGCCACTATTACCCTTATGAACCATGCCCTTGGGTGGTGTTTTTCTATCTCGACAGCGGCTTTAGCTTTAGCTTGAGCCCTGACCAAGTCATTCAAAGCGAGATAAGCATCAGCCTGCTCGACTAACTCATCGGCACTAGGTCCAGATAGTCGACCACGTTGCTCAATCCGCTCAAGTTGACGCACCGCGCGCAATGCAAAGGTATCGACTTTCTTGATAGGTATTGCTTGCTGACATTGGCCGATCACCGACTCTAGACTTTGCTTCTTATAATCAATGAGTCCGGGTTTCAACACAGACTGTACAGCCGACATACGTTGTTGCCAGTAGGTGTAGATTTCTGCACGGCGTGCGACTTCGCTTTCTGCTACAGCGAGTAATTTTCCAAGCTCATCTTCTCCAATATCGCCTTTCATGATTTTTAGGACGACAGCAGTGTCGCCGTTTAGTAGCTGATCTAAGTAGAGGGCATTCATGAGCAACTGTTGTGCTCCTTCTTGGGCAAGTTTCGTTTCGTTGACACTTTTCTTGCCCGCGTCCCTCGGTATATGGAAGAGGTCCGATCGAAGGTACTTATTCGCAGCGTCTCTCAAATAGTCCGGACATGGAATTTGACCCGTCAATCGCTCAAGCGTAGCCAGAACACCTTCGCTTCTCTTTGGTCTACCGAGCTTCTTTTGGCGATTTAAACTACTTGATTTAATTGTGTTGCTCATCGTTTCTCCTCGGTGAAGCGCCCCAAAGGTCGCTTCACACTCTTGGATTATTTTTTTGGCACGATCGGCGTAGCGCGACTGCTATGATGCGCAGGATTGTTGGGATTGCCTTGGTTCGACCGGTTATTGTTCACATGCTGGAATGTCGGGTTGTTAGGATTCGACTGATTCGACTTGTGATTGGCGCTCTTTTGGTTCATCTGGTTCTCCAGAAAGTTGATGGAGATTACATTTTGTTTTTGTGATCCACACATAAAAGCAATTTCTTCTGAAATCAGAAAAAAAATGAAGTTCAAATATCTTTGTGGATAAAACGCTACATTGATCAACCGAGGTAGCTTTTCAAAACAACATATCGGGCAGACATTTTAAATTGCTGATGCAATCGTCAAATTATCAAAACTCAAATAGCATCACCCATCATGGAAAACCGCTTGCTCAGGGCAATGAATCGTCTTCATTGCTTAATGCAATCTCACGCGAGCGCTATTCAAAAAGCCGCTATTGAATCTGCTTCGCTATCTCACATAAGCTCTTCGCAGTAAAAAAATATCGCATACCCCCATCATGTGTTCAACGCTGGAGAGCAGTTGATCACTCGGCCTATCTAATGCGGAGCAAATGCGGGGGTTTTATATTCTTTATATAAGGGAGAGAGCTAGCTCTCTCCCTCACTTCATTTAATGAAGCATAGCTTCAATAGCGAGCTTGAGTGACGATGTCTAAAGAAAGATGACCAAGAACATAGCCAGGCAGAATAGCCTGGCGTTTACCATTAAGAATGAAGGGACGACTGCAAGTAGCTAATTGCATGTACCGTATAAAATTGAATACTGATTTTATTCTGCCCTGAATACTTCAATCATTTTGATTTGAACAATAATTCGTAGATAGCTATCCATTTTGGATAGTTTTTTGTGCATGCCAATAAATTTTCATACAAGTGAGTATTCGCATTAACCTTGCCATCCATTCGCATCTGAAACTTGCCACCTAGCCGCATTTGAAACCTGCCGCCGATTCGCATTTCAAAGTTGCCATCGCCAAACTATGAATCACGATTCTCTTTCAATCCTAATTTTGAATGCTTTGTCGATAACGATCAATGCTCTCTGATGTTGGCGGTCCGATATCAAGATCCGATCCAATCAGTGGCTCGAAGAATTTTTGGGAAGATTGAATCCTTTGTCCATTCAAAATTTGCATAGCATATTCGCTAGCCATTTTTCTATCACTGCATGCGAACTTCGTTGTCGTAAATGTTCTGATAACTCGTGAAATGCTTTTGATATCTACCCATAACAGACATTGCATTGATAGCACATCCAGTCGAAAATTGAGCTGTAATCAATTTAGGCCGGACTAATGAACATTGAAAAACTGCGAGAAGTATTAGAACAGAAGCAAATTTTTATCTATTTCGGGGCGGTTATCGTCGCGGCAGTTATAGCAATGTCCGTTCCCGGAACTACCACTGCGGAGAGCGCAATTAACCCGGCATTAGCATTTATGCTCTTCGTCACCTTTTTACAGGTGCCGTTGGCAGAACTCGGCCAAGCTCTCAAGCAGGTGCGTTTTTTAGCTGCTCTACTTATCGCCAATTTCATCATCATTCCTATATTAGTCTTCGTTCTCGTTGGCCTTTTCCTCGACGACCAGATGCTTCGCTTTGGAGTGATGCTGGTTCTTCTCGCTCCATGCATTGACTATGTAGTGACGTTTGCACACTTGGGACGCGCGGACGCACGCTTACTACTTGCTTCCACACCAGTGCTGCTCATCGTCCAGATGTTGATGCTACCTGTATATCTGAGTTTGATGCTTGGGAGCGACGTAGCAAGCTACGTCCAAGCAGGTCCCTTCCTTCATGCATTTGTTTGGTTGATTGCAGTTCCACTCGCACTAGCTGGAGCCATGCAATTTTTTGCACGAAAAAGCACAAGCGGAAAATCATTTGCGGACTTTCTCGGCCTGACGCCTGTACCCGCGACGGCGTTGGTTTTATTCATCGTGATCGTGGCGGTAATGCCTCAGCTCGGCCCGGCGATTGAAGCAGTGTGGGAGGTGTTGCCGATTTATGTCGCCTACGCAGTTCTTGCACCGGTCATCGGATGGTGGGTTGCGCGTCGAGTAAAACTGGATGGCTCGTCCTCTCGCGCAATTGCCTTTAGTTCGGCTACTCGCAACTCTCTGGTGGTACTGCCTCTGGCACTGGCAGTACCTGGTGCAATTCCGGTCTTGCCCGCGATTATCGTCGCGCAAACTCTCGTGGAGCTGATTAGTGAACTTGTTTATGTACGTGTGATTGCCAAATGGGGTAATCACGAACTTAGCTTTTAAGTATTTAATTGAATTGAAGGATCGTTATGGGATGGTTGTAGACGCACCTTTGGAATGCGAACCGGCGGCAACTTTAAAATGCGGCTAAGTGGCAACATTAGTGCGTGTGCTCCGTGGGATTTGGCATGTATACGATGCCTTTACATTCCCGACATCCAAAATCAATGCCGGTGAAACCAATTTAATGGGGCGATGGTGATGAGAAGGCCTACGATCATCAAAGCCATACCTGCTAATCGAAGTGGTTCAAAAACCTCTCCGAATACCAAATAGGAAGTTATAGCTCCTACACACGGCACTAATAATGCAAAGGGTGCAACTGCTGCGGCTGAGTAGCGTACGAGCAAACTACCCCACACTGCGTATCCTAAAATCGTCGCGATAAAACCAAGATAAACGACCGAACCAATGCTCTGCCAAGAGGCATTGCTGAGTGACTGCAAAATCGACATATAACCACCGTCGAAAACCGTCATCAGCAGTAACGCCGGCAGCGGTGGGACGAGACTGGCCCACACCATTAGGTGAAGCATGTCGACTTTGCCAATTTTCTTTACAAGTACATTACCAACACTCCAACTCAACGCGGATGCAAGCATGACCAGGAATGCCGCAATTGGTACACCATGACCAAGCGTTGAACTGATCACGACCAAACCAACCAACGCCGCCAGCATGCCAACGACTTGCTGAATCGTAGGTCGATCACCGAGTATGAATATCGCTAGCAACACCGTAAAAGGCGCTTGAGTCTGGGCGACTACAGCCGTCAGTCCTGCTGGCATACCCATCGCTATACCCGTGAACTGCAACAGAAATTGACCAGTGAACAGCGTCAATCCAATTAGGATCAGCAGCGTCCAAGATATCGCTGGCCGAGGTAACCAGAGCACACCGAGCGCCGCACAGGTAAATCTCAAAAATGTTAGTTGAGACGGAGTAAAGCTTTCGAGTCCAACTTTACTGAGAACAAACGCAACACCCCAAATCGATGCGACTAAGGCTGCCAACACCATATGTTTGCCACTCATACGTGTTTGCGATTGAACTCTCATGAAAGCCGTCGTTAGATTGAACGGATGTTGACGCGCTTAGCAAGTTCTTCGGCAGATTCCCGGCGCTCACTGTAACGATTCACAAGAAAGGGAGAAACGTCTCGAGTAAGTAGGGTGAATTTGAACAGCTCTTCCATCACATCTACAACACGTTCGTAGTAAGAAGACGGCTTCATACGACCTGATTCGTCGAACTCAAGGAACGCTTTAGCAACAGATGACTGATTTGGAATTGTGATCATGCGCATCCAGCGACCCAAAATACGCATCTGATTAACTGCATTGAATGACTGCGAACCACCAGATACCTCCATAACAGCTAAGGTTTTTCCCTGTGTTGGACGTACTGCACCCATCGCCAACGGTATCCAATCAATCTGGGCCTTCATGATGCCTGTCATTGCCCCATGCCGTTCCGGCGACGTCCAAACCATCCCTTCGGCCCATTGAGCCAAATCACGAAGTTCTTGTACCTTAGGATGCGTTTCAGGTGCGCCGTCCGGTAATGGCAAACCATGTGGATCAAAGATTTTCACTTCTCCGCCCATTGCCTCTAATAAACGCGCAGCTTCCATCGTTAGCAATCGACTGTACGATTTCTCGCGCAATGAGCCATACAAAAGCAGGAAGCGCGGCGCATGCGTAGCTGGTGATGCGACCGTCAAATCATGTCGCGTTGGTGTTGTGAATAAGGCTGGATCAATGTTAGGCAGATCAGGAAAATTTTGTGACACGTTGTCCCTCCGCATTGATGACAGCTTCGCCATCTTCTTTCGTGAATTCTTGTTGCTGTGGTTTGCTTAAAACATCCAGCACCAGTTCAGAAGGACGGCATAGGCGTGTGCCTTTGTCGGCAACGACAAACGGGCGATTGATCAGGATCGGATTCGCCAACATTGCTTCGATCAAGGCATCGTCGCTGAGTTGCGGATTGTCCAGACCCAGCTCCGCATAAGGCGTACCTTTTTGTCGAATGGCCTCGCGTACTGACAAACCTGCATCGCTGATCATTTGAATCAGGATTACTCTTGATGGAGGCGTTTTCAGATATTCGATGACGGTCGGCTCTTCGCCGGTATTGCGTATCAACGCGAGCGTATTGCGTGACGTGCCGCATGCAGGGTTGTGATAAATCGTTGTCATTTGCTTTCCTTGTATGTTCTTTTAAGTGAGGGCTTAAACGCTGAGTCGAATCGCCAGCGCGGCAAGCGTGACCAACAACACCGGCAGCGTCAGTAAGGCTCCAACGCGGAAGTAATAAGCCCACGAGATACGTATGCCTTTGCCTGCCAGCACATGCAGCCACAGTAAGGTCGCCAGACTGCCTATCGGTGTGATCTTTGGACCAAGATCACTGCCTATCACATTGGCGTAGATCATCGCTTCCCGCACTGCCCCTTGTGCTGTCGTTGCATCAATTGACAGCGCGCCTATGAGTACAGTCGGCATATTGTTCATGATCGAAGACAGTAGCGCAGTCATCAGCCCGGTACCGATCGCTGCGCCCCAAATGCCGTGCGCGGAAAATTCATTCAATAAACCGGTTAGGTATCCAGTCAGGCCCGCATTGCGTAAACCATAGACGACCAGATACATTCCCAGCGAAAAGAACACGACCTGCCACGGTGCATGCTTGATGACTTCGCGCGTCGAGATCACATGACCTTTCGCGGCAATCGCCAATAAAACAATTGCGCCAACCGCCGCTACTGCACTGACAGGCACTCCTTTTTCTTCCAGCCAGAAAAATCCGACGAGTAATAAACCGAGTACCCACCAGCCGGCAATAAAAGTCGTGCGATCACGGATCGCATCTGCAGGATTTTTCAATTGCTGGACATCGTAGTCTTTTGGGATATCGTGTTTGAAATACCAGATCAGGACCAGCAAGGTCATGGCCACAGAGACGAGATTCACCGGCATCATCACCGATGCATAGCGTGCAAAACCAATATTGAAATAATCCGCCGATACGATATTGACCAGGTTGGAAACGATCAGCGGCAGGCTGGCCGTATCAGCAATAAATCCGGCCGCCATTACAAAGGCTAATGTCGCCTGTGGCGAGAACTTTAATCCCAGCAACATCGCGATGACAATTGGCGTGAGGATCAGGGCCGCGCCATCGTTGGCGAACAATGCAGATACCACGGCACCGAGCAACACCAGCAAGACAAACAATTTTCGCCCCTTGCCGCCGCCCCACCGCGCAACGTGTAGTGCCGCCCATTCAAAAAAGCCTGCCTGATCCAGCACCAGACTAATGATGATGATCGCTATGAAAGCGCCGGTTGCATTCCATACTATCTGCCAGACCACCGGAATATCGGCAAAGCTGATAACGCCGAACAGGAGTGCCAGCACTGCACCCAGGGTCGCGCTCCAGCCGATGCCGAGTCCACGCGGTTGCCAGATAACTAGCGTAAGTGTCAGTAAAAAAATAATAAATGCGGTGAGCAAGATCGGCTTTCTTTGAAGGTAATAGCCCAGGCTCGCAAACGCCTGGGCTATCAGGACTGAGATGTCGTGGCGTCGTTAAGCATTCTTGCTTGAGCCGATGGCATCCATCTCACGCTTGAGCGCTGTTTTTTCCAGCATCGCGAGAGGTAAGCTATTGAGAAGATTCACACGGGTGTGGATTTGTTTGGCGATCTTGGAGAACACAGCGCGCTTCTCCTCATCTGTTCCTGTTGCTGCGGCAGGATCTTCAAATCCCCAATGCGCTGAAACAGGCTGTCCCGGCCAAAACGGGCAAACTTCGCCTGCAGCGCTATCGCACACAGTAATCACGATGTCCATGTGGGGCGCATCTGGTAATGCAAACTCATCCCAGCTTTTACTACGCAAGTTTTCGAGCGCATAGCCAGTACTTTTAATTTGCTCAATCGCAAATGGATTGACGGTGCCGCCTGGGTGGCTACCCGCGCTATATGCGACAAAGCGACCTTTGCCCATAGTGTTAAGCATTGCTTCAGCCATGATGCTGCGTGCGGAATTACCGGTGCAGAGGAAAAGGACGTTGTACGTCTTGTCGTTCTGTGATGTGGTCATGTTGAATCCTTTATGGGGAGGGTTGGGTAAAACAGCGTGGAATTAAGACTGTGCGTCTTCAGTGGTAATACAAACACCATTCGGTGAGCAGACATTGCCGCCGCAGCAGTTCTCGGTCAAAAAGCCTACTAGCGCATTCATGACTACAAAATTAGCTGAATAGATGACAAATCGGCCTTCATGCTTCGCTGTCACTAGTTCGGCATGTGCCAGTTCTTTCAGATGAAAAGACATGGAGGATGGTGAAATACCTAACTGCTCACCAATCTTGGTCGCAGCCATACCTTGCGGCCCTACCTGAACTAGCAATCGAAACACCGACAGGCGAGATTCCTGAGCAAGTGCGGATAAGGCAGCGAGAGTAGCTTTGGTGTCCATGATGGCTCCTTTATTCAATAATTCAATTATTATTGAAATGAAGAATAAAAACAAGCCTCAATTCATTAGTTTTTCATCTGTGCGGGATTTCCCTGAATTGCTTACTTTCATTAAAGCAATTCAAGGAATTGAGGCAAGTTACAACGATTTATTCTTTCGGATCACGACGCAACAACTCCGCTACGGTGACACCGATTTCAGCGTCACCACCAAAAGCTGTGCCAGTTTTCTTGTTGCTGAAGTTGGTAAACGCGTGTTTGTAATCCTTGTCAGTTAAGGGAATGTATTTCACTTCCTTCGCCAGCTTCTGTGCGTTCTTCAAGTAGAACTCGACGAACTCTTTGACTTCGCTTCTTTCGATAGCTTTAATACTTACATATATAAATAACGGGCGTGCAAGCGGTTGGTAAGTGCCGTCCATGACGGACTTTAAGGAAGGGGCTACTGCCGGCTTACCTGCCTTATGAACAATCGGAACAACTTTAAGGCGCTTACTGTTATCGACGTAATACGCATAACCAAAATATCCGATCGCATTGACGTCACGCGCAACACCTTGCACGACGACATTGTCATCTTCTGACGAGGTGTAATCAGTGCGACTGGATTTACTCTTACTCATGATCGCCTCAGTGAAGTAATCGAAAGTGCCAGAGTCAGCTCCTGCGCCAAACAATTTGATCGGCGCGTCAGGCCAGGTCGGATTTACCTGATTCCATCGGGTGATTGTTCCTTGTGCTGCCGGCTCCCACATCTTCTTCAGTTCTTCTACTGTGATCTTGTTCAAAAACTTGTTCTTGGGATTGACGACCACTGTCAGTGCATCGAATGCAATCGGTAGCTCTACATACTTGACCCCGTTCTTTGCGCACTCATCCATTTCTTTTTTCAGTATTGGACGGGAGGCATTTGAAATATCAGTTTCGCCCTTGCAGAATTTTTTGAATCCACCTCCTGTACCAGCAATACCGGTAGTCACTTTGACCGTGCCACTTTTCATGTCTTGAAAGTCGTCAGCTACAGCTTCGGTGATCGGAAACACAGTGCTGGAACCATCAATTTTGATAAACGTTTGTGCTTGTGCAGGCGCTATACACAAAGCAGTTGTCAGAAAAAGAAGCGGCGATAGCGTTTGAAAACTAAGTTTCATGGCGAATCCTTAAATATGGAGGCAAATACTGAGGGGGAATGCTTCTAAATCATTTCCAGCGGGCGGACGTCAAACTATCAAGCGGTAGTGCATAACTGATGTGAACAATTTCGATCATTTGCTCCGCAATCCGATCACTTGTCGTTGCGATATTGCGAAGTTCAGTTTGATTAGTGCCAGCTGAGGTGAGCGCTGTTTGGTAGAAGATCCATTGCTGACGAGCCAGCTCAACGCGAGAACTAAGTAGCCGATCAGAACCTGCTTCTTCGGCCAGCAGATTTAAACCGTTTTGAAACTCAATTTTTGATTGGGTGAGATCGACTTGCAGGCCCTGCTTGGAAGTCATCGACTTGTCCAGAGATCTCAAGAGAACGATTTTTGCCATCCGTTGCGCAAGTGATGCCTGCCGCAATGCGAGTGCGACGACACGTGAATTTGTGTCATTGGTGTCAGACTCCAACGAAAAAGCCAGCGTATTGAGTTTGTTCAGCAAGTCTTCATTGACGTCGTACATCACGCTCGCGTTGCTGGCGTTCAGTTTCGGTAGCCCATCCATCTGATCGGTCAGGGCTATATTCGCCCGCGTTAGTGCCCGCGTTGTTTTAGTCGATTTGTCGGGTAATCCGTTTAAATCCTGACGCATCTTTAAAATGGAAGCAATCGAGCGATCACGCTCCCGCTTCACTTGATCACCCAGTATGCCCAGCGCCATTTGCAAACTCAGTTTGTAGCTGCGCTCTGACTCGATCCGGAAAATCCCGACCGTAAGTAAGGGAGGTATGGATTCTTTAGCACTCGGAGTCACAACCTTGGAAAATGCTGCCGTTGTCCCTAGCAAGAAAAGCATGAAGAAGGCGGCCACGAAGTGGGCTCGACTAGTAAGTTGGCGCATATGAATTCCTATTAGAAGAATATTTCGATATTCTTTTAATTAAATTATTATTGAATTAATTTTAGGTTTTCAATATGACGCCATTATTACCAATAAAGAATTACTCAAAAAAAACATATCGGCCTCAGGCATGCCCCTGTTTATAGACCTATTCACTTGCTTATTACAATCCTGACAATTAGATTGCAAATGTTTCCCTGTGTCACTTCCCTGTCATACGCCTCCACTAAAATCCAACCCACTTAAACACAGAATATGTGGTTCGGCTCCCCTGTTTAAGTAATGTCAAGCGTTCTTACTCAAGTTGATACTTCCTCGATAACGTTAAATACAAGCACCTGTCCTGCAAATCTGCACGAGAGAAAAATTGAAAATCGATTTCAACATCATGTCCGTCATTAGCCCGGAGCAATCAAATACATCCGCTCGAACGCTCGCCGTAGCCGTACCAACTATTTCTTTCGATCAAACCAATGCGCAGGTGTTGGAGGTGTTTAGTCAAAACCGCGAATTGATCAGCTTGCCGGTACTCGAGGGTCGGAGTCCGATTGGTTTGATTAGTCGCAATATATTCATGTCGCAGATGTCCAAGCCGTACTTTAAAGAACTGTACGAAAAGAAGACATGTATTGCGTTCATGGATAAAAATCCTCTGATAGTGCAAGCAGGTACACATATTGAAACGTTAGCTGCACTTGCAGTTGAGTCTGGTGATAAGACTCTCGCAGAAGGCTTTTTGATCGTTGAAAACGATCAATTCCTTGGTCTCGGATCAGGCTTGGATCTGATGCGCATGATGGTCGATCTTCAAACGGAGAAGAACCTGCAAGTCATGCAAAGCATCGATTACGCGAGCACGATTCAGCGCGCAATGATGAGCACGTCGCTTAAAGCAATGAGCGCAACGCTAAATGATGCGTGTCTGATTTGGGAGCCGCGCGATGTAGTTGGCGGTGACTTTTACCATTTTGAACGTTTCAACGATGGTTGGTTTGCTGCTGTTGCAGATTGCACTGGGCATGGTGTTCCAGGAGCCTTCCTGACATTAATTGCATCGTCACTGCTTTCTCAAGGACTGAGCAAACTGGGACCTAAAGATCCCGCAATGCTGATGAGCGAAGTTAATCGTGGAATGAAGCTGGCACTTGGACAATTTGCCGACCAAAATCGTTTATCTGAGTCTGACGATGGAATGGATGCCGCATTCTTTTGGTTCAACGACGCCACTTCCGAACTGACCTGCGCAAATGCAAAAGCGCCTTTGTTTATTCTTATGCCAGATCAAGATGAAATCCAGACCATTGAGGGAAAACGCGTTGGTATTGGCTACGTCGACACACCCGCTGAAATGTGCTGGGATAACAAAACATGTACGCTGACAAATGATGCAGTCGTGCTCAGTGCGACGGATGGCATCATCGACCAAATCGGGGGCATGAAGAATATTGCTTTTGGCAAGCAACGTCTTCGCGACTACTTATTACGGCATCGGGATACGCCGATGGAGCAATTCGGTCAATTATTAATGTTGGAGCAAAAAGCCTATCAAGGTTTGCATCGTCGTCGTGATGATTTAACGGTGTTTGGATTCCGGCTCAGTGCATCAAATAAGCGGCAGTCAGCAATGTAGCTAATAGTTATATAAGAAAGTCGAATCAAGATGGAAAATAAATCAGATACTTCTAAGTTGTATATGTCTTGCGAATGCGCTGGAAATAACAATGTCATTTTTTACTACATGGGATATTTTTCGCAAAACATCATTGCGGCAATGGCGGATTCCGTCAAAACGCGTGTTGAGTACATTGGTGCTGCGAGCCCCACCCGTCGCAAGCTATTTTCATCTTTTATCGAAATGACGCAGAACATTATTCATTACTCGGCTGAATCAATTGAAACGAGTGGCAAGACAGACGTGGAAATGCGCCGTGGCTCAGTATGTATTTCAGTTGAAAATGACCGCTATTTTCTCAAATGCTCCAACCTGGTTCACGCAAATATCGCCGATCATTTACGCGAAAAATTAGAGCATTTGCGCACCCTCACAAACGAAGAGATTCGCTTGGAATACCAGGAAACATTGCGCGCTGAAACGCCGCAGGAAAGCAAGGGCGCCGGCTTGGGTTTTCTGACGATGGCAAGAGACGCCAGCGAACCACTAGATTTTGAGTTTATTCCCGAAGGGGCAGACGGGAACATGATGTTCTGCCTTAAAGCGACCATCTGAGTGCATTCGGCAAATGGTATCGAGGACCGTAGCCTCAAAGAAAAGACAAAAATATGAACAATTTTTTTATTCCTGCTAGTGCGAGTTCACCAGAGGTGGATTTCCGTTTTGACGAACATCGGTTGTTGCTCAAAGGTGAAGCCTACCCAGAAAACGCAGCATTGTTTTGGGGTGACATCATTGCAGCAATGAACACCTATCTTGGACAAATTGAATCTGACCAACAGGTCACCGTACAAGTAGCGCTTTCATACTTCAATAGCTCGAGTACAAAAATGCTTTTCTCTTTGTTTAGCGCTTTGAACGATAAGGCGCTTGCCGGTAATACCGTGGTTCTTGACTGGTACCACGACGAAGATGACGACACGATTTTTGAATTTGGACAAGAGTTACAAGAGGATTTTCCTGAATTAATATTCAACGATCATGCATTGAGAACTTGATGAACGATAACGATCTTTTTGAAGCTGAAACGGCAGCACTAAATTCGGCTTACGATGTGATATCAAAGGATGACGCGTCTGGTGACGAATATAGAATCGCCTTGGATAACCTCGCAAAAGATTTTCATCGACTGATGCGTGAAACGCGGCGTTTGATTGCACGCAGCGACCGTAAAGAGCTGGAGCTCAACACTCTGAATTTCAAGTTGGAACAATTGACATCAGAACTGGATTACAAAGCTCGGCACGACAATCTTACTGGCGTACTAAACCGAGGTGCTGTGTTTGATCAAGCAGAGCATTATCTGAAGTCAAATCCGCTTTCCTTGATTGTGCTCGATATAGATTTTTTCAAACGCATCAACGATGAATTTGGTCATCCGACTGGCGATGCAGTGCTTCGTGAGTTGGTCAAAAAATTGAAGTCCTCACTTAATGGTGTTGGTGAAATTGGCCGTGTCGGCGGTGAAGAGTTCACAGTCCTATTGCCAAACATTAGCCTCGATGACGCGATAGAAATTGCTGAGAACGTGCGTCTGGCAATTGCCGCTGAAACTTTCACCTGCTTTCCTCGCCCTCATGTAACGGCCAGCTTCGGTATTAGCTGGAGCGATACAAACTGTGATTTTGAAAATGCATATGGCAGGGCAGATGCAGCTCTGTACAAAGCAAAGCATAATGGGCGAAATCGCGTCGAAGCTGACATAAGTATTCTGCAGCTTACTACTTTAGAACCCCAACAACTTGCGAACGAAAACTTTAGTACTTTAGGTTAATCCTGCCGAGTCCTAAATTTTTAGTACGGCCTGCCCCCGTTAGATTTATTGTTAGTTCTTTTCAATGTCTGCTCAGTGAACACAGCACTGAATTGGGTGGGCGGTGGACATTACATTCCATGCACAACTTACTTTTCTGTAAGCATGTAACCAACTCCTCGTACCGTCTTGATCAGATAGCGTCCCTCTCCTAGGACTTTGCGCAGTCGGAGTACATTTACATCAACTGTACGCTCATCAATGGCGATATGGCGTCCCCAGACTCTGTCGATTAACTGGTCGCGTGAATACACATGATTTGGATGGGCGAGCAGATACTTCAACAGTTTAAATTCCGCGTGACCTATCGTAATATTTTTAGTGCCAACACTGACCATGCGGCTGGCCGGGTCGAGCCGGATAGGGCCTGCCTTCATCGTCTCTTGTGCATGTTCAGGAACTTTATGTTTCAAGAGCACCGTGACTCGCGCTATAAGTTCGCGCGGTGAAAATGGCTTGGTAACATAGTCGTCAGCGCCATTTTCCAGGCCAGTGACCTTGTCTTCCTCCATGCTTTTTGCCGTCAGCATGATGATTGGCAATCCCCTAAATTGCCGGCTTTCGCGGACTCGGGATAACAGCTGCAAGCCCGACTGATCGGGGAGCATCCAATCCAGCAGGATGAGATGCGGAGGGCGAATCTGGATCAAATCCCAGGCGGCAGCTACGCTGCCAGCGGCTACAACATTCCAGTTGGCGTCTTCAAGCGTAAAGCGGAGCAACTCTACGATAGACAATTCATCCTCAACGACCAAAATGGTAGCTTTATCGCCCGACATAAAATCCGCTCAACGTATGGAAGACCAAACTTTTTTTCCATCGCAGCATGGACGGCGTTCCTGTCCTACGATTCGCTGCTTGACTTGGCAGATTGCGTATTGCCAAGTAGGGATTGAAAGGCGTTTTCTGCGAGATGCGTCGCATGATCAGCGATGCGCTCAATGTTCTTTGCGCAAAACAATAGATGTACCAGGCCAACGACTTGTTGCTGACTGCCTTTCATTAATGCGGTGATATCGTCGAAGATCTCCACGTGGAGCGCATCTATCTGGTCATCATCCCGCTCAAGAGTCTGTGCCCTAGCTCCGTCACGAGTGGCGTAAGCTGCGAGTGCATGGCGTAATTGCGCCGATGTGAGATCAGCCAAGCGGCGGATCTTGCCGGTTACTTCAGCAGGAAATGGCTCCTCGGCGATGATGATGGCGCGTCGGGCTATGTTCTTCGCTAAGTCGCCGATACGCTCAAGGTCCTCGACGATGCGCAGTTCGGCCAGCACTTCATCAAGGTCGATGGCGACTGGCTGACGCTTGGCAATCACTTTGGCAGCAGCCGTGGACAGGTCGCGCCGCAGCGCATCGACTTGGCGATCCTGATCAATCACGCGCTGTGCCAGCGAAACGTCATGCGCTAGCAAGGCCTGGATGGCGTCGGCAAACTGAACGCCCGCGAAGTCGCCCATGGCACCGACGCTGGACGCCAGCGTTTGCAGTTCCAGATCATAGGATTTGACGATATGGGATGTGCTCATCTTATTTTCTCTTTTAATGGTGGACGGAACGTTTAACCGAAGCGACCGGTGATGTAATCCATCGTTTGTTTGTTGGTGGGCTGGGTAAACATCTGATCGGTTACGCTGAACTCGACTAGCTTGCCCATGAACATGAAACCGGTGAAATCGGATACCCGCGCCGCCTGCTGCATGTTGTGAGTGACAATCACGATTGTGTACTTCTGCTTCAGGTCATCCAGCAAATCTTCGATTTTTGCAGTCGCAATCGGATCGAGTGCCGAACAAGGTTCGTCAAGCAGCAGGACTTCAGGTTCAAGTGCAATGGCGCGGGCGATCACCAACCTCTGCTGCTGACCGCCGGACAGGCTCAGGCCGCTGCTGTGCAAACGATCTTTAACTTCATCCCACAACGCAGCTTGGCGCAGAGAACGTTCGACCACCTCGTCAAGCTGAGCACGATTTTTGACACCCAACAATCTCAATCCGTAAGCAACGTTTTCATAAATTGTCTTAGGAAATGGATTGGGCTTTTGAAACACCATGCCGACGCGGCGACGCAGCTCTGCGACATTGACGCTACGCTCATAGACATTGCGGCCGTCCACTATCACTTCGCCTTCGACGCGGCAACTGTCGACCAGATCATTCATCCGGTTGAAGCAGCGCAACAGGGTCGATTTGCCGCATCCGCTAGGACCGATAAAGGCCAGCACTTGACCGCGAGGAACATTCAGGTTGATGTCGAATAATGCCTGTGTCTTGCCATAGAACAGGTTGAGATCTTTTACTTGTAACACGACGTCGTTAAGATCAACCGGGTTCACCGGTGTAGTCGCTTCGGGAACGAAGGTCTGGATTTTTACGCTATCGCTGTGCGTTTCGTTATTAGGTGCCATGCTGGTGCCTTCAAGTTGAGAATGGGTCATTTGGGCGAAGATGCTGATTTATTTGATGGCTTTTATACGGAATCCAAACCACGGGCGTTTTCGCGCAAGCGGTTCCGCAAGTGAATTGCGGCTAGGTTCAGCACCATGATGACGATGACCAGCAGCAGGGCTGTCGCATACACTAGCGGACGCGCCGCTTCGACATTCGGACTTTGGAAGCCAACGTCATAAATGTGAAAACCCAGATGCATGAACTTACGTTCAAGGTGAATGAATGGGAAGTAACCATCCAGCGGCAGCGTAGGTGCCAGTTTCACTACGCCCACTAGCATCAGCGGAGCAACTTCGCCAGCGGCGCGCGCGACAGCCAGGATCAGTCCAGTCATCATGGCCGGACTGGCCATTGGCAACACAGTGCGCCACAGGGTTTCGGCTTTGGTTGCGCCTAATGCAAGACTGCCTTCACGTACCGAACGCGGAACGCGCGACAAGCCTTCTTCGGTAGAAACGATTACCACGGGCAGGGTCAGTAATGCCAGCGTGAGCGAAGCCCAAAGAATCCCAGGGCTGCCGAAGGTCGGTGCCGGCAGTGCTTCCGGAAAGAACAGCTGATCAATATTGCCGCCCAAGACATAGACGAAGAAACCAAGTCCGAATACGCCGTACACGATGGACGGTACGCCCGCCAGGTTATTGACTGAAATCCGTATCAACCTAATCAGCGGACCTTGTTTGGCGTACTCGCGCATGTAGACCGCAGCCATCACGCCGAACGGTGTGACGATGGCCGACATCATCATGACCATAAGGACGGTGCCGAAAATCGCCGGGAAAATACCACCCTCGGTATTGGCTTCGCGCGGATCTTCGGTGATGAACTCACCCAGCTTGCGCGCATAGTGGCCCATTTTTTCGAACACACCCATGGTGTTGGCACGGTAAGCATCCGCCACCAGCGCAAGCTTGACCTCCACTTCCTTGCCATCCATGACTTCACCTACCAGCGAATCACGGCCGATTTCAGTACGCAAGGTCTGTAGTTCATTCTGCAACACGGCGAAACGGTCTTCCAGTGGCTTGCGCTCAGCGTCGATATCGGCCTTCAAGACTAATGTCATGCTGCCGTTAAGTTCTGCGCGCCGCTGCTTCAGCCGTAACTTTTCGATGCTGTGGTTGATGCCGCCAATGTCATCCTTTTCTATCGTGTAAATGCGTTTGAATAAGTCATTGGCACGTTCTACACGCTTAACCAGTTCTGGCCATGCTGCATCGCCACTGGCAACCACGACGCCATTTTCCTTGACCGACTTCAGGTGGCCATAGAAATTGCCCCACTCACGACGCTCGATAGTCACCAAATCATGCGGGGTCGTCATTTCTCCCAGCAAAGGTGCCGGAAACCAGCGAAAGTCGACACCGCTGACATCGCGGTTACCCATCTTTACCAATAAGCGGTCGACGAAGGCTTTGTCGCTTTTAATCGTGAAGCCTGCTTCAGCAAGCCTGCGTAGCGACACTTCTTCGCGTTCGCGTACCTCACCTATCAGGCGCACGGTGCGCCCGTCTTTTTCCTTGAAGGTCGTCTCGACCACCTCCTTGGGCCAGAAGTGTCCCAAGCCCCGTACCGCTGTCAGCGTCATCACGCCAACAACCATTAATACCGATAGCGCTACCGCACCGGCTGTTAGCCATATCCAAGGCGTACCAGATCTAAACCATTCGCGCATCTTGTTCTCCTAGATTGTGCTGTACTTTTCGCGCATGCGTTGACGTATCAATTCAGCTATCGTGTTCACCACAAAGGTGAAGCCGAACAGCACCAGCGCCGACAGGAACAGCAGGCGGTAATGCGTTTCACCGACGCCCGCTTCAGGCATTTCGACGCCGATATTGGCCGACAGGGTACGAAAGCCCGTAAACAAACTCCAGTCCATAACCGCAGTATTGCCCGTTGCCATCAGCACAATCATGGTTTCACCTACTGCGCGCCCAAGGCCGATCATCACTGCTGAAAAAATACCAGGGCTGGCGGTCAACAACACTACGCCGATCAGGGTCTGCCACGATGTGGCACCCAGCGCCAGCGAACCGGAAGTCAGATGTTTGGGGACGGTAAAAATTGCATCTTCTGCAATCGAAAAGATAGTCGGAGTTACCGCGAATCCCATGGCGATGCCAACTACCAGCGAGTTGCGCTGTTCATAGCTGATGCCCATTTCGTTGCTGAGCCATCCCGGCATATCACCGCCGAAAAACGCCGCTTCGATCGGATGACCTATCTGAAAAAATACCCAGAACATAATGGCCAGAATCGGGAACATGAAGGCCGCTTCCCACCCTGGTGCTACCCGGTCTTTCAAACTGGTTGGCAGCAGGTGATACACGTAAGCCGAACCGATCATACATACAGGCAGAAATAAAATACTCAGCAGGACGCCAGCCAGATTATTTTCAACTAGCGGTGCCAGCCAAAGGCCTGCAAGGAAGCCCAGAATTACGGTAGGAAGCGCTTCCATGACTTCGATGGTCGGCTTGACAATCGTGCGCATGCGCTGCGACATGAAATAGGCTGTAAATATGGCACCGAGCAGTGCTAAGGGCACCGAAACCAGCATCGCGTAGCTTGCGGCCTTGATGGTGCCGAACGTGAGTGGAGACAGACTGAACTTTGGCTCGAACTCAGAGTTAGCAGCGGAGGATTGCCACACATAATCCGGCTCTTCGTAGCTTTCGTACCAGACTTTCTGCCACAGACTATGGAAAGACACTTCTGGATACTCGTTATGCACCACTGCGGAATGCACTTGACCATTCGTATCCTGTGCTAAATAACCATTGCCGCGCGGAGGAACTGCCAGTGCGGTCAACGGTACATCGCCCAAGTTCTCTACAAATAGAGTGCGTCGCGACGTCGCATAGTAGCTACCGAAATTTCCTTTTGCATCGCCGACAACAAAGCCCTTGCGGAAAAATTCAGGCGCTATTGCGGTAATGCCGGCGGGCATTGCATCGAAGCCACGGATTCTGGTCAGTGCAAATCGGTTGGATTCTTTACGTACCGGGAACCATTGAGAGAGTGCTCCCGAATCAGTGCCGACGATGATTGAAAATCCGCCGCTCAGCATCGTTATCATTGCCACGCGCTCGCCATCCTGTGCAACTTGCACAGTCTCCAGCAGAACGGGGTTGGTCTTATCGGAGATGTTGTAGCGCGTAAGGCTATTATCACCATGCAGCACTACCATTTCTCGCTGCTTGGATTCGATGAGGATTTGTCTTGTATCCGCCGGTGGGGAGTCAATCTCTGATTGCTCTACTCGGCTGCTGGTTTCGCCAGTCATTAAATTACTGGTGACGCTGACTGCGGATACCAGAATTCGTCCATCCGCTGTTTGTGCAGCGATGGTCGTACCTTCATCTCCATGCTGCACGCTTAACTGCGTGATCGCCTGACCGCGAGTATCGACCGCAACAGGCGTTTCGCCCAGCGGATACTCGATTATCGGGCTGATGAGGCGGCGACCCTCCGGGTAAGTAACTTGATAAACCTGCTTGGCTATAATCACGCCGCCGTCGGACAGCCCGTAACCAAATGCAAAACTACTGCGCCCGCCGAGCGCGAAACTGGAGATGGCCACGCCATCCGGAATTTTGACCGCGGTAGTGCTCAGCACTTCGCCACTGCCGAAACGGAAGAAAGTAACCTCGCCCGCAGTACCAATCCGCACGCCGATTTCTCTTTGTTCTTCACCGGAATACGCTGCTGTGGTCTGAGCTGCGTTTCCAGGTGCCGCAAACTGCGTTTGGCGCTCAATTTTCGGCGGTGTGAATAGCGGCACTACTACACTAGCCAGATAGAAAAATATCGTCGATACGGCAATGATGACGCCGATACCGCCGATGGACATCAGATGCTTGAACAACTTATCCACCAACAGTCGTCGGCCCATTGCCTGATCGAGTGCTGATGCGGTTTGACTGCGGCCGAGTGTTTTCATGGGTGCCTGATTTTTTGAAGGGAAGCGCAGCCAGCTGTGCATTGAGCACAGCCGGCCTTTCTACAATTACTTCGCCGCGCGCAGGCTGCGGAAGCGTTCGATGGTCGACAATGGACGACCTTTTTTATAGCTATCCTTGTTCATGACCCACACCAACGTCTCACCCTTAGGTCCAGCGCCGATATCGGTATAGGAATATGGCACTTCACCGTAGGCAGTGAACGCCATCATGTCCCTCATATCGTTGAATACATAGAAGCGGCCAGCCTTGAATGCTTCACCGTGAAAATTCGATGCAGCTTCCAACTTGCCGTCCATGATTTTCTCTGCTGTGCTGGGTTCGTTTTTCTTTACATCGTCAGAGGTAATGCCGAACACCACCGTTTTGCCACCTGGACCCGCACCGATGCGGGTACGGGTCAACGGGACTTCCGAATGAGCCAGATAACTCATATAGTTTTTGGTGTCACCGAACGCATAAATGCGTCCGTCCTCTGGCAGTACCACATAAAACTCGCTAGCTTGCGCAGTCGTAACTGTCATTTTGCTTGCGGCCGGTGTCGCTGTTGTCGCCGTATTGGTTTGTTTCGTGTCCGTCGCGCAGCCGGTCAGCGCGAGAATGACAGCTGCGCCTGCGGCCAGCGAGGCCAATTGCATCGTTTGCTTCATGCTTTTCTCCATGTCGGATAGAACTGGGATCAGGTAGGATCGTGATAAACGCGCCGCTTGTGCGGCGCGTTTTATTTGAAGCTATCGCGCTGATTATTTGGAAAGTTCTTCAGCAGCTTTTGCGGCCATGCGCGCCGGCATCGGGACGAATCCATCCTTCACCACCACGTTCTGGCCTTGCTTGGACAGCACCATCTTGAAGAACTCGCGTTCCAACGGGGCCAGAGGTTGATTCGGCTTCTTGTTCACATAGACGTACAACACGCGTGCCAGTGGATATGTACCGTCGATCGAATGGACTGCATCCGGCTGGACAAATGGCTGACCTTTTTTCTTGGACAAAGGCAATGCACGCACGCCGGATGTCTTGTAGCCTATGCCCGAATAACCAATGGCGTTGATCTGGGTTGCAACGCTTTGCACTACAGATGCGGAACCTGGTTGCTCAGCCATATTGCGCTTGAAATCGCCTTTGCACAGGGCAACATCCTTGTAAAAACCATATGTGCCGGACACCGAATTACGACCGTACAACGCGATGTCACGGCTAGCCCATTCGCCGCTCATGCCAACTTGACCCCACTTGGTGATGTCTTCAGCAAGACCGCATTTGCGACCTACTGACATCATCGCGTCTACTTCTTCGATGCTCAAACCTTTGATCGGATTATCCTTGTTGACGTAAACCGCCAGTGCATCAATTGCGACAGGGACTGCATACGGCTTATAGCCATGCTTTTTCTCAAAGGATTCGACTTCCTTGGCGTTCATCATGCGGCTCATTGGGCCGAAATTTGAAGCGCCCTCAGTCAGGGCCGGAGGTGCCGTAGAGGAGCCAGCGCCTTGAATCTGGATGTTAACGTTAGGGTAAATGCGTTTGTACTCTTCGGCCCAAAGCGTCATCAGATTATTCAGTGTGTCGGAACCGACGCTGGTGAAGTTACCGGAAATGCCAGCAGCTTTTTGGTAAGTCGGCAGTGCCGGATCTACTTGTACAGCCTGAGCGTAGACACCTTGGGTCAAAATTGCAGCGGAAGCAACGCCTATTACGGTAAGTACTTTTTTCAAATTCATTCATTTACCCCTGTTGGTTATCAAAGACGAAAAGAGAAAACTGGACTGCTGAGCAGGAGTATATGAATTAAATATGACACTTCGATGACATTTGAATTATTGAATTATTGAATAGTGGATTTATGGAATATCTACGACACGTCTGTATTTGCAACCCTACAAGTGTCCTAAGATGGAATCGGCTTGGCTGCAACAATTAGCTTGCCTGAGCAGTTTGACCTGATAGCGCGTTAGTGACCTGATCAAGGTAAGCACCCGCAAACCTATTGCCATGTTTAGATTCTCGTAATGCCATATGCCACTGGCCAGCGATTGACAATAGACCAGCTGCTTCTTTGGCTCTTTCAATCTTATGAATCATGTCTGCGGACATCAATCCCAAGTATGTCGTTGTAGTAGAGATCATGAAATCTTTTATTTCACGGATTTTTGTAGGATCTTGGATTAATTCGACAGGCAAGGGAGAAACGGGAGACGAGTGCTGCGTCTTTGCTGAAGTTACGGCACTTGTCTGCATTGATTCACCAGTTGGCATCGACATCGGAACTTTTAGATCCGTTTTTCTAGTTTGAGCAGGGGAATTTGAGCTAATGAAGCCTTGATTCACCAGATAAGAAACGATTTCGTTCAAATCTCGCTCAGGAATCATCTCCAAAAGAGCCGAGAATTTTTTGGCCCCATCCATAAGGATAAGTACTCGGCGTTGTAGCGGACTCAATCCGAAGCAGCGTTTCACCACTTCGTCTCTTCCTTTTTCTGTTTTGCTGAAGACTGTATCTGGTCGATATGATGTTGAGAGTTGCATAGAAATACCCCACCCACAGATTCAAGTTTTTCACAATAGCTGAGTAATGTGACGGCAGTATTTCAGTAAAGCAACGACTACTAGAGAAGTAGCAGCTTTCCCACGTCTCGGATTTTGCGCCTGCGATTTACCGTTCAGGTTCTGATCCCTTAATTCCCAATTTGCGAGTTTTTTCCCATAGCGTTTTACGACTGATACCTAGTGCCGCTGCGGTTTGAGCCATTTGCCCGCTGTAATGGGCAAGAACTTGTACAAGGTAGCGTCGTTCTTGTTCTCGATTGAACTCGGCAAGCGGAATGATATGCGGCTGGGCCATTGCAGGCACTTCAGTTGCCGGGTGAAACGTTCCCAGTTTTTCCTCTGAGATTTGCATCTCAAAATCATCGGGTCTCAACAATGGATGTGCGGTCAATAAACAAGCACGCTCAATCGCATGCTTCAGTTCACGGATATTCCCTCGCCATGGCAATGTGCAAAGGAACGTGATCGTAGGCTCTGAAAGCATTCGCGGCGAGGTTGGATGCGCTTGATTCCATTGTTCCAGGAAAAGCCGTGCTAGCCAGGCGACATCATCTAATCTTTCCCGCAAAGGAGGTACACGTAGCTGGATGATATTGATTCTGTAATACAGATCTTCGCGAAATCGTCCGGCTTTAACCTCTTCGCGAACGTCACGGTGCGTTGCGGCAATCAAGCGAAAATTAACTTTAATTGGCTTTTCACTTCCCAATCTAGTCAGCGTATGTTCTTGTAACACGCGTAGCAGACGCACTTGTGCCGCAGGTGCCAACTCGCCAATCTCATCAAGAAAAACGGTCCCATTATTGGCTTGTTCAAAATATCCACGATGTGACTTTGCGGCGCCGGTAAATGCGCCACGTTCATAACCGAATAGCTCTGCCTCCATCATTCCTTCTGGCAGTGCGCCGCAGTTTACAGCGATAAAAGGATTGTTTCCCGCTTGTGCGCTACGATGAAGTAAGCGAGCCAGTTCTTCTTTTCCAGATCCAGATTCGCCAGTGACAAGCACAGAAGTCCATTGCTCACCCATCTTTACAACCATTTCTTCCAAGCGTTGAATTTCGCGAGAAATACCTAGGGTAGGTTTACTGGCAGTAATGATTGGTGAACTTCCCGCAGTAAGCAGTCTGATCTTGCCTATCATTGATTCTAGGTCGAGAGGCTTGACCAAATAATCTGCCGCGCCTTTCGCAAGCAATCGCTCGGCCTGCTGCTGGGTTCCGTAACCGGTAATAAAAATTGCCGGATAATCTAAATTACCACTCTCCTTTCCACGTTCAAACATCATCTCCCCACTTAAATCGGGCAAACGAATATCAGATACGAGGCAGTCAAACTTACGTTGCTTCATACGGCTTAATGCGGCAGTGGCAGACTGAACCCATTCATGATCAATCTTCTCAATCGCGAATCTGTCGCAAATTGACTCACCCATGATGGCGTCGTCTTCCACCAGCAATACGCTAGTCATGTGGTGCCTCCAATGGTGCGATAAAAGTTGCGACGGTACCTCGTCCATTAATCGTTGGTTCGATAGTAAGTGAACCTTCCATTTGGCGAGTTAATCTAAAACATACCCACAAGCCCAAGCCTATGCGTCCATGCTGATCGGGCGTGGGAGCGGCGTCCTCAATTGCCGAAAACGGACCGCCGTCATTCTTTACGCGGACATGCAGCGCCTGTCCGACGACCCTTACCTGAACTTCAACTCTGACCAACGCTGCATTGATCGCATTAAGTACCAAGTTCAATACAATTTGCCGGACGGGTACTGAGCGCAGCCCCAATTCTCTTTGATCATCAACCACCCGCCAGACCACATCGATATCGCGCTTTGAAGCAATTGGTTCTGACAGTGTTTGCAAATCTTCAAAGTCTTTCCAGGTCAATATCGTGTGCTCCCTGCGTGCTTGAGACATCAGTGCCGATATCGACTCCTGGATTTGCTGTAGGCCTCGCTCCAACAGGTTGGCAGTTTTTTCTACAAAAGGATCACTTATTCCTCTCAGGTGCAAATTGCTAATGGCATTTAGCATTCCACCTAACGGGTTGTTGACTTCGTGCGCTAGGCTGGAAGCGAGTTTTCCTGCCATCGCCATTCGCTCTGCTATTTGCATCTGTGCTTCCAAATCACGCGCGCGGTGCAATTCGGCATTCATCGAAATAAACTGTCGAGTCAACTGACTGATTTCATCAGTCCCCTCCCTATTTACTTCCATACTGGTGCTCGTCATGAAATCGGTCTCTTCGATCCTCGCCATGGCCGTTCGCAATTGATTAAGTGGTTTGACTAATCGACGTCCCAACCACCATCCGAATGGTATGACTAACGCTAAAGCAAGCGTTCCATAACCAAGTACACGAAGTAATAAATCGCGCAATTTTGGAAGCGTGGCATCCTGGCGCGAATAGACAACTACTGTGGCGAGTGGATCGCCATCCTCTGACACCGCCATCGTTGCTGCACCGTAGACCATCTCATCTGTGACACCATCAAGTGAAAAAATACGATGGCTTGGACCTTCTCGTCGCGCTTGCTCGGACAGCATAAGTAACGAGGATGGAAGATGATCTCGCGATCCTAAAACAGGATATTTGATAGGGTTGGAGGCCACCAATGGCAGGTTATCTTTGCTGATAACCACGATTTCTGTACTTGGATCCTGGGCAACCGCTGCGCTGATTTGTTGATATATATCCCATATTTCTTCACGAGCAATCGCACCGCGCGCGGAGGTCGCAAGAGTGCTGGCGATTTGTTGCACACGCGTCATCGATTCCAAGCCTATGTACGACACAAGTAGATAGTAAGTCACCAGGAAGATTCCAAGCGCGGAAGCAACGCTCACAATGCATAACGCGAGCGGAACCTTGATTAAATACGAAAGTCGATTCAGTCGCATGGCTATTCCCATCTTAGTGGTAACTAACGACCTACCCGCTTCATCATCGCGGCAATTCCGTCGAACAAAGCAGGCCGACCTGCAATGAATTTATCTAGCCTAAGCTCAGCTAATAGCTCCCTTCCTGTATCTGTTTGGTTCATGTCGATCAACGCACTGCGCAAGCTTGTCATCAGGACAGGATCAATATGTTTAGTGCAAACGAACGGAGGAAAACCAAATATCTCAGATTTTTTTAAAACTCGAGTATTGGCTGTGGCATCTGGAGTGAGCTCGCTTACGCTATCCCACACATAACCATCAACCGCGCCCGCATCCGCTAAACCCGATGACACTGCGGCGATCACGTTTTGATGACCGAATGCAAAAAATGATTTCCTGAAGAATGTACTGCTCTGTCCTCCTAATTCCTTCAGACGATCTTGCGCATATAAAAAGCCAGAGTTAGATAAGGGATCCGAATAGGCGAATACTCGCCCCTTTAAATCTGCAAAATTTTTGACCTCTGTGGCGGTGGGGCCGGTAATGATATACGCGTGATAGGTTGGCTGCCCTTCGTATACCGGCACAGCAAGTAATTGCATCACTGCCCGATACCGAACAAAGGGATAGCCACATAGCCATGCAGCCGCGAGACGTCCATCAAGTAATTGTTCAACGATATCGGCGTAGCTTCGTCGCTGCACAAATACAACTGGTCGTCCCAGCACGCTTTCCAAATGATCGCGAAAGCGCGCTAGGAAACCTGAGCGCTCGTCCAGGAAAACAGGTGTTAACCCGATGCGCAACGGCTGCGCCGCAACAACTGGTGCGACTAAGCCTGCTGCAGCCAATCCAGCAATTCCCGCAAGTATACGTCGACGCTGCAAATGGGATACGGAGTTCACGTTACGAAATCCAGACGTAAAGAATAGATTGAAGAAGCACACTATAGCCTATGAGTTTCATTATTAATTCGATTTCCGTGAAATGTAATTTCGAGGTGGAAAATTTTTGGAAGTCGAGCGTTACTAAAACGAAACGGAGCGTAACCATACCGTAACATCTACGAATTATCGTGCGCCGCACCAACTAAATGGAATCAAGCACTTAGCTAAAATCTTCTTTTGGCACGCAGTTTGCAATGAGATATCTACATTATAAAAATGGAGACCTTACTCATGGAACATCAAACTAGTCGCCGCAATTTTTTGAAGATTGCAGGGTCCTCTGCAGCAGTAGCAGGCGCAGGGCTTGTAAGCGGCAACGCCAACGCTGCTCCTGCAAAAGTAAATGTTGGAGCATCAACCCTACCTTATCCAATTACAGCCGTCGGCAAAGCGAAGGGATTGAAAGTAGATGCTCCGGTTAGTTTTAATTATCCAGATGCATCGTCACCTTGCGTAGCTATCAAAATGGGCCAGCCGACACCTGGTGGCGTTGGTCCTAATAACGATATCGTCGCGCACAGCATTTTGTGTACCCATATGGGATGTCCAGTGTCCTATGACGCTAGCGCCAAGACATTCAAGTGCCCATGCCACTTCTCCGTCTTTGATCCGGACAATCATGGGCAGATGGTGTGTGGGCAAGCTACCGAGAACCTTCCTCAGATTCAGTTGAGCTACAACGCTGCGAATGACACCTTCACGGCGATCGGCGTGACCGGCCTGATTTATGGCCGTCAATCCAACATTCTGTGAAAAAGGGAGATTACTATCATGAGTAAAAATAGAGACCGTGTTGCCTTGCCTCCTGTGAATGCGCAGAAGACAAATATGACTTGTCATTTTTGTATAGTCGGCTGTGGATACCATGTTTACAAGTGGGATGAAAACAAAGAAGGCGGACGTGCGGCCAACCAAAATGCACTTGGTTTAGATTTCACAAAACAGTTACCGCCTTTTGCGACTACGCTGACACCAGCAATGACCAATGTCATTACAGCAAAGAATGGCAAGCGCTCCAATATCATGATCATTCCTGATAAAGAGTGCGTAGTGAATCAAGGGTTAAGTTCCACTCGAGGTGGCAAGATGGCTGGATATATGTATGCAGCCGATGGCATGACCGCTGACAGGTTGAAGTACCCACGTTTTTATGCTGGCGATCAATGGCTGGACACGTCGTGGGACCATGCAATGGCAATCTATGCGGGGCTTACCAAGAAGATACTCGATCAAGGAAATGTACGTGACATCATGTTCGCCACGTTCGATCATGGTGGTGCAGGCGGTGGATTTGAAAACACCTGGGGTTCGGGCAAGTTGATGTTCAGCGCAATTCAAACCCCTACTGTGCGCATCCATAATCGACCAGCCTACAATTCTGAGTGCCATGCGACGCGCGAAATGGGTATCGGCGAACTGAATAATAGCTATGAAGACGCACAGGTAGCCGACGTTATCTGGTCAATCGGAAACAATCCTTACGAGACGCAAACCAACTACTTTTTAAATCATTGGTTGCCGAACCTGAACGGCTCTACTGAAGAGAAAAAGAAACAATGGTTTGCGGGCGAGCCGGTTGGCCCTGGCCTCATGATCTTTGTGGATCCTCGTCGTACTACTTCGATCGCGATTGCCGAGCAAACTGCAAAAGATCGAGTGCTACATCTCGACATTAATCCGGGTACCGACGTCGCACTGTTCAATGGCTTGCTGACCTATGTCGTTCAACAGGGTTGGATCGCTAAAGAATTTATTGCGCAACATACCGTTGGCTTTGAAGATGCAGTCAAGACTAATCAAATGAGCTTAGCTGATTGCAGCCGCATTACTGGCGTATCTGAAGACAAATTGCGACAAGCCGCCGAGTGGTCATACAAGCCGAAAGCTGCAGGGAAAATGCCCCGCACCATGCACGCATATGAAAAAGGCATTATCTGGGGCAATGACAATTACAACATCCAATCGTCACTATTGGATTTGGTGATTGCGACGCAGAATGTTGGTCGTCGTGGTACTGGCTGTGTGCGCATGGGCGGACATCAAGAAGGATACGTACGGCCTCCACATCCGACTGGAGAAAAAATATATGTGGATCAAGAAATCATTCAAGGTAAAGGACGAATGATGACTTGGTGGGGCTGCAACAACTTCCAAACTAGTAACAATGCCCAAGCGTTGCGAGAAGTGAGTTTGCGTCGAAGCCAGATCGTCAAGGACGCAATGAGCAAAGCTCGCGGTGCATCTGCAGCGGAGATGGTTGATATTATTTACGACGCGACTAGCAAGGGTGGTCTGTTTGTCACCAGTATCAATCTTTATCCTACCAAGTTATCCGAAGCTGCTCACCTTATGTTGCCAGCTGCGCATCCAGGCGAAATGAATCTCACATCGATGAATGGCGAACGACGCATGCGTCTGTCGGAAAAATTCATGGATGCTCCGGGAGATGCCTTACCGGATTGTCTGATTGCTGCAAAGGCCGCGAACACGCTCAAGGCGATGTACGAAGCAGAAGGCAAGCCTGAGATGGTTAAGCGTTTTTCTGGCTTCGATTGGAAAACTGAAGAAGATGCTTTTAATGATGGTTTCCGTAGTGCCGGCCAGCCCGGAGCCGAGCCGATTGACAGTCAAGGTGGTAGCACCGGCGTACTCGCAACATATACATTGCTGCGTGCCGCAGGTACCAACGGCGTCCAACTGCCAATTAAGCGAGTTGAAAATGGCAAGATGATCGGCACTGCAATTCACTACGACGACAATAAATTTGATACCAAGGATGGCAAAGCCCATTTCAAACCAGCTCCATGGAATGGCTTACCCAAGCCGGTCGAGGAGCAAAAGGCTAAGCACAAATTCTGGCTTAACAATGGGCGCGCCAATGAAGTTTGGCAATCTGCCTACCATGATCAATACAACGACTTCGTTAAAAGTCGATACCCACTTGCCTACATCGAACTGAATCCGGGTGATGCGCAATCGCTCGGGGTAGCCGCAGGTGACGTGGTGGAAGTGTTTAATGATTATGGCTCTACTTTCGCAATGGCCTATCCGGTTAAGGACATGAAGCCATCGCATACGTTCATGCTCTTTGGTTACGTCAATGGCATACAGGGTGACGTAACCACCGATTGGGTTGATCGAAACATCATCCCTTACTACAAAGGTACGTGGGGTAGCGTACGGCGCATAGGATCTATCGAGCAGTACAAGAAAACCGTGTCCACCAAACGACGTGCGTTTGATAACGTGTAGCTCATCTTAAAACGTCATGACCAGGCGATGGAAACATCGCCTGTTTTTACAATGCACATGTCCAATTCGCAATTATTGATTCCACCAGATGCTGTCATTTCCCATTTGATGACGCGGTTTTCTATGGGGATCAAATATCTGGTTGAGCCAGGACCTAACGAAGTTCAATTGAGGCAGATTGCACAGATCGCATTACGTGCGCCAGACCACGGTGAATTAATTCCATTTCGACTTTGTGTCGTACAAGGACATGGCCGAGAACGACTCGCTGATTTATTTGAAACTTACGCGAGACTCAATGGTAAAAATGACGAAGCTTGTTCTATCGAGCGCGAACGGGCGTTACGCGCTCCAATTTCGATCGCCATTATTGGCAAGGTGATTGAACATCACCAAGTGCCGGTACACGAGCAATGGACTTGTATTGGTGGGGCTGTCACCAATATTCTCAACGCTGTTCACTTAATGGGATTCGCCGGGAAAATGCTTAGTGGCGATAAAGTACGCGATCCATCCATTGCTGCTGCATTCTGCGAAAACGGCGAGACCTTGCTTGGCTGGATATCAATAGGTACCCCGACGAAACCGCTAGGTACGTGCCGTGAAAAATCGGTTGACACAATCCTTTCATTTTTCTAATTTTGCGGCGAGCTACATGAAGTAACGCCTGTCGCGGCGGTCATGTTTATCATCCATCAAAACTTGATAATTCAATTACTCACATAAGGAACTTGTTTATGAAATATGCCATTGCTATTTGTATTTTTTCCCTGTCTTTTTCAGCCAGTGCTGCAGCCGATGCAAATAAAGCAAAAGGTATCGCAGTGAAAAGCGCGTGCATGGCCTGTCACGGAACTAACAACAAAATTGTTGGCCCAGGTTTTAACGAAATCGCTAATAAGTACAAAGGAAACAAGACCGCAGTTTCGACTCTGGTGAAGAAAATAAAAGTTGGTGGCTCAGGTGTTTGGGGAACAACTCCTATGCCGCCAAATAATCTATCCGAGGCAGATGCAAAACTTGTCGTTGAATGGATATTGGCTGGAGCCAAGTAGTTTATATTGCAATTTTCAAACGGTCATTCACTGGATCATTATTGATATAAAAAAACAGCAATTGAACTGGGATGAGTCAAAGCTTTATATTTTTGTACCATCTAAGCGATGATTGTTTCGCAATTCGCCAAGCCGCGCGGCCGTCCCGATTTCGCCTTCTTCGGTACTTGCCCCGTCCCGAACGTGTGAATGCTGTTAGCCACTTTGATCATGAGGTACTGCTCGGTCTTCGCTAAGTACACCAAATTGATGCGCAATGCGTCACGCTTAGCTAAGTCATTCCAGTTGATCTGACCTACACCAACGCCATGGCCTTTCTCCGCATATCCTTTTTTTAATTTTCCACCATTGCTATTCCAATAATCACCTTTTCCCTCCGTCACAATATTTTCCCAGTATTTCCCAATCTGCATGGCGATGTATTCATCATGATTGGAATCCGCTGAATAGAACAAGATGACGTGCAAGTGCAATCCCGTATCTTCGCCCTGTTCGATGGTCCACACATAATTTTTGATCCCAGACATCAACTCATTAAAACGGCGTGCAGCGAAGAAGCGATCTCGATGCTGCTGGATAATGTCAGGAGTTATCCACCTGCGGTAGCTCGGCTTATAGCGCAGTGTCAGAGACAAGATTATCCATCGAGACCGACCGGTCTCTTCGGAGAACATCGCTTCTTCTAGTGCCAATACATTTTTCTTATTTCGCTCAGCATTCGCCTTCCTCAAGCGTTCACGTTCCTTGAATTCACGTCCTTGGCAACATGCATACACTTGCTCAATCAGTTTATTAAATAAATCCATGTAGCTAATTCCGGCACTGATTTCCATTGCATCAAACAAGGAAAACTCGAATGACCGTTTCGACCCAATCAATCCCATCGATTTGCACGCATCATAGAACGCTTCAACTCGTGTTGAATAGCGATAGATCTCCGAATAATAATCGAGCCAATTATTTACCTGACGGTAGTACTTTTTACCAAGGATGTGCTGACCTTCCGAATGAACAATGTCTTTAACGAAATTTTCTATCTCAAATAAATGTCTTGATGCATATCCTTTGTGAATGATGGTCATCCTCTTACCATCCATATCGGTTTGTTCAAGATTCATGCGCTCGTCAAGGCGAGCGATGACCTCAGGTGCTTCCCTGTTTTCATTGATTTCGTACATGGTGCCTAAGATGTAGTCATCGCATGAATAGCGATGATGGTTAAAGTTGGTGTCATGTTCATCTGATATGAACATGGATCAATGGCAGCCCATCCAACATACTGTCACCGGCATTTCTTCAACATGCCAGGTTGACTTAATCTCTAGATATGAATTTTTATACCGGATGCTGGTATGTCTTGGCCCTAGACCTCTTATTCCATAAGAAGCAGAACCGGCTCAGACTTGATTACTCGACATGTCCAGCATTTAAATTTTGATTACTCAAGGAAGCTCGTGAATTTGCAATGCTCCTCATATACATAGTTATGCACGCATAAAAAATCTTGAAAATGAACAGTAGGCTCCATGCATGCAACCTGATACTCGCTTGACAGCAGTATGTTGTGCGTTGAATTCGCATCAGCGTTCGGCTTGGTACTGGCTAATATCAATCGGACAAGATACGTGCACACCCTTCGTTGATGCTGGTCAAGTACTAGCCGCAGCGTTCCTGCCCCTCTCACCAACCAGAGCGCTGGTCGGCACCTTAGGAACGTTGCAGCCAGCCACACTGTGCGGATTACGTGAAAACAGTATCAGGTGTTCGCTTGAATACTTTATTGCCCATCAATGGGACCTCGATACTCAAGCGTTGACAAGTCTAATCGGACAAACTGCGCGACTTGTTTCAATCCAGCAGATCGACATGATCCTGCAAGATACATTGGCGGAGGCATTACAAGGATAAGACGATCGTTTGCATCAATCCATCTCACCCTCAAATAACAAAGAAAGCCTCCTCCCCCCTGCGATTTTCCGCGAATTTTCGCAATTCGCAGATAGTGCGGGGGGGGGGGGGGGGGGGGGCTTGTCAAAAATCAATCACACACGATAATGGAGGAACAAACCGATCTGAAAATAGGCCGGATTAACTTCGATCATCGTTTTTTTATTGTCCTGAATGTAGCGAATCTGACCGGTAGTCACAAAATGATCCAGGATCGGTTCCAGACGTGCTTTGCCACGCAAAGAGAAGGTCACGTTACGTTGAACCCAACTTTTCTCGAAAACTGCCTTGCCTTCACGTTGTGTACAACTATTCAACCAGATGCCGAATTTATTGATATCAGACATGAATGAATCAACCTGCGCACCAGGGCCAAAGATGTGCTGAAATTCGCTGCTGAACCATTGCACGATCTCGCTTGCGCGACGCAATGTGTCAGCCGAGATCGGGCCAGGGCCGTACTCGAAATACTCCAAGACCGCAGCGACACGTGCGATATTTTCGCCCAGCTTCGAGGCGTGATCTTTGAACTCACACAGCGGTTGCCCCGGCTGCAACATGCCTTCGATTCGGTTACCAGTTTGATTGAACTGGATCGCGGCCTCTGGACTGAATTCCATGACAATGCGTTCGAGCGTGCCGGCTTTGACATGCGCAATGTTTTCACGCAGAAGAGCCTTTACACGTGCAGTAAACACCGGTGTCGCCGCACGCAGGATTTGCTCCGCCGTAATCCAGCGAAAGCCTTGCGTACTTGCAGGGCGGCAAATCAGGCCACGCGCATGATAACCGCTGGCACGCGCCATCGACCCACGTCCATTCTCGTGTTCCTGAAACAATGCGTTTTGCACCATTTGGAGCAATGAAAGGCGGACGTCCGGCACAGAAAAACTCTCTGACGTTCGACGCGATACCTTAGGACCAACGCCACCCCACGCCGAGTTCAGGAACGGATAATCAATCGCCGCATTGCTCTTATAGAACTCGCCGCCCTCATCCGTGACGATTGCTACCGAACTGCCGGTTTCATACAACGCATATTTCAATGCAGCCAATGTAATATCCGGGCCAAACATGACGCGGATACGTTTTGGTTTTACCGGTTGCTCCATTACCAACTTCAAATACAAAACATCGAGTTCTTCTGTTGGCTTGCCCTTTGTCATCGCCTTTCTGATTGCCGCCAAGACGCCTTTCAATTTCTCGGCATGCAGTTTGCTCTGAATCTTCCAGCCTTCCATTTCTTGATCAGTTTTCTTGTTTTCCTCTGTTTCCACTTCTTCAACCGCCGAAAAAATCTCATTTGCGACTGTAGACTTGCGTTCACCAGAGTCTGCCAGCACGGTCATGATTGTCGACACGGGCCCTTGCGAACCATTAGGACGGCGGACATCAATGGAGTTCTGCACCGAGAGGGTCATATCAAAAAGCACGGTGGCTAAAATCATGCCTAGAGGTGCTTGCGTAGCTGCATGGATCTCAAGGATCGTTTTTTTCATCACCGGTGTGCAATCCTCCACTGGTGGTGGATTGTGAAATGGATTGTTCATTACGCGACCTCCTTCAGGTGTTCATGAACCGCCGCAAACAATGCGGTGCCGATTGTTGTTTTGCGCTCGCCCGACGCGGCCAAAATTACGGCGTCCAAGGGCAACGAGACTTGCGAAGTTTCTGCGGCGCTATTGCGCGACAAGGAACCCAGCGGGCGAGAGTCAGTTTTAGTTTGATTTTTCATAGTTCTTAGTTCGAGTTAAAAAAATTCTGTATTAATGTTGTTAGAAGTTAGCCAATGCGTTGACGGAAATTTCCTGCCTTTTCTTGCGATTTAAAGTCTGGCGCGTTCTGGTTCTAAAAATTCTTATTAAAAGTAAAACTAAAAATATGGGTTTGCGTTACCTGCTAGCAGCCGCATTAATCTTCTGCGTTGTTTCTTCCCTCCAATCTTGTGTCGAGATAGCTGTCAATCTGCAAAAACCAGTGCCTGAAAAAAAATCAATCAGTCAATTGCAAAGCCATCCGCAATTGGCCAACATTCCAACGGGTGTGTGCCCCGAATTTCCGCGGCGCGGGAACTTTCCCACGCCGCAGACGTGACCAGACCGTGCACTCCTCGCAATCAAATAGCCGCGCGACAACGCGAACGTCGACGTGCGCCGAGTTAGGCAAATTATCAAAATCGTAGAAATCCTTTGGACCCATGCAAACCTTTCATCACGAGCTAAGTGCTCGGAACAGGCGCAATTAAAAACCAGAAACACAAAGCATTCTGTGCAATTTGAGGGAGGCGAAGTTTGCGTACTTTTATTTGAAAAAAAGCTGGTAGAGTGAGCCGCCGGCGCGCCAATATTTTCCATAAGGCTCGGTTGAAGCCGGATAGTCTATTTGGGGTAGAGATTGCCGACCTCCCGATGCCGTTGGAGTGGCATGGAAGGTGACAAGAAACTTCTGAAGAGGTGTTTATGCCTGCCAGTACATTGGCAAGTTTGCTAGTTGATTAAAACTACGAGGCGTCTGTGAGACGCGGACTTGTTTGCGGAATGCTTCAACCACCTCGCCCGCCAATGATCTGCATATTGTTGAAACCCAGCGCGTAAAACAAGCCTGAAAACTCTTGTTGTCGATCGCTGCAAAAACCCGCCCTATCGTGTCATGAAACGGGATGCCATTAATAGCGTAAATAAACGGCAGACAGATAAAGATACGGATCTTCGTTTTGCTTTATTCGTAAAATGACTCATGCATGGCTCGTTCTTTAAATACAGTTTCAATTATTTGTGTTCCTTACCGATTCTTCTGAACTCCCAAGGCGGCATTGGATTGAAATCAGCCCACAGGCCGCGCTGCCGCTCCCGAGCTGATTGCTCAATGGCGATATAGGACGGATCATGGTTGTACTTGGTATAGGTTCAGGCCATTCCGCGTCGCACTTGCTCCCGATTCACGCCGGCACCTCTACAGGTAACGATCGCTACCGTGCGCTTATACCGATCGATCGACTGTGCCTCGTACTGCGCGTCCTTACCCCAGCAAAGCTCAGACAGTGATTCCTTAGATTTTTGGCCGAACGTCTGCCTCTTCTCCGGCGCATCAATATTTGCCAATCTAATTTTCAAAGTCTGATGGTCGACAAGCAGCGTTAATGTATCGCTGTCGGCAATGCCGATTACCTTATGTGCAAATGAAGGGGCGAATACAAATGCAAAAAGTAATGGCAGGAGTTTCATTGTGATTTGAAGCGATAATGGAATGGGTAGCTAGATGGGTAGCTGGAATCATTTTCAATAAGATTATCTAATATAACAATCTGATTTATATACAAATTAAAATTTAAACGTGATCATACGATGTCATTCTGATGTGAGTTTATTCAGCTATCGGCGGATTTAGACGGCAGATTAGCGCAACTGAAACACAGCACAACCAATCAATTGCGGCTTCCTGGAGTCAGGGAAAACATCAATAATAGTCCTCTGATGACTTGCGATTGACACCTCGTTATACAAAGTGCGGGCAATACCGGTCATTCGTGAAAATTAAAGCGAAGCTGTCCTTTAATTACGACATTGCCGAAATGGAAGGCCGCTTAATCGTGCTGCCACAGTAGTAACCTTACCACTCTCATTCGGTATAAATTTACGTACCTTCACTCCCTGACAAACCCCGCGATAAAACGGCATAAAAGTGTCGTAATCCTGCCCGGCATCAGGAGTAAATATTGTATACAGCGGACCGCAATGCTCCCATATCCCATTCGCATTCTGCGATTGCCAGTACATTTTCACTGTAAGAGGTTCATTGGCTGGAATCGCATACTCATGATAAGAAAACGGCATATCGTCAGTAGCTGGCATTCCTATTTTTTTATTGCGTTCGAAATAGGAAAATCCGCCTGCAGCAGCATGAATAACCGGATGGGTATTGCCATCACAAATATTACCAAGATAAAGATACGCCCCAGTTCCGTGGAATACACGAATGCGAGCTTGCGTCTTGGCGTCAAATTCAGTTTGCACACTAGACGAGGTTGTACATCCCTGTAATATTGTTACGAAAAGAAGTGCAATACCAATCTCGCCCAAGCACATAAGGGGTGAAAAATAGCGCGGCTGTATATGCTTCACTCTCAAGAAATTCTTATCAGTGCTGATCTACAGGAAGCGGAATCAAGTAATTTTCGCATCACTCTTCAACTAACAAAGGCACAAAAAATAACACGTAAAAAACAGCTAAGCTTTAGGAGCTATTGCCGGCTCCGACACGCCCCAAAAATATTCTTTTAAAAAGTACTTACGATGCATCTCTTACGGATTTGAATATAGGGCGATTCAAAGAGTCCGGCTTACATCCTGATTCCGTTTTATCTGTACATTTCCACCCCATACAAGCAGGCAGATTTTCCTATTCTCTCTACTGAATAATTCGAGTGTCCGAAATGCACTCTTTAATTTTTCTGGCCGCTTGCGTCGAGCAAATTCCCATATATCCGTCAATATAGCGAAAATTTCTCTTAAACATACAATGCTCTCGCTTTGCTGTATCACCAAGAGAGTCATTTGGATTACGCCCCGTAATAACATTTGGAAATCCGCAGGCAATCATCTCCTTCTTGATCTCTTCGCTCTGTAAGTTATTTTTCTCAAACATCTTAAACATCGGCGGCGCAGGCTGAAATGGCTTTGAAGTACACGCTGCCATCAAAATTATTAACCCTATGAGGGGTATCTTTCGGCGATTCATTATTGAACTTTTGGTAAATTCGCTGGTTGAAAATGTGGAATACCATTAGGAGATTCCAACCAATATTTTTGACATGTCGCTGGCGCATTTAATCCATAGCAATTATGAACAGTGACTGGCCTCCCTATGACAGCGTCGACCATTTCTCGTATCACACTACTCTCGCCAGGGATGGTACCTCCAGTGGATTGATTATTTCCAATCAATCCACCAACAGGATCTACGAAATGATTCTGATACTGCAAGATCATATTATTGAATTGGTTTACGTCAATCACACCGGCCCTATCCTGCAAGAAATTTAATAAATTATCAGCTTGTTGTACGTTGTAAGCGGGTCCAAAAAACCGAATATTAGTATTACTTAGACTACCAACAGAATTCTGATTAGTTACTTGCGATTCCAATGCATTCCCAATCGTCATTGCGCCACGACTATGTCCGTCAAGTTGAAGCCCACTCCTCCCATATTGATTCATAAAATTCTTGACTTGCACAGTTGAATTACTCAGCCCCCAAAAATCATTTTCCAAAAAATTCTGATAGGCCGCGACCAATAATTCTGGAACGATCCCCTCCGCTTCTGGAAAATGGATAAGGTACTGCGGCCCTTTTTGGTCACTATGCTGATTCGCGTAACTTCCAGCCGCATCCTGATCATTAAATATTCCGTTGACGGCTATGCGCACCTTGCCATCTGGACCTGGTCGAATATCAGCTTTTTCTTGCTCCGACAGTACCCGCAAGATTGGCTTACCGGTTGTCTCATCAATTAATGTATTACCGTCTGCATCCTTCTCAATTTCAAACATTGGGTGCTGTTTGATAAATATTGTTCGATACGCCTCATCAGTAAATTTTGTCGTCTCAACAAATATGGCTTGCTTGATTATTTTCTCAGCCTCTGCGGCCTGTCTCATGGCATCGATATCCTGCTTCTGTGCAGCATTATGAGCATGAATGGTATTGCGATTTAAGCTAGCTATTGATTCGTTGCTTGTCTTGCCAGTTAATGCCCATTGTGCAGTGTCGTCGGTAAGTACAATGACGCCGGACTCTACGGCACTACGAGTAGTTCCGGCTGAGGAGCCTGATGACTCTCCGTTGTTAAGCGATGTCCCGATAATTCCTTTGGCAATACCGTATTTTCCTTTTGTGAACATATCGCTAGAAAGATTAATCCCGCTACTTTGAGCACTAGCCTCGGCATGATTAGCAATATCGCTACTAGTAAGACTTGCTGTAACAAGAATATTTTTATCATCTCTTGCAGCTCTCTCTGTACTGGCGATAATGGCGCCGTTCAGATCGGTATTGCCGTCTACCTTGAGCTGGAATCCATCATCCCCAGCTCTAATGCCGGATTGTTCCGACACGCTGGCGTAGTCGCTATTGGCGCTGCTCTTGCTGTAACTTATACTGCCGGACATGCCGGCACCGATGGTGATACTTCCGCCCATGTTCTTCTGCTTGCTGCCGTATTCGCTTGTGTCCTGCAGACTTTCGATGCGGAGATCGCCTCCTACCCCAGCCACGACCTGTTTCCCTTCCACCACTGCGCCCTTGAGCGTGGTGTCGCCACCCGATTGCATCGCTAGCTGATTGCCTGCGTTGATGTGGGTATTGGTCCAGCTGACGTCCTTGCCATCGGCATTCCCGCGTCCCGTACTGGCTGATGCCGTTACGCCGAAACCGCTGGTACCGATGCTGATGCCGATGCTCCCACTGCTGCTCTTGTTGGTACTGTGCTGTTCATCGGTGTTTTGAGCTGCAAGTAATTTAATTTCATCTTCCGCGCTGATGACAACATTGTTACCTGCACTGATGTCAGAACCCTGCACAGTGACGTCGGAATCCTTGCCTGCGCCACTGGCGACGATGGTGACGTTGCCGCCTGCGACTACCGTGGAACCAATAGCATGGTTGCCGGTTTGGGTCGTTTTGCTTTCACTGCTAGAGGCACCAATGCTGATGCTGAGGTTGATGCCGCCTGCCTGATCGGCGGCGGTGGCCTCGCGGCTGGTTGGGTTGCCTTCTGTATCGCTGCCGGTTGTGATCTGATTCTCTTTTCCATTTATGGTGGTGCCTTGTCCAGCCTGGATCGCCTTATAACCGTCTTTGGCAGCGAGCCCGGCCGTTGCGCCAGCCAGCACCTGCATACGTCCATCTTGTGTTTTGCTCGCAGCATCTGCCATTTGCTGCACGGTCTGGATGGCGCTAATGACCGGGCTGGTGATGGCGAGCGTCAGGCCACTTTGTTTGAAGTGCTGTTCCGTACTATTGGTATAAGTATTGGAAGCAGCAACGATATCGACCTTCTTCGCGGCAATGCTGATGTCACCGGAAGGGGCAAGTACGTCGCTGCCAATCTGGTTATAGGTCTGCCCTGCCACGAGCAAGACATCACCGGCGATGCTACCGACTGTGCTGCCGACAGAGCTTGTGCGCGTATTTTGTTGACCAGTACTTTGCTCCTGCTTGCCGTAGGTAATGCTCAGGCCGCCGCTGCTGAAGAGGCCACTCTTCTTCGTCTCGTTGAAACTGCTGCCCTGGCTGGTGTTGGTCGCGGCTTCGATGCTCAGATCGTGGCCTGCGACCACGATAGTATCGTTATCGCCGACTACATTCGAACCACGGATGAGCGTATCTCCTCCCGACGCAATCGTGACGGTCTTGCCGCCCATGCTGCTGCCAATGGCACTATCGCTCAAACTTTGCTCACGGCTTTCGGTACTGGATGAAGAGAGGAAACCTTTGCTCTTTGCATAGCGCGCATCGTCGCTTTGTCTGATGGCGCGACCTTCCGTAATTCTGACATCTCCACCCGCACTAAGTGCCAGGTCCCCTGTGACATCGACAGTAGCAGCACGGGCATTGAAGTTGTTGCCGACCATAATGTTGGTGCTGCCGCCAGAAACAATCTGACTGCCCACTTCCTGCGTGCCCGACGCACGCATGTAGTTGCGATCATTCGCCGTCAGATCACTCTTGTATCCCGTCTCGACCGTGCCGAGGTTTATATTGTTGCCAGCCGTAACTTGAATATCACCTGCGCTGGAAAGCACGCCTGCCAATACACTAAAATCATTGCCAGCGCTGGCCACAAGGATGCCCTTCTCTCCCGTGACGTAGAGACCCGCCACGCGATTCACCTGCGTGAGACTGCTGCTGGAACGACCTGCAGATGCCGTTCCTGTGCTGGTCGTGCTCTGTACGGTGAGGTCTCTTCCCGCCGTAGCAACAAGACTATCCTCGGCCATCATGCGACCGCCAAAATTCGTCAGGTCCTGCTGCGCAGCCACGCTGACTGCCTTGCCGGAGATACCGCCCAGGTTCTGCACATTGTTTGCAGTAATCTGCATAACGTTGCGTCCGGCGATAGTGCCGGAGTTCGTAAGATCGCCAGAGAGTTGAATATTAACGTTCTGCCCAGCTAACAGGGAACCATTGGCGGCAAGGTCGCCCTGCCTTGGCATGACGTAAACCTGCGGCACCAACGCCGTTGTGATGGCGCCATCCGGCAGCACGACCTCTTGCGCCACGAGCCAGACAATATCGCTGGTCAACTGCGCCATCTGCGCGGCAGTCAGGCTCACCCCGGGCACCAATTCCCACTCCTTGGCATAGGCCGCTCCCGCTTGCATCAGTGCCTGATACTGGGTTTCTTCGCTGGCATAGCCGTCAAGGAAGCGGCGTCCGGTGAGTTGCGCAATCTGTTCTCGTACGATTCTCTGTTCGTAGAAGCCATCACCCAGACGCTTTTGTATCGCGTCCGGATCAGTGGCCAATACCTGCAACATGTAGTCGCTTGAGAGCCATTGCTGTTGATTATTGAAACGGGGATCGCCTTTGTAGATATGGCTGTCATCAGGATCAGGATTAAGAATCAGCAGACTACTACCAGGTGCTATGCGAGTCGCCAGTTGTGTGCCTGTTCCTGAAACACTGGCCTTACCGTTGGCAATGGATGTATCCAGTTTGGTCGTGACACTTTCGGTGACTAAAACATAGCTACCGCTACCGAACTCACCTGCACGCAATCGGTAAGGCGAATATTCCACGAAGTCACGGCGAAATGTACCAATATCCGAGACCTCACGATGTCCAGGTGTTTCCGTGTTAGTTAAACTGCCAACGGAGACATGCAGATCGCCGCCAGCAAGTATCTTGCTGTTGTCGTTGAGTACATTGCCGCCAGTGAGCGTCATTCCCCCACCAGCCACGATTTGCCCAGGCACACCTGCATTATCTACAACTGTTTCCACGATTTTCTGACCCGTGATCCAGATGTGGTCAAACACACGGTAGGCTCGGGAACGCAGGTCCTGGTTGTACCCCTGCAGTCGGCTTGCCAGCGTCTGATGCTCTCCCACAGGTACATTGAAGAGCGCCCATACATTGCTTCCGTCTGGATAAGTATTCACATACATATCCAGATCAGGATCGTACTCCGGTATCTGCGAATAACCGACACGGGAATAACCGGCCGCAAAAGGATATGCGCTACTTGGAACCGCATATTCGAGACCTGAAATCCCGGTTTCGCTTTCAAGGTATCGAACGCTTCCAAAACCAATGTAATGAGCGGAGGCAGCGTTGGTAATGTTATTCGTCTTTGTGCTGAAATCCGGATTAAGGTTGTTGAGTTGTTGTGCCGAAATATGTATTCCGCCCAGCGATTCGATGATGGCAGCTTCATTGTTGATCGTGCCAGCCGTACCTGTAGTATGACCTTGCGCGTCCAGACTGCCACCGATGTTAATGGCGTTGGCTCCCGTACCCGCACTAAAAATCAACGCACCATTTTTATTGTTCAATACACCTGCACCAATATCCAGTCGTTCACGTGCAGCGATCACGGCATCCGACCGAATACTGTTGACGGTTTCCGTATCGTTGTTCAGGACATCCGCTGCAATACCGAGGTGATCGCCATAGATGCGACCGGTACCGATATTGTCGAGCGTACCGGCCTGAAGCAGGGTCTCGCTGCCATCGATCAGCCCGCGATTAGAGAGCTTGTCAGTGGCTGAGATCCTGGACGTAACAGCCGCGATCTCACCCGTGACCGTATTGTCGATATTTTGCGCACTTAGGGTAAGTACATTACCAGCGTCGATCTTGCCCGCATTGGTCAGATCCGCCGTTGTCACGACCGCAGCATGATCTTGTGCGCTGATGACTGCCTGCGCACCGACGTTATTGATCGTACCGCTTGTTTCAATCCTGAGGTTGCCGCCACTGCCATTCGACGATGCAGCCTGGATCGCTCCTTCGTTCGTTAAAAAACCGTTCGATAGAAGAACCAGATTACCGCCTGCGGCATTGATGGCGCCCTGATTGCGTACCCCTAACCCACTCTCGCTGCCAACCAGGTAGATATGGCCTGCGTACATGCCGCCTATCGCGGCAACGTCTAGACTGAATTGCGGAGCAGGACCTGTTGCTGCAATCGGCGTAACACCCTGAGCCACATTGCCGGGATAGTCTGCACTGGTAGTACTAACCTCATTCGCACCGGTGACGACCTTCAGGCGATTCGCCCATATCCCTGCATTCACTTGAACGGATCTGGCCAGAATATCAGTGTAGCTTGCCGTGCGCGTATCCAGGCCCAGACCATCGATACTGATCGTGCCTTGCGGAATACGGTAGCTCTCGAGCGAGCCGCCATGCAGCGGATTCATGACGGCAGTGCCGGTCGTCAGTGTCACGCGATCGGCATTGATGAAGCCACCGCCGTTGACCTGGATGCCTGCAGGATTGGCAATGATCACTTCCGCTTTTTGTCCTGCTACTTCGACGTAACCGCGTAGCTGACTCGGATTGCTGGAGTTCACCTCATTCAGAATCACGCGTGCGGCCCCGCCTACCAACCACGGGTTCGCCTGCACCCACCCACCTGTTTGTGTTGCGGTATTGGTGCGGCTGTTATTGAGAATGGCGCCGTTACTCTGCACATCGAACTGGCTATATGTGTTGCGAGACACGCCGGCAGCAGATGGCGTCTGAATATTGACCTGCGACAGGCCATTTGCCGTTTGCAGAATGGTAGGACGTTGATTGCCGGGTGCATTCGGATCGGCAACGATTTGCGCATAGGCCAATGGCATGCTCAAGCTCATTACGCCGACAACAAGCTTCGCCGCAAAGGAAATAGTCTTCATCTGCATGCACGGCAAGTCTGCAACCTGTTTGCCACTGGACGCGACCGGAGCAGCATCACCCTTGCCTTGTGTAGTCGTGTTCTCTGCCACTACCATCAAGATGCCACGCGCCTGATTAAAGGCAATGCGATATAAATGCTTGTTCATGTCTGCTCCCCTGCTTGTTCTTGTTCAATGTGAGAACCGTATGGATGCAAATTGCTGCGACCGTGCTAATAACTCCAGTTCAGGTTGAAGCCAGCCGTGGTATTGGCCGTTCTGAATCCATCTGGTTTTTTTAATGGTTGACCGACGAAGATGTCGTAAGCGCCGCCCAGTACATTGCCGCGCAGGCCGATTGCCATACCCGCCAGACGCGTACCGATCAGGTAGTGACTGGACTGGCCGCCTACTTCGCCATAGTCGAGAGCAAGGTAAAGCTCTTGTCCGCTGGCGCCCAGGACAAGACCAAGATCATTGCGCAGAGTCCAACCGCGGTCGGCGGAGAGCATCATGTCGCCATCAAACCCACGAACCGAATACCGGCCACCAATGGCAAAGCGATCTTGCGGCACCAGGGGCGTATCGTTCCACTGCCCACGAAATGCGCCGAGATAGCGCAGGTTTTGCTGCACGAGTTGAAAGGGAACAGAGAGGGAAACGTCGGCGTTCCAGACTTGCGGATGAGACGCACCTTCTCCAAACTTATCCTCCGGCGCTGCTAGCGCCCGAAACGCTCATGTTCCATGGCGGTAGGCAAGATTCACATCCAGCGTATTGGCTCCCATGAACTCGCGGTGCCCAATACTGAGTTCCCATCCGGCCGTTCGTCTGCGTTGTGTTTGTACTTCCGTGTCATCAATGAAGTTATCGGACTCTTTGAGATAGGCGCGCAAAGCCACGGTCGTTTTACGTTGCGCATCCCGGTAAACGACGCGCGAAAGTTTGAGATCATTGCTGCTACTCGTGCCGGAATAGACGTAGTTCTGGTTCAAGCCGGCAATACTTTGGAAATATCGGTTACTCGTGGCCGTTGTACTCAGCGCCCAATACCCGAACGGTATCGAATAGTGAAGCGTTCCGCCGCGTGTTCCTCGTGCGCCGGGATCACCTCCGCCCAGATCATGGTTGACACTGATATAGAACAAATCATTTAACGTCCACCAGTTGTCATAAGACAGTGTCAAGGCCCCCTGGTATTTACCCGTCGCTTTGGAACCTGAATCATCCAGGGAGACAGATGCCCGGAATGGAAAGCTTTGTTGATAGGCAATGACAAGATCACTTTGTCCCGGCTGTGCGCCTTCGCCTTCCGCTGCTTCTATCTTGATATCGGCAGCAGCGGTAGGAACGCGTTTGAAGTTCTCCAAGCCTTGTTCAATGTCGCGCAGATTCAAAATATCACCGGATTGAATCGGAATGGCATTCCACTTGGTGCCGCGTGGGTCGGCATCTGGTGCAAAACGAATATCACGCACGCGTCCGGGAATGACAGTCAGCGTTAGGTCGCCAGTCTTGATGTCTTGTGGGGAAACCAGTACACGCGTCGTTACGAATCCCCTGGCAACGATGGCGTTCTGCGCGCGCGTCAGCAGCAGGTTGATGCCGTTGGCACCCAGGCATCTGCCGAGGGGGGAATCCTCCCCTTCCATCACACTTTGCACGGCGAACTGAAAACGATCCGCCGCCTCGCCGACCAAGACGATACGATCAATGCGAAAGCATGGCGACTCGTTTTTTGGTAGGAGAGTTGTGGCCGGCGTAACGGGTTCCTGCAAACGAACATCCGGCGTTTGTTCCTGCTGCAAACGTAATTGTCGTTCACGTTCCTGCTGTCTTAACAGCTCATCGGCAGCGAAACTTTGCGCACATACCGAAGGTGAAAAGAAGAGCCCACTGATCACCAAAGCAATGGAGGGAACAAACGACTTGCGGAAAAAAGGATTTGTGCCTGCTTGCTTTTGCATTGTTATTGCGGGCGTTGAAGATCACCCTGACATTGTCAAATGGAATGACGATATCTAAAACACAATGAAAGCACGCCCCATATTTATGGGGTATTTAGAGAAAAAGTAAGGCTTGTTGTAATTGAGTGCTCTGAACTGTCAACTTCGCATTCAGGAAAGGTTAAACACCTCTCAAATCTCGAAGAACATTTTCCGACGTACGAATATATTTCGCGAAGTTACGTCGCAAGTACGCAAACGCCAGTTACTTAAAGGTAAAAACGGAATCATGTGGTCCACATGATTCCGTTTTTTTTGCGCTGCCAACATGCCGGCAACCTGATCCCGCAGAAGGAATTACTCCTTCCAGTAATCGGCAATCCACGGCGCCTTGCGTACAAAACGCAAGGCGCGATTGCGTCGCCCTTCCAGCGCATCCGGCGGATTCACTTCACCGTGGAAAATCACGATCTTGGTGCCATCCGGCACAAACGGTTCGCGCCAGTAATTGGTCGGCCATGATGGGATGCAGTGATATTTATAGCTGCAGCACCAGGATGCAGGCCAGTAAGTGAGCTTGCCTTGTTTGTGCAATACATCGGATAAAAATGCCTGCTCATTGCGGAAGGCCTTGCGCGCTTCCGCACCGGTAGTACGAAATTTTTCCAGCACATCCGCATGCGCACCCAGCTTGAAACGATAGACAGACGAGTTGCCCGTCACACGCCAAGGGCGCTTCCAGTCGTGAATGATCAGGAATTCACCCGGCTGCTCAAAGAAAGCATCGATGCTGTCGGTAATCACCACATCCACATCGAGAAACAGCGCCGTACCTTGCAAGCCATACAGATCAGACTCGAAAGTCGTGAGCTTTTTCCAGCCCCGTTCGGGCAAGCCATCCGGCAGTTTCAGATCGGGAATCGGAAAACACTCCACTTCCGAACGAATGCCAGCGCCGTCATCGGTCAGGCAGACAAAGCGGAAATCCCCTTTCAAATTCCGCCGCACCATCGCATACAGGCGATTCACATATTCCGGGCCGTACTTGGTGCCCCATTTCATGCACAGGATGACGCGATCATCGCTTCCGGCGGCACGCACTGCATTCACATTCTCTGTCATTCATTTCTCCAACTATAGGCACGATGCCCACTTCAAGGTAAGTCTGCGGCGCAGCATCATTCGGCAAACGTTGCTGCCTCAATGCATCAGGTTGGTATTGAAACCATGCCGTTAGGACATATAATGCCGTACAAATCAAACAAGAATTGAACCGGAATGTCTGGTCGCTGGCTGCGCCGTAAAACGTGCGATAACCGGCATAGTAAAGTGAATCAATGCCGCTTTCCAGCGCTAGATCAAACATCACGGTTTTTCCGGTCTTTCAAGGGAGGAGCGCACCGCCGGCAATCATTCAGCCAGCATGTGCAGCGTCATTCTTGCGATTCCAATTAACTTACTTCAGACGCAGACCATGCCTCTAAAACATCTCGATCTGGGCTGCGGTACCCGCCCGAAGAATCCATTCGGACATCCGGATCTGCATGGCGTCGATATTCGCGCCGATGCGGCCGCTCTATCCAACGCCACCATCGCCACCGCCAATCTCAGCGTCGGCCCGATTCCCTATACGGATAATTACTTCGATTCGGTTTCGGCTTATGACTTCTTTGAGCATATTCCGCGTGTGGCAGTCGACCATACAAGCCAGACCTCGCGCTTTCCATTCATCGAATTGATGAATGAAATCTGGCGCGTGCTGAAACCGGACGGCGTACTGTACGCCGTGACGCCGGCTTTTCCGCATGAAAAAGCGCTGCGCGATCCCACTCACGTCAATATCATCACTACTAAAACGCATCGCTACTTCACCGCGCCCGAAGTGATGGCGCGCATGTACGGCTTTGCCGGCGAATTTCGCCTGATACGTCAATGCTGGGTGCATCCGCGTGGCGCTTACGAGCCGACCAATCCGGGTTTCGCTCATCGCCTGCGTGCGATCGGCGAACGCATCAGCGGTCAGCAATCGCATCTGGTGTGGGAATTTTCTGCGACTAAAAAGGCTGCGGCCAGCAAATGAGTATCTCGGCTGCCGATGTCACTGTCGTTGTCGTCACCTACAACAGCGCCCATTGTATGGCTGGTCTGGCCAGCGCCTTGTCGGTGCTGCCGCATCTGACCATCGTCGATAACGCCAGCGACGATGACACGATCGCGCAAGTCGCCATTCATATGCCGAATGCCAAAATCATCCGTAACGAGCGCAATCTCGGTTTCGGCGCGGCCAACAATCGCGCCTTGCTACAGGCGCAAACTGCCTATGCACTGTTGCTCAATCCGGATTGCCTGCCTGCGCCAAATTTTTTACGCGATCTATTGGCAGTTGCAGATCAATACCAGGACGCCGCCATCATTGCGCCACATTTGATCCGTCGCGGCGGAGAAGTGGAAGTCAGTTATCGCTGGCCGGTAACGCACTGGACTTCGGCCGGACCGGCAGCAGATGCACCATGTTGCGTCGGATTCGTCTGCGGTGCAGTGATGTTGCTGAATATGCCGGTCATGCGCGAAATCGGCTTCTTCGATGAAACCTTTTTCCTGTATTACGAAGACGAGGATTTATGTCAGCGCGTCTTCATGCAGAAAAAGCAAATCATCGTTGCACCGCAGGTCAGCGTCACGCATCTGTCACGCGGTTCGGTCAAAGGGCCCAGTCCGTGGCGCGCCGAGTTCGGCCGCGGCTATCATCATGCACAATCAAAACTGATTTTTACGCGTAAGCATTTCGGTGTCGAACATGTTGCCGCACTGCGCTGGAAAACCATGGGATTGGCGCTGCTCAATTTATTGCCGCGCCTGCTGCTGCCGTTTCCACGTTATCTGGCGCGCCTGCTCGGCCGGATCTGCGGCCTGTTCCAGTACAAACCCTGATACGGCACTCATCCGTATCAGTTCAGACTGCGTCCGGCTCTTCTTTTGCAAACTGCAAATGATAGAGGTTGGCATAGACAGCATTTTTCTCCAGCAGTTCCTGATGCGATCCCAGTTCCACAATACGGCCTTCGGCCAACACTGCAATCCGGTCTGCGCGTTCTATGGTCGATAAACGATGCGCAATCACAAGGGTCGTGCGTCCTTTCATCAACGCATCCAGTGCTGCCTGTACCGCACGCTCTGATTCAGAATCCAGCGCCGATGTCGCTTCATCCAGAATCAGGATAGGCGCATCCTTGTAGATCGCGCGCGCAATCGCCAGACGCTGGCGCTGGCCGCCGGACAGGCGCGAACCATTGTCACCTATCATGGTTTCCAGGCCCTGCGGCAAGCCGGCAATCACATCATCCAGATGTGCCGCCGTGGCAGCGGCCAGAATACGCGCACGATCCGGTGTCTCATCGCCATACGCGATATTCGCGGCGATCGTGTCATCGAACAAGACGACGTGCTGGCTGACCATCGCAATTTGCCTGCGCAGACTGGTCAAGGCAATCTCTTCTATCGGAACGTCATCCAGCCGGATTTCACCCACGGTAGCGGGATAAAAACCCGGCACCAGATTCACCAGCGTCGATTTCCCGCCTCCCGACATGCCGACGAAGGCGATTGTCTCGCCCGGCAATACACTCAAGTTGATGTCTTCCAGCGCCATCGACTGATGTCCGGGATAGGAAAAACCGAGATTGATGAAATCGAGCTTGCCGGCAGCGCGCGCCTCCAGGGTTTTACCCGAGGTGCGTTCCGGTTTGGCATCGATCAAACCGAATACCGCTTCCGCTGCAGTCAGACCCTTTTGCAAGGGGCCGTTTACTTCAGCGATATTTTTCAATGGCGCCAGCAGCATCAGCATCGCCGTAATGAAGGAAACAAAACCGCCTACCGTAGTCTGATTTTGTTCAGACTGTATCAGCGCAATCACGATCACGATCGCTACCGCACACGATGCCATGATTTGCGTGACCGGCGTAGTCGCCGCCAGCGTACTCGCCATGCGCATCGTATAGCTGCGTAATTTATCGGCACGGACTTCGAAGCGGTCGTTTTCGTACTGGTGACCGCCAAAAATCTTGATGACCTGATTGGCGCGCGTGGACTCTTCAATCACCTGCGTCATCTCGGCATTGACGGCCTGATACTCGCGCGTCAACCTGCGTACACGCTTGCCTGTAAAGCGCACAACGATTGCAATCAATGGCAGCAATACCAGCGCTACCAGAGTCAGGCGCCAGTTCAGCCAGAACAGGAATGCCAGCAGCACAATCACCGTCAGCGAATCGCGAATGATGGACGTGTAAACCTTGGTGATCATTTCAATGATTTGCTGCACTTCAAACATCATGGAATTGATCACGCGCCCTACCGAATGCGTGCCGTAAAAACCCAGCGGCACATCGAGTATGCGTTCGAACATTTTCTTGCGCAGCGTACTCAACAAACGCGACGACACCCAGGTCATCGTATACGTCGTTGTAAAAGTCGAAATCCCGCGCAAGACAAAAATACCGATGATGGCCAGCGGCACCAGCCAGAGCGAAAAAGTCGGCTTGCCGCCGAATCCCTTGTCCAGCAGCAGACGCATCACGGCAGGGAACATCGGTTCGGTCAGCGCCGTCATGATCATGCCTATAAATGCCACTGCCAGACGTTTTTTGTAAGGCCCCAGCATGCCGTACAGACGTTTCAAATGCGGAGAAATTGTCATGCTGCGATTCCGTTTGGCAAGAAGGCTGTAGTAATACGCAAGCAGATGCGCTCACGATAAAAAATGATATCCATATTTAATAATGTTTCTGGCTATAGCGGGAACGACTGATGCCGGCCAAGGGTATAGAGAGCAATAGCATGAAGGCAATGCCAAATAGGGCGTCGCGCATGATCGCATTGACCATTCCGCCAAACATGATGGCCACACCTATCGTAAACAAGCGCACGCCGGCATCGCCGCCTACGCGTACTGCCACCACCAGTTGTGTCACCCATATCCACAATAATGCCAGGACGCCCAAGATGCCGATTTCTGCGGCATATAACAGATAATCATTGTGTGGCGTTGCCATTGTCTCACTCGGCAAACCCTTGGCGCGCTCTTCATAATTGATGACCCAGGTACCTATGCCGTGTCCACCTAGCGGTCGCTCCATGATGATGTCGCCGGTAATCCGATACATCTCAAGCCGTATACCTTCTGCACTTACCTGCCCGCCTTGCATGAATGCCTTCACGTCTTGCACCGTGCCGGTCAAACGCTCCCGAAAATCGTGCGCATTCTGCCATGCGCCACCCATGGCCAGTGCCAACACCAGTGCTATTAACAGGCTGCGACGAGACAGTGTCAAATAACGCAACATCACGATTGCGCAACCGAGAATGAAAATAATGCTGCCGGTACGCGTTTTGGCAAACACAAATAAGGCAAACGAGATATACAGGAAAGCGGCGATCATCAACAACTTGCCATCGCGTCGCGAGAAAATTTCATTCAGCATCCAGCCCCCGGCTATACCCAGCAGGATGCCGATCAGAATAGATTTATTGCCAGCGTATTGAATATAATTCTGGAAAATCGCCCAATCCGGCAATAACTGAAAATAATTCAGATAGAACAAAGTCGCCGCATACACAGCACCCGCAAAGAATACATATAAAGCACGTTGCTGCCAGCGACCACCGCCCACGCTAATGAAAAGCAGCAGCACCAGATAATTCTGATAGTGCATAAACGCTTTCCAGAATCCGTCCGGACGCGTTAAAAACAGTCCTGCTCCGCAGGTTACCAGTAGTAAACCCAGCGTCGGCCAAAACATCGGGCTGTTTTTAACAGTCTGCCATTTACCGCGATAATCGCCATTTAGCAGTAGCGCCACAAAGAACAGCAACATGCCCGCATAGCCGACACCGATAGGAAAAAACAGGGTGAATGGCAGGAAGGAAAGAATGATTTGCGGTTTTGTTTCGTGCGAATTATAAAAATCCATGCGATCAGTCATAAGCGATCTGTACATTTTTTTCCGAATATAAATCGATTAGTTTTTGTTTTGTGTTGTCATCCGGATTGATGCGCCATTGCTCGGCAAAACGCAGTTCCGATACGCCTTTCTGATTCTGGTACTGAATCACAACGGGACTGCCGTCTGCGCGTGCAGCTGCCTGCAGAGTCGCCATCAGCGTATTGACGTCGGCCGATGCCTGCAGCGATAAATAGATGCACTTGGCGTACTGAATCCGTACCGCTGCGATATCCATCACCTTCTCGGCCGTAATCCGCAAGCCGCCGGAAAAACGGTCTTCCGATATTTTTCCGGATACCGCGAGGAATTCATCCTCCTTGAACAGATTGCGATTGGCGTCGAACACTTCGTTGTACACGGTCACATCGACTGTCGCGCTACCGTCGTCCAGTGTCACGATGATCATGCGGCCGCGTTGCGTCATTTGCGTACGTACACCGGAAATCACGCCAGCGATAGTTCTTGGTTCGCGCGATGGTTCCAGGTTACTCAGTTTGGTGCGTGCAAAACGGCGCACTTCCTCTGCATAGGCATCGAACAAATGGCCGGACAGATAGAAACCCAATGCAGCTTTCTCTTCCGTGAGCTTTTGTTTATCGCTCCACGGCGATGCCTTGACGTATTCGGGCGGCGTTTCCATATCGCTGTCGTCGCCGCCGAACAGGCTGACCTGATTTGCAGATGCTTCAGCTTGCTCCGCACACTCCATCGCGAAACCGACTGATGCCAGCAGAACCGCACGATCGATATTGAAGCAATCGAAAGCACCGGCACGAATCAGCGAATCGATGGTGCGGCGATTGATCTGTCGTTTGTCGACGCGTTTGCAAAAGTCGAACAGATCGACAAAGGGTTTCCCCTGGCGTGCATTCACGATTGCATCGATTGCACCTTTGCCTGAGCCTTTGACTGCGCCCAGGCCGTAACGGATCTGCGTCGCTTTCTTGCCCGGCACACCGACTGGCGTAAAACGGTAATCGGATTGATTGATATCCGGCGGCAGCAAGGTCAGGCCGCATACATCCAGCGTATCTTCGACCAGAATCTTGATCTTGTCGGTATCGTCCATCGCCAGCGACAAGTTGGCGGCCATGAAGGCAGCCGGGTGATGCGCTTTCAGATAAGCGGTGTGATACGACAGCAAGGCATAAGCAGCGGCGTGCGATTTATTGAAACCGTAACCGGCAAACTTTTCCATCAAATCGAAAATCTCGTCGGCTTTTTCAGCCGACAGATCGTTCTTCGCGGCACCGGCGCGGAACAGCTCGCGATGCTGCGCCATTTCTTCCGCTTTCTTTTTACCCATCGCACGGCGCAGCAAATCCGCACCGCCCAGCGAGTAACCGCCGATGACCTGCGCCATCTGCATCACCTGTTCCTGATACACCATGATGCCGTAGGTTTCAGACAAAATGGCTTCAGTACGCGGATCCGGATATTCGAAACGTTCACCGTGCTTGCGGCGGCAAAAATCCGGAATCAGATCCATAGGCCCCGGTCGGTACAGGGCGACCAGCGCGATAATGTCTTCAAAACGATCGGGACGCGCATCCTTCAGCATGCCTTGCATGCCGCGGCTTTCCAGCTGAAACACGGCGACGGTTTTCGCCTTGGTCAGCAAATCATATGAAGGCCTGTCATTGAGCGGTAATTTCTCCAGGGAGAAATCCGCCATCGCCGGATCAAGATCCTTGATGTAGCGCACGGCGCGATCGAGGATCGTCAGCGTAGTCAAACCCAAAAAGTCGAACTTCACCAGACCCACGGCTTCAACGTCGTCTTTATCGTATTGCGATACCACGCCGGAGTCGCCGCCTTGCGTATAAAGCGGGCAGAAATCGGTCAGCTTGCCCGGCGCGATCAACACACCGCCGGCATGCATGCCGATGTTGCGGGCGATGCCTTCAACTTTTTGCGCCAGCTCCAGCAACTGTTTTACTTCTTCTTCATTTTCCAGGCGCTCGGCCAGCAGCGGCTCTTCCTTGATGGCGTCCGCAATAGTGACCAGCTTGCCCGGTTTGAACGGAATCAGTTTGGAAATGCCATCGCAAAAGTTGTAGCCAAAATCCAGCACGCGGCCAACGTCGCGCACCGCACCCTTGGCGGCCATCGTACCGAAGGTGGCGATCTGCGACACCGCATCCTTGCCGTACTGATCCTTCACGTATTGAATGACGCGGTCGCGCCCTTCCTGGCAAAAGTCGATATCGAAATCGGGCATCGAAACCCGCTCAGGATTCAGGAAGCGCTCGAACAGCAGGTTGTATTGCAGCGGATCGAGATCGGTAATCAGCAGCGAATACGCGACCAGCGAACCGGCACCGGAACCGCGACCCGGCCCGACCGGCACACCGTTATTTTTCGCCCACTTGATAAAGTCCGCCACGATCAGGAAGTAACCGGGGAAACCCATGTGGATGATGGTGTCGGTCTCGAATTTCAGCCGTGCCTGATAGCGCTCGCGATTTTTTTCGCGTTGTTCAGGATCAGGATACAAATGCTGCAGGCGCCCTTCCAGACCGCGCTGCGCTTCCTTGACCAGAAATTCATCGATGGATGAACCGTCCGGCGTCGGGAAGTTAGGCAGCTTCGGCTTGCCCAATTCCAGCATCAGATTGCAGCGCTTGGCGATTTCCACCGAGTTCTGCAAGGCGTTCGGCATATCGGCGAACAATTCCGCCATTTCAGCCTGCGTCGTAAAACGCTGACGTTCATTGAAACGCTTGATGCGACGTGGATTCGCGAGTATCTCACCTTCAGAAATACAGGTGCGCGCTTCATGCGCGGTGAATTCATTCTGATCCAGAAACTGTACCGGATGCGTCGCCACCAAAGGCAGATTCAATTTGGCTGCCAGCACCGAAGCCTGGCGCACATGCGCATCCATATTCGGCTGCTCGGCGCGCTGCACTTCTATATAAAAATGACCGGGAAACATATCTGCCCAGCGTTTGGCATGACGTTCGGCAGCGGCAAGATTGCCGTTATCAATCGCCATGCCGATATCGCCGAAATGCGCACCGGACAATACGATCAAGCCATTCGGCTTACCTTCTGCGGCAAGCTGCTCCAGCCATTCGGGACGGATTTCGGCACGACCGCGATGCAGGTTGGTCAGCCACGCTTTCGACAACAGTTCGCACAATTGCAGATAACCGGTCTTGTTCTTGACCAGCAGCAGCAGGCGCGACGGCTTGTCCCTGTCGTTGTCGTTACTGATCCAGACGTCGCAACCGACGATAGGCTTGATGCCTTTGGAACGGGCTTCTTTATAAAATTTGACCATCCCGAACAGATTGGCCAGATCGGTGATCGCGAGCGAAGGCTGCGCATCGGCAGCAGCGGCGGCGATCACGTCGTCGATGCGGACCAGGCCATCGACGATCGAATATTCGGAATGCAGGCGTAGGTGTATAAATTGCGGAGAAATCATGGCCGTATTCTACCGCGACCACTCCTTTCAGCCGACATTTCAGCATTCCCGAATGCGAAGTTTATAATGTCGGCTTGTTGCTGCCTTTCAGGTCCGGCATCAGCAAACAACATTGTCCTCTTTGCAAGAGCAATCACCATCAAGAAGCGCACCAACATGCTATCCACACCATCCTTCGTCAACATTGCCGCCTACAAATTCATCAGCTTCGACGACACCGTCGAAAAGCGCCCGGAATTTATCGCCAAGTGCGCTCAATTGTCCTTAAAAGGCACCATCCTGCTCAGCCCGGAAGGAATCAACCTTTTTCTGGCAGGAACCCGTGCGGACATAGACAGTTTTCTGGCATGGATACGGGCCGATGTGCGCTTCAGTGATCTGGAAGTGAAAGAAAGTTATTCAGACGATCAGCCATTCAAATACATGCTGGTCAAGCTCAAGCGCGAAATCATCACGATGAAGCATCCGCTGATCAAGCCGGAAGAAGGCCGCGCGCCCTCGGTCGACGCGACCACGCTCAAGCGCTGGCTGGATCAGGGTCATGACGACGACGGCAAGCCGGTCGTCATGATGGATACGCGCAACGCGTTTGAAGTCGATGTCGGCACCTTCGACAACACGATCGATTACCGCATAGAAAAATTCAGCGAATTCCCCGACATCGTCGCCAGCAACAAGGACGACCTGAACGACAAAACCGTCGTCACCTTCTGCACCGGCGGCATCCGCTGCGAAAAAGCCGCCATCTATATGAAGAATGTCGGTTACGACAGCGTGTACCAGCTCGACGGCGGCATTCTCAAGTACTTTGAAGAAGTCGGCGGCGATCATTACACCGGCGACTGCTTCGTGTTCGACCACCGCACCGCGCTCAACCCGCGCCTGGAACCAACACTGACAACAACATGCACCGCATGCAATGCCACCGTATCGCCGCGCGAACAGCTGGCGCCGGAATTCGTCGAAGGCGTATCCTGCCCGCATTGCATCACACAAGCGGCATCACATTAAACAGAAGCAATTGCCTTCCATCTAACGAGACAATAATCATGATCAAAATCGGTGACATCAAGGTCGATAATGCACTGCCCTTCGTCCTGTTCGGCGGCATCAACGTGCTCGAATCACGCGACCTTGCGATGAAGTCTTGCGAAGAATACGTACGCGTTACGCAAAAACTCGGTATCCCTTACGTGTTCAAGGCATCGTTCGACAAAGCCAATCGCTCATCGATCCACTCCTATCGCGGCCCTGGCCTGGAAGAAGGCATGCGCATTTTTGAAGAAGTCAAAAAGACCTTCAACGTGCCTGTCATCACCGATGTACATGAAGTGCATCAAGCTGAGATCGTGGCAGAAGTGGCTGACGTGCTGCAATTGCCAGCCTTTCTCGCGCGCCAGACAGACCTGGTCGTTGCACTGGCAAAAACCGGCAGCGTCATCAATATCAAGAAGCCGCAGTTCTTGAGTCCGTCGCAAATGATGAATATCGTTGAAAAATTCAAGGAAGCCGGCAACGAACAATTGATTCTATGCGACCGCGGTACCTGCTTCGGCTACGACAATCTGGTCGTGGACATGCTGGGTTTCGGCGTGATGAAAAAAGTGTGCAATAACCTGCCGATTATTTTTGACGTGACGCATGCATTGCAGCAGCGCGATCCGGGCGGCGCCGCCTCCGGCGGTCGCCGCGAACAGGTAGCCGATCTGGCGCGTGCGGGCATGAGCGTGGGTCTCGCCGGCTTGTTCCTGGAAGCACATCCGGATCCGAAGTCTGCGAAATGCGATGGACCTAGTGCTTTACCATTGGATAAACTTGAGCCGTTTTTGGCGCAGTTGAAGCAGCTGGATGACTTGGTGAAATCCTTTGCGCCATTGGATATTGAAGCGTAGTTTTTAGTTGCTTGAGTTAAATAAAAAGCGCGGCATCTTTTGGATGGCGCGCTTTTTTAATGACATCTTTCTGTTGCTGATGTGGCAGGTGCTTCGTTGTTGCTTGGGTTGCCGGGGGTAGCCCGGCAACTGAGCATTCAAAAATAAGCCTAACGAACCAGATCAAACACCAGCACTTCTGCCTGCTGACCATCACTGATATCGACAGTCGTGACATCCGATAATTTCACGGCATCACCAGTTTTCAGCTCAACACCATTCACTGTCACCGCACCCCGTGCAACGTGTACATAGGCCAGACGGCCAACAGCAATCGGCAGAGATGCTGTTTCAGCACCATCAAACAAACCGGCATACAGTTTTGCATCCTGATGAATCAGCACGGAACCATCTGCACCATCCGAGCTGGCAATCAGGCGCAAGCGACCGCGTTTTTCTTCCGCCGAAAAATTTTTCTCTTCATAGCTGGGTGGGATGCCATTCACGTTCGGCTGGATCCAGATTTGCAGGAAATGCGTGGTCTGATCTTTCGCATGATTGAATTCCGAATGGCGCACGCCAGTGCCCGCACTCATTCTTTGCACATCACCGGGACGAATCACGCTGCCGGTGCCCATGCTGTCTTTATGCGCCAGCTCGCCTTCCAGCACATAGCTGATGATTTCCATGTCGCGATGGCCGTGGGTGCCGAAGCCGCCACCGGCATGAACACGATCTTCATTGATCACCCGCAAAGGGCCGAAACCCATGTGCTTTTCATCATAGTATTCGGCAAACGAGAAGCTGTGATAAGAATCCAGCCAGCTATGGTTTGCATGACCGCGATCTTCACTTTTTCTAATTTCAAGCATGATGTCTTCCTTTCGGTGAATTTTATTGTTCAACTTTGTATAACTATAGCCTCCAAAAAATCATTAAATAAGGCCATAATTACGTACAAGTTATACAAATATTTTGACTATTGGATTCGGCCATGAATCTGACGCTGGAAGCAATCCGTATTCTCGACACAATAGACCGTAAAGGCAGCTTCGGCGCGGCGGCAGTCGCTCTCGATCGCGTCCCCTCTGCGTTGACCTATAGTGTGCGCAAGCTGGAGGAAGACCTCGATGTATTGCTGTTTGATCGCCGCGGCCATCGTGCCAAGCTGACGCCGGCCGGGCAGGAATTGCTGACCGAAGGCCGTCATCTGCTGCGCGCGGCTGCCGAACTGGAGCAGCGCGTCAAACGGACGGCGACCGGCTGGGAAGTCGAATTGCGTATCGTGCTCGACGCCATTATTCCATTTGAAAAAATGCTGCCGCTGATCCGGGAATTCGACTTGCAGGATTCCGGTACGCGCCTTCGTTTTTCCACCGAAGTATTATCCGGCACCTGGGAAAGATTGATCAGCGGCGATGCTGACCTGGCAATTGGCGTGGCTTACGAAGGGCCGGATCTGATACGCGGCTCAGGCGGTTTTCGCGTCAAGCCTCTGGGCAATCTTGAGTGGGTATTTGCGGTCGCTCTCCATCACCCGCTGGCGACAATGGAGGAACCGCTTTCAGTCACAGATATACAGCGCTATCGCGCAGTGGTGACCGGCGACAGCGGTCGCATGCTGCCCAGCATCACCGCAGGATTGCTGACCGGGCAGGCAACGCTGACAGTGCCGACCGTGCATGACAAACTGGCGGCCCAACTGGCGGGACTGGGTTGCGGCTATCTGCCGCGCAAATGGGCTGCGCCGTATCTGGCGTCCGGCGCATTGATCGAAAAACAGACCAGCGAAAACAAACCTGCCGGCATACCGCAATATGCATGGCGTACCGATGGGCGCGGCAAATGCCTAAAATGGTTTCTGGCCAAACTGGCCGATCCCGCCGTGCAAGACATGTTGCTGGCCAAATGAATATGAGCAATCCGATCAACCCTTACACAGGGCGCTTTGCCCCTTCACCCAGCGGCCCCCTGCATGCCGGCTCGCTGGTCGCAGCGATGGCCAGCTATCTGGATGCCAAGGCACATCGGGGGCTGTGGCTGCTGCGCATAGAAGACATAGACGAAACACGTACCGTCCCCGGCGCGATCGCAGCCATCATGCAGGCACTGGCCATTTTCGGCATGCAGCACGATGGCGAAGTGCTGGTACAAAGTCAGCGCAAGGATGTGTATCAAGCCGCATTCGACAGGCTGGCCGGACACGTCTACCCATGCGGTTGCACACGCAAGGAAATTAGCGACTCCCGACTCGGCATCGCGCCCGATGGCGCGGCGATTTATCCGGGTACCTGCCGCGATGGTTTGAATGCAGGAAAAGTGTCACGCACCTTGCGCGTGCGCGTACCAGACATCGGCCAGGAAGATGAATCCATCACCTTCAACGACCGCTGGCTAGGCCCGCAGACGCAACATCTGGCGACTGAAGTCGGCGACTTCGTGTTAAAACGCGCCGATGGATACTGGGCCTATCAACTGGCGGTAGTCGTCGATGATGCAGAGCAAGGCGTCACCCACATTGTGCGTGGCACAGATTTGCTGGAATCGACTGCAAGACAAATCTATCTGCAGCACATGCTCGGATTAGCTACGCCCTCTTATATGCACGTGCCGGTCGTCCTCAACGAGGTCGGAGAAAAACTGTCGAAACAAACCGGCGCGCAGGCCCTCGATCTGGCGCACCCATTAAATGAATTACTGCATGCAGCACGCTTTCTGGAATTGCAGTCGGGTCGTGCCAATTCGATAGAATCATTCTGGCAAGGCGCAATTGCCGAATGGGCACATCGATTTGGCGCGCAATAAAAAAGGACGCCTGAGCGTCCTTTTTTGATGTACTGCTGAAACTCAACGCTTGGGCGCGCCGCCCAGCAAAGCCGCCATCTTGTGTTTCTGCGGTTTGGCTGGCACCTGATCCGCCAGCTTGTTGTCACTGACCATCGTCGATGGCGCCGGCTCATACGGCCTGGTAAAGAACGGGTCGATTTTTTCCTTGCGTGGCGCGGCAGCATACGCACTGCGGCTGCCATTCGATGCTGCGCCGGGACTGCGTTCCGGTGCACGCGACGGGCGCGGGGCAGACTCATCTTTGCGCGGACTGCGCTCGTGTGCGCGGCGGTCGTGACTGCGTTCAGCAGTACGTCCGGAGGAAGGTGTGAACCCGATCAGCTCGGCCGGCACAAACTTGTGCTTGATCATCTTCTCGATATCAACCAGCAAACGCGCATCCTTGTCCGAGAACAGTGAAATCGCATCGCCCGATGCACCTGCGCGGCCGGTACGGCCGATACGATGCACATAATCTTCCGCGTTATACGGCAAGTCGAAGTTGATCACGCAAGGCAGTTCGGCAATATCGAGACCGCGTGCGGCGACGTCGGTCGCCACCAGCACTTCTATCGTGCCGTTTTTGAATTGCTCCAGCGCCTGCATGCGTTCCGACTGCGATTTGTCACCATGAATCGCGGAAGCCTTGACGCCTTCGCTTTCTAGTTGGCGCGCCAGACGCGATGCGCCGATTTTTGTATTCGAGAACACGATGACCTGCTTCAGACCGCGCTCGCGGATGATGAAGGACACCGCGTCGCGCTTGGCTTCTTCTTCCACTTTGTAGATGATCTGCGTGACGTTTTCTGCCGTCGCATTGCTGCGCGCGACTTCGATCGTGACCGGATCTTTCAGGAAAGTTGCTGCAAGTTTCTTGATCTCCGGCGAAAAAGTTGCCGAGAACATCAGATTCTGCCGCTGTTTTGGCAACAGATTGATAATGCGCTGCAGATCGGGCAGGAAACCCATGTCCAGCATGCGATCCGCTTCATCCATGACCAGGATTTGCGTTTGCGACAGGTTGATGGTTTTTTGCTGTACGTGATCGAGCAGGCGACCCGGCGTCGCAATAACGATTTCGACCCCGCCGCGCAAGGCAGCAGTTTGCGGCGTCATATCCATACCGCCGAAGACAACCAGCGAGCGCAAAGGCGTGTGACGCGAATAGGCTTTGACGTTGGCGGCAACCTGATCGGCCAGCTCGCGCGTCGGCGTCAAAATCAATGCGCGCACTGGATGACGTGCAGGCGAGGCACTGGAATTGGCATGCGCCATCAGCAACTGGATGATAGGTAATGAGAAACCCGCGGTTTTACCGGTACCGGTTTGCGCAGCCCCCATAACGTCCATGCCTTTCAGCACAACCGGGATCGCCTCGGCCTGGATAGGCGTCGGGTGGACATACCCCTGATCGTTCAGCGCCTTGAGAATTTCCGGCGCAAGGCCGAAATCCTGAAAACGAATGGCAGGCGCAACATCAGGGATCACGATGGGCGTTTCGGTAGGCAAAGCAGACTGATTGTCAGACATTTTATGCAGCAGGTTCCTGGGACGTTAACGCAATTAGAGCATGCAAATAATGCAAACCCGTGACCAATCCGGAAAAGACCTGACTCTTTCGATAATTGAATGATTACTTGATGAAACAAGGCTGAAATGAGCAGGCGCGAAGCGCTGTGGAATTCTGGACCTTCTCGACTACCGTCACTGCCTTGACAAAACCAGATGCATTATACGCCGTAAGGCAGAAACACGTGATTTATCAATGAGTTGTAGTAAATAAATGTCAAGACTGGCTGGATGAACGCTGCCGCAGGGTACAGCAGGCAGCCGAAGCGGCTAAAAGGAGGAAGGCCCACGTTTACGCGCATGTGCTGCAGAATGACGATATTGCAGCACATGCCCGCATTAATGACTCATCACGACATCGATGCCATTGCTCTATGTCCGATGGCCAGTTGTGCGGATGAACCGGGCTGCTTGCGGACTACGCCCGGCACCATGGTTGCACCACCGGTAGTTTTAAAAATCGAAATCGATTGCGATAAATGCTCGGTCTGCTCTTTCAGACTCGCAGCTGCAGCGGCTGCTTCCTCAACCAGCGCGGCATTTTGCTGCGTCACCTGATCCATGTGCGAAATGGCCAGATTGACTTGCTCGATCCCGTCACTCTGCTCTCGGCTCGCCTGCGTGATTTCATTCATGATGTCGGTCACGCTTTTCACTGAATTGACTATGCCTTCCATGGTTGCCATCGCATCGCCGACCAGACGATTGCCGACTCCCACCTTGTCCACCGAGTCGTCGATCAAATGCTTGATTTCCCTGGCTGCGTTGGCAGAGCGCTGCGCCAGGCTACGCACTTCTCCCGCCACCACTGCAAAACCCTTGCCCTGTTCGCCGGCACGCGCCGCTTCCACGGCAGCATTCAATGCCAGAATATTCGTCTGAAATGCAATACCGTCGATCAAACTGATGATGTCGACTATCCGTTTGGCAGAGGCGCTGATTTCATTCATCGTCGCCCCCACTTTTTCCACCACCGCCCCTCCTTTGCCGGCCACCTCGGATGCCGACAGCACCAGACGATTCGCCTGCTGCGCATTGTCTGCATTCTGCTTAACGGTGGAAGCGAATTGCTGCATGCTGGACGCGGTTTCTTCCAGGCTGGAAGCCTGCGCTTCGGTGCGGCGCGACAAATCCATATTGCCTTCGGCAATTTCGTGCGTTGCAATCGTGATCGAATCGACGTTCTGACGGATATCGCCCATCACGGAACGCAGATTCACATTCATCTGCTGCAGAGCCTGCTGCAATTGCCCCATGTCATCATGGCGATCAACATCGAAATTCGCAGTGAAATCACCGCCGGCAATCACACGCGTCTTGCTGATCAGCCTGTCCAACGGCCGCATGATGGAGAAATACAAGCCCGCCCAGGTAAGGATGACAATCACGGCGCCGACTATCGTTGCCGCACCGTACCAGTAGGACCAGGCGGCATTTTCAACTGCCGTGGCAGCGGCAAATCCCAGCGTCATAATCAGCGCAATCAGTGCGCTCATGCTGATGCCTATGCGCGCGCCCAAGCCGATATTTTTCAACGATGCCAGCTTGCCGAATAATCCCGACGCCACGACTTCGCCACGCTTGATCATCAAGCCCTTGGCCGTACCGGCCTTGAAACGTGCGTAAATTTTTGCCGTGGCGTCTACCTGCTCCCGACTCGGTTTGCTGCGCACCGACATGTACGCAACGATTTTCTGCTCTTCCCGTACTGGCGTGACATTCGCGTTGACCCAGTAAAAATCCCCGTTTTTACGCCTGTTCTTGACCATGCCAGTCCACGGCAAACCCTGCTGCAAGGTCTGCCACATATCTCCAAATGCCTGTTCAGGCATGTCGGGATGGCGAATCAGATTGTGCGGCTTGCCGAGCAGCTCTTCTTCCGTAAAACCGCTGGCCTCGATAAAGGCCGGATTCACATAGGAAATCCGGCCTTTGGTATCGGTTTTGGATACCAAAGACATCTCATCCCTCAAGATGAATTCGGCATTCGTAACCGGTAAATTGGTGCGCATCTGATGTCCCCTGCTTGTAGTGTAAAGAGCAGCCTTGCGACAGCTGCCGTATATATGATGCCATATACATCATATTGCCACTGGGAAATCAAAGTATTGCGCTAGATCAAATTTTATGAAAAATCAATTGTCCAGAATGACTAGACTCTCTTGCTTGCTTCGTCGGAATTATAGTTGCCGTACAAACATCACGGCGTGAACTCCCAATGCTCGGACCAATCCACTTCTTCCGTCGCCACGACGCGTAAAAGCTCAAAGGCTTTTTGCATCACTTCGGATTCTTTTTCACGCGAATAAACCAGATAAACCGGATACGAAAATTCGGGCGTGCTTTTCACTTTTTCCAGCAGACCCATGGCCAGTGCGCGCCGTACAACGCGCGTGCGGAAATAGCCGCTGCCACCACATTGCAAGATGTATTGCAAAGCCAACGGCCCCAGGTTGAAAGACAGAACATTTTTTGCCTTGTCCGGCAGGGCAGCGTCATGCTGCTTTCTGAAATCCAGCCCCCAATCGACATACACATAAGGCTCAGGATTTTTAGTCGACGCTATCTGTACCAGTTTTTCTTCCAGCAGCTGCTCTACCTGCATGCCGGTCCAATATACCGGCCGATAAACCAGTGCGGCATCCAGCAAGCCATGTTCCAGTTTGGACTGCAAGCTGCTGCCATCGCCAACCTCTACACGGATGGCGTGCGAAGGCAAGGCACGTCGGAGTTGCATCGTCCATTGCAGCATCAATGGATTGCACAAGCTCACCTCGCTACCCAGCGCAAGCGAATCGCCATAACCGTCCGGCAAAGGTAAATCACGCCGCGCCGCATCCCAGGTTTGCACCAACTGGCTGGCATATCGCACGAAACGCTCGCCATCGTCGGTTAAACGTGCACCGGCGCGATTACGCACAAACAGTGAACAACCCAATTGCGACTCCAGATTTTGCACCCTTGCCGTTACGGTTGTTTGCGTAACGTGAAGGCGTGTCGCGGCGGCAATAAAACTGCCTGAGCGTACGATATAAAGAAAGGTTCGGGCGAGTTCAATATCCATGTTCAGCCTTTAGTGCAGCGTTCTTGATAATAAATGCGGGGAAATTTCATTTTTACATCGCATCATAAATATGCATAATCTGTGCATATTTTAACGCCAAGACATCCGCGCGATCGAATAATCTGCACGGCACTGCATAGCAAAAATTGTATTAGCACAACAACCTTTGGTCCTCAAATCGAAAGGAGTTTCCTGAATGTCCGCTCAATTCTTACCTCAGGGCACAACGCCGTTCATCCCCAAGAATTCTCGCCTGCATCGCGCAACGGTAGAACTCCTGGGCAAGGCGTCCATCCAGATCAACGGCTCCAGCCCGTGGGACATGCAACTCAAATCAGCCGGCGTTCCAGAACGTGCGTTTTCGCAGGGCAACCTCGGATTAGGTGAAGCATATATGGATGGCGCATGGGATGCAGAAGAATTGGATGAATTCTTTGCGCGCCTTTTAGGCACCAGACTGACTGATCAGATTCAACCGCTACGCCTGCTGGGGCATGCACTGTCCGCAAAACTGCTGAACCGGCAAGACATGAAACGCGCCAGACAGGTAGGCGAAGTGCACTATGACCTGGGCAATGATTTTTATGCCGCAATGCTCGATCCCCGCATGACATATACCTGCGGCTACTGGGAAAATGCCACCAATCTGGAACAGGCGCAGCAAGCAAAACTGGAGCTGGTATGCCGCAAGCTGCGCCTCAAACCCGGCATGCGTGTACTGGACATTGGTTGCGGCTGGGGCAGTTTCATGGCTTACGCCGCTGAAAACTATGGCGTGGAATGCGTAGGCGTGAGTATTTCAAAGGAGCAGGTTGCATGGGCACAGCAACGCTACGCCCATCTGCCGCTGGAATTCCGCCTGCAGGATTACCGTGAACTGAATGAAGAGTTCGATGCAATCGCCAGCATCGGCATGTTTGAACATGTAGGTCGCAAGAATTACCGGACCTACATGAAAGTCGCGCATCAATGTCTGAAAAAGAATGGCGTGTTCCTGCTCCACACCATAGGCAAAAACATGCGCAAATCCGCGCCCGATCCATGGATAGACAAATACATTTTCCCCAACGGCGACCTCCCCTCGGCAGGACAGATCGGCGACGCCGCAGACAATTTATTCGTCATTGAAGACATGCACAACTTCGGTTCCGATTACGACAAGACGCTGATGGCCTGGTTCAGGAATTTTGATGCGGCATGGCCGCGTTTTGAAAATCAATTAGGCGTACGCTTTTATCGCATGTGGCGTTATTACCTGCTGTCTTGCGCCGGCGCCTTCCGCGCACGCGATATTCAGTTGTGGCAATGGGTGTTGTCCAAGGAGGGCATACCAGGCGGTTATCGGCGAGAGCGGATCTGACAATGTTTGAGTCATACAGCTGACGTTATCAACGAACGTTCAATTCCATGTATTGGAGTGAACTATGGCTGTGCACAAAGAAAAGGGCTTGCGTCACAAACGCAAGCCCTTTTCCCTTGTAGCAGGACGCCGGCTCCGTCTGCAGACGACTGCTTGCAGCATGCCATCCCGCCTCATAAGCCGGCATGGCTTATGGATCAAGGCCCATGGTCTGGTCAGCTCAATACGAGCGCAAAAAACACGAGCGATTTTAAAGCTATGTCACTCCTTCCCAGATCACATGGACATTTTTGAGTCCCAGTTTTTGGGCATCTTCCAGGCCGATGATTTTATCGTAGCCCTCCAGTTTCGCCAGATCGACAAGCTCGGGAGGAATGTATGCATTCGATTTGACCGAAAAGAAAATTTTGACCTTGGGAGTTAACAAGGAATTTTCAGACTGCTCCACCACCACACCTATGCGCCCTGTCTTCAGTCTGACCAATGCGCCAGTGGGATAAATGCCTATGCATTTCACAAATGCCTGGAAAACAGCGGGATCAAAATGGCCTTTCCACTCTGCCATGCGTCGCAAGGATTCTGACGGCTCCCAACCGGCTTTATAGGCGCGGTTCGATGTGATGGCATCGTACACATCACAGACAGCGCCCATGCGCGCGAACAGGCTGATGTTTTCGCCTGCCAGGCGATGCGGATAACCTGTACCGTCGAAACGTTCGTGGTGGTGCAAACACACATCGAGAGCCGCTTCACTGACATCAGGTGACACAGACAGAATTTTGTGTCCTTCGACCGGATGCTCCTTGACTACGACAAACTCCTCGTCGGTCAACTGGCCCGGCTTATCCAGTATCGACTGCGAAACCATCATTTTGCCGACATCGTGCAGCAGTCCCGCCAGCCCCGCATCTCTGATCTGCCCGTCGTCCAGTTTCATTTTCCTGGCGAGTGCAATCATCAGTGCGCACACCGCGACTGAATGCATGTAGGTGTAGTCATCCTTGTTTTTTAACCGAGCGAGACTGATGAGCGCATCGGGATTGCGCATGACTGAGGAGGAAATTTCTTCTACCAGTGAATGCGCCCGCACCGTGTTCAAGGCCTTGCCCATCCTGGCTTCCTGAAACATCGTGGTGACGGCGACCTTGCCATCAGCGCATATTTTTTTGGCGCGTGCCATCTCGTCGTCGAAGGATGCACGACGCGGCACTATCAATGGAGGGGGTGCAATTATTTGTGTCGCGACTTCATTTTCAACGACAGGCTTTTTGACATCCAGCCCTTTGGAAGTATCGATCCACACTTGGGCCACATCACTGGCTTGAATCGCGTGCAAATCCTTGAGATTGTCGAGCAATAGCGAAGTCCGCCAAAACGGCGATTCATCCCAGGTACTGCAGAACTTTTGAATAAACATGCCAACACGGAGCTGTTCCACATTGATTTGTTTCAACATATGCGTGCTCGCGTTATTGTTGTCCGGTCATTCAATTGATACTGGCTGATTAATTGACGTTGCAGGTTTGTCTATTTCGACAGCTTCATCGAGTGGATGATATTAACCCGATTTGTTAGAAAAATACCCTGGATAAACATTCTCATAAAACAGCATGGCGGCTGAATGCCGGGAAAGCGGGCATCTGTCACATCCGGAAATGACAAAAGGGCTACGATTTCTCGTAACCCCTTGATTTTAATGGCGAGCCTCCCGTAAGTCGAACATGGCACCCACGGATGCTGAGTTAGCAGGATCCATTGATTTTAAAAATTTTATTGCTCGCCCCACTCGCTGCCGCTCGTCAAACATCGCCAGAATTGTCACGTTTTTTGACTTCCCGAACTTGTGAATCTGAGCACTGAATTTTGGAGTATATTAAATAAAGTAGATCAATGGCTAGCCGAGGCTGCATACAATGAGATTACCGATGCACCCCGAGTTATCCACCGCGTCGCTCTGTTCGTCGTAAGCGACCACCGCTTCCGCGGACAACTCTGCATCTTCCGCAATCCGTCTGGAGTACACCTAAAATTCGAGGGAAAGTTGTTCAAACCACCGGAGCTACTTCTCGCAACGAAAGGAGCATCATGGAAAAGACTTGGATTTTAATAGCAAACGCCGAGCGTGCACGTTGCTTCGAGCGTCATGCCAAGGATCAGTCACTCATCGAGCTAGTCGACTTTATTCATCCCCACACCAGTCTCACCAGCAAGGCCAATGGGGGCGACCTGACAGGCGCTGCGGGCAAGGGACACGGTCGCACCGGACATGCTGGCACGCAGTTTGAACCACATACCGAAGCCCACGCGAAAGAGCGTGCCGGCTTTGCCCGACAACTTGCGGATTACATCAACGCAGGGGTAGCCGGGCAACGCTGCAATGCGCTAGTACTGATCGCTACCAGCCCGATGCTAGGCGAACTCAGACCCTATTTGAGCAGTGCCTCTGAGAAGTTGGTACGGAGTTGCGTTGCGAGCGATTTGACGCGCTACCATGGTTCGGAGTTGAAGAATCGTGTTGATGACGCCTTACGGTCGCCCGATTGAGAGGATCGGTCTTACCTCCGCGTTGAAGTAACACGGGGAGCTACAAATACATAAAAATAAACATAAACATCAAAACACACATGCTGCTTTCAAAAAAATACAATTATTAAGATTTAATTCTCACGTTACGATCTTCCATATCCGCCTGTCGTCTGGAGATCGCGCCAGCGACCCCAGACGACAACGACAACGGAACAAAAAGGGGCTGTGTTGCTGAGTAACGCCCCTTTTTTCCGTTGATACTCAAATGAAAAAAGGGGTTACGAATCATCGTAACCCCTTGTTTTATATGGTGGGCCTCCCGTGAGTCGAACACGGCACCAACGGATTATGAGTCCGCTGCTCTAACCAAGCATGAGCTAGAGGCCCGTAACCTGATCAGAAATTAATTACCTTCCAGGAAGCTCTTCAGTTTATCCGAACGTGAAGGATGACGCAATTTCCGCAATGCTTTTGCTTCAATTTGGCGAATGCGTTCGCGTGTTACGTCGAACTGTTTGCCAACTTCTTCCAGCGTGTGGTCGGTCGACATTTCAATACCGAAACGCATGCGCAATACCTTGGCTTCGCGTGGCGTCAGAGAATCGAGTACATCCTTGACCACGCCGCGCATCGAAGCGTGCAACGCTGCATCGGCTGGCGCCAATGTGTTGTTGTCTTCGATGAAATCGCCCAGATGCGAATCGTCGTCGTCGCCGATCGGTGTTTCCATCGAAATCGGTTCTTTCGCGATCTTCATGATCTTGCGGATTTTGTCTTCCGGCATTTCCATCTTGATCGCCAAGGTTGCCGGATCCGGTTCTGCACCGGTTTCCTGCAAGATCTGACGCGAGATGCGATTCATCTTGTTGATCGTTTCGATCATGTGCACAGGAATACGGATGGTGCGCGCCTGATCGGCGATCGAACGAGTAATGGCCTGGCGAATCCACCATGTTGCGTAGGTCGAGAATTTAAAGCCGCGACGGTATTCAAACTTGTCGACTGCCTTCATCAAACCGATATTGCCCTCCTGGATCAGATCCAGGAATTGCAAACCGCGGTTGGTGTATTTTTTCGCGATCGAAATCACCAGACGCAGGTTAGCCTCGGTCATTTCGCGTTTCGCTTTGCGTGCCTTCATTTCGCCGGCAGCCATCTTGCGGTTAATCGCACGCAAATCTGGCAATGGCAATACGACTCGTGCCTGCAAATCGATTAGTTTTTGCTGCAGCTCTTTGACGGCCGGCACGTTACGCGCAAGTACGATGCTGTACGGATGATTGCCTTCGACCTCGCCATCAACCCAATCCAGATTGGTTTCATTGCCCGGAAAAACCTTGATGAAATGATTGCGAGGCATTTCACAACGATTCACGGCAATGTCTAGAATCTGTTTTTCGATTTGGCGCACTTCATCTACCTGGCCACGCAAGGTATCGCACAGTTTTTCGACAACCTTGGCGGTAAAACGTATGCCCAGCAACTCGTTGGAAATAATTTCCTGCGCCTTCACGTAAGGCTTGGAGTTGTAGCCTTCCTTCTCGAAAGCCTTGCGCATCTTGTCGAATTGCATGGCGATCGTTGAGAACTTGGCGAGCGAATCACGCTTCAGTTGTTCCAGTTGCTCGGAGGAGAAGCCGGCCGCGCCCGAAGCAGCTGGCGTTTCTTCTTCTTCCTCGGCTTCTTCCTCTTCCTCTTCCTCTTCTTCCTCATCGGAAGCAGCGGCAGGTGCAGGTGGCGCAATGACCGGCTCGGATGCATTCATGTCGACCAGGCCATCAACGATTTCGTCAATCTTGGCTTCATCTTTGGAAATGCGTTCGGCAGCAGCCATGATTTCAGCAATCGTGGTCGGGCACGCCGAGATGGCCTGAATCATGTCGCGCAGGCCGTCTTCGATACGCTTCGCAATATCGATTTCGCCTTCGCGTGTCAGCAGCTCAACCGAACCCATTTCGCGCATGTACATACGTACCGGATCGGTGGTGCGGCCGAAATCGGAATCGACGGTTGACAGCGCAGCTTCAGCCGCAGCTTCGGCTTCATCGTCGCTGGCAACGGTTGCGACGTTGTCCGACAGGAGCAGCGTTTCCGCATCAGGCGCCTGTTCGTAGACAGCGATACCCATGTCATTGAAGGTACCGATGATGCCTTCGATCGCTTCCGGATCGATGATGTTTTCCGGCAGATGATCGTTGATTTCTGCGTACGTGAGGAAGCCGCGTTCCTTGCCGAACTTGATCAGCGTTTTCAGCTTTTGACGGCGGGCTTCAAGTTCTTCTTCGCTGGCTTCGGTGTCGTTCGAGAACGCATCTTTCAGCAATGCTTTTTCTTTGGCTTTGCGGTCTTTGGCCTTGGCCTTGTCGACAGCTTTCAATTCTGCACGTTCGACGGCATTCAATGCTGCAACTTCGTCGTTCTCCGGCTGGAATTCTTTTGGCTTGCGACCGCGACGACCAGGTACCTTGATCGACGGCAGGATATAGCCGGACGTATCAATTGCAGCTAGTGTGGCCGCATCAGTAGTTTGACTGACGGTCGGTGTGATCATGACATTGACGCCAGGACGCGACTCGACTTTTGGTTCGACTTTAGCTGATTTGCTAGTGGACTTCACTTCAGATTTCTTATTTGTCACAGGGGCTTTCGATTGCACTGATACCGGCTTTGCAGCAACTTTGGATGAAGGTTTGGCCGCCGCAGATTTCGCTACCAGGGTAGCGGTTTTCGTTGGTGCCTTGGTTGGCGACTTTACTGCCTTTACATTGGAGGACGATACAGCTTTGCCAGCAGACTGGCTGGCCACTTTTTTTGCCACAGGTTTAGTCGATTTTGCCGCAGCCGTTTCGGCTTTACTCGCAGCAAGTATCTGATTTTTCGCGGGTTTCTTCATTGCATTCGCCATTGGATCAACTACCAACTGGGTTATGCTCTGAAACGCAGCTGAAGCCGCGCTCAATGAGCAGATGTGCGCATTCACTTCCGGCTTCCGCCCGCGCAAGTTAATTGATTTTCTTTTCGATCACTACATTACCTACAACTCTAAGGCGTTGAATCGAAAGCCTTTAATTATAGCATATGGGGGAGCACTCCCTTCCTACGCAAGAGCAAAATCAGCCTCTTTGCGCCATTTCCGCCTGCGCCTGACGTCGCAATTGCTCCTGCTGCAAGGTCAATTCGCGATAGCGCGCCTGAGCCTGTTCGCCGCTCAAACCGCTAGCGATCAGCGTTTCCATTTCCGTCGCCAGCATCTTCATTTTGGTCTGACGGATCGCACCGGCCAGTTCCAGACGCGCGGCATCGACATCCGATTCGGATTCTGCCGCGATCTCCGCAACCAGAGTATCGAAATCCGAACCGCTGGAACGTAACAATTCAGCCAGCGTTGCAAAATTCGCATGCACGCCCATTTCGCGACTCATGGTTACCAGTTGCACCAGCATATCGGCTCTCTCGGGCGCAAAGTGCGCCGCCACATCCAGCGCAGCCTGATCGAGTTCTGCTGCCAGAACCGGATGCTCCACCAGCAGGCGCATGATCTGGCGCTCCAGTCCGACCGGCGCCGTACGCTTGCCTTTGGGAGGGGCAGCCCGCACGCGTGAAATCGGTTGCACCAACTCAAACAGCGCTTCAATTTCTGCCGGCGTACTTTCCGTAATCTGCGCCAGGCCACGCACGATCTGCAAACGCAATGACGATGGCGGCAATGCCTGCAACAAGGGCTTGGCATCGAATTGCGTACGCGCTCTGCCTTCCGGCGTGCCGAGATCGTTATCGCCTACTGCTTCCTTCAACAGGAATTGCGACAAGGGCATTGCATCCTGCACCTGCTTTTCGAACGATTCCGCGCCCATTGCGCGGATATAACTATCCGGGTCATGCTCGCTAGGCAGGAACAGGAATTTGATTACCTTGTTGTCGCCGGCATACGGCAAACTGGCTTCCAGCGCACGGCGGGCCGCTCGTCGACCAGCCTTGTCGCCGTCGAAACTGAAAATCACCTGATCGGTTTGGCGCAGCAGCTTTTGCACGTGTATCGATGTACAGGCGGTTCCCAGCGTGGCCACCGCTTGCGGAAAACCAAGTTGCGCCAGCGCGACCACATCCATATAACCTTCTGTTACCAAGGCGTAACCTGCCTCGCGTATCGCCTGCCGCGCTTCAAACAAGCCATACAGTTCGCTACCTTTCTGAAATAAGGGCGTTTCCGGCGAATTCAAGTATTTGGGCTCACCGTCGCCCATCACGCGACCACCAAAACCGATGACCTGGCCCTTGGAATTACGGATCGGGAACATGATGCGGTCACGGAATCGGTCGTAACGTTTGCGCTGACGATGATCTGCGCCCTCTTCTTCCGCCTTGTCGATCACCAGACCGCATTCAACCAGCGCATCCAGCTCGTAATCGGGGAACACTGCGCGCAAACCATCCCAGCCGTCAGGTGCATAGCCCATGCCATAACGCGCCGCGACCTCACCTGTCAGGCCACGCCCAATCAAATAATTTTTTGCACCCTCGGCATGCCGCAATTGCTGGCGATAAAAATCGCATGCGCGATTCATCGCTTCCGACAATGCCATACTCTTCGCCTGCTGCTCGGCACGCTGTGCGGGCGGCAAACGGTCTTCAGCTTCCGGCACGAGCATGCCAACGTTTTGTGCCAGATCCTTGACCGCCTCGACGAAACCCATGCCGGAATATTCGATCAGAAATCCGATCGCCGTGCCATGCGCTCCACAGCCAAAGCAATGATAAAACTGCTTGGTCGGACTGACCGTAAAACTGGGGGATTTTTCGTTGTGAAACGGGCACAAGCCCATGAAATTAGCGCCACCCTTTTTCAACTGCACGTAACGGCCCACCACATCGACGATATCGACGCGGTTGAGCAGATCCTGGATAAACGACTGTGGAATCACGCCGGTATCAAGTTAATCGCGAGTTTGAATATGGGCGACAAAAAGGCACTTAGCCTTTGGTCAATGCAGCTTTAACCAGGCCGGATACAGCCGTCATATCGGCACGGCCGGCGAGCTTCGCCTTCAAGATTGCCATCACTTTGCCCATATCCTGTGGGCCAGCAGCACCGGATGCAGCCACGGCAGCGGCGACTTCACCCTGCACTTCAGCATCGGACAGTGCGCTAGGCATATAAGTCGTCAAGACAGAGAGTTCAGCCTCTTCGATATCGACCAGATCCTGACGTCCGCCAGCCTGGAATTGCGAAATCGAATCCTTGCGCTGCTTGATCATTTTTTCAATGATTGCCAGCACTTGCGTATCGCTCAGCTCGATGCGCTCATCGACTTCTTTTTGCTTGATCGCAGAGGTAATCAGGCGAATCGTACCGAGTTTGCCAGCCTCTTTGGCGCGCATGGCCGATTTCATGTCTTCGGTGATCTGTTCTTTCAGGCTCATACGCACTCCGCTATCTGATAAATAATGGAAACATTAAAACGCCAAAACCCGCTGCGGACCAACACCGGAGCGGGTTTGCAACCAATTTCTTGAACTGCACGCACAATGTGGCGCACAGCTTGCAGAAATTAGTACAGCTTTTTAGGCAGTTGCTGGCTGCGGATACGCTTGTAATGGCGTTTCACGGCAGCAGCGAGCTTGCGCTTACGCTCAGCAGTTGGCTTCTCGTAAAACTCGCGCGCGCGCAAATCGGTCAGCAAACCGGTTTTTTCAATGGTGCGCTTGAAGCGACGCATAGCGACTTCGAACGGCTCGTTTTCTTTAAGGCGGATAGTGGTCATGTAAAGGTAAACCAATGTTGGGTAGTGAGTCGAAGAGTATAGCAGTCTTGTTCCACAAATGGAAGACTCTTTATTTGCCTGCGCCCAGATTAGAGAAAAAGCGTCACGCAAATCGCTGCCGGTGCCCGCACATCAAACTGCTTGCCCAGCCGCAACACCGGACGCCCAGGCCCACTGGAAGTTATAACCGCCCAACCAACCAGTGACATCGACAGACTCTCCAATGAAATGCAAGCCCGGCACCTTGTTTACCATCATCGTCTGCTGCGACAACTCGCGCGTATCGATGCCACCCAGCGTGACTTCCGCCTTGCGATAGCCTTCCGAGCCATTGGGAATAATGCTCCAGCGATTGATTGAGGCACCCAACTGGCGCAACTGCTTGTCTTGCATGTCGGCGACGCGCGCATCGCCTTTAAAGCCGTTCACGATCAGCCACTCGTCAGCCAGGCGTGAAGGCAACCACTGCGCCAATTGATTGCCAAGATTTTTCTTGCTGCTGGATTTGCCTTCTATCAGCGCTTCGGCAATATCGACTTCGGGCACCAGATTGATAATCAACGGTGCGCCCGGTTGCCAGAAGCTGGAGATTTGCAGAATCGCCGGCCCGGACAGGCCGCGATGTGTAAACAGTAAATCCTCCTTGAAATAGCCACGTGCCTTCTTGCTGCCGGTTTCTACTTCCACCGGCAAGGCAATGCCGGCCAGCGCCACAAAAGGCTGCCAACTCTCGGCATCGAACGTCAAGGGCACCAGCGCAGGGCGCGGCTCGACCATTTTCAAGTCGAACTGTTTGGCTATGCGATAGGCAAAATCAGTGGCGCCGATTTTAGGAATCGACAAACCTCCGGTCGCAATCACCACGCTGTTGGCAAGAATATCGCCGGCATCCGTTTCAATCCGGAACAGCTCGCCATCTTTATTGATCGCCTTGACATTACATGGCATGCGCCACGCCACATTGCCGAGTGCGCATTCGGCCTTCAGCATATTGATGATGTCTTCGGCCGTATCGTCGCAGAACAGCTGGCCCTTATGCTTCTCGTGATACGCAATGCGATAGCGTTTCATCAAGGCGAGAAAATCCTGCGGCGTATAGCGCGACAAGGCGCTTTTGCAAAAATGCGGATTCTGCGACAGGAAGTTTTGCGGGGTCGCGTCAATGTTCGTGAAATTGCAGCGGCCACCGCCGGAGATACGGATTTTTTCTGCCAGCTTGGCGGCATGATCGATCAGCACCACGCTTTTGCCGCGTTGCCCGGCGACCGCCGCGCACATCATGCCTGCGGCACCGGCGCCGATTACGACAACATCAACTTGTTTTGTCATGACTTACTACCAGCGAGAAAAAGTAAGCCGTGATTGTAAGCGTAGCCGGCCAGGAGGACACGGCTGTTTTCATTCCATGTCAAAAGCTCATGCTGTCATTTTTTGCAACACGATATCGCGCAGGGTTTGAACGTTGGACTGCCTGGCGAATTCCGTCGCGCAACGCACCACATCGCCGATCACGATGATGGCCGGGCTGCCTATAGCCGATTTCGCCAGTGCTTGCGGCAATTCCGACAAGATCGTAATCAATTGTCTCTGCGCCACCCCGGTTGCGGACTGGATCACGGCAACCGGCGTCCTGCCGGCTTTGCCGCCTTCCAGCAAGGCCGCCTGGATTTCTGTGCAACGTGCGACGCCCATATAAATCACCAGCGTCAGATTGAGCTTGGCCAGCGTATACCAGTCGGGATTGGACTCGGCGTTCTTGCCGTGACCGGTAATGAAGATTACGCCCTGGCTCCAGTCACGATGCGTGAGGGGAACGCCTATCGACGCCGGCGCAGCGAGGCCGCTGCTGATGCCGTTGATCACTTCCACGTCAACACCTTCAGCTTGCAAATGATCGCGCTCTTCGCCGCCACGGCCGAAGATAAACGGGTCGCCGCCTTTCAAGCGCACGACGCACTGTCCGGCTTGCGCTTCGAACAACATCAGCCGTTCGATGAATTCCTGTGGAGTTTGTTTGCAGCCGCCGCGCTTGCCGACACTGACGATGCGCGCAATTGCCTGTGCATATTGCAACACTTCAGGATTGACCAGATCGTCGATCAGGATCACATCCGCCCGGGCGATGGCCTTGACCGCCTTGATTGTCAGCAGATCCGGATCGCCCGGACCTGCACCGACCAAAAATACCTTACCGAACTGCTCCATCCTGACCACCATGTTTACTTTGTAGATGTTTAGCTACAAGCAAACACTGTTCCACCTGCTCCAGAATGGATGTCGGGACAGGCTCTTCGCCACGCAACGCGGCTTCTATCCATCTGGCAGTCGTCACGGCATCGCGTTCGGCAGGCAATGGTGGCAAGTCGTCAGTCGGCTCCTGCTTTTGCACCAGGATCGTGCATTCACCATCGTGCATCCAGCTTATTTGTTGTGCACGCTTGGCATTGGCAACGGTTTCGCCTTCTGTGCCACGCATCAAAAATGCATCCCCACGCTCAGCCGGCGCAGCTGTCGTGAAATAGCTGGTCAACATGGCAAGGTATTCAGGATGTGTGTAAGAAGTCAGGCGCAAGGCCGGGGTGGCAAACGGCTGCATGATCTTGACCAGCGTATGCGTGGAGTTACGCACGCCGAGTATGCGGCGCATGGCCAGCAAACGCGACATGCGCGGCGCCAGGTCTTCTATCGGCATCAATACTGGCGCACGGCGCGCAAACTGTTCGGCGACTTGCTGCGCATTGTGTGAAACCGGATAGCCGAGTTCTTTCAAAATTTCCGCACTCGTCACCCGGCCCGGGTCGCGAGTCACGCCGTGGATAAATACCGGCGCACCTTCGCGTGCCAGCAGCAAGGCCAGCAAGGGCAGCAGATTGGGCATCTGGCGCGCACCGTTGTAACTCGGGATGACAATCGGCGCATAGTCGCCGTGCGGCGCTGGCAATTGATCGAACGATGCTTCCGCCGCATCGATAAAGCCGGCGATCTCATCGACCGACTCACCCTTGATGCGCATCGCCAGCATGATGCCGCCCATTTCCAGGTCGGACACGCGTCCGTCCAGCATGGCTGCATATAATTGATTCGCATCGTCGCGCGACAAACTGCGCGCGCCTTTGACGCCGCGCCCGATTTCCTTGATGAAACTTCCAGCAGGAAATGGCGGCTTGGTGATTGAATTGTTCATGGATAAAAAGTGCTGCGGAATCGGTATGCGTTATTTATATATGGCGCAATACTCATTCCGCGAGGATTAAAAAACTGAGTCATGACAAAGACGTGCAGCAAACATATCAGCACCGCCATTGCTGCATCAAGCACATTGCAGAAACGCCGTCTCGCCATATCGTCTTGACGAACGCTATACTCAGCAAAAGTTCACATCAATCCGGCAGTCTGGACAAGGCCAGCTTCAGCGCCTCGAAACAAAGCGGATCCAGTGCGGTGCCCTGCGTTGTCGCCATCATTTCCAATGTGCGTGGAATCGGAATCGCACCGCGGTAAGGGCGCTCGGCTGTAATCGCATCGAAGATATCTGCGGTGGTAATGATGCGCGTCTCGATACTGATCGCATCGGCCTTGAGCCCGCGCGGGTAACCACCACCATCGAGCCTTTCATGATGTGCGCCCGCAATACGTGCAAGCTCGGCAAAGGCACCGATTCGCGACAAAATATTTTCAGTATAGGTGGCGTGCAATTTTACTGCGTCCCATTCATCACGATCGAGCTTGTCAGGCTTATCCAGTACGCTATTACTCACACCCAGCTTGCCGACATCATGCAGCAAGGCGCCTCGCTTGAGCCAGCGGCGACGCTCGGGAGACAAACCCATCGCTTCAGCGATCATGTCCGTATACAAGGCAACCCGTGCACTATGCCCGCTGGTATAAGGACTTTTAGAATCGACGACCTGTCCAAACGCAGCCGCAATATCATCCAGATAATCATCATCCAGCAGGACTTCATAGGCCGGTGGTTCCAGAGCATGAACGGCAAGATCAATATCCGGCGACACCAGTACAGCCCAAAATACATCTCCCTGCGCAAGCTTCTCGAAGGCCAGCACCAGTGCTGGATCAAACCAGCGCCCCGCGCGCAGACGCACCTCATTCAATGCTGCCTGCCTGCCATCTGCCGTATGAAAAACATCAATCACCTGGGCCAGCAAGGCAATCCGGGCATACAAGGGAATCGCATCGCCAGACAAGGCATCCGGCTTGCCTTTGCCATTGTAATGTTCATCCAGGCTGTAAATGCCGCTAGCCACGCCATCAGAAAAACGCAGCAAGCGTGCAATCTCTGCACCCCGCTGGCATCGTGTTGCAATCAATTCCTGGGCAATTTCAGGGCCATCGCGCAGAATCGTCAGTACACTGCGAAAACGCTCAGCCAAACCGACCTTGAGTCCGGTATGTTTCAGCACAAATGACAATACCTGCGGCAAACTGTCACCTACCGTTTTGAAGCCCTGCTTGAATTGAAGGTCGTCAGTGAGATACAGCTCGCAAATACGTGCCGCATTACTGCTGCAGCCCAAATCCTTGAGCAACAGTGTGTAATACAGCTCCCACAACTGATCGTCCTGCATACCGATCTCTCGCCCGATATGCATACCAATCCAGCAACAACGAACGCAGTGCCCGACCGGCTGACCTTCAGTGATGTCCAACGCATGACTGAGTGCGCTAATCAATTCCGAGAGTTTGAGACTGGCAGGTACAGGAAGTTCTTTCGGGATGCCTGATGCTGTACTCATAAGAGATTATGTTTCCCTGAGGAAAATTACCCCATTTTACTCTACACAAGAACAGATACATTTGTACTTTGAGGGTGCTGAATGGCGTTCCCTACGCAGCACTCCTTACTACATCCTGCAGCAGAATGATTTTCTTCAGTTCGGGCACACATGAGCCGCAGTTGGTGCCGCATTTCAGTTTTTGCTGCAAAGCGCCCAAGCTCGCGTCTGCATTGCCGGGCATCGTAATCACGACATCGTTGATTTCCGTTTCGGATACATTGAAACAGTTGCAGACGATACGCCCACGCGACTTGAAGTGTTGCGGCGGCTTGTTCGATGGCATCAGCAACAAGCGGCCTAATGCAGCAACCGGTTGCTCGCTTTCCAGATACTCCTTCAACCAGCCTTCAGCAGAAATATCACCCGCAAGTGATACCGCCTGCAACTTGCCATCGACTATCAGAATGCGACGCGAATTACCACGCTTGCTATCGTCATAGCGCAATACTTGCGCACCGGCGATGCTGAATTTTTGTTCTATCTCTGCGGTCAGCGCAGAATGTGCCGCATAGTCATCCGCGGCACGAAACAGCACGCCGACTTTGTCGCGACCAAACAATGTACAAGACGCATAAGCGAACTTGCGCATCATCGGACGCAATGCCGCTTGCAAGTCGAGCAGCTTCGCCTCTTCTATCCAGCCGAACACGATAAACCGCCAGGGGAATTCCGCCTTCAAAATCTTGACCGCGGCATGCTTCAACTCCGGCTGCCTGGAGCTGGGATCAAACGCAGGTGAAGTAAGCGCATTCACACCGTAAGTGCCACCCTCATCGCGGCCGCGACCAGACACGTATTCTTCGCCCCAATGCATGCCGATGAAAGCCTGGCCGGCACGCATGTCGTCACCCAACGCCACCGGGAAAATCTGCGAACCACGCTTGCTGGTGACGTGCACCAGATCGCCGACATTCAACAGGCGACGTTCCATATCGATTTTGGACAGCACAACCGACGGTTCCGATGCATGTGAAAACAGTTGCGCGACGGTACCGGTGCGGCTCATGCCGTGCCACTGGTCGCGCAAGCGTCCGGTCGTCAGATGGAAGGGGTAACGTGCATCGACCGGTTCGGCAACCGGCTGATAAACGGTATTGACGAACTTCGCACGGCCGCTAAGCGTCGGGAATATTCCATCTTCATACAAACGCTTCCTGCCGGTAGTCGCCCCTTCAGGAAATGGCCATTGTTGCGGTCCCTGCTCTTCCAGCAGCTTGAAACTCAAACCCGTGATATCCAGATCGCGGCCACGCGTCGATTCACGATGTTCGTTCCAGATTTCTTCCGTGCTTTCAAACGGGAAGATGGACGATTGCTTACCGAGCGCACCTTCCAGCCTGCGCGCAAAGTCGACAGCGATTTCCCAATCGTGCCTGGATTCGCCCAGCTTGGGCAACACGGATTTGAAACGCGTGATGCGACGCTCTGAATTGGTAACTGTGCCCTCCTTTTCGCTCCAGGTCGATGCCGGCAACAACACGTCGGCGTAGTCGCAACTCGCTGTCGTTTTGTATGCTTCCTGCACGATGACCAGCTCGGCATTGCGCAAGGCCTCGCGAATCATGGCTTGCTCAGGCATCGATTGCGCAGGGTTGGTGCAGACGATCCAGATGATCTTGATCTCGCCCGTGCGCACTGCCTCGAACATTTCCACCGCACTCTTGCCGGGCGTCGCCGGCACGTCAGCCACACCCCATAATTTTGCGATCTCGGCGCGATGTTGCGGATTTGCCAGATCACGATGTGCCGACAACATCGTGGCAAGGCCGCCCACTTCACGACCGCCCATCGCATTCGGTTGGCCTGTCAATGAAAACGGTCCCGCGCCAGGCTTGCCGATCTGATGCGTGGCCAGATGCAGATTGATCAGTGCCGCGTTTTTCGCCGTGCCGGATGACGATTGATTCAAGCCCTGGCAATACATGGACAGCGTTGCTGTCGACTTGCCGAACATGCGCGCGGCCTGCATCAGGTCTTCTTCCTTGATGCCGCAGATATCGGCAACAAATTTCGGCGTGTACTCGCGCACTGTCTGCTTCAATTCTGCAAAATCTTCGGTGTGCGCTGCTATGTAATCAAGATCGACCAGGTCTTCCCACAAGCAGATATGCAGCATGCCGTTGAACAGCGCAACGTCTGTGCCCGGCAAAATCGGCAGGAACAGATCTGCCTCGCGTGCAGTGTCGGTACGGCGCGGATCGGCGACGATGATTTTCAGTTGCGGATTGGCCTTGCGCGCATCTTCGATACGGCGATAGAGAATCGGGTGCGCATACGCAGTGTTTGAACCCACGATGAAAATAACTTCCGCCTGGTCGATATCTTCATAACAAGGCGGCGGCGCATCGGCGCCCAGCGTCTGCTTGTAACCGGCGACTGCGCTCGACATGCACAAACGCGAATTGGTATCGACGTTATTGGTGCCGATCAAGCCTTTCGCCAGTTTGTTGAATACGTAGTAATCCTCGGTCAGCAATTGACCTGACAAATAAAAGCCGACGCTATCAGGACCCTGATCACGTATCGTTGCCGCAAATTTATTGACGATGAAATCCATCGTCGTCGCCCACGATGTACGCTCGCGCTCATCGCTACGTGCCAGCCGCATTTCCGGATACAGCGCACGCGACTGCTGTTGCAATGCCGGACGCGCCATCAAATGCAGCGTGCTGCCCTTGGTACACAAACGACCGAAATTGGCCGGATGGTCCGGATCGCCGCGCACGGCGATCACCTTCTCGCCGTCGCTTTGGATCAGGACACCGCAACCCACCCCGCAGTAACAGCAGGTGGCTTTGGTTTCGGTCGGAGGTGACGCAACTGCAGACACAGCCGCAGATGCAGCAGGTTCCAACCGGACAGCAGTAAGCAGTGATGCACTCATGCAGCGTCAGCCTCGCTGAGCGGCGCATACAGTTCCACTGTATCCAGCCAAACTTCACCGCTTTCTATCTTGACGCTGAATTTCTGCGTGCAACCTTCATCCGGCGCAGCGGCACAGCCGGAGTCCAGCCCTATGCTCCAGTTGTGCAACGGACATGCGACACGCTCGCCAAACACGATACCTTGCGACAAAGGCCCACCTTTATGCGGACAGCGATCCAGCAAGGCAAACACCTTGTCTTCGCTATTGCGGAAAATGGCGATGTTCGGCTGGTCTGCGCGCTTGACGACACGCGAACCGAGGACTGGAATGTCCGTTACCTTGCAGATGACTTTCCACTGATTTGACATACATGACCTTGATAAAAATTGTTATTGAAGTAGCGTTTCCTCAATGGATGCGGATCAAGTCCGCATCCATTGAGCCTTAAACCGACAGCGACTCGAACTGACGCGTATCGACCATCGCTTTTTCCGGTTCATGCCAGGGATCGGCCTCGCCTTCCAGCGAGAACAGCAAGCGCTCGTACAAGGCTTTGCGGTTTTCCGCATCTTCGATCACTTTCTGCTTTGCATGCTCCAGGCCGACACGCGCAAGGTAATGCACGGTTCGTTCCAGGTACCAGCCTTCTTCACGATACAGTTGCAGGAAGGCACCCGCGTACTCCAGTACCTCTTCATGCGTTTTCAGTTTGACAAAGAATTCCGCCACTTCCGTCTTGATGCCGCCGTTGCCGCCCACATAGATTTCCCAGCCGGAATCGACACCGATGATGCCGACGTCCTTGATGCCGGATTCCGCGCAATTGCGCGGGCAACCGGATACGGCCAGCTTGACCTTGTGCGGCGCATACATGCGCGCCAGCTGATGCTCCAGCTGCTGCCCCATCCTGGTCGAATCCTGGGTGCCGAAACGGCACCATTCGGAACCTACGCAAGTCTTCACCGTACGCAAACCCTTTGCATAAGCAAGGCCGGATGGCATGCCGAGGTCATGCCAGACTGCACGCAAATCCTCTTTTTTCACACCCAGCAAATCTATGCGCTGACCGCCGGTAACCTTGACGGTCGGAATCTTGAACTTGTCGACCACATCGGCGATGCGGCGTAATTCGGAAGAACTGGTTTCGCCGCCCCACATACGCGGAATCACCGAGAAGGTGCCGTCCTTTTGAATATTGGCGTGCGCGCGTTCATTGATGTAACGCGATTGCGGATCGTCCCTGGCTTCATGCGGCCAGGTCGAAATCAGGTAATAGTTGATCGCCGGACGACAAGTCGTGCAGCCATTCGGCGTGCGCCAGTTCATTCTTTCCATCGTGGTAGCAACGGTCAGCAATTTTTCCGCCCTGATCGCATCGCGCACTTCCTGATGGGTGTGATCGGTACAGCCGCACATGGACTTGGCCTTGCTGGATGCCGAATAATCGCCGCCGGCAGTGGCCATGATGATCTGTTCCACCAGCCCTGTGCATGAACCGCAGGATGCCGACGCCTTCGTATGCTTGCGTACATCTTCGATCGTGAATAGACCTTTTTCCTTGATTGCCTTGACGATCGTTCCTTTGCACACGCCATTGCAACCACACACTTCTGCACTGTCCGGCATGGCCGCCGCCTTGCTGAAACCTTCGTGACCAGTATCGCCCGGGCGCGTGGTATTGGCTTCGCCAAACATCAATGAATCGCGAATCTCGCTGATGTCCTTGCCTTCGCGCAGCAAGTTGAAATACCAGCTACCGTCTACAGTGTCGCCGTACAAACAGGCGCCAACGAGCTTGTCTTCTTTCAATACGAGTTTCTTGTACACGCCGCCGATAGGATCGGACAGCATGATTTCTTCGGTGCCTTCACCGCCCATGAATTCGCCGGCGGAGAACAGATCGATGCCGGTTACTTTCAGTTTGGTCGAGGTGACCGAACCTTGATAACGGCCGATGCCGTAGTTGGCCAAATGATTGGCGCAGACTTTTGCCATTTCAAACAAGGGCGCAACAAGACCGTATGCAGTGCCGCGATGGTTGACGCATTCGCCTACCGAATAGATGCGCGGATCGTAGGTTTGCATCGTGTCGCTGACGACGATACCGCGGTTGCAATAGATGCCAGCTTCTTCAGCAAGCTGTGTGTTCGGGCGTATGCCGACTGCCATCACGACCAGTTGTGCCGGGATTTCCGTGCCGTCGGTAAAGCGCAATGCCTGGACGCGACCGTTTTCGTCGCCGATGACTTCCTGCGAATTTTTACCCAGCAGAAACTTCAGGCCGCGATCTTCCAGCGATTTTTGCAGCATCTTGCCGGCAACATTGTCGAGCTGACGCTCCATCAGTGTGTCCGGCAGATGCACGACGGTGACATCCATACCGCGCAGCTTTAAACCGTTCGCTGCTTCCAGGCCGAGCAGACCGCCGCCAATGACAACTGCATCGGCATGCACTTTGGCCGCTTCTATCATCGCGTTGGTATCGTAGATATCGCGATAGGAGATCACCCCTTCCAGATTCTTGCCCGGAATCGGCAACATGAATGGATTGGAACCGGTTGCCAGCAACAATCGATCATATTCGGCGGTAGTACCGTCATCTGCGATCACCAGGCGCTTGACGCGGTCGATCTTGACGATCTTTTTACCCAGATGCAGCTTGATGTCGTTTTCCACATACCAGTCCACATCATTCAACATGATGTCCTGGATCGTTTGCTCACCGGCCAACACCGGGGACAGCAAGATGCGGTTGTAATTTGCATAGGGCTCGGCGCCGAATACCGTGATGTCATATAAGTCGGGAGCAATCTTGCGTAATTCTTCCAGAGTACGCACGCCTGCCATACCGTTACCGACCATGACCAGTTTCATTTTTTTCATCGCTGCATCCCACAGATTGATTGTTCGCACATCCAAATAAGCAAAACAAATGCCAGTTTTTATTTTTGTGCGTACTTCTTGATACAAGTTTTTTCTGCACCAGAAGAAAAGGACTTCTGCACTTAACAAGTGCAATACGCTGTTTATTTGGTGCAGCGTCGATCAGGAAATGAAGCGAATATCCATCCCGCCCATTTGCAGGCAGCGCTTGCACTGAAATGACATAAGCCGCGCATTTGACTTGCCATGCCGCCTCACTCAAGGAACTCTCATGCAAAAATCGTCATGCCAAAAATAAAATGAGAAAACGAAATCCTTACTCTCTTTTCATCAGCGATTGTGCAAGCAGGCGGATGCATATAGCCGCATCCTCATGCAGCTTCCTTCGCCGCCGGATGCGATTGACGATGGTACAAAAACTCCAATACTGCAGTCCGATATTCCGAATACTGCGCATCCTTGGCCAGCGCAACACGCTCGCGTGGATGCGCCAGTTTCACCTCCAGGATTTCGCCGATGGTGGCAGACGGGCCATTTGTCAGCATCACGATCTTGTCCGACAACAGCACCGCTTCATCCACGTCATGCGTCACCATCACGACAGTAGAACCGGTCGCGGCAACAATCTTCAGCAATTCATCCTGCAGGTGCGCGCGCGTCAATGCATCCAGTGCACCAAACGGCTCATCCATCAGCAATACTTTCGGCTCCATCGACAAGGCGCGCGCGATACCGACCCGTTGCTTCATGCCACCTGAAATTTCATTCGGACGTTTCTGTTCAGCATGTGTCAAGCCCACCAGTGACAACGCTGCCCTGGTACGTGCACGCAGCTTGGCTTTTCCTTCCACCTTGCCGAATACGCGCTCCACTGCGAGATATACATTTTCATAGCAGGTCAGCCATGGCAACAGCGAATGGTTCTGAAACACGACTGCGCGCTCCGGCGACGGACCGGCAATTTCCCGATTTCCGCACAAGAGCATGCCCCCAGTCGACTGCGTCAAACCCGCTATCAAATTGAGCAACGTCGATTTGCCGCAACCTGAATGCCCGATCAGCGTGATGAACTCGCCTTTTGCAACCGTCAGGTTGATGTCGGTCAGCGCATTGAAAACACCCTTTTTTGTGTGAAAGGACATTTCCGCATGTTGAATATCGATGAACTTGCCGTTGATGTTATCCATGATGTTTTCCTTGTGCCTTGTTATGCAATGCAACTCGTTGCGATCTGATACAGATCGGCGCTTCACAATCAATTTTTTACATCTTCATAGGTAAAGACTCTGGCTATGCCGACCAGTATCTGTTCCAGTACCAAACCGACGATGCCGATGACCACGATGGCAATGATGATGTGCGCCACGTTCAGGTTATTCCATTCATCCCAGACCCAGAAGCCGATCCCGACACCACCGGTCAGCATCTCTGCCGCGACGATCACCAGCCATGCTGTACCGATCGCCAGACGTACACCGGTCAACATGTATGGCAATACCGATGGGAATAGAATCTTGGTCACGATTTTCCATTCGGACAGATTCAAGACCCTGGCGACGTTCATGTAATCCTGCGGCACACGCTGTACGCCGACCGCGGTATTGATGATCATCGGCCAGATGGAGCAGATAAAAATCGACCAGATCGCGGCCGGATCAGCAGCCTTGAATACCAGCAAGCCTATCGGCAACCAAGCCAGCGGCGATACCGGCTTGAGCAAACTGATAATCGGATTGAACATGCCTGACAGGAACTTGAAGCGCCCGATCATGAAGCCCAATGGAATGCCGACCAGTGCGGCCAGACCGAAGCCGACAGCAACGCGCTTCAGCGATGCCAGAATGTTCCAGCCTATACCCTGGTCATTCGGACCATTGCTGTAGAACGGATCGGCAAACAAATCGATGGCCGATTTCAGGGTCACCGCCGGCGATGGAATACCGCTGTTTTTGGCGGAGATGATTTCCCATACCAGTACGAGAAACAGCACACCAAAAATTGGCGGCACGACGCTCATGAAAAACGGCCGCAGTGAAAACATGCCGGCTCTTGTCGCCGGCTTGTCGGCGACTGGTGTCGCGCCGATACTTTTCGCGACACTGTCCGATACTTTGGCATCTGTCGTCGTGCTGACAGGCGCGTTTTCTACAACGTGCATGATTGCGCTCATGATGACTCCCTATGCCTTGATCTTGAATGATTCCGCGTAAGCTTTTGGATTCTTGCCATCCCACACCACGCCGTCGATCAGCTTCGAGCTACGCATGACATTCTTCGGTACCGGGACATTCGCCATGGTGGCGGCTTCCTTGTACAGATCGATGCGGTTGATCGACTTGGCTGTACCCATGTAATCCGGTTCGCCCTTGGCCAGGCCCCAGCGCTTGTGCTGCGTCATGAACCACATGCCATCCGACAGGTACGGGAAATTGACCGCACCATCGTTGTAAAACTTCATGTAGTTAGGATCGTCCCAAGTCTTGCCCATGCCGTCGCTATAACGACCGAGAATGCGCTGATTGATGACATCGACGGATGTATTGACATAGGACTTGGCCGCAATCGTTTCTGCCATCTTGTTTTTGTTCGACAACGAGGCATCAATCCAGCGGCTTGCCTCTAGAACAGCCGCCGTCATTGCACGAGCGGTGTTTGGATATTTGGCAACCCATTCGGATGTTGTACCGAGAACTTTTTCCGGATGATCTTTCCAGATGTCTTGCGATGTCGCCGCAGTGATACCGATGCCATCAACAATCGCGCGGTGATTCCACGGTTCGCCAACGCAAAAGCCATCCATATTGCCGACGCGCATATTGGCGACCATTTGCGGTGGCGGCACGGTGATGACTTTGGCATCTTTCATCGGGTTGATGCCATAGGTCGCCAGCCAGTAGTACAGCCACATTGCATGTGTGCCGGTAGGGAAAGTTTGCGCGAATGTGTATTCGCGTTTTTCCATTTGCATCAGCTTGGCCAGGCCGGCGCCATTCACTGCGCCCTTGTCCGCCAGCTTTTTGGAAAGGGAGATCGCCTGACCATTGTTATTGATGCTCATCAGAACGGCCATGTCTTTTTTGGCGCCGCCTATGCCTCCGTGTACGCCGTAAATCAAGCCATAGAGGACATGTGCTGCATCCAATTCGCCATTGACCAGCTTGTCACGTACGCCTGCCCATGACGACTCCTTGGTCGGAACAATCTTGATGCCGTATTTTTTATCGAAACCCATGACTGACGCCATGACTACCGAGGCGCAATCGGTCAGCGGAATGAAGCCGACTTTGACTTCTTCCTTTTCCGGCTTGTCGGAACCTGCTGCCCACACACCTTGGGTTGCCAGGCCACCGAAGGCCGATGCCGTGATGGCTGTTCCTGCTTTCAAGACGGTGCGCCGTGTCATATTGAATTTCCTGTCGTTCGTTGTCATGGTGATCCTCAAGGGTTTGCGCAATAAAAAAGGACGTCCGGTCGGCAAGAGCTGCGCTCTTGCGACACGGACGTCCTTGTCCTGACCATCCCGACCGTCATTGGTCCGAACAGTTTTTAATTCTTGGCACCGTCGTTGGTACTAGCTACTCTTCAGCAAATGACGTGCCAGCGTTAATTGCGCAATTTGGAACAGGTACGGTGCAGATAGCGATCTCTTATTGCTCTCTTTTCGTGCAATGCATTGATTTAGTGCGCGCCCCTGCCTTTATTGTATTTAACCCAGCAGATCGGCGACATCGAGTATGCGTTGCGCCAGCTCGGACAACTTCAGGTTCTTGTCCATCGCCATCCGGCGCAGTTTTGTATACGCATCATCTTCGGAGATACGATGGCGCTCCATCAATAAACCCTTGGCGCGCTCTATCGTCTTGCGTTCGGCCAGCTTGAGTTTGGTATCCGACAATTCAGTGCGTAATTTCTGTTCGGCGTTGAAACGCGCCAGCGCCACATCCAGCACCGGCTTGATGCGCTCCGATTGCAAACCGGCCACCACATAAGCAGACACGCCCGCAGCCATTGCCGCCTCCATGCTGGAAGTCGCGTGATCTTCTGTGAACAAGACGATAGGGCGCGGCGCATCCCGCGTCGCCACCACGACGTGCTCCAGCACATCACGCGAATCGGATTCGGCATCAATAATGATCATGTCCGGCTGCAATTGCGCAACGCGATCCGGCAAATGCATATCAGCAGGGAAAACCGCGATGATGTTATAGCCTGCTTCCAGCAAGCCTATGCGCAGCGCACGTGCGCGCTCCGCCTGCATCCAGGCAACTTCATCCTGCTCGCCTTCCGGCGGAATGACAGTGTTGACGACAACTATGCGCAACGAGCGAACATCGGAACGCATGTCGGATTGGAAAGTTTTAGTCATTGCAGCAATCTACCCAGCATAGTGATGCGGTCTTGCACCAGAATAAGCTACAATCCATGCAAGAATCGCACCAACAATTGCATTTTTCCCGCACCTCTCTTCCTTATGCTTGTTCTCGGTATTGAATCCTCCTGTGATGAAACAGGTCTCGCGCTGTATGACACACAGCGTGGCTTGCTGGCGCACGCGCTTTATTCGCAGGTAAAAATGCATGAGGAATACGGCGGTGTGGTACCGGAGCTGGCCTCGCGCGACCACATCCGCCGTGCCATCCCCTTGCTGGAACAGGTTTTCTCCGAAAGCGGCGTGGCGCACGGTGCCATCGACGCCATCGCGTATACACAAGGCCCCGGTTTGGCTGGCGCATTGCTGGTCGGCGCCTCGGTTGCGTGCGGCCTTGGTCTGGCATTGGATAAGCCAGTACTCGGCATCCATCATCTGGAAGGCCATTTGCTGTCGCCCCTGCTGGCCAGCGAGCCACCGGAATTTCCCTTCATCGCCTTGCTGGTTTCCGGCGGCCATACCCAATTGATGCGCGTCGATGGTATCGGGCAATATACGATGCTGGGGGAAACACTGGACGATGCAGCAGGAGAGGCATTCGACAAGTCTGCCAAGCTGCTGGGTCTCGGTTATCCGGGCGGGCCTGCTATTTCACGCATGGCCGAGTTCGGCGATCCGACCGCCTACAAATTGCCCCGCCCCATGCTGCATTCAAAAAATCTGGATTTCAGTTTTTCCGGATTGAAAACTGCCGTACTGACAGTCGTCAAAAATCAGACTACGAATATCTGCGAACAAGACAAGGCAAACATCGCACGCGCCTTCGTCGATGCCATCGTTGAAGTGCTGACCGCGAAATGCGTCACCGCACTCAAGCATACCGGCTTGAAACGCCTGGTGATTGCCGGCGGTGTCGGCGCCAACCAGCAACTGCGCGAGTCGCTGAATGCGGCTGCAGCGAAAAAGCACTTCAAGGTGTTTTATCCGGAACTGGAATTTTGCACCGACAACGGCGCGATGATTGCATTCGCCGGCGCAATGCGCTTGCAGATCAATCCTGATGCTGCGAAAAAAGACTACGCCTTCAATGTCAAGCCGCGCTGGCCGCTAGATAGTATTCGTGAAATTTAAAGCGTGACTGACGCTGCACCGCTCTGCATTTATTACGGAAGAGACTTTTCAGCAGCCCAGACGTTTTCATAATAAATCTCGCCTAGCGCTTTTCGCTTATCCCAAGCCTCAATTTCCAGCATGGGGGCAGGATAAAATCCTTTCACCTGCCCCAGACAGAGAATGGCAATAGGTTGACTGCCATCAGGCATCTGGCATATTTCACGCAATCTCGCGGGGTCAAACAGGGATACCCAGCCCATACCAATCCCTTCAGCACGCGCAGCCAGCCACATATTCTGTATCGCGCATGATGCGGAAGCCAGATCCATCTCAGGCATGGTACGACGTCCAAATACAAACCTCTCGCGCTGGTCGATCAAACCCACCACCAGCACTTCCGCGCAAGATAGAATTCCTTCCACCTTAATTCGCATGAATTCGCTGGAGCGCTCGCCCAACGCATCAGCGGTAGCAATCCTTTCCTGCTCAACATGTTCCTGTATGGACCGTCGCAATCCCGTATCGCTGATACGGATGAAACGCCATGGCTGCATCAGGCCGACACTGGGCCCCATGTGCGCCGCCTGAATGAAACGCTCCAACTGACCATCTTCCAGTTCCCCAGGGACAAAATGCCGCATATCGCGACGCGCACGCATCACGTCATAGATGGCTTCAATTTCTGGTGTGGAAAATTTGTTTGGGTTCATGGTGAGCCGCATGAAATTTGAATTTATTCAGTCATCATGGTTGGGTGGTAAATCTGCTGATCGAATTGGCAGACCTGGCGGCATTCGGTCGCCGCAAATATGATGTGCAGATGCCTACCGGCTTTGCCGCACACGGACATGGCAACAGCAATCACTCAAATCGCAAATCCAGTTGCGTTTGAATGAACAGATGAAAATCCTTATTTTTTCTTGCTGCCAATTCGACTTTCCTTACCCGCCAACAAATTCCCGATATTCTTGCCGTGCCGGTAAATCAGCAATACGCTCATCGCCACCACCGCCAGCAGAATTGCATCTGGCCCAAACATCAAAGCGTAATAGAACGGCGCAAAAATCGCGGCAATCAATGCGGCAAAAGATGAGTAGCGGAAGGCATACGCGATCACCAGCCAGGTAATCAGGGTTGCCAGGCCGAGCCAGCCATTCAGCGCCAGCAATATGCCCAGCGCCGTCGCCACACCTTTGCCGCCGACGAAGCGAAAAAATATCGGCCACAGATGGCCGAGGAAAACCGCAATCGCAACCAGCGCCACGCCGCTTTCCTGCACGCCGTAATCCGGTCCGAAGTGTTTGACCAGCCAGACTGCGACAAAACCTTTTGCTCCATCGCCCAACAGCGTCAATATCGCCGCCTTTTTATTCCCGCTGCGCAGCACATTGGTTGCACCCGGATTTTTCGAGCCATAACTGCGCGGGTCGGCCAAGCGAAAACATTTGCTGACAACTACTGCAAATGAAATCGAGCCGATCAGGTAGGCGCCAATGGCAAATAAAACCGTACTCAGAACTGTATTCATATCAACCCTTCATTATATTTTTATTATGTTTCAGCCGCGTGCTTTACAGTTTGCTATCCTTGCCTGCAAAACAGCACTCTCAAGCTGATTCTTTATTCTTCCAGCGCACACTGGACTGTCGTTGCCGACAATACCTGCGTCAAGACCTGCGGCGCTATGCCGATCAGATAACCGCGTCTCCCGCCGTTTATATATATCTTTTCCAGATCAAGAATACTCTGCTCGACATACACCGGCATCGTCTTGCGTGTACCGAATGGCGAGGTGCCGCCAATCAAAAATCCGGAATGCCGGTTCGCCACTTCCGGTTTGCACGGCTCCACCGATTTGCAGCCGATCTGCCGCGCCAGATTCTTGGTCGATACCTTGCAATCACCATGCATCAGCACTATCAGGGGCTTGGCTGCTTCGTCCTGCATGACCAGAGTCTTGACGACGGCGTGCTCGTCGACACCCAGCTTGCGCGCGGAAACCGTGGTGCCGCCATGCTCTTCATAATCATAAGGATGCTCGGAAAAAGCAATCTCTTTGCGGCGCAAAAAATGGGTCGCTGGCGTTTCGGAAATATGCTCTTTTTTTGCCATGCGTGTTACGCTCATCTTAAAAATTGGAGCACATTATGCAACAAGAACTTCGCTTTGCAAGCTTCAATGTCTGCAATCTGGCCTTGCCGGGCATGAAATACTATGACGACCAGATTCCGTATTCAAGCGAAGAATACGACGTAAAAATCAACTGGATCGCGCAGCAGCTGGACAGACTCGATGCCGATGTCATCGGCCTGCAGGAAATTTTCTCGCAAGACGCCTTGAAAGACGTGCTGGCCAAAACACAGAATTATCGCGATGCACAACTGATCGGCTTCGATCCGGACCCACTGACCGATCATCTGACACCCAGCGTCGCCTTGATATCGCGCCTGCCGGTATCCCCCGGCGCGGTGATTTACACGGAATTACCGAATAATTTAAGCGTCACCCTGCCTGGCGTGCATCATCCGGTCAGCCGTTTCACGCGTCCGATACTGCACGCAACGATAGAAATTGCACCCGACTTGCTGACGCATGTATTTGTCTGCCACCTGAAATCCAAGCTGCCGGATTATCGCAACGATAACAACGACGATCATCCGGATCAAGCCGGTATCGCCATGCTGCGTTCGCTGATCCGGCGCGGCACCGATGCGCTAGGCTTGCGAACACTGCTGTCCAATGTAAACAAGAAAAAGCGCCTGCCGATTATTGTCATGGGCGACTTCAACGATGTCGCCAGCGCAATTCCGACGCAAATGGTAATGGGCCTGGGGAAATATCCGCTGGACGGCATCGACGACAGGCTATTTGAAAGTTATCGCATCCAGTCCCGCCGTGATGCCTTGCGCGACGTCGGCTACACGCATGTGCACGATGGCATCTATGAGACGATCGATCACATACTGGTTTCTGAAGAATTCAATCCGGCATCGCGCGCGGCGATAGGCGAAGTGGCTGAAGTGATGTACCTGAATGACCACATGACATTCAAACAGCCACAGGCTTCAGATCACGGTCTGGTGCTGGTACGCATACTCCTGCATGGAAAATCGCTGCCCGACACGACATCATCCGGCATGCCGGATGTACCGCTGGCCTGAGTCGTGCGCTAACTGGAAATCAGAAAGCGTCAAGTCGCGGAAGGATCGGCGTCATTCGCTTCCGCACCATCCGCATCGGCTTCTGATGCTTCGGTGCCGTCGTCAGGCGAATTTCCTTTTTCGAGCTTGCGCTTCAACTTCTCTTCTTTTTTTCTTTTCTTTTCCAGCTCTTTTTGACGCTTTTCATACTGAAAATTAGGTTTGGCCAAGGGATCACTCTTTGAGTAGATGTTCTGTTTAAGATGGAAGACAGGTGCGCGCGTTGCTTCCAGCATCCTTGCCGCGATCATGCACCGTCAATGGGACGAATGCTAGCATGCCATCACCTTTCGCGTCTAAAAACAGACAGAATATGCTCACTGCAACGGCATGCAAATATCTCCGAAAAGCAATTAAAAGTCATCAATTCGGCACAGATTCATTCTTCTACGCAATAAAATTGTTTGAGCCGTAAAAAATTGAATGGCTTAGCCTCGCGGATGATGGATCTGATGCAGGTGCTTCAGGCGTTCACGCGCGACGTGCGTATAAATTTGCGTGGTCGAAATATCGGAGTGACCGAGCAGCATCTGGACCACCCGCAAATCGGCACCATGGTTCAGCAGATGCGTGGCGAAAGCGTGGCGCAGGGTATGCGGCGATAGCGGCGCATTGATTTCAGCGGCTGCCGCGTGTTTCTTGATCAGCGTCCAGAACATCTGCCGCGTCATCGCCGCGCCACGAGCCGTGACGAACAGGGCATCATCGATCTGCCCATCCAGAATCAACGGACGCGCTTCTTTCAGATAACGCTCTATCCATACCCGTGCTTCCTCACCGAACGGTACCAGGCGCGTTTTCCCGCCTTTGCCGGTAATGCGCAAGACGCCTTCATTCATCCCGACTTCTATCGACTTCAACAACACCAGTTCCGTGACACGCAAGCCGCTGGCATACATCAGCTCCAGCATCGTGCGGTCGCGCAAGCCCAGTGGCGTCGTCACATCCGGTGCTGCCAGCAATGCCTCCACCTGCGCTTCCGATAGTGTTTTCGGTATGCGCAGCGGCTGTTTGGCCGAACGCATTTTCAGGCAAGGGTCGTCGCTGATCCTGTTTTGCCGCAGAGCCAATTGATAAAAGCGCTTGAGCACGGCCAGCCGGCGATTGGATGAAGTTGCCTTGGTGACTTCATGACGTGCGAAAAAATACGCATTCACATCGTCCGCATGCGCAGCCAGCAAAGTCTTGCCGCGCTCGGCTTGCAGCCAGACAGCAAACAGGCGCAAGTCGCGGCGATATGCCTCAAGCGAATTCTTTGCCAGCCCGTCTTCCAGCCACAGGGTGTCGCAGAATTCGTCGATCTGGGCCTGACTGGGCAGGGCATCGGTATCCGCCGCAACTTTCGCCACCTTGTTCATCGATCTGCCCATCAATAGCCCGCGACCTTTTCGTGCGCGAGCAACCATCGTTTCACACCCACATGAAATCCGGTCTCATCATCATGATGCGAGAAACCGCCCAGCCCTGTTGCCGCAGTAACGCGATGACACGGAATCACCAGCGGAAACCAGTTGGCACCGCAAGCCTGCCCTACCGCACGCGGTGCAGATTGCACGCGCCGTGCGATATCGCCATAGGTAAGCACCTTGCCGCGCGGAATTTCGCCAATCGCCGCCCATACCTTTTGCTGGAAAGGCGTACCTATCGGCGCCAGCGGCAAATCGAAATGAAAATCGGGATCGCTCAGATAGCGCTCAACCTGCACTGCTGCTTTTTGCGCAACGGGATCAATCGCATCCTTGCCGTGAAAACTTGCAGGCAGATACACCAGCTCGCGCACAACGCGGTCTTCGGTGCGTATGCCTATCGCACCGAACGATGCTTCAACGATGGCGGAAAACAGGGACGAGGAGGAAGTCTGTTTCATTGCATGCAGCCTAAAGACATTTATACAAATACAGAGCATAAAACAAAAAAGGCGCATCTCGCGATGCGCCCTCAAATACTGCTGCTGTACCCCAAACCGCATATAGCTGCGCTATCACAGTTTTTATTGATACAGGTCTCCCCTGCTAACCGACATCAATGCCGTGTGTATGTATGTTCCCCCTGCAACCATTCCATGACGCTGAGCACTGCACCCTATCGCAGACCAGGGCAGTAAAACCGGACTCATTATAAAAATCAATCCATGGGAAATCAAGCACTTATCCGCAATGAATCGTTACTAAAGAAAAGAGCAAAAGACACACTTTTAGTCATGCAAATACTGCGCAATCAAACATCATTTGAGGGGGACAATAAAAAAGGCGTGCCTTGCGGCACGCCTTGAATTTTACTTGAGTATTTCCGGCTGTTTGATCATGTCATCATCAACAGCTTCTGTGAAACACAAGTCTCCTCAGCTTACTGGTACTGCCGCCAACCCTGACGGAAAGCAGCGTACCAAGCCTTTATTCTTCTTTGAATGCTTCCTCACGTTTTTTGCGCAATGCAGGCAACAGCACTGCGACCAATGCCAACACTGCAACAGCCAGCATCGTGGCACTGATCGGACGGTTCAAGAACACCATCGGATCGCTACGCGACAGCAGCAAGGCGCGACGCAGATATTCTTCCATCATCGGTCCGATGATAAAACCCAGCAGCATCGGAGCCGGCTCGGCTTCAAGCTTGGCACAAATATAACCGAACAATCCGAATAAGGCCATCAGATAAATATCGAAATCACTGTTATTCAAACTGAATACGCCAATTGCGCAAAACATCAGAATGGCCGGGAACAGATGGTGGTAAGGCACAGTAATCATGCGTACCCACAAACCGATCATCGGCAAATTCAGCACAATCAGGAAAAAGTTGCCTATCCACATCGAGGCAATCAAGCCCCAGAACAGCGTCGGCTGTTCGGTCATGACTGCAGGACCGGGCTGAATGCCCTGAATGATCATCGCGCCTATCATCAGCGCCATCACCGGGTTGGATGGAATACCCAGAGTCAGCATTGGAATGAACGAGGTTTGCGCGCCAGCATTATTGGCAGACTCCGGCGCCGCAACACCTTCGATTGCCCCCTTGCCGAACTGCGCCGAATTCTTCGAAACCTTTTTTTCGATCGAATACGCTGCAAACGACGCCAGCATGGCGCCGCCGCCAGGCAGAATGCCCAGTGCAGAGCCAAGCACGGTACCGCGCAGGATAGGCGCGATGATGCGCTTCAAGTCATCCTTGGTCAGCATCAGGCCGGATACCTTTTTCATGACCAAGGTGCGCGATTCCTCATGCTCGAGGTTACGAACGATTTCACCGATGCCGAACATGCCCATGGCTACGATCACAAAGTTGATGCCATCTGCCAGCTCAGGCATATCAAAAGTGTAGCGAGCTGCACCGGAGTTCACGTCCGAACCAACCAGGCCCAGCAGCAAACCGAGAATCACCATGCCAATTGCATTGAGCAGCGAACCACTGGCCAGCACCACCGATGCCACCAGACCCAGCACCATCAGGGAGAAATATTCGGCCGGACCGAATTTCAAGGCCAGTTCGGCCAGCGGCGGTGCAAACAGCGCAAGCAAAATGGTCGCCACGGTACCGGCGAAAAACGAACCGATCGCAGCCGTTGCCAGGGCTTTACCGGCATTGCCCTGTCGCGCCATCTGGTAGCCATCAATTGCCGTCACCACCGAGGATGACTCTCCCGGCAGATTCACCAGAATCGCAGTAGTAGAGCCGCCGTATTGCGCACCGTAATAAATACCGGCCAGCATGATCAAAGCCGCAATCGGCGGCAGTGCGAACGTTGCCGGCAACAGCATGGCAATCGTGGCAACCGGACCGAGGCCAGGCAAGACGCCCACTGCCGTACCCAGAAAAACCCCGATCAAGCAGTACATCAAATTCTGCAGGGTCAAGGCAGTCTCGAATCCCAGTCCCAAATTAGCGAATAATTCCATTATCAGTACCTTCTCAACCGCCAAACCATGGGCCAAAAATCGCAATCGGCAAGCCGAGCAATTTGACGAAAACCAACACTGCAAATGCCGTCATCCCGGCCGCCAGTGCGACCCCATGCGTCCATTTGAATTTGGTGCTGGCGAACGCGCTGAACAGAATGACGGAGAAAACTGCGAGCACCAGGCCGCCGCCACGTATCGTAAAACCGAACAGCAAGACGCCAGTCAGGATCAGGACCAGTTCCTTGACGGCGAATTTACCAATCGGCTCACCTTCAATGAAAAAAGAACGTCCCACAGCCACCAAACCGATCAATGCGAGCAAGCCACCCAGAATGGTCGGAAAATAGGCCGGGCCCATTTTGCCAGCGGTACCCATCGAGTAATCACGACCGATAATAATCGCGGCCAAGCCGATGCATAGAAAAATAATCCCGGTCCAAAAATCCTTGGGATGTCGAATAAATGATGGCAAGGTGTTCCCCTTCTCTTGAAACTTGATGACTCGACACGCTGACTTTCAGGCGCCGGGCAAATACAGAATGTTACGTCAAACTAAAACCGTCAATAAATTGTCGGCCCATATTCAAAATGACGAGATGCCTGCGCATCTCGTCATTGATTACACCCATCATTCACAACATTGCGAACAGTGATTAATCCGCGTAAACGCCGGCCTTCTTGATGATAGGCGCCCACTTCGCGATTTCCGATTTCAGGAATGCGCGCAGAGCTTCCGGCGTCGCACGATCACTGCTCACCGGCTCAGTGCCCAGATCCGCAAAACGTTGCTTGACCGTTGGATCTTTCAGTGCGATTTGCAATGCTGCTTCCAGCTTTTGGATCACTGGCTTAGGTGTGCCTTTTGGTGCGTACAGACCATGCCAGACTGCTACTTCAAAACCAGGCAAACCTGCTTCTGCCGCAGTAGGGATATTTGGCAGGGAAGGAACGCGTGTTTTCGTTGTCACCGCATAAGCCTTGACTTTGCCGCCCTTGATCTGGCTCGTTGTATTGGTGGTTTGATCACACATGAAATCAACCTGGCCGCCGAGCAAATCGTTCATCGCAGGGCCGGTGCCTTTGTAAGGCACGGTAGTCAACTCGGTATCAATCGCCGTCATGAACAACATGCCGCACAGATGGGAAGCCGAACCAACGCCTGCATTGGCATAAGTTACCTTGCTCTTGTTGGCTTTTACATACGCCACGAATTCCTTGAAATCCTTGGCAGGAAAGTCGCCGCGCGCAATGAAAGTCATCGGCACGTCGGTGATCAGGCCAACCGGTTCAAAATCGTCAACCGCGTTATAGCTCAGCTTGCGGTACAGGGTAGGTGCGGTCGATTGACCGATGTGATGCAAAAATACGGTATAGCCATCCGGTGCGGATTTTGCAACGCGTGCTGCGCCTATCGTGCCGCCTGCACCACCAACGTTTTCAACAATAACTGTTTGCTTCAGCGTTCCTGTCATGGATTGCGCAACCAGACGCGCTACCGTATCAGTCGGTCCACCGGCCGCAAACGGCACTACCATCGTGATGGTTTTGTTTGGGTAAGCTGCATCAGCGTAGGCGAATGAGCTGGCGCACAAGGCAAGCCCGACAATCGTTTTCAGAAATTTAGTACCCATGTGATTCGTCTCCTGATTTAATCATTATTGTAAAAACCATAATCGATATGCATGAACCTGCAATCGTATTGCCAGCACATCCTATCAAAACCGCAAAAAAAGAGATACCAGCTCATTTGACGAAACCCGTCTTGTTTGCCGCACACCCTTATTTTGGCTACCCGGCTCCCGAAGAGTGGAAGGTACATCCTAATGCGCAAACCTTTCACCAGCCTTGCGCGCACAAGACTAAACGATTTTATCTAATCGCCGCAAGAAAGATTAATTGATGGTGGAACTAAATTGTAAAAACAGGACTGGAAGAGAAATTAGCGTCTACGTTCGGATACAAAAAATCTGATTCACGCAACCGGATGCATCAACGTCCACCCATACGTCGCCCATCAGCTTCCTTGGCAACCGTCATCACGACCGCCTTGCCGATTCTTTCCTCAAGGTCTTTGCGTACCGGTAACAAGGCCTGGTGCCAAGCGGCACTTTCCTTGTCGGTTAACACATATATCGTCGTTTTTCTGGTTTTTCGGATCAATTCGAGCGCAGCTTCGTTTTCCTTTGCGGCCAGAGTATTGCCGTAAGTAGTTGCTGCCTGCATTGCATCATCGATCATCTTGCGCAAATCGAATGGCAAACCATCCCAGAATTTTTTATTAACAATGACCGCACTACCCAGATAACCATGATTCGATACCGTTATATGGCTTTGCACGTCATAGAGTTTTCTGGCGTAAAAATTAAGCGGCGCGCTTTCCAGACCATCGATGACACCGCTGCGCAATGCGAAATACACTTCATTCGCATCCATGATCTGCGGAATCGCGCCCAGCGCTCTCATCTGGCTTTCCAGCACTGGCGAAGAATGCACACGCATTTTCATGCCGACAAAGTCGGCAGGCATCTTCAGCGGCTTGTTGGCCGACATGATTTTGAAGCCATTGTCCCAATATGCCAGTCCGACCATGCCTTTGGAATCCAGCCTTTTCAGCAGCGCCTTGCCTAAGATTCCCTCGGTCACCCGCGCGACGGCATCCTTGTTGGCAAACAGATACGGCAAATCGAACACTTCAAAATCCTGCGCGCCGAATTGGGCCAGCTTGGCCAGCGAAGGCGCCACCATCTGTACTGCCCCCAACTGCAGCGCTTCCAATTCGTCCGACTCTTTATACAGTTGATTATTTGGATAGACATCGACACGGATACGCCCCCGGCTGCTCTCTTCCAGCAATTCCTTGAAATGCAAGGCCGCACGCCCCTTGGGAGTATCGCTGCCGGCAACATGGCTGAATTTGATTACAGTTGTCGCTTGCGCAGATACAATTGTGCCTGCCGTCGACAATGCCAGGGCAAGCAGAAACAAATGTATTTTTATTGCTATTTTCATTGCGCAGTCGGGAAATTACAATTTTGATTTTGGCGTTACTATGCGCAGTCATTCAATTTTCCGCAAGTGTGGATAACCGCACCACGACGCAGGAACAGGCCGACTGCATCGAGAACCGCAGTCTTGTTGCTTAGCATGCCACATCTATTACATGAAGATTCACGACTATCCGTCGCCGGCATTTTGACAGACGGGTTTTCCATTAGCTATTTATGATATCAAACCCCTCCCGCGCAGCCAGCTTCGGCTTCCCCAGCCGCAAACAGGCGTGGCGCTGGCTCATCCCGCTGATGCTGGCGGGCTTGTTCCTGACCACCCTGATCTGGTTGCCGCTGCACGAAAAGCAGCAGGAAGCCAGCGAACGTCAGGAGCAATTGATTGCCGACTCCTTGTGGGTCGAACAGACTATCCGCTTCCAGCTCCAGCGCAATGAAGAAAGTCTGAACCTGATGGCGTCGGAAATCATTACCGGCTATCTCAACGGCCCCCGCCTGCAGGAACGCATGGCCAACCTGATTCGCAACAATCATGAAATCCACCGCATCATCGAGCTCGATGCAAACGGCAAGCTGATCACGTCCACCGATGAAACCCTGATCACAAAAAATGAATTGTCGGCGCCATCGAAAAGAGCGGACGAACGTGCGCGTGCAACACAAACTCCCATGTATAGCCAGCCTGCGGCAGATATCAGCGGCCCGGTCATGTTCGACTATCACGTGCCGCTGTTTGTCGACAACAAATACACCGGCAGCATCATCGCCAGTTATCTGGCGTCCAGCATACTGGACGACATGGTGCCGTGGTGGTTCGCACAAGACAATGAAATTGCACTGACCGACATCAACGACACGATCATTCACAAACGCGCCTCAGGCGGCGCCGGCCGCGGCGTGTACACGCACAGACGGGCACTCAATCTGTCTGGCGTGTCCCTGCAACTGAGCACCAACAGCACCAAGAGTGCGCCCAAACTGCTGCCCAGCCTGCTGGTCGATACCGTCATCCTGCTGGCGCTCGGGCTGACATGGAGTCTGACCGCCCTGTGGCGCGACATCAATCGCCGTCTCGCAGCGGAAACCGCCTTGCGCGAACAGATCGCGTTTCGTACCGCGATGGAAAACTCGCTGATCACCGGCTTGCGCGCGCGCGATCTGGATGGCCGCGTGACTTACGTGAATCCGGCTTTTTCGCAGATGGTAGGAATTGCTGCAGAAGAGATCGTCGGTCACCTGCCGCCCATGCCGTACTGGGCGCCGGAAGCAATGAGCGAATATCAGCGGCGTTTTTCGCACGTCGTCGCCGGCACCGTCACACCACAGGGATTTGAAACCATTTTCCAGCATGCCGACGGCCGTCGTATTCCGGTGCTGATTTTTGAATCACCGCTGGTGGACGATACAGGCAAGCAAACCGGCTGGATGGGTTCCATCCTCGACATTTCGGATCGCAAACGCGTGGAAGACCTGAACCGCCAGCAACAGGAAAAACTGCAAGCCAGCGCGCGTCTGGCCACGATGGGTGAAATTGCCTCGACGCTGGCCCACGAATTGAATCAGCCGCTGGCAGCGATTTCCAGTTACACCACCGGCGCCTTGAATTTGCTGGCAAGCGAACAGCCCAAAGAGGCGACGATCAATATCGAGATGCTGACGCAGGCACTGGAAAAGGCCAATGCGCAGGCACAACGCGCCGGCCAGATCATCCGCAGCGTACACACCTTCGTCAAAAAACGCGAACCGATGCGTACCGCCATCAGCATCTCCGAACTGATAGGTAGTGTGACACCGCTGGTCGAACTGCAGGCGCAGCAATATTTTGTCACCATCAAGGTCGATATTCCCGCCGCCTTGCCGGCCGTATTGGCCGATCAGGTGCTGCTCGAACAGGTATTGCTGAATCTGACACGCAACGGTATCGAGTCCATGCAAAGCGTAGCGCCGGAAAAACGGATCTTGCGCATCGCTGCCGCGATCGATCCGGCAACGCCGCGCAATGTAGTTGTTTCGATCAGCGACCAGGGTCACGGCATTGCATCGGAGGTAGCTGAGCGCCTGTACTCGCCGTTCTTTTCAACCAAGGCGGACGGCATGGGCATGGGCTTGAGCATCTGTCGCACGGCGATTGAATTCCACGGTGGTACCCTCACGCATGTGGATAATCGCGGCGGTGGTACGATTTTCCGTTTTTCACTACCGGCGTTGCAAAATAATTTGATCGCCACGACAATGCGTGCAGATCGCGCATGACAAAAATGATGTTTTGATATGCATATTGCATTGCGCTGAACTATCGAATCCGGCGCAATGCACGAGACCCATTGAATGCAGTCTTGATGCGCCTTTATTTCGCTTTTATTGGTTACGCGCCCTTGCAGGCTGACAGGATATTCCATGCTGCACATTATTGACGATGAAGAAGTAATCCGCGATTCACTGATGTGGCTGGCGAAATCGCGCGGCATTCCAGCCGTCGCCTATGACAGCGGCAAGGCGTTTCTCGCCACGCTGGACAGCATTTCGCGCACCACGCCACAGGGACAATGCGTATTGCTGGACGTGCGCATGCCCGACGTCAGCGGCATTGCGCTGTTCGACCTGCTTTCCTCGCGCAGCATGACGCAATTATTCCCGGTCATTTTCCTCACCGGTCATGGCGACGTGCCTATGGCAGTAGACACCCTGAAGCGCGGCGCCTTCGACTTTTTTGAAAAACCGTTCAATGACAACAAGTTGATGGACCGGGTGCAGGAAGCGCTGTCAGCGTCGGAACAGGCATCTGCCAGTGTGGCCATACACACACGCCTGGCCGCATTGTCGGGCCGCGAACGTGAAGTGCTGGATCTGATCCTGGAAGGAAAAATGAACAAGGTGATCGCCGACAAGCTGGGGATCAGCATGCGCACAGTGGAAGTGCATCGTGCGCATATTTTCGACAAGATGAACGTCAAGACAGCAGTCGAACTGGCACGCCTGTTGAAGTAAAATCTGTTCCTGCTGCGCTTGCACATCTCTTTCCTGTCCGCGCCCTGGTTCCATACACCATGTGTTTCCCGCTCCGGCCTTGTGCCGCAGCCCATTGCCAAGCATCATGCACATCGTCAATATCCTGCTTCCTGACTTCTTGCTGATTCTGTTCGGCGCGATCCTGTTTCGCGCCACGGAGTGGGGCAAGGAATTCTGGGCCGGGATGGAAAAGCTGATTTACTACGTGCTGTTTCCCGCACTATTGTTTTACTCAACCGCCCGCTCGCCCATCAATTTCGCAGCAACCGGGCAGTTCCTGCAGATTGCCATTGCCGCCTGCCTGACCGGAATCGCTCTCGGCTGGCTGGCAAAACCGCTATTCAGGGCAGGACCGATGATTTTTGAGTCGGGCGTGCAAACCGCTTTTCGCTTCAATTCGTATATTGCGCTGGCAATTGCCGGCCGGCTGGGCGGAGATCAGGGCACTTCATTGATGGGGTTGGTGATCGGTTTTGCGGTACCCATCTGTAATATGGCGGCGGTACACGCGCTGGTAAAGAACAAGGGGCGCCTGCTGCTTGAACTATTGAAAAATCCGCTGCTGATGGCAACCATGGGCGGCGTAGTCTTCAATCTGCTCGGCTTTCAGTTGCCCGATCTGGCCAGCGCCTTCCTGTCGCGTCTGGGCAATGCCTCAATCGCACTTGGCCTGATCATGGTCGGTGCAGGGTTGCGTCTGACCGGTTTGCACGCAGCGAAAGGCATCGCCGCTTATTTTCTGACTGTCAAATTATTGGCCGTACCCGCGATTACCTATGCATTGGGAAAGTGGGTCGGCTTGTCGCCACTGCATTTACAGATAGTTGTGATGTTTGCGGCGCTGCCAACCGCATCGAGCTGCTATGTGCTGGCGGTGCGCATGGGCGGCAATGGCCCCCTGGTCGCGTTTCTGATCTCGGCCGGCACACTGATTTCGATGGCGACCCTGCCGCTGTGGCTGGCGCTGCTACAGTAAGAGCCGGACAGGCTACGCGTCAAAGAAAATGAACTCTGTCGTGACAATGACATCGTACAGTCGGCAACCCACTGAATTTATATAAAGAAGTATTCGTATCCTATGCAAGCTCTGACCGTTCACCTGCATGAAGAAGCCGGCACCATTGCACTCGGGGCTGCACTCGCACGCGCACTGCAGCCGGGCTTGACGATTTATCTGCACGGCGATCTGGGCGCCGGAAAAACCGCACTGACCCGCGCCATGCTGCATGCGCTCGGTCACGAGGGCCATGTAAAAAGTCCGACCTACACATTGGCTGAACCGTATGTGATCACGCTGGCAGGACAAACCGTCAATGTGATCCATTTTGATTTATACCGGATGGCGAGCGCCGAGGAATTTCTCGATGCCGGTTTCCGCGAATACTTCAACCATCAAACAATTTGCGTCATCGAATGGCCGGAAAAAGCGGAAGCTGTGTTGCCGCCACCCGACCTTAGTATTTCACTCGCCGTTGCCGGCGAAGGACGTGATGTAGAATTGCAGCCGTTGTCCGAACAAGGTGTTGAATGTCTGAACCGACTGAAATTCGCTCCAAATCTGTAAAGGCCAAAGTGCGCCGCACCGTGCTCAAAGCGGGCGGTACGCTGCTGATTTCGCTATTTTCCCCGCTGTCCGCGCTAGCATCGCAAATTCTCGCCGTGCGTGTCTGGCCGGCCGACGAGTACACGCGCGTCACACTGGAAAACGATGCGAACCTGAAGACCAACCATTTCATCATCAAGAATCCCGAACGACTGGTAGTCGATGTCGAAGGCATAGAACTGGGCCCGACGCTGAAAAGCCTGGTCGCCAAGATTCAGCCCAACGATCCCTACATCAAGCAGGTACGTGTCGGCCAGAACCGGCCGAACGTGGTGCGGCTGGTGTTCGATCTGAAGGAAGAAGTCAATCCGCAGGTCTTTACGCTGGCGCCGGTAGGCGAATATCAACACCGGCTGGTATTCGATCTGTACCCGGTCAATCCGCCCGACCCGATCGCGGCACTGATAGAAAAAGGCCAGTGGTCGATCGATGCGCCGACGGATACGCTGCCGCCACCAGTGGCTGAAATCAAACCGCCATACGCCGAACCCAAGGCGGACCGCGCACCGCAAGTAAACCGCATGCTGACGATTGCACTGGATCCTGGCCACGGCGGCGAAGATCCCGGCGCGGTAGGGCGTGGCGGCAGTTACGAAAAAAACATCGTGCTGGCGATCGCCAAGCGGCTCAAAGCCAAACTCGAACAGCACCCGAACATGCGCGTCATGCTGACTCGCGACGGGGATTATTTTGTACCCCTGCATGTGCGGGTACAAAAAGCGCGCAAGGTACAAGCCGATCTGTTCGTCTCGATACATGCCGATGCATTTGTGCAGCCGACGGCCAACGGCTCATCGGTATTTGCACTGTCGGAAAAGGGTGCCAGCTCGACCGCTGCACGCTGGCTCGCCAACAAGGAAAACGCCGCCGATCTGATAGGCGGCGCGAATATCAAGAATCACGACAAGCAACTGGCCAGCGTACTGCTCGACCTTTCCACCACTGCGCAAATCAACGACAGCCTGAAGCTGGGCAAAGCCGTATTGAATGAAATCGGCGGCATCAATCGTCTGCACAAGGGCGCAGTGGAACAGGCAGGTTTTGCAGTGTTGAAGGCGCCGGATATTCCGAGCATCCTGATCGAGACTGCTTTCATTTCCAATCCGGCAGAAGAAGCCAGGTTGAACGATGACGCCTATCAGGATCGGATGGCGGATGCTGTTTCGCAGGGCATACGCAAGTATTTTGCAAAAAATCCGCCGCTGGCAAAAGGCAAGATGATGTAATTCCGGCGCAGACAGTGAAAAATGACGCGGCGTTTTTTATTTTTTGAATCGTTGCGCCAGCTTCCACAATGCGCCGAGCGCAACTGGAATCGCAGCAGCACCCACTCCCACCAGCACGATGGTATTGAGGTGATCGCGGATGATCGGAATATTGCCGAACAGATAACCACCGACGACCAGCAGCGCCACCCACAACACCGCACCGGTGACATTGAAAAACTGGAAGCGCACAAAGGTCATTTTCGATACGCCGGCAACGAAGGGGGCGAACGTGCGCACGATGGGAAGGAAACGCGCCAGTATCAGCGTTTTCCCGCCATGATTTTCATAGAAGGAATGCGTCTTTTGCAGCGCGGCCCTATCCAGCCAGCGATAATCGTGCGTGAAGACTTTTTCGCCTATCCGCTGGCCTATCCAGTAATTCACCGTATTGCCCAGAATCGCAGCGACAATCAGCAAACTCAGCAGCAACCAGAGATTCATGCCGCCGGAGGCACAAAAGGCACCAGCGATGAACAGCAAAGTGTCGCCCGGTAAAAATGGAAAGACGACCAAACCGGTTTCGCAAAAAATAATCGTAAACAGAACCAGATAAATCAGTGCGCCATATTGCGCGATAAATGTTCCGAGATACTTGTCGACATGCAAAATCATGTCGAAAAACTGCATGAAATCCATAATTTTCCTTGGTAGCGGCAGCATGATACACCACGCTGCATGCGCGCTGTCCATGCAGAAAGACCATCTGATCGCTCATCGGTTCACTGTCGGTCGCACGCTGGCAACGTTATAATCGGCAGATGCACGCATCTTCCCCATCGGTCCGACCGATACAAGCCCTCTCCGACCAGCTCATTTCGCAAATCGCCGCCGGCGAGGTGGTCGAACGCCCATCTGCCGTTGTCAAGGAACTACTGGAAAATGCACTCGATGCCGGCGCCACGCACATCAGCGTGCGGCTGGAACAAGGCGGCGTCAAACGGATCGCCATCACCGATAACGGTCGCGGCATCGCACCGGAACAATTGCCGCTGGCACTGGCCCGGCATGCAACGTCGAAAATCAATTCGCTGACCGAACTGGAAAATGTCGCCACACTGGGTTTTCGCGGCGAAGCGCTGGCATCGATCGCATCCGTTTCACAGTTGACATTAACGTCCCGCACCGCTGACGCCGCGCATGCGTGGGAAATCAGCGGTGTACAAAGCATCGATCAGAAAAGTACCGTCGCGCCATCGTCGGGCACAGCAGGTACCACCGTCGATGTACTGGACCTGTATTTCAATACGCCGGCGCGCCGCAAGTTCCTGAAAACCGAGCAGACCGAATTCGGCCATTGCGCGGAAGTCGTGCGCCGCATTGCCTTGTCGCGTCCCGATGTTGCCTTTTCGCTCACGCACAATGGCAAGACTATCGATCACTGGGCGGTCAACGACATTGCCAGACGCAGCGCGCATATACTCGGCAATGAATTTTCTGCCGCGCGCCTGCCGCTGAAAGAAACCGCCGGCCCCTTGCGCCTGCACGGCTTCATCGGTTTGCCGACTGCATCGAAGGCACGTGGCGATGCGCAATACTTTTATGTCAACGGCCGCTTCGTACGCGACAAATTGCTGATGCATGCGGTGCGCTCGGCTTATCAGGACGTACTGCATGGCGATCGTTATCCATCGTATGTAATCAGCCTGGAACTCGACCCTGCACTGGTCGATGTCAATGTGCACCCGTCGAAAATCGAAGTGCGTTTCCGCGATAGTCGCGCTGTACATCAATTTGTATTTCACGCTGTCACCCGTGCACTGGCGCAAACATCCGCCACTGCATTTGGTGCCGCACCCTCACCTACACCCGCACCATCGAGCGCATTGCCTTGGTTGCGTGAGCAGCAGCAAAGCACATTCGCGCCACAGTTCAACTCGCCGTATGGTGTGGCGCAAAGCGCAGCGAATTACGGCGCCCTGTTCGCCAACGGCCCTGCGTCCAACGACAGCAACAGTGCTGCACCATCGTTGCATACTGCGGGCAGTCATGGCGCAACCACGCTGCCAGATGATGAATTTCCGCTCGGCTTTGCGCTGGCGCAGTTGCACGGCATTTTCATCCTCGCGCAAAATACCAAAGGTCTGGTGCTGGTTGATATGCATGCTGCGCACGAACGCATCCTGTATGAACAATTGAAACATGCACTCGACGACAATGAACTGCAGGTACAACCGCTGCTGATCCCGATCACCTTTTACGCTGATGGCATGGAAGTCGGCACGACGGAAGACAATCAGGACATCCTGCACGCGCTGGGTTTCGATATCGCCGCCCTGTCGCCCACCACGCTAGCAGTACGCGCCGTTCCTGCGCTGCTGAAAAATGCCGATGCACAAACGCTGGCGCGCGATGTATTGCGCGACGTGCGCGAATTCGGCGGCTCGCGTGTGCTGCTTGAACGCCGCAATGAATTGCTCGGCACGCTGGCCTGTCATACCGCAGTCCGCGCCAATCGCACACTGACAGTGCCGGAAATGAACGCGCTGTTGCGCCAGATGGAAGCTACCGAACGCGCCGATCAATGCAATCATGGCCGGCCAACCTGGGTGCAACTCGGTCTGTCCGATCTGGACAAACTGTTCGAGCGCGGGCGCTGACATGCGACGCCATACGCACATGCACTCCCTGCCGGCAGCATGCACATGACCAGCCCGTCCGCAAAACCGCTGGTCGTCTCCATCATGGGGCCGACCGCCTCCGGCAAAACTGCCACAGCACTCGCCATTGCCGAACAGATTCCTTCCGAAATCATTTCAGTCGATTCCGCCCTCGTGTACCGCGAGATGAATATAGGCACCGCAAAGCCGACCGATGAAGAACGCGCCAGCGTGCCGCACCATCTGATCGACATCCTCGATCCGCTCGATGCGTATTCGGTAATGCAATTCCGCCAGGATGCGCTGCGCCTGGTCGCGGAAATCAGCGCGCGCGGCAAACTGGCGCTGCTGGTCGGCGGCACCATGCTGTACTTCAAGGGATTGAAAGATGGCCTCGATGCGCTGCCCCAAGCCGATGCCGCACTGCGCGCAGAACTGGATGCCGAAGCCGCACTGATTGGCTCGCCCGCCATGCACGCGAAGCTGGCAAAGCTCGACCCCATCACCGCAGCACGCCTGAAACCGAATGACACGCAACGCATACAACGCGCACTGGAAATCATCACCCTGACCGGGCAGCCGATGTCCGCATTGCTGGCGCAAGCGCCCAAAAGCGAATTGCCGTTCACCTTATTGCCGATAGCGCTGGAACCATCGGAGCGCAGCGTCTTGCATGCGCGCATTGCCACCCGCTTCGATGCCATGCTGAAAGACGGCGGGCTGCTCGATGAAGTACGCGCCCTGCGCGCACGCGGCGACCTGCATCCCGGCCTGCCATCCATGCGCTGCGTCGGCTATCGCCAGAGCTGGGAATATCTGGATGGCGCATACGGCCTGGCAGAGTTGCGCGAAAAAGGTATCGCCGCCACACGCCAACTGGCTAAACGACAATTGACCTGGTTGCGCGGCATGCCGGAACGACAGACAATCGATTGCCTCGCACCCGACGTTGCTGGCAGTATTTTGCGCAAGATTGTCAGCGCAGACAAAGTGCCGAAATAGCTCCGGTGATCAGGAAAAGACTAATAGATTGCAACTTGCACAATGTTTTATATGTTGTTCATCACGCGAAAAACCGGCAGGTGCATGCGATATATGCGCCGAATCAGCAATTTGATATTGACTTAGCTCACCGAAAACGTCATAATTTTCGGCTGTTTGGTGATATAGCTCAGTTGGTTAGAGCACAGCACTCATAATGCTGGGGTCGGTGGTTCAAATCCACCTATCACCACCAAGAATTCAAGGGCTTATGCTTAAAAACATAAGCCCTTTTTCATTTCTTGGATTATTTGCAGCACTTTTGCAGCACTTCTTGCGCAAAATGCCGTTCAAAACGCTATACCCTTGTTCCAGAGGAATGTCTCTTCTGGGTTTAATCCGAAGGAACAAGAATCCATGGCATCCATCATCGAACGCGGTCCATCTCAATTTCAAGCCACTGTCCGCAAAAAAGGCTACCCGCGAAAAACCCAAACCTTTGAAACCAGAAAAGCTGCCAAGGATTGGGCTAATCTCGTGGAAAGCGAGATGAACCATGGCACCTTCATCGATCGCTCCCAAGCTGAAAAAACCACTTTCGGCGACATACTTCAGCGCTATAAAGACCAAGTTGTACCCGATCGGCGCGGCTATCAGATGGACAATTACCGCATCGCAAAATTACTGAAACACGATCTTGCTAAGCGCACCTTATCCACCTTGCGTAATGTCGATTTCAGCAAATATAGAGATGAACGACTGCAAGAAGTATCGAGGGGCACGGTTCTTAGAGAACTGCTATTAATCTCGCATGTTTTTTCAACTGCGAAGAAAGACTGGTCCATCGCCGTCGACAATCCAATTGCCAGCATACGAAAACCCAAACAAGGTAAAAGTCGTGATCGCCGCCTTCAGGGAGACGAAGAAAAACGACTGCTGGCAGCGGCCAGAGACTCCTTTTGCCGCTCCCCAACCCTCGATTTCTGCATTCAATTAGGTTTGGAAACGGGAATGAGGGCCGGAGAAATTGTTCAGTTAACCAGTGATCAAATCGACTTGCAAAACCACGTCATCCGACTGGGAAAAACCAAAAACGGGGAGGATCGAGTGGTACCGCTAACGACCACAGCAGAAGATATCATTCGAAGTATGCTGCCATCCGAAAACGGCAGACTTACTTCCTTCCATGATTCAAACGGCCTGAGCAAAGCCTTCCGTCGCGCGTGCGCCAGAGCAGAAATTAAAGGGTTCTGCTTCCATGACTTGCGGCACGAAGCAGCAAGTCGGTTTGCACCAACGATGCCGGTTGCTACGCTGGCGAAAATCATGGGATGGAAGACACTGCAAATGGCCATGCGATATTACAACCCAAGAGACGATGAGCTAGTTGCTGCCGTGAGACCCGCAAAAGTAGCGTAAGCGTTGACAGAGCCTGACAAAAAGAGCGCCTTGATGAAGCTGCAGCCCCTCTGGGGAGGGTGAGCAAGACGCTCAAGCCAACTGTAAGTTGGTGCTGCGGGAGGACACGAGTGCTGACGTGGAAGCAAACTCGGTTCGGGCGTCTTTCAGATCATGGAAAGGTCGCTCTTCGTCCTATTTAAAGCGTTCTTCCAACAATTTCGCCACTATGCGACAACCGTTTACATTGGTCATTACTTCCATTGGCGTGCGTAGTTGTAAGCTCACTTTGCCTGACTCAAGCCAATTCATTGCGTCTTCTCGATTCCGAAATAGCTGGCACGCACGAATCGTGATCGATTTAACCTCGTATCTGAGGTCATGGGGAATACGGAGCGGTTTTTTTAGCGGCGACGGCCGGTTCGAAGTTTATCTTTTCTTGGCTCTCTGCAACGTAATCACGTATGCGCTGTTCTTGAATAACAAATTCCTCTAGCTCAATCGGAACTTCCCCATCAACGAACCATCCTTCGTTTTCCACAAAGTAAGCACCATGCGCGATTGCAAATTCTTCCACAGCAGCAGTTATATTTAACGGCGTTGATTTATGCTTCATTTCACGATACTCCCTGAGTTTGGCGATGCCCTAAATGTATTGATGCACGAAGTTGTTAGATCAATTTTCTTTCCATTTTTATGTAAATACAGGCCATATTTTTCCATGCAACCTATTGATTTACAAGGTTTCATGTGCAATGCGCATTTTGTCAAGTTACTGCCAAGACAGCTTACGCACGGGGATTTTTATGCTCTTGTAGCGTGGCGCCAGCACTTTATCGCAGAGAAGATCAGGCGGTGGAGCAAGACCCACAGAACCCGAGTATCGGGTGAATGGGTTGCGCAGCGCCCCAGCGCGGAGACACCCGAAGGGATGCGTAGGGCGAACGCCCGCAGCAGCGTTCAGCGGGTCACCGCTGAACGTGTTTATGGGGGAGCCGACAAGGCATGAGGCCCTCGGCCGAAAGCGCCCCAAGGCGCGGTGCTGCAGTTCGGGGGTGCTAGCACCCCGGCCCCGACAGCGGTCGGGCAAACGCGTTCGGCAAGTCCAGAGTTCACGTGACTACGTGGCGATGGGCGGTGCGCTGAAAGCGCATGCAGAAGGCGTTTGCCCGAGCGCAGCGAAGGGGCCGCAGGACAGTCCGACCCTAGTCGGACAGTGGGGGCCGGCCGTCCAGGCCGATAAGCCACCACGGTGTCCGCAAGCAGGGATTTACCCTGCGCGCAGCGTGTTTTCTCAAAACACGCGTAGAACTCCACGCTAAAAAATGTAGCGGTATTGCGGCTACCCAGGCTTTCTATCAACTAAATAGCCTCCCTCACCTCTCCGACGTTAGAGTTACCGTAGCCCTCACTACTTCTCCGACCTTTCTACCTTAAAAATAATGCCTCGAGTAGCAGGCATTATTTTGAGCTTATTGGCGCTCCATTTATTCATGCTCCTCCGGTGGAGCTATACGTAGATACATATCTAACGGAGTGAACATGAATAAAAAAGACCAAGGGGTGGTCTGTCCCGGTCTAGGTAGACACTAACTTAAGGTGAATAATGCCCACCCAGGAGTTATGTTTTTGACCAAGACCAGACGTACTTATCCCGAAAGGGTGGTGACACAGACAGCCACCATGTCACCACGTATTCTCGGACGACGACGATAGCTGGTTTGTGAACGGAGTCGCTGCTGACGCACCAAGCAAACATTGTAGTCAGTTAAATTAACCCTTTAGTTTTGAGAAAAAATCGTCTTGCCTTCCTTGATCGTCTCAAGCACTTTGATGTCACGGATAGTTGCGGGGTCGACTTTAAGCGGATCTTTATCCAAAATTACCAAGTCTGCCAACTTGCCGACACTGATCGTACCTTTGCTCTTTTCTTCAAAGTATTGTCGTGATGCCCAATCTGTAATGCTTTTCAATGCAATGTAAGGGCTGACCCGTTGATCTTCTCCAAGGACTGCGCCGCTACGGGTTGTCCTGTTCACTGTAGTGTGAAGAATCATAATACTGCTTGGCAAGGCTACAGGCGCATCGTGGTGCTCGGTGAACCACATGCCGCGTTTAAGTGCGGACTGCGTTGGAGAAATACGCAATGCCCTATCCTTCCCAAGTGTTTCATCTCTATGCCAATCGCCCCAATAATAGGTATGCATGGAAAAGAACGAGGGGACAATACCGAGTTGCTTCATGCGATCAAGTTGATCTTCTCTGACGGTCTGCGCATGAATCATGACTGTACGGCGATCGCCTTTACCGTATCGCTTCTCGGCTTTTGCGACGGCATTGATTAAAGCATCAGCAGCAGCATCGCCATTCGTATGGGCCAGCACTTGCCAATTGTTATTGAAAGCCTGATTCACCAATGACTGCAAATCGTCGCTCTTGGGAATCGCCGGATAACCACGATAATCGGCAGGCTGCCCTGGGGGAACGTGAACATAAGGTTCACTAAGCCACGCCGTCTTACCCTGCGGGGAACCATCCAGGCTTAATTTGACGCCGGCGATACGGAAGTGATTACGATAGGTTTTTTTCGTACCGGCTTCACTCATAAAAGTCGATTCAGCCTGAAGATCGGGATAGGCAGCGATATCTATCTTTAGCTTTCCTTCGTCGGCCAGCTTGTGCCAGGTTTGCGTAATCTGTTTACTTGCACGACCTTCCTGAGCCGTAGTAAAGCCGAATTGCGCGTAATAATCCGCGCCCGCAAGTGCAATTTTTTCACTGGCATTTTGGTCGAAAGAAGCGAGCACTTTGAACATCGGAGCAAAGAAGGCCATTTCCTCTAAAACACCATCTGGTGTGCGTCCGTCAGCCAGACGTCGAATCACGCCACCGGCCGGATTCGGGGACGCAGCAGTGATGCCGGCCAGCTCCAGCGCCTTGTGATTCATGGAGGCCAAATGACTGGATTGATGAATGATGACGATAGGGATTTCAGTCGATACCTGATCGAGGTCCGCAGCAGTAGGGTGTCTTTTCTCAGCAAGTTGGGAATCGTCGTAGCCGAATCCGATAATCCAGCCCACTTTGTCTATTGCAACAGGATTTTTACTTTGCCATTCCTTCAGTAAGGACAACAGCGTAGGGATGTCACTAGCCTGCCCGTCGGGTGGCGGGAGAAGGTTGGCGGATAATTTTTGGAATCCAGTCATCCATGTATGTCCATGAGCATCGATAAACCCCGGCAATAAGGTTTTGCCGGCAAGGTCGACCATGCGAGTGCGCTCATCGCGTAACTGTAAAGCAGCGGCCTTGGAGCCGACGTTGATGATTTTCCCATTTCGAATCGCAACTGCTTCTGCGTAGCGAGGAGTGTCGCCAGCCATGGTCAGAATATTTCCGCCAAAATAAATGGCTTCAGCACGAGGAGCCGTGGCAGGCTGGGATAAAGCAAGTGACGAAAAGATAGTCATTCCAGCGATAAGGCAATTTTTTAAAACTAACGGATACGGTTTTATATCTCTCAGCATTCCTAATTCCCCAATTATTTAGATTCGATGATTTAAATAGATTCGTTAGCCCGTCACACATCTGTTCCGATCGTATCGTATACAGATCATTACGGATTCAGCGTTTTTGACTGAGAGCAGCTTCATTTCGAGTTCGGGCGAGCACCGTCACGAAGGACGTTCCTGCTTAATTCATACGAGTTTGCAAAGGTCAGCAAACAATCCAATGAAGTTTCTTTCGAAAAAAGATAATTTTTCACTCCACGAAGAGTCTTGTCCTCCTTTGTTTATTGTTGCTTATACCAGCCAGGTCCCAGCGTAAATATCACTTTGCTTTTGATTTGATTATTTGATTTCGCCCATTTTGCTTTGCCGTATAAAGCGCGTTATCGGCGGTGCGCAGCAAGCCCTCCGCAGTTTCATGTTTCATATCTTCATCCATATGGAAAGCCAGCCCGGCTGATATGGTCAAATGGAAGGTGGCAGTGTCGTAAGTATGGCAATAGGATGCGACGGCCTGCCTGATACGATTGAGCACGATCAGCGCTTCCTCGGCTACCGTGCCCGGGAATAGCAGCACGAATTCTTCACCTCCATATCGTACAAAGATGTCGCTTCCCCGGATCTGGGTAGCAATAATGCGTGATAGTGCAATCAGAGCTTTATCGCCTGCCGCATGACCATAGGTATCGTTGACTTGCTTGAAGTGATCAATATCGAGGAAGGCAACAGAAAGCGGCCAGCCCTGCCGTGAGGCTACGGCGAATTCATGTTTGAATGCCTCATCGAAGTACCGGCGGTTATGGGCGCCCGTGAGAACATCACGATGAGTTTTTTCTTCAAGTTCGCGTTGTCGCCCCAGATTCGCTATCGTGATTAGCTCCTTTGCTTCCTGAAGAAGTGCATCCACTTGATCAGTCTGCAAGACGCACATATCAAAAAGAGCCTCGAACTCCTGCGTTTTCTCGCGCATATTCTCAAGCATGGCAATCGTCGTGCAAGCGTCCATGCCCAGCCAGCGGGCCGCTGATTCAGATGCCGCAACAATTTGCATTACATGATCGCCCTTCAGAAAGACATCGGCGAAATATCCGGAACTTGCCACGCATGTCAACGGCGTCGCCTGCGCTTCATGTCCGGGGGTATCTGCATGACTGGCAATGCATGCCAGGCTCAAATGTTCCGGAATTCCCCACCTCTTCAAAAGCCAGTATCCAACTTCATCATGGCCACTACCAAACCGATTGCGTTCGGCTTTCAGCAATTCTTCATGATCTGTTATCGCCTGCAATTCTGCATACTCGTCTGGTGCGACGGAACGCAAAGCCAGGATGCCAATATCCTGCAGCAAACCAGCAAGAAGCAGGTCATCTGAATTAAATCCGTAATGCTTTCCGAGCAAGCGACATGCCAATGCCGCTAATATTGTTCGCCGCCAGAACAGCGTATTGCCTTCGTGCCCGCTTAAGCTGCGCACCAGCGAGAATGAGAGTGCAACAGTTACGGTTGCATGCGTCCCCATCATATTGACTGCCTGACGCAAATTGGTGGCAACGCGCTGCGTCGTGTAAAGAGGCGAATTTGCCACTTTTAGCATCTTTGCCGATAAGGCCGGGTCGCTTGCGATGCATTCTGCGAGCTGGGTCAGGTTGATATTCGGATCGTTCACTAGTTCTATGATGCGAAAGGCAACAGACGGCAGAGTGGGAAGGACCGTACAGAAGCGTAGGCGCTCCAACAGTGCATCATTCATGGGAATATTTCAGTGGCATTATTTTTTTAAATGTCAGTTATTAGAATAAAGTTAAGTTGAGTAGATTTATAGCCCCTCGATGTTCTAATCTGGCCATCGAAACCGAAAAACGTGACATCGTTTTCAATCAGCCTTTAACGGCTGAAGGTCTTCCCGGTAGTCCGCATTCTCTTCGAGAATACAAGGCATTTCACTCTCGATAAAAATGCTGTCGCACCCATGGTACGGCAGTATTTCAGGTTGCCCGATGCAGGATGAAATAGCGGAATCCGAAGAACCACCCTTTACTTCTTCTGGGCGGTGGCGGGCGCCACGACAGCCTTCCCGACCTCTTTCTTCGCTGCCACCTTCTTCACAGCCCCCCCTCTTGGCTGATTCTTTTTTTGCACCACGTATCTTCGGCTCTGATTCGGCCTTGCTTACAGCCGTCTTTGCCTCCGTCGCTTGCACGGCTCCCAGACAATAAGCTAGTAGTGGTTATGATCGGCGGCTCGAATTAATTTCTCCATAGCAATAACTATGGGCGCTACTCTAACCATTTCTTAGGGGGGAACCTTGCCAAAGCTTGCCACGACAAAAGTCGGGGTGATGGCGATTGAAGCGATATTGTGCGTTAGCTGGTATTACCTGATTTGCAAGCTCATGCTGAGCCGGTAGCCTATGCCGCGCAGGGCGCGGATAGGGGTGTCTGATGCACCGTGGGAGACCAACTTGCTTCGTAAGCGTGAAACCACCACTTCCAGTTGCGCTTTACCTTGACCATCGATCGGTTTGTTGAGCTTTTCCAGCGCCTTCCAGAATTCGAGCGTATGCTCCGGTGCCAGCGCAAAGGCATGCAGCAATGCCGCCTCGGACGCCCGCAAAGCAAGGTCGCCTTGCGGAGTCGTCAATACTCCCGTTGCCGTATTGAGCGTGAAGGCAGGCACTTCTGTCGTTGCTCGACTGCTGATGCGTCGTGCCAGCGCTTCTACTGTGGCGCATAGCTCTTCCGGCGCCGTGGGCTTGGTGAGGTAAAGGTCGGCACCATGCTCGTAACCGGCCAGCTTTTGCTCCAGCGCATGGCGCGCCGTGACCATGATGATGCCGATGCCCGGCTGTATCCGGCGCAAGCGCTGGGCCAGACTGAGGCCGTCCTCGCCCGGCAGATTGAGATCGAGAATGGCAATGTCGGCAACATAACCGGCTGGCAGTTCGTCCATGGCTTCGGCGCTGTCGATGCCGATGACTTCATACCCGTGCGCAGTCAGGGTTTCGACCGTGACTTCCAGTAAGGATATGCGGTCTTCGACCACCAGTAATTTAATCGGCAGGACAGAAGTCAAAGCGGCAGCCATAGTTCAAAAACCACACGGTTGGTTTGGGGACGGTAGCGCAGAATACCTGAAAGCTGTTCAGCAAGCGCCCTGGCGATATACAGGCCAAGCCCGGAGCCGCTTTGCTGATGTGCCCCGGGGCCCCGATAGAACTTGTCAAATATGCGCACCGGATCGGGCTTTCCGACGGTGCCATCCGAGAGATTCTCAACCCCGATGCAGATGCCGTCACAGCCCGCTTCGGTGCTGAAGACGGCGCTAACTTTCACCTCTTCTTCGGTTGGTGAATATTTGAGCGCGTTGTCGATCAGGTTGCTCAGTATCGTGCGCAACAGGAGCGGGTCACTTTGTATCGGCGTGGTCAGCACACCTTCTGCGAGTTGCAGGGTGATACGTTGTGCGGCTTGTTGGTGAGCGAATATTTCGCTCAACAGCCCGTTGATATCGCATTGAGCAGGTTGTGGCTGGTCAGTACTGTCGTCCATCTGGCTGACCATGACGCAACGCTGGACAATGGCGTCAATATCTTCTACTGCCTGCTTGGCATGCGTCTGCATCCTCATGGTCGGATTGATCGCGCCCAGGCGCAGACGGATCACAGACAGCGGAGTTTTCAATTCATGCGTGAGCATCGAAAGAAAATGCCGCTGATGCTCGCGTTCGGCGCGTTCTCGCTGCGCTGTCGCTTTGGCAATTTCAACCTCCATGCTGGCCTGAATCTGCTGAGCTTCGATGACTCGTACATGCTGCCCCATCATCCATTGCAACGCCAGCAGAGTGCCCACTGAACCCAGTTGAAAACCGTAAATCAGAAAAAAATGACCCGGCAACAGACCAAGCATCGTCAGGGCCGTGGCAAACGCTCCGGCCAAGCTGAACAAGTGTGCGAGCAAGAGAATTTTGCCATTGGCATTGCGTTGTCGCCAGAGCTGAACGCTTCGCCAGGCGCCAGTCAACAGCTGGAGCAGGGCGAGCGGCATCAAGATCCTGATCGCATCCGGATAGAGGTCGATCAATGGCGTCGGCAAACAAAGAATGGACAGCCAGAATACAATTCGATAGACCCAGCGCATCCACAGCGCCGCAGTATTGATCTCAAGTGCCAGTATATAAAAGTGCGTGCCAAATATAAATATCAGCAAGTTGCTTAGCGAGACCCAGTGGTGAGCCCATAGAGGGTGTAATGGGAACAGAAATTCACCCACCAGGCCGTTGATGCCAAGCAACAGGCACAACGTAGCGAGCAAGTAAGCAATGTAACGGCGATAAATGGCCTCGCGACGCCAAAGACCATGCCATACATTGGCCAGTACCACGGCCAAAATGACGCCGAACAGCAATCCCAACAGAGCGTACTCGCGCGAGGTGTGTTCGGCAAAGTGGCGAGGCTCCCATGTCTTGACAGTCAGCACCGAACTGCTGGTGGTTTGCAGTCGTACATAAGCAGTACGCGAACGCGCATCATCAAAAGCAACGCGATAGACAAATGCGCGGTATGGATATTCTTTTGCGGTGTAGGGTTGTAAGTCGCCCCCTTTACGGATCTCGAACTGACCGTTTTTCTCTGGCTGCGACAAATAGATTTGCAAGTCGTCCAGATACGCCGGGTGAATTTCCAGCAATATTTCGCGTTTGCCTTGAGCATCCGGTGGTGGCGCACGCAGTGTAAAGCGCAACCAGTGAACAGATCTCGTATAGCCTGCAGAAAATCCTTGCGGGACGAGCCGGAATTCGGCCGTCCGGTCAGGTTCACTGACACTGGCGATTGTCTCCTGCCCGGCTTGGTCAACCAGAACCGAGAGGTCGTCAACGCGCCATGGGTCAGCAGCGTAACTTGGAAAAGCATGCAGAAAAAATACCGCCAAGAGAAGCCAGATAGAAGCGGACAGGAGCGATCCAAGAGGGCGCGCCATCAATTTGTCTGCCGGATTCAATAATCTTGCCGATAACTTCATTCGAGTTAAATTCAAAGGGTTGCGTGCTAGTGAATGTGACACATGTGATCACCGAAAAAATATGCCAACCGCCATATTCTATTTTTACTGTGTCAGAAGCACTTTCCCACCCACTAGCGCGAGCTGCAGTTAGCTTGCGTTCAGCCAACAAGTCGCAGCATAATTTCAGCCAAAATTGTCTCACGTTTAGAACACAATTCTACTTACGATAGTGCGTAGGAGATTGGAGTGATTGACGTGGCTTTACTTAGAAAAATTCGGCGCTGGCACCTTCATGACTAGGCGTCCTTGAGAGAGATATCTTCATGCAGCCGGTCTGGACAAACTAAATATAGGCATCATGGGCACAATCCATACGCTTATCCAGCAAGGAGCACACCATGTCTGAAATCTTCGGTTCCGATGCCTTCTCCCCCAAAGAAATTGCGGCGCGCGTAGAAGAAGTCGGCGTGACCAAGGCGCACCTGCCTTTTCTTTCCATGCTGATGTTGAGCATTCTGGCAGGCGCCTTCATCGGCCTGGGCGCACTCTATTTTGTGATCGTCAAATCCGATCCGACACTGGGCTTTGCGGTCAGGCAGATACTTGGTGGCGCGGTATTTTCCCTGGGCTTAATACTGGTGGTCGTGGCCGGCGCCGAATTATTCACGGGCAACAATCTGCTGGCGATGGCCTGGGCCGATGGCAAAATTTCCACACTGGATGTGTTGCGCAACTGGGCGATCGTTTGCTGCGGCAATTTCATAGGTGCGGCCGGCCTGGCGCTGCTGGTTTACCTGTCACGCCATGCCGACATGAACCATGGTGCGATTGCACAGGAATATCTGACGATTGCCGCAGCCAAGGCTGCGATGCCATTCTGGACCGCCTTCTTCAAGGGCGTGATGTGCAATGTGCTGGTCTGCATGGCAGTGTGGATGGCGTTTGCCGGACGCAGCGTGGTCGACAAGGTCGTCGCGATCATCTTCCCTATCTCGGCCTTCGTTGCCGCAGGCTTCGAGCACAGCGTCGCCAACATGTATTTCTTCCCGCTCGCGATGTTGTTGCAGGGCGATGGCGCAACTGCCGGCGCCATTACCTGGACCGGCTTCTTCAGCAATATGCTGCCTGTCATCATGGGCAACATCATCGGCGGCAGTGTCTTGGTAGGACTCGTCTATCACATCATTTATCGCAGAGCCTCCCTCCCCAAATAGCACATGCTGCAACAAGATGCGTCAAGCGCCGCACGGACATCCTTGTCGATCAAGCATGCCCTGCATGCTCACGGTCGCTCACAATAAAATTGTGCATCCACACTGCACATCATTCCTGTGACGGGGATTTTTACTTAACTTTGGCTAACATGACGCAGAAGCCCTGTTTTCATTTAAGATGGTTTGCAAGCTCACTTCTTGTCGCTGGAAATACAGAAGACAGGGTTCGAGCACGCCATTTTGCTGTTTTTTGATCTGGATCAGACTGACCAGAACCCAGTGAATATATCGTTGATGGGCAGTAGCGTTTTCCAACCACCGGAGAAAACCATGTTCAAAAAAATCCTCGTGCCAACAGACGGCTCTCCCTTATCCGACAAAGCCATCACTGCCGCAATAGAATTTGCCAAAACAGTGAACGGCGAGCTTGTCACGCTCTGCGTTGCAGAACCCTATGTGTACTCGGCACTGGTTGAAGGAGCAGGCGTATTTCCCATGGACTCAGTAGCCTACGACGAAAAAGCGCAGGAAATCGCACAGCATAATGTTGACAAGGCCGCAGCGCTTGCACGCGCTCAGGGCGTGACATGCAAGACTGCAGTCGCCCTGTCTTTCAGTCCATATGAGGAAATCGTGCGAACGGCAGAAGCATCCGCATGCGATGTCATTTTCATGGCATCACACGGGCGCAAAGGCTTGAACAAGTTGTTCGTCGGCAGCGAAACGCAAAAGGTATTGGCGCATTCAACAATCCCCGTTTTGGTATTTCGATAAAAACACACCATGAATACATGGGCGACGCATTCTGCTTCGCCCATTTCCCTGCCTGAACTAAACGCCAGTTCCGGCACATGCCGTCAAGCCATGCTGAATTGTTCGAAGGGTGACAATACACCACCTCAAACCTCATCTCGCATCCTGCCGCACTTCGCATTTCACCCACGATTCCAGCATTTGTGCAGTTGCATCAATCAAGAATACAAAAACCATACAGACCGCAACCCAGAAAAAACGGCTTGACAGGTGAGTACTCGCCGACCATGCCGTATCACCAAATACACACGCCACGTGCTTAAAAGCATTTCTATAAAAGAAGTCTCTTCATGCATTCACAAGCCACAGGATACAGCGGTCATGTGGCACTTCCTTATCCTGAAAATTTTCACGGATAGACCGCACGCCTGTTTATTGTTTGCTCAAACCGATCAATCAAGCAATCAGGTAACGGCCATATAAATACCGGATACGCGCGGCAGAAAATGTACATCGCTCGCGTTGTTTGACGCCATATCAAGACTAAAAAATCTCTTCGAAAGCGCATCAACATCGCCCTTATCCATTCATGGCTTCGGTACAAAAAACCGTTTTTATCCTTTAAAAACAACAACAGGACAAAAGCTTGCACATGCAAAATCACAGTGATATATTAATAGTACATATCTCATATACATTTTATGAATACAACAACCTGGAGAATGGAGAAGCTCATGAAAAAGATAGCGAAATCAAACCAGCGTCGATCCGTGTTAAAAGCAATTGGCGCCGGCGTTGCTGTAGGAGCATCTGGCTTTTTGGGCGTACCCGCCTTCGCTCAGAACAAACCCATTCGGATTGGCATCATCGCTCCACGCGGCGGCGTTGCCGGCACCATCGGCGAATGCGGATTGCGCGGAGTGGAATGGACCACGGCGCGCATCAATGCAGCCGGCGGTATCGGCGGCCGCAAGGTCGAATTGGTGATCCAGGAAGAGACTTCCCCGAAAGACACCATCGATCGTTTCCGCAAACTGGTACTGCAGGAAAAAGTGGATTGCGTACAGGGTATCGTGTCATCCGGCGTCAGCCTGGCACTGGCACCGGCGGCCGAAGATTCACGCATGCCGACCATCTTCTGGGATGGCACGACTCAGGACGGCGTGAAGGAAACCATGCCGAAGCCGAAGTATGTATTCCGCAGCACGGATAATGAGTGCGAAGCAGTGATGGCCTCGTTGCTGGCGATCAAACACTTCAAGGGCAAGTTCAAGCGCATCGCCTGCGTCAACCCTGATTACTCGTATGGCCGCAATACCTGGACCGCATTCCAGGCACTGCTGAAAAAATACGGCATCGAACACGAAGTCGTGTCCGAGCAGTGGTCGAAGATCGGCAACCTCGATCTGACTTCCAACGTGGCCGCACTCAAGGCAGCCAAACCTGACCTGATTTTTTCATCCCTGCTGTTTGCCGATTTGCCGGTCTTCATGAAACAGGCGCACAACGCCGGTTTGACTGAAGGCACGCGTTTCGTGCTGCCGGCCGCCGGCTGGCAACACACCGCGATGAAAAAAGAATTCACACCTGAAGGCATCGTCTGGGGTCACAACACCATGTACTTCGATGATCCGAAGGCCTCGGCGACACAGAAGGAATTCGTCAAATGGTATGCCGACAAGTACAAGGATTACCCGCACTGGGAAGCTGACCGTGCTTACTTCTCGATGATGGTCTACAAGGCCGGTGTCGAAAAAGCGCTGGCGGCGAAAAAATCCTGGCCGACCCCGGAAGAAATTTGCGCTGCCATCCCCGGCGTGCAGGTTGAGTCGCTCGGTGGCAAAGGTGCAATGCGCGCCGACCATATCGCCAACCAGACTTTCCATCAGGGACTGTCGACCAACAAGAACAACTACGACTTCCCGACACTGGCATCGGTTGAAACCATGTACTCAGACCAATTGCAGAAACCGACAGGTGCGGATTTCTGGGAATGGCTGAATACTGCAAACTTCAAGATCTAACACCTGACAAAGAGGAGGGAACTTCCCTGGCCAATACTTAGCAATTGGTATCGGCCAGGGAGGGGTGTATCTATGGCTCCGTTTTTCAATATCCTTTTGGCTGGTGTGTTCCAGGCAGCTGTCTTGTTCCTGGTGGCGTCCGGCTTGCAACTCATCTTCGGCGTGCAGCGCATCATCAATCTGGCGTGCGGATCAATCTATGCGCTCGGCGCATATTTCGGCATCTTCGTCACATCATGGGCGCTGAGCAAAGGCCTGCCGGTTCATTTGTTTCCATTCGTCCTGCTGGGAGCCGGCATAGTCATCGGCCTGATCGGCATTCCGCTGGAAAGACTGATCCGCACTATTTATAACCGCCCTGAATCCTTCCAGTTGCTGCTGACCTTCGCAGTGATGCTGATGTTCCAGGATGTACTGCGCTTCTTCTGGGGCGCCGACCCGCAGCAATTGCCTAACGTCTCGATGACCTTCGGCATCCTGTCTGCCTTCGGCGTCAGCATGCCTACCTATAACGTGATGGTGATTGCAGTCGCAGTCTCACTGGCGATAGGCATGGCTTACTTCCTCGGCAAAACCAAGACCGGCAAAATCCTGCGTGCCACCGCAGAGAATCGCGAAACCAGCGCCGCGATGGGCATTAACGTGACCCGCGTCTACGTGATGGTGTTCACGCTCGGCACCATGCTCGGCACGATAGGCGGTGCCCTGGTGATCCCGAATGCAGCGGCGTCGCTGGAGATGGGCGTCGAACTGGTGGTTGAAGCATTTGCCGTGGTCGTGATCGGCGGCCTCGGCAGCATGAAGGGAGCCGCAGTCGGCGCGCTGATCGTCGGCCTGATACGCGCACTCAGCGCCATGTATTATCCGGAAGCTGAAATTCTGGCTATCTATGCAATTGTGTTGGCAGTCCTCATCTGGAAGCCGGCAGGTCTCTATGGAAAGGCGGAAACATGAGAACCGATACCGTACACAGTGCGCCTATTACGGCGCCGGAAGAATTGGAATTCATCGTGCCACCGGGCGTCTCGCGCGCCAAACTGATAGCCGGCGGCCTGGTCATTGCCGCACTGGTGATCGCACCATTGATCGTCAGCCAGTACTACATGACGCTGCTGATTCCCTTCTTCGCTTATGCAGTGATTCTGCTCGGCTTTAACCTACTGTTCGGTTATGGCGGCCTGCTCTCTTTCGGCCATGCACTCTTCATTGCAATCGGCGCGTATGCGGCGGCAGCGCTGGTGTCCAAGACCGGCATGGTGTCCTTCGAACTAATGCTACTGACAGCAATCGTGGCATCGACCATCATCTCGATACCGATAGCCTGGCTGGCGAGTCGCTTTACCGGCATCTTCTTCGGTATGCTGACCTTGTCATTCGGCATGCTGTTCCATTCCTTCCTCAACAAGTTCTATTACATCACTGGCGGTGACAGCGGCATGCGCGTACCGCGTCCGACCCTGTTTGGCATGGAACTGGATCAGTTCGACAAGACTGCATTCCTCGGCGGACCTTTCTATTATTACTGTCTGGTCATGATCCTGTTGCTGACGCTGGTGATGTGGCGCATCGTGCGTTCGCCTTACGGCATACACCTGATGGCCTCACGTGACAATGCTGTCAAGGCGCTCTACCTCGGCGTCAAGATACGCAGCGTGCGTGCGATTGCCTTCGTCATTTCAGCCGTCTATGCATCTATCGGTGGCGTCATCCTCGGCGTCAATACCGGCCTCGCCGATCCTGAACTGGCTTACTGGACGCATTCCGGTCACCTCGTCTTCATGGCAGTACTCGGCGGCTATCAGGAATTCCTTGGTCCGGTATTGGGCGCCTTTGTCTTTATCCTGCTGCAGGATGAATTGTCTTCACTGACGCAGTACTGGCGCTTCTTCCTCGGCGCGATCCTTGCGATCCTGGTAGTGGTTCTGCCTGGCGGCATCATGGGCGCCGTCCGTAAATTCAAGTCGAAGGGAGAGCAAGCATGAGTACCAACGATGTGCTGCTCCAGGCACAACAAATTTCGCGTCACTATGGCGACTTCATCGCGCTCCACAATGTGGACCTGTCAGTCTCACGCGGTGAATTCGTTTCCGTGGTCGGACCTAATGGTGCGGGTAAAACCACGCTGGTCAATGTACTGACCGGGCTGCATCAGCCGACGACCGGCAATGTCCATTTCAATGGCTCCAATATTGCCGGTGTCGGTGCGGTCGACCTCGCGACACGCGGACTGGCACGCGCCTTCCAGCTCACGAGCATTTTTCCCGAGCTGACCGTGCGCGAAACGATTGCTGTCTCCGCCTGTTCTTATCTGAATATGCGCTGGAACGGTTTCGGTTCTCTGTTCGGCAGCCGCAAGGTTAACGATATCGTAGTGCGTACCGCTGACGCCTTTGGCCTGGCACCCTGGCTGGATACCAAAGGCAGCTCATTACCGCACGGGCGCCGCAAGCTGCTCGACGTTGCCAGCGCATTTGCACTGCATCCGAAAGTCATGCTGCTGGATGAACCGACCGCAGGCGTTTCCACCGCCGACAAACACGGCGTCATGGAAACCTTGTTGCGTGCCGCCAAACACATGGGAATCGAAGCCATCATGCTGGTAGAACACGATATGGATCTGGTATCGCGCTATTCGACACGCATCATTGCCATGCAGGCCGGCAAGAAAATTGCCGATCTACCGCGCGATGAATTTTTTGCCAATGAAGAAATTATCTCTATCGTGGTCGGAAAAGGAGCGCACTGATGTCTCTTGCACTTGAAAACGTCAATGTCATCCTGGCAGGCAATCCGGTCTTGCGCGATATTTCGATGCACATAGAGCCGGGTGAACTGGTATGTCTGGTTGGTCGCAACGGTGCCGGCAAGTCGACCACTTTCCGCTCCATCATGGGATTCCAGCCACTGAAATCGGGGGCCATCAAATGGAAACGCAGCGCCATCAATGGCATGCAAACCCACAAGATCGTCGAACTTGGGCTCGGCTATACGCCGGAAGGCAGCGATGTATTTGGCGACCTGACCGTCGAAGACAATATCGCACTGCCAACCTGGACCCGCAAGTCGGGACGTAGCGCGCAGGAACGGATAGACGAAGCCTACGCGGTTTTCCCCAAGCTCAAGCAATACCTGCACAGGGGCGGCCAGCAACTGTCGGGCGGCGAACGCAAGATGGTATCGATTGCGCGTGCGCTCGCGCTGGACCCTGAACTCTTGCTGCTGGATGAAGCATTCGAAGGTTTGTCACCAGCCATCATCCCGACCATCAGCGAAGGCTTGCAAAGCATCCTGAAGCAGGGCCGCGGCGTGTTGCTGGCCGAATCCAACTTCTATCATCTGCCACCGTTTGCCGATCGCCTGTATGTGATCGAACGCGGCGAGATCGTATTTGAAGGGACGCTGGCGCAAGCGGAAGCAGATGCCGCGACCATGAAAATCATCAAAGGAGCGTAAATCATGATTACAGTCATATTTGAAGTGATCCCAAGCGATGCGCACAAGCAGACTTACCTCGACATTGCCGCTGAACTGAAACCTCGGCTTGAAAAAATCGATGGTTTTATTTCGGTTGAACGTTTCGCCAGCCTGAGCGATCCGAAAAAAATTCTCTCCCTGTCTTTCTGGCGCGACGAGGAAGCGGTCGCCGCATGGAGGAATCTCGAATCGCATCGCGCTGCACAGGCACAAGGGCGCGCCAAGGTGTTTGCCGATTACCGTCTGCGTGTCGCCAGCGTCCTTCGCGATTATGGCATGTCGGAAAGAGAAGAGGCCCCAGTCGACAGTCGCACCATCCACAAAAAATAGTTGCATTGATGCTTTGCAAAAGCACGAACGCGGTAGCTTCGTCTGTTGCTGAAAAACAGCCAATTGCAGCGATGGTGCCCCCTCAAACAGAGGAATTCTCGATCACATTTCCGCCGCCTGTAAGCAAAAATATCAGTCCGCTATACTATGCGCCGACTCGGCCCTTCTATCGCTGCCGTGAACGCATCATCCGGTATGCTTATCTCCCCGGAGCAGCACGCATATTTTGTGCGAATGGCATGTTTTCATGCACAAATAAAATTGTGCAGTTCCACGTAAAAAAAATGACAGCATGACCGCTTTTAGTGCAAAATGCTGTGGCTATTTTTTTGCACTAATTTAAGGCAACCCGATGAAACACCAATCTCTTGAAGACTTTCTAACGCACGTTGCAGAGCGCAACCCAGGACAACCGGAGTTTTTGCAAGCGGTCACGGAAGTGATGGAAAGTCTCTGGCCTTTCATCGAACAAAACCCTCACTATGCCGAACACGGCTTGCTGGATCGCCTGATTGAACCGGAACGCATCATCATGTTCCGCGTTTCCTGGGTTAATGACCACGGCGACGTGCAAGTCAACCGCGGCTATCGCATTCAGCAAAACTCGGCGATCGGCCCGTATAAAGGCGGCATTCGCTTCCATCCTTCGGTTAATTTGTCGATCCTGAAATTCCTCGCCTTCGAGCAAACCTTCAAGAATGCATTGACCACGCTGCCTATGGGCGGCGGCAAGGGCGGCTCCGATTTCGACCCTAAAGGCAAGAGCCCGGGTGAAGTCATGCGTTTCTGCCAGGCTTTCGTCAGCGAACTGTTCCGTCACATCGGTTCCGATACCGACGTACCAGCAGGCGATATCGGCGTGGGCGGGCGCGAAGTCGGCTTCATGGCCGGCATGATGAAAAAGCTCAGCAATCGTGCGGACTGCGTCTTTACCGGCAAGGGCTTGAGCTTCGGCGGCTCCCTGATTCGCCCCGAAGCAACCGGCTACGGTACTGTCTATTTTGCCGAGCAAATGCTGAAACAGAAGGGTTTGAGCTTCGACGGCATGCGCGTCAGCGTATCCGGCTCGGGCAATGTCGCTCAGTTCGCAGTCGAAAAAGCAATGTCGCTGGGCGCGAAAGTGATTACCGTGTCCGACTCCAGCGGCACTATCGTTGATAACGACGGCTTCACCCCGGATAAACTGGCGATCCTGATGGAAGTCAAAAACCATCTGTATGGCCGCGTCAGCGACTACGCACAACGTACCGGCGTCGAATTCCATGCCGGCATGAGCCCATGGCATGTACCGGTTGATGTTGCCCTGCCTTGTGCAACTCAAAACGAACTGGATATCGAAGCCGCCAATATTCTGGTCAAAAACGGTGTGATCTGCGTCGCCGAAGGCGCCAACATGCCGACCACGATCGAAGCAGTCCGCGTATTCGAAAGCAGCGGCGTATTGTACGCACCAGGCAAAGCCAGCAATGCTGGCGGCGTTGCTACTTCAGGCCTGGAAATGGGTCAGAACGCGATGCGCATTTCCTGGCCGCGTGAAGAAGTCGATGCACGCTTGCATTCCATCATGTGCAACATCCATGACGCCTGCTTGCGTCACGGTCGTCGCGCCGATGGCACAATCAGCTATGTAGACGGTGCCAATATCGCCGGTTTCGTCAAAGTCGCAGACGCGATGCTGGCACAAGGCGTCATTTAATCGCTGGCAACACATGTGGTAAAACAAACAAAGCCGGATATTCCGGCTTTGTTTTTATGGGCGACATATCTGCCGCTCACAATGCATCGATTTTCCCGTTTTTCACGGCATTGATTTCCACGCCTGCTGCCTGCTGCAAGCAGCCCGGCTCGCTCTCGGTCCACAGCGCCACATGTTATGATGTCGCCTGCGCTGGCACGTCTCTATCAGTTCGGCTGCCGTACAGGCGCCCGGCCTTGCGCCAAGCAACACATCGCCCGGATCAATCATTCTGCTGTATCGCGACATCTCATTTATCTGAAACGAAAGCCTGCCATGCGCATAGGAACCTTGCTGATCAGTTGTGCACTTGCTTTTGCCAGCCTGTCTGCGCATGCTTTCGAGCGACCGTTTCCGGCAGATGCCAGGCGCGGCGTGATGACGCCGGCCAATTATCCGGTTGTCGTCATCAACGATAAAACGCGCACGCTGTCAGCCGGTGCGCGTATCTGGAATCAGGACAATATGATCGAGATGCCGGCCGCCTTGCGCGGCAGCCAGTTTGCCGTGAATTACACGGAAGATGGCAGCGGCGATATCGATCGCATCTGGATTCTGACGGCCGACGAAGCGCAGAAGACTCCGCCAAAACCGTTGCCACAGCCGGTCCCGCTGCCAGCGCCGGCCTCCAAATTCAAGTAAGTAAGCAACTCTCCAAACTCATCACTCCATGCAGAAAAAGATATACATCAAGACCTTCGGTTGCCAGATGAACGAGTACGACTCGGACAAGATGGCCGATGTGCTCAACGCTTCCGACGGTCTGATCAAAACTGACAAGGCGGAAGACGCCGACGTGATCCTGCTCAACACCTGTTCGGTGCGTGAAAAAGCGCAGGAAAAAGTATTCTCCGATCTTGGCCGTCTGCGCGAATTGAAACTGCTCAAGCCCGACCTGATGATAGGCGTCGGCGGTTGTGTCGCCTCGCAGGAAGGCGACGCGATCATCAAACGCGCACCTTACGTTGATCTGGTCTTCGGCCCGCAAACCCTGCATCGCCTGCCGGAAATGCTCAAGCAGCGCCGTTCGACCGGACGTTCGCAAGTCGACATCAGTTTTCCGGAAATTGAAAAATTCGACCATATGCCGCCCGCCAAGGTGGAAGGCGCGACTGCCTTTGTGTCTATCATGGAAGGCTGCAGCAAATACTGCAGTTATTGCGTGGTGCCCTATACGCGCGGCGAAGAAGTCTCGCGCCGTTTCGACGACGTGCTGACCGAAGTCGCCGGACTCGAAGCGCAAGGCGTGAAGGAAATCACGCTGCTGGGCCAGAACGTCAACGCCTATCGCGGCGAAATGGCGGACGGCGAAATCGCCGATTTTGCGCTGCTGATCGAATACATCGCCGAGATGGAAGGCATAGAGCGGATACGCTACGTCACCAGCCATCCGAAGGAATTCACGCAACGTCTGATCGACACCTATGCCAAGGTGCCGAAACTGGTCGATCATCTGTATCTGCCGGCGCAGCACGGCTCGGATCGCATCCTGGCAGCGATGAAGCGCGGCTACACCTCGCTCGAATACAAATCCATCCTGCGTCGCTTGCGCGCAGTGCGGCCGAATATTTCCATCTCATCCGACTTCATCGTCGGCTTCCCGGGCGAAACCGACGAAGACTTTGAAGCGATGATGAAGTTGATCGACGACATCGGTTACGACAACAGTTTCAGCTTCATTTTCAGCCCGCGCCCTGGCACGCCTGCCGCCAATCTGGCAGACGACACCCCGCACGAAGTCAAACTCAAGCGCCTGCAACGCCTGCAAGCCGTCATCGATCAAAACACGCGTCGCTACAGCGATGAAATGGTCGGCTCCGTGCAACGCATTCTGGTCGAAGGGCCATCGAAAAAAGATGCAGATGAATTGCAGGGTCGCACCGAAAACAATCGCGTCGTCAATTTTTCCGCCGGCCCGAATGCAGCGCATTTGATCGGCCAGATGGTGAACGTCAACATCACACAATCGCACGCGTACACATTACGCGGCGAGATCGTCGTTAAACAGTAAAGATTCATTTTTAGCGCGCAAGCGCCTGCTCAGTCAAAATTGAAAACCAAAACCGCCGTTCAACCGCTGTACTTCATTCCCGAACCGCTGGATAACAAGCGGCTCGCGCATCTGTGCGGGCCGATGGATGAAAACCTGCGCCAGATTTCCGCTGCACTCGATGTGACGATTTTTCGTCGCGGCGAAAAATTCATCATCAGCGGCAGCAACGGCGCACGCGCGCTGGAAATCCTCGATCAGTTTTATCGCGTGGCCGACAAGGTCGTGCCGCTGGAAGAAGTACAACTGGCACTGGTCGAACAACGTGCATCGCTGGCCGAACCCGAGTTGATCATCTCCGCCGGGAAAAAAACGGCGGGAAAAACCGCCGGAAAAAAAGTCGTCGAATCGGTAACCGACGCGCCAGTATTGAAAACCAGACGCCACGATTTGCGCGGCCGCACGCCGCATCAGTTGCAATACCTGAAGGCGATCATGGATCACGACATCACCTTCGGCGTCGGCCCGGCCGGCACCGGCAAGACTTATCTGGCCGTGGCTTGCGCAGTCGATGCGCTGGAACGCGATGCAGTCAAGCGCATCATCCTGACCCGCCCCGCAGTTGAAGCCGGCGAACGCCTGGGATTTCTGCCCGGCGACCTGTCGCAAAAAATCGATCCCTATCTGCGTCCCTTGTACGATGCCTTGTATGACCTGCTCGGTTTCGATCGCACGCAAAAAATGTTCGAGAAACAGGCGATAGAAATTGCGCCACTGGCCTATATGCGCGGTCGCACACTGAATCACGCTTTCGTCATTCTCGATGAAGCACAAAACACCACGCCGGAACAGATGAAAATGTTCCTGACCCGCATCGGCTTCGGCAGCAAGGCCGTGATTACCGGCGACATTACACAGATCGACTTGCAGCAAAATCAGAAAAGCGGCCTGATCGAAGCCATCGACGTATTAGGCGATGTGCGCGGACTTGCCTTCACGCGTTTTTCTAGTGCCGACGTGGTACGTCATCCGCTGGTAGCGCGCATCGTTGATGCCTACGATGAAGCCAAACAACCCAAAAAACGCGCCACTGCCAAAACAGCAGCCAAAACGACTACCAAACATGCAGCAAAATAAACTTTCCCTGTCGGTGCAATACGCCGACACGCGCGTGCAGGACATACTCACGCGTCCGCTTTTGCGCAAATGGGTGAAGGCCGCATTGCTGGCGCCGGCGCAAATTACCTTGCGCTTCGTCGATGCCGCAGAAGGCCAGATATTGAACCGCAATTATCGCGGCAAGGATTACGCCACCAATGTGCTGACCTTCACCTATAACGACGACGATGGCAGTGACATTGCAGATGACGCCGTCACGCAGGCGGATATCATCCTGTGCACCGATGTCTTGCAGCGCGAAGCCGCCGAACAGAATAAGACTCTGATTTTTCATGCCGCGCATCTGGTAATACACGGCGTGCTGCATGCGCAAGGTTACGACCATGAATCGGATGAGGAGGCCGAAGAAATGGAAGCGCTGGAAATTGAATTCCTGGCCGCGCTCGGCTTTCCCAATCCGTATATCGAAGCGTGATCATATTGCGCCATGACATGCTATCTTCCGCAGCATTTTTGGAATTGCGGATATTTGTTGTATCCTGATAGCTGTTGAAACCATCACCCGCAACGGCTTTTTCGCCATATGCAAGACAATCCCAATAGCGGCAAACCCGGTGAAGCCAAACCGCACCGGTCCCTGTTTGAACGCCTGACCGCACTGATCGCCCCCGAACCTGACAGTCGTAGCGAACTGCTTGCCATCCTGCATGATGCGCACGAACGCAATCTGATCGATGCCGATGCCCTGTCGATGATAGAAGGCGTATTCCAGGTATCCGAACTGTCGGCACGCGACATCATGGTGCCGCGTTCGCAAATGGATGTGATCGATATCACCAAACCCATAGCCGAATGGCTGCCTATGGTGCTGGAAACCGCACACTCACGCTTCCCTGCCATCGAAGGCGAACGCGACCAGGTAGTCGGCATCCTGATGGCCAAGGATTTGCTGCGCTACTACGCAGGCGCATCGTTCGATGTACGTCAGATGCTGCGACCTGCCGTCTTCATTCCCGAATCAAAACGCCTGAATGTATTGCTGAGCGACTTCCGCGCCAAACACAATCACATGGCGATCGTGGTCGATGAATACGGTGGCGTGGCAGGGTTGATCACGATCGAAGACGTGCTGGAACAAATCGTCGGCGACATCGAAGACGAATACGATTTCGATGAAGAACAGGACAATATTCTCGCCATCAAGGCTGGCGAATACGGTCCACGCTGGCGCATCAAGGCGCTGACCGAACTCACGCAAGTCAACGAAGAACTCGGCACCGCTCTCACCAGCCAGGATGTCGATACGCTGGGCGGTTTTATTACCAATCATCTGGCGCGCATGCCGCACAAGGGCGAGGTTATCGATATCGATAATCTGCGCTTTGAAATACTGCGCGCCGATGCGCGACAAATCCACGTACTGCTGGTGGAAAAACTCCCTGCGCCCGATGCGGATGCGCTTGATGATTGATTGCGTGACGTGCGGGATGCCCGCCCATCGCGCCGCCACTCTCTGCTCGCAAACGTGAGCACCTCACTTCCCTTGCGCCTGCAAGCTGCACCCGCCATGCTGCTGGCCTTGTCGGCCGGCGCACTGAATGTCCTCGCCTTCGCACCGGTCGGCTGGTGGCCGCTGCAAATTATCACGCTCGCGCTGCTGTTCCATCTGGTATTGCAGGCGCCTACCATCAAATCTGCCGTCTTCACCGGCTGGGCCTACGGCTTCGGCTGGTCGGCCTGCAGCGTGTACTGGCTCTACATCAGCATGCATCAATACGGCGGCATGCCGGCGCCTATGGCAGCATTGGCGGTTGCGCTGCTGGCCATGCTGCTGGGTGCGTTTTTCGCCATTGCTACCGGCTTTGCCGCCTACTTCAAACACAGGCGGCATGCCTCCACAACAATATTGTTGCTACTGGTTTTCCCTGCCTTGTGGATGCTCTCCGAATGGTTGCGCGGCTGGGTGCTGACAGGCTTCCCATGGGTGGTATCCGGTTATGCACACACCGCCAGCCCGCTCACCGGCTTCGCGCCGCTCATCGGCGTATACGGCCTCGGATGGCTGGCAGCATTGCTGGCCGGCTGTCTGGCATTGCTGCCGACGAGAAAATCTGCGCTGGTCTTGATGATTGCAATTTTCGCAGCCGGCTTCGCACTGCATTCCATCAGCTGGACGACACCGCACGGCGCACCCATTTCCGTGCGCCTGTTGCAGGGCAACGTACCACAGGAAATCAAATTCGATCCCGAACAGGCGAACGTCACACTGACCCTTTACGAAGACATGATACGCAGCGCGCCGGCAGATCTGATCGCCACACCGGAAACTGCACTGCCGCTATTGGCGCATCAATTGCCGGAAGACTATCTGCCGCGCCTGGCCGAATTCGCCACCGCGTCGAGTAGCCATCTTGCCATCGGCATCGCCGTCAGCGACGGCCCGCAGCAATACGCCAACAGCGTGATCGGCATTACGCCGGCCACCGCCAGCCGCACCGTCCCCGCACTGTATCGTTATGACAAACATCATCTGGTGCCGTTTGGCGAATTCATCCCGCTCGGCTTTCGCTGGTTTGTCGACATGATGCACATCCCGCTCGGCGACTTTACGCGCGGCGCAACACTGCAGGCACCGTTTGCCGTCAAGGATCAATGGGTCTTGCCGAATATTTGTTACGAGGATTTGTTCGGTGAAGAAATCGCGGGCCAGTTGCGCGCCAGTACAGCGGCCGGCAATCCGGCTGCCACGCTGTTGCTGAACGTTTCCAACATCGCTTGGTTCGGTGATTCGATCGCCTTGCCGCAGCATCTGCAGATTTCACAAATGCGCGCCATTGAAACCGGCCGCCCCATGCTGCGCGCCACGAATACCGGCACCACCGCAGTCATCAATCCGCACGGTGAGGTCGTGGCGCAGCTCAAACCGTTCGAGCGCGGCATACTGACGGCATCAGTGCAAGGCTACAGCGGCCTGACTCCTTACGTTTCGCTCGGCAATGCAGCCATCGTGCTGCTGGCTTTTGCACTATTGATCGCCGCATACTATCTCACGCGCAGAAATCCTAATTCCCTCTAAAACCCGGTAAAATCTGGGGTTTCGGCAACGCCACCCTTACCCGCACCGGGTAATGCAAAAATTCAAACAAGATGCTCACATTTCAACAAATCATTCTCACGCTGCAAAAGTACTGGGATGCGCAAGGTTGCGCACTGCTGCAGCCATACGACATGGAAGTCGGCGCCGGCACTTCGCACACCGCCACCTTCCTGCGTTCCATCGGCCCTGAACCATGGAAGGCGGCATACGTGCAGCCATCGCGCCGGCCGAAAGACGGCCGCTATGGTGAAAACCCGAATCGCCTGCAGCATTACTATCAATTCCAGGTCGTGCTGAAACCGGCGCCGGCAAATATTCTCGAACTGTATCTGGGTTCGCTCGAAGCACTGGGTTTCGACCTGAAGGCCAACGACATCCGCTTTGTCGAAGACGACTGGGAAAACCCGACACTGGGCGCCTGGGGTCTCGGCTGGGAAGTCTGGCTCAACGGCATGGAAGTCACACAGTTCACTTACTTCCAGCAAGTCGGCGGCATCAACTGCAAACCGATCACCGGCGAAATCACCTACGGTCTGGAACGCCTCGCGATGTATCTGCAAGGCGTCGATAACGTCTACGACCTGAAATGGACCGAAGGCCTGTCCTACGGCGACGTCTACAAACAGAACGAGATCGAACAGTCAACCTACAACTTCGAACACAGCGACGCCGATTTCCTGTTTACCGCTTTCGGCGCACATGAAAAACAGGCACTCAATCTGATCGAAAACAAACTTGCATTGCCGGCTTACGAACAAGTGCTGAAAGCTGCGCATACCTTCAATCTGCTGGATGCACGCGGCGCCATTTCTGTCACTGAGCGAGCCGCCTATATAGGCCGCATACGCAATCTGGCACGCAGCGTCGCCCGCAGCTACCTCGACAGTCGCGCCCGCCTCGGCTTTCCGATGGCAACACCTGAACATGCCGCCGAAGTGCTGGCTCAAATCGAAAAAGAAACAGCATGAGCAACAGCGTAACTATCGGCATGGATACCAAAAATTTATTAATCGAACTGTTCGTCGAAGAACTTCCGCCCAAGGCATTGAAAAAAATCGGCGATGCTTTTGCACAGCTTTTGCAGGCATCGCTGAAAACGCAAGGTCTGTTATCAACAGACAGCGTGCTGACGCAATTTGCCTCGCCGCGCCGGCTCGGCGTGCACCTGACGCAAGTTGCCGAACAAGCCGATGACAAGCAGGTCATGCAAAAACTCATGCCGGCCAGCGTCGGCTTGACGGCAGATGGCAAGGCCACACCGGCATTATTGAAAAAACTTTCCGCTCTGGGTGCAAACGAATCTGCAGTCGCCGGCTTGAAACGCGAATCCGACGGCAAGGCCGAAGTATTGTTTTTCAACAGCATCGTCACCGGCGTCACACTGGCCGACGGCTTGCAAAAAGCGCTGGAAGAAACACTGGCAAAATTACCCATCCCAAAAGTCATGGGCTATCAATTGGCCGATGGCTGGGAAACCGTCAACTTCGTGCGCCCTGCGCATGGCCTGGTGGCACTGCACGGTGCCGATGTCATCAACGTTTCAGCACTCGGTCTCACCGCCGGTAATACAACCCGCGGCCATCGCTTTGAAGCAGGACTCGATCCGGTTTACATCCGCGACGCGGACAGCTATGCAAAACAAATCGCGACCGAAGGCGCCGTCATCGCCAGCTTCGCCGAACGCCGTGCAGAAATCGTGCGCCAGCTCGCTGCAGCCGCAAGCGAAGCCGGCGACAATCTGACGCCGATTGAAGATGAAGACTTGCTGGATGAAGTAACCGGCCTGGTCGAACGTCCGAATGTATTGATAGGCCAGTTTGAAGAAACCTTCCTCGCCGTACCGCAGGAATGTCTGATCCTGACGATGAAGGCCAATCAGAAATATTTTCCTCTGCTCGACAGCAAGGGCAATCTGAGCAACAAGTTTTTGATCGTGTCCAATATTCGTCCGGCCGATGCCAGCCTCGTCATCGGCGGCAACGAGCGCGTCGTACGTCCGCGTCTGGCCGACGCCAAATTCTTCTTCGACCAGGATCGCAAGAAAACCCTGGCTTCGCGTGTCGCCGGTCTGGATAAAGTCGTTTATCACAACAAGCTCGGTACTCAGGGCGAGCGTATTGCACGCGTGCGCGCCATTGCACAAGCCATCGCAGCCAAACTCGGTATCGATGTACAACAAGCCGATACCGCAGCACAACTGGCCAAGGCTGATCTGCTGACCGATATGGTCGGCGAATTTCCGGAACTGCAAGGCATCATGGGACGTTACTACGCCTTGCACGACGGCCTGGCAGAGAATGTGGCGGATGCGATTGAAGATCACTATAAACCGCGCTTCGCCGGCGATACGCTGCCGCGCAATCCGGTCGGCATGGTGGTCGCACTGGCCGACAAACTGGAAACGCTGGTCGGCCTGTTCAGCATCGGGCAGATCCCGACTGGCGACAAGGATCCGTTTGCCTTGCGTCGCCATGCGCTGGGCGTGATTCGCATGCTGATCGAAGGCAAGCTCGATATCGGCATCAATGAATTGATCGCAGCGGCAGAACAGCCATTCAACAAGCTGGCGATCGAACATCGCGATGCGCTGATCACCTTCATTTTCGATCGTCTTGCCAATGCGCTGCGCGAACAAGGCTACAGCGCGCAAGAGATCGATGCAGTACTCGCCTTGCAACCGCAAAAACTGGCTGATGTTGCCAGCCGTCTGGCCGCAGTGCGCGCCTTCGCCGTCCTGCCGGAAGCACCGGCGCTGGCCGCAGCGAACAAGCGGGTCGGCAATATACTGAAAAAAGTCGAGGGCGAAGTGACGGCGAAAGTCGATCCCGCGCTGCTGAAGGAAGCAGCAGAAATCGCCTTGAATCAAACGCTGACAACAGTCAAGCCGCAAGCCGATACCGCATTTGCGCGTGGCGACTATGCGGCCTCCCTGCAGGTATTGGCGGCATTGAAAACGCCGGTCGATGCTTTCTTTGAAAGCGTGATGGTAAATGCCGACGATGCGGCATTGCGCAACAATCGGCTGGGCTTGCTGGCGACCTTGCACCATGCGATGAATCAGGTCGCCGATATTTCCAAGCTGGCTGCCTAAGCCTCGCTCGATTCAAGGCGCACTGGCATCATGCAATTTTCTGGGGGTGATCCGATGAAACTGATAATTCTTGATCGCGACGGCGTCATCAATCACGACTCGGAGTCCTGCATCAAATCGCCGCATGAGTGGATTCCGATTCCGGGTTCGCTGGAGGCGATTGCGCGCCTGAATCAGGCCGACTATCGCGTGGTCGTCGCGACCAACCAGTCCGGCATCGCACGCGGCATGTTCAATATCATGGCGCTCAATGCCATTCATCAAAAAATGCATGCGGCGGCGCTATCGGTGGGCGCGGAAATTGACGCAGTATTCTTTTGCCCGCATGCGGCCGACGATGGCTGTGACTGCCGCAAACCGCAATCGGGCATGCTGCACGCCATCGGCAAGCGCTTCGATGTAAGCCTCAAAGGTGTGCCGACAGTGGGAGATTCGCTGCGCGACCTGCAGGCCGGCTTTGTGGCTGGTTGCTCGCCCTATCTGGTACTGACCGGCAAGGGTGAAAAAACGTTGGGGAAAGGCGGCTTGCCGCCGGGAACGACGAGCTATGCCAATCTTGCGGCTGTCGTCGATCATTTGCTGAAAAAACCTGCGCCCGGTCACGCTATCTAGACCATCGCACCCCATCTATCTGGAGCTCTAATGTCACAAGTCACACTGTTTTTGCGTTCCCTGCTGTTTGCGCTGGTGATGCTGGTCGCTACCCTGATATGGGCGCCGATCTGCTTTCTGGCAGCGCCGCTGCCATACAACAAACGCTACTACATCACCTCACGCTGGAACGTCTTCATCATCTGGCTGGCGAAAGTCTTGTGCGGCATCCGCTATCAAATCAAGGGCTATGAAAACCTGCCGGATCAACCCGTGATCCTGCTCTCCAAACATCAATCGGCATGGGAAACGATTTTCCTGCTGTGCAAAATGACGCGCCCGCTGGTATTCGTATTCAAGAAAGAATTGCTCTACGTTCCTTTCTTCGGCTGGGCACTCGGCTTGCTGCGCATGATTCCCATCGATCGCAGCAGCGGCAAGGACGCATTTGCGCAAGTCATCACACAAGGCAGAAAACGCCTGGCAGATGGTCAATGGATCATCATGTTCCCCGAAGGTACGCGCATTCCGGTCGGGCAAACCGGCCGTTATAAAGGCGGCGGCGCACGGCTGGCGGTCGAAACCAATACCGTCGTCGTGCCTATCGCCTTGAATCCGGGCGAGTGCTGGCCGAAGAATTCATTCATCAAGAAACCGGGACTGGTGACCGTTTCCATCGGCAAGCCGATATCGCCGGAAGGATTAACTGCAGTGGAACTGATGCAGCAGGTCGAAAATTGGATAGAATCTGAAATGCGGGTGATCTCACCGGATGCCTATCCTGCAACAGCATCAAAAAATTAATAATAAACGGCGCGCCCATCCTTGAAGCTGCTTCGACATACATCGCCCGACCCGCAACAGCTTGCGCTGCAGCTAGACTTCTTTTCGTCCGATTTTTCGTCGCAACCGCGGATAGATCATCCGGCTCCCAAGCACTCTCCCGGCTCGACGCCGCCCAATGCTCCTGTGCCGAGGATCGAAGCGCCCACCCCCATACCCAATGGCAAACGCCGCGTGCAAGTCGCCGAACATGCGCTGGACTACACGCTGGTGCGCTCCAAGCGTCGCTCGATCGGGTTCATGATCGACGACGACGGCTTGCGCATCACGGCGCCGAAATGGGTGACGCTGACAGAAATTGAAAATGCAATCATAGAAAAGCAGCGCTGGATTTTTACCAAGCTCAATGAACGACGCGAACGTTCCGCGCGTCGTCTGCAACCGCAAATGGAATGGCGCGATGGCGGCACACTGCCCTATCTGGGCCATGACATCACGCTGCGCATTCTTGCCACGCAGGCCGCAGGTATTCTGTACGATCCGGTCACGAAAGAATTGACAGTCTGCCTGCCATCGGATGCTGCCGAGCAGCAGTTGAAGGATCGCGTACAAGGCTGGTTGCAACTGGAGGCCAAACGCCTTTTTGCCGAACGTCTGCCGGTCTATGCGGAAAAACTCGGCGTCAGTTATCAGTCTTTCGCACTGTCGTCAGCCATGACGCAATGGGGTTCATGCACAGCGGATGGCAAGATACGCCTGAACTGGCGCCTGATTCATTTCGCCTTGCCGCTGATCGATTATGTGATCGCGCATGAGTTGTCGCATTTGCGCGAGATGAATCACAGCCCGCAATTCTGGGCCACAGTGCAATCGGTCTTTCCGGAATTTGCGGCGGCAAAAAAAGCCTTGCGCGATCATGCGCCGGAGACGCTGCCCATCTTTTGAACGATGCCGCTGACGGCACCGCTTCAGACTTGCACTGCCAGCTGTGATTTCAAGCCGGACTACACATGGCGGCCGGATTCTTCCGGACGCTCTTCATCCTTGCGTTCGATGAACTCGATTTTGTAACCATCGGGATCCGTCACGAAAGCAATCACCGAGTTACCGCCCTTGACCGGCCCAGCCTCGCGCGTCACGTTGCCGCCTGCCGCTTTCACATCCGCACACGCCTTGTATGCATCATCCACCGAAATGGCGATGTGCCCGTAAGCCGTGCCCATGTCGTAATGGTCGGTGCCATGGTTATACGTCAGCTCCAGCTCGGCGTGATCGGGATTGCTGCCATAACCGAGAAAGGCCAGCGTGTATTTGTATTCGGTATTTTCCTTGGTGCGCAGCACTTTCATGCCCAGTACCCTGGTGTAAAAATCGATAGACCGTTGCAAATCGCCTACGCGAAGCATGGTGTGAAGAATGCGCATATTTCTCTCCGCCGTATGAATTAGTTTGAATGAACTGAAGCGACTATTTTATGTCGGGCGACTATTTCCTGCTCGTAGCGCGATGTCGAATCAGTATTAGAGCCGATTCGCAAGCGCCACGTATTGCGCGAGTGAAATGGTTTCCGGACGCATCTGCGGATTGATACCTGCCTCGATCAGATCCGCTTCAGAAAACATGCCGGCCAGGCAGTTGCGTATGACTTTGCGGCGCTGCGAAAACGCTTTCAACACGACCTGCTCCAGTTTCGTCTGATCGCACGGCAGCGGCTTCTCGATCGGAATCATGCGCACTATCGCAGACTCCACACGTGGCGGCGGATCGAAGGCAGTCGGCGGCACGATGAACATCAACTCCATGTGATAACGCCATTGCAGCATCACCGACAGGCGGCCGTAGGTTTTGCTGCCCGGCTCGGCCACCATGCGCTCCACCACTTCCTTTTGCAACATGAAATGCTGGTCTTGAACGTGCGGCGCCATCTCGGCCAGATGAAACAGCAAGGGACTGGAAATGTTATACGGCAGATTACCGACTACACGCAACTTGCTGCCTGCCGGAACCGGAATCGTCGAAAAATCGAATTGCAATGCGTCTGCGGAATGGATGATCAGCTTTTTTGGATCGAAGGTTTTTTTCAACCGCTCAACCAGGTCGCGATCCAGTTCCACCACATGCATCTGATTCACGCCGTCCAGCAGCAAGCGCGTCATTGCCGCGAGACCGGGGCCGATTTCCACCATCGTATCCTGCGGTTGCGGATCGATTGCAAGGATGATGTTATGCAGAACTCCATCGTCGGTCAGAAAGTTCTGGCCGAAGCGTTTACGCGGAATATGTTTCATTGATTGGTCGTTTCAACTGAAAAAATCAGTGCTTATTTATTCGGCAGACGCTTTGGATGCAGCAGCCATTTGTGCGGCAACGCGTATTGCTTCCAGCATGCTGCCATGGTCGGCCTGGCCGAGGCCGGCAGCAGCCAGGTCGAGCGCAGTGCCGTGATCGACCGAAGTGCGGATGATGGGCAAGCCCAGTGTGATATTGACGCCCAAACCAAAGCTGGCGTATTTTAATACCGGCAAACCCTGATCGTGATACATCGCGAGTACGCAATCAGCGCCCGCCAGCAGCTTCTGCTGAAACAGGGTATCGGCCGGATACGGGCCGCGCACATCGTAACCTTTGGCCTGTGCCGCCTGCAGCACCGGCGTAATCACATCGATTTCTTCGCGCCCCAGATAACCGCCTTCGCCTGCATGCGGATTCAAGCCGGTAACCAGTATGCGCGGTTTGGCGATACCGAATTTTTGCTGCAGGTCTGCATGCAGAATATCGATAATGCCAGCCAGGCTGTCGAAGGTGATCGCTGCCGCCACATCTTTCAATGCCAGATGCGTGGTCGCCAGCGCCACGCGCAAGGGCTGCAGCGTGGCATTGGTCGCCAGCATCATCACCACCTGTTTGGTAGCAGTTTTATCAGCCAGGTATTCAGTATGGCCTGTGAACGGAACACCGGCATCGTTAATCGTGCTTTTCTGCAGCGGCGCGGTCACGATGGCATCGAACCAGTGCTGCATCGCACCGTCTATCGCGATATCCAGCGTTTGCAATACATAACGGCCGTTTTGCGCATCCAGCCTGCCGGGCACGACATGTGCGGCCAGCGGGCAATCGATGACGGTGATCTGGTCGCGCGGAAATGCGGGCAGGCCGCTATTGCGCACCGCCTGCCAGGACAGTGCCGACAAATGAATATCCGGATTGATGGCGCCGGCGATCATGGCCAGAAAGGCGGCATCGCCTATCAAGATGCTTTTTACATCGGCGCGCAATTCCCATGCGGCGCGAATGGAAATCTCCGGGCCGATGCCGGCCGGTTCACCGCAGGTGATGGCAATGGTCGGACGCTTACTCACGGCACCCGCTCAGAGAGGAGGACATTATCTTTCTTCCAGGCGATATTCAACATAGGCGCGATCGCGCACCTGACGCAACCAGTCCTGCGTCGCTTCTTCCACTTTTTGTGCGCGTAGGGCTTGCCGCACCACCAGGCGCTGGCGCTCTTGCGACACATCGTCACTCTTGCGTTCTTTCACAAGAATCAAATGGTAGCCGAACGGCGATTCAATCGGTTCGCTCACTTCACCGACCGGCAAGGCATCCATCGCACGCTCGAATTCCGGCACCGTATCGCCAGGATAAATCCAGCCGAGATCACCACCTTTGGAAGCCGAAAAATCGTTGGAATGCAGGCGCGCCAGCTCTTCAAAAGTGGCTGCCTTGTTGTCGAGACGCTGTTTGAGCTCAGTCAATTTGCGACGCGCATCGGCAGCCGAGACAACCTGATTTACCTTGATCAGGATGTGGCTGGCATGCGTTTGCTTGACCGTATTGGCCGCCGCCGGATTGGCGCCCGGTGCTGCACGCAATACGCTCTGTGTGCGTTTTCCGAGCACCTTCAGGATATGGAAACCGTTACCGCTTTTAACCAGCGGCGCAATCTGCCCCTGCTGCAGACTGGCGGTCGCATCGACAAATAATTGCGGCAATCTATCCTGCGTACGCCAGCCCAGCTCGCCGCCCGTCAAGCCATCCGTTCCATCCGAATAGGCAGCCGCCAATTTGGCGAAATCGCCGCCCGCGTTCAATTGCGCAAGGACTTCTTCCGCGCGCTTCCTGCTATCGGCCAGTTGCTGCGGCGTGGCGTTTTCCGGCACGCGGATCAGGATTTGTCCCAGATTCAACTCCTGCGGGGCATTCGCATTGGTGCCGCTATGCTCGGCCATATAGGCATCCACTTCGGCATCCGACACCTGTATCTTGTTATCGACTTCACGCTCACGCAAACGCTGCAATATCATCTCGCTGCGAATCTCCTCGCGAAACTGGAAGTAGACCATGCCATCCTGTTCCAGTCGTTTGCGGAACTCGGGCATCGTCAACTGATTCTGGTCTGCGATACGGGCCACGGCGCGATCCAGCATGGCGTCATCCACCTTGATGCCGGACTCCTTGGCCTGCTGCAATTGGGCCCGTTCAACAATCATGCGCTCCAGCAATTGACGCTGCAATTGTTCCATCGGCGGCATTTGCCCGCCCTGGCCTTTCAGGCGGTTTTCAATCACCTTGAGCCGCTCAATGAATTCATAGCGCGTAATCACTTCATTATTGACCACGACCAGAATGGCGTCCGCCAGACGCGGTTGCAAGCGGGACGTCGATGCGTTGGGCGCCATGTTTTGCGCCGTGACGTTCGTCATCAAACCGCTCATCAGTCCCAATACAATCAAGGCGTGCTTGCTCGCCCGCATGAGCTTGCGAATACTGAAGACAGGATGAAAATTAACCATGAGTTTACGTACCAGCTTAATAATTGATATTGGAAGGTTTATTGATGACTTGATAGCCAGGAATATTCGTGCGCAGGGCTTCCATCGGATCGGAACCCAGCTTGGTCAGGCCGCTTAATTCAAGCTGGAAAAAGAGCGAGGTCGTGGCTTTTCCTGTTGCGGTCGGAATGCGTTGCGCGACGACGCGGAAGATCCAGCAGTCAGCCTTGTATTCCAGACCGAGCAAACCTTCGGACAAACCCTGCTTGGGCGGTACATTTATTTGTTTATAACCTGGCCGGTTTGCATAATCGTTTGATAATGAATAGTTCATCCGACCAACGCCGTACCAGCGATCACCTAGTGGCCACTGGCCGGATACGTCGACCTGACGCAAGGCATTCGGCACATCAACGCGATAAGCCAGATTCAATACTTTCTTCGGCTCCGGCCGCCAGCTCACACTCGCATTACCGCGGCTGACGGTTTTCTGGGTAGAACTGTATTGCAGATTGCCTTCCGTACTCAAGGCATTGGAAATTCTGAGTGTACCAGAGCCCAAGATATCGGATTTGCTGCCACCTTGCGGCACCACTCCCGGCAGCGCTACTTTTTGATCCTCAAAATAAAAACGTTGCGCAAGCGCCACGCGCAAGCGTTCCGCGCCGCTTGGTTCTATATAACGAGAAACCAGCGCCGTCGTCAGCTGATTTGCATTGCTGATACGATCATTGCCGATAAAACGGTTTTCACTGAAAATTTGCGCAAAGCTCAGATCGGCTTCTGCAGAGTCGAAAACCGGATTGGCCTGGTTGCGATAAGGCGTCTTCACGTAAAACAGGCGCGGCTCCAGGGTTTGTGTCGCCGCTTCGCCGAAGATACTGGTCTCGCGCTCGAAAATCAGACCGCTATCCAGCGAGAAGGTTGGCAAGGTCCGGCTATAACTGGCATTGGTTCGCGTCAGCGGATTTTCCACGCTATAACTGGCAGCGTTCAGGGAAACTTTCGGCGTTATAAAATAGCTGGGACGCACGATAGGATACGAAATACTCGGGTTGAGCACATAACGTTCACCACGCACCAGATCGGGATGCCAGAAACGTGTCGCTTCGACCGTCGTTGCCCAGTCAAAACCGTTGACGTCCTGCCGCCCGGCTTGCAGCGTCAGTTGCGGCAGACGGTCATAAGGACGCGTAATCGGTGCCAGCACGTCTTGCAGGACCTGATAATTGGAGGCACGCGCCGTCGCATTCCAGAAATTCCCCGCATAGTTGAAATACAGATCGCGCAATAACAGGCGTTCGGTACTGGTAGCCAGATTCCGTGAAAAATCGATCGCGTAATCGTCATCCGACGCGGCCTTGACGTTCCAGCCGAACGACGCTTGCGGGCTCAGTCTCTGATTGTGCGTAGACGCAATCGAATAACGATTCGTTTTGGTTTGCGTATCATTGGGCAAGAATTCAATCTTGGTTTCACCCGCATAATCGCGATCCAGATAACGCGCATCTGCGCCCAGCTGGAAGCCGCGACGCGCAATATATTTCGGAAACAGGGTCAAATCGCGATTCGGTGCGATATTGAAATAATAGGGCACCATCAATTCAAAACCGCCGGTGCTGGTGGTACCCATGGTCGGCACCAGTATCCCCGACTTGCGCGCATCCGACAGCGGGAAGGACATATAAGGCGTGCCGAGAATCGGCACATCCTTGAAGTAGATCACGGTCGTGCCTGCGGTACCGACATCCTTGCCGGTATCCAGGTGCATGGTATTCGACTTCAAATACCAGTCAGGATCCGGGCCTTCGCAAGTGCTATATGTGCCCTGGGTAATCAGCGCCCTGTCTTCCGCCTCGAAATCAATACGCTCGGCCCGGCCTTGCGCATTGTTTCCCTGCATATGATAGGTTGGATTGGTAACGTAACCCGTTCCCTCATCCATCTTGAAACGCATCTTGTCACCGGTATAGCGATCGCCAAAACGGCTCATCCGCACATTGCCGCTCGCCTCAACTTCATCTTCCGCTATCCAGTACGTTGCGTGATCCGCATTGAGCGTGGTTTCGCCGCGTGTGATTTCAACGTCGCGCTCCAGGATGATTTCCCGATCCGGACGCCCGGTCATCTGCTCCGAACTGACGCGCGTTTCCGCCTCCGGATCCTTGACCTTTGCCGGTTTGGCAGGTGTCTGGGCAGAAGCAAACGTCGACGCCGAAACCGCCGTCACTACCGCAGTCAGTGTCGTCGCGAAACGTTGAGAAGAACGGAATGAGAAAAGCCAGGTCATGAAAATAAAGTTTTGAGTACCATCTCTGGCGATTTTTCGAATTTAATCCCTTATTATATGGGAACTCCCCGCCCATAAACCGGATTACCTAGGCTCGCTTCATGTCTTTACACACTGCATCTGACTCCTCTGACGACCTGCGTCTGAGTGAATTGAAAAAATGGCTTTCTTCCCTGCCCGCCCCGGCGCTGCAAACCGCAACGCTCCGACCGGCCTCGTCCGACGCCAGTTTTCGGCGTTATTTCCGCATAGACGGCGCTGACAACTCCAGCTACATCGTCATGGATGCACCGCCGCCGCATGAGGATGTCCGCCCGTTCATTCATGTCGCCGATGTATTCGGTGCCAGTGGCGTTTCCGTGCCGGACATTCTGGCACAGGATATACCACAAGGCTTTTTATTACTGTCGGATCTGGGATCGACCACCTACCTGCAATTATTAAATCCGGACAATGCTCACGCACTGTACATCGATGCAATCAATGCGCTGGTGCAGATCCAGTTGCACAGCACACCGGCAGTGCTGCCCGAATACGACCGTGCACTGCTGCTGCGTGAATTGATGCTCTTCCCGGAATGGTATATCGGCAAGCATCTGGGTCTGACCATGACCGCAGCACAGACCGCGACACTGAACAAGGTATTCGATGCCCTGCTCGCCAACAATCTGGCGCAAGCGCAAGTCTATGTGCATCGTGATTATCATTCGCGCAATCTGATGGTGCTGCAGAAAGGCAATCCCGGCATACTCGATTTTCAGGATGCGGTATACGGCCCGATCACCTACGATCTTGCCTCATTGCTGCGCGATGCCTACATCCAGTGGGATGAGGAAATCGTGCTCGACTGGGCAATTCGCTATTGGGAACGCGCCAAGCGGGCCGGCCTGCCGGTCAATCCTGACATCGATTCCTTCTACCGTGATTTCGAGTACATGGGCTTGCAGCGCCATCTGAAAGTACTCGGCATTTTTGCGCGCCTTTACCACCGCGACGGCAAGGATGCCTATCTGAAGGATATACCGCTGGTGATGGAATATACCCGCAAGGCCGCTCACCGCTACAAGGAACTGGCGCCGCTGGTGAAGTTACTGGACGAGCTGGAAGACAAGGCGCCACAAGTAGGCTATACGTTTTAAGCAGCACAGTACGCCAACTGCAATACTAATACTGGCGGTGCACCTGCCTTAGCTGAACAGCACACAGTACTGCCCGCCACGACATTTATTTACTCAATCAACGAATGCGACACTAATGAAAGCGATGATTTTCGCTGCCGGACGCGGTGAAAGAATGCGTCCGCTGACCGATACCTGTCCCAAGCCTTTGCTGAAGGTGCGCGGGCGCCCGCTGATCGTCTGGCACATCCTGAATCTGGTGCGCGCCGGCATCAAGGATATCGTGATCAATCATGCGCACCTCGGCGGCATGATAGAAGAAGCGCTTGGCAACGGCGAACAATTCGGTGCCAACCTCATCTATTCGGCCGAAGGCGAAGCACTGGAGACCGCTGGCGGCGTCGCCCAAGCACGCCATCTTCTGGGCGACGAACCGTTTCTGGCTCTTGCAGCGGATATCTATTGCCCCCACTTTGACTTCAAGCAGGTCAGAGGCGTGCTGGAAGACAATGACGTATGGGGTAATCCGTATCCGCTCGATCAACGTGATGTTGCCTGGCTGTATCTGGTGAAAAATCCGTCGCACCATCTGCAGGGCGACTTCGCGCTGCACAGTTTTTCCATCGCCAATGAAGGCGAACCCAGACTTACTTTTTCCGGCATCGGCGTATACCGGCCATCGATGTTCGATTCGATTACTGCTGGTGAATCTGCCAAACTGGCACCGCTGTTGCGCGAATACGCAGCACGCGGCCAGGTCGGCGGAGAGCTGTATCGCGGCGACTGGACCGACGTAGGTACTGCAGAAAGACTGGCCGAACTGAACGCACCTTTGACAGGAAATTAGAATGAAAACGTATGCCGATCGACGCGCAGCGCTGATGGCGCAAATGCAGGCCAAGGGCGGCGGCATCGCCATCATCCCGACCGCACCGGAAGTCATGCGCAACCGCGATGCAGACTATCCATATCGTCACGACAGTTACTTTTATTATCTGTCCGGCTTCACCGAACCGGAAGCGGTCATCGTGCTCATCGCCGGCGAAAAAAATCAGGCCATCCTGTTCTGCCGCGAAAAAAATATGGAGCGCGAAATCTGGGATGGCTTTCGCTACGGCCCCGAGACCGCACGCAGCACTTTCGGTTTCGACGCCGCTTATCCGATAGAAGCAATCGACACTGAATTGCCCAGACTGATGGCCAATGCGCCAGCCCTGTTTTATGCGCTCGGCAGCGACAGCAAGCTTGATGCACAGGTACAGCGCTGGCTGCAAAACGTACGCGCGCAGGCACGCGCTGGCGTCACGCCGCCGACTGCTGCCTACGATGTACACGTATTGCTGGATGAAATGCGTCTGACCAAGGACGCCGGCGAAATCGACATCATGCAGCGCTCGGCCGATATCGCCGCTGCCGCGCACAGGCGCGCAATGCGCATCGCGCGTCCGGGACTGCGCGAATATCATCTGGAAGCGGAAATCCTGCACGAATTCCGCAACAACGGCTCGCAGTTTCCGGCTTACGGCTCCATCGTCGCCACCGGCGCAAACGCCTGCGTCTTGCACTATCGCGCCAGCGACGCCGAATTGAAGGATGGCGATCTCGTGCTCATCGATGCCGGTTGCGAACTCGATAGCTATGCCTCGGATATCACGCGTGCATTTCCGGTCAATGGAAAATTTTCCGGCCCGCAAAAAGAGCTGTATGAAATCGTGCTGGCATCGCAATATGCGGCGATAGCAGAAACACGTCCGGGTAAACGCTTCATGGATGGCCACGATGCCGCTGTCAAAGTGCTGGCGCAAGGCATGCTCGATACCGGCCTGCTCGACAAGAACAAGGTCGGCTCACTAAGCGACGTGATTGAACATCGCGCCTACGATCAGTTCTACATGCACCGCACCGGCCACTGGCTGGGCATGGATGTACACGATGTCGGCGCATATCGCGATGCCGCTGCAAACGGCGCTGAGAAACCATGGCGCATGCTGCAAGCCGGCATGGTGCTGACCGTTGAGCCTGGCATCTATGTAAGGCCGGCAGAAGGCGTGCCGGAGCAATACTGGAATATCGGAATCCGCATAGAAGACGATGCAGTGGTCACCGCTGACGGCTGCCATATTCTGAGCGCCGCCGCGCCAAAAACCGTGGCCGATATCGAAGCCCTGATGAAGCACGACTAGCACGATATGCAAACCGATTTCGATATCGCCATTTGCGGTGCCGGCCCGGTCGGGCTGACGCTTGCCGCATTGCTGGTCAAGCGCGGAGTTGCGCCTGAGCGACTCGCATTGATCGATGCAAAAACCATAGAACAAACCTCGCTCGACCCACGCTCGATCGCCTTGTCTTACGGCAGCAGGCAGATATTTGAAACGATGCATGCATGGCCGATTGCAGCAACGCAAATCAATCAGATCCACGTTTCGCGACGCGGTCATTTCGGTCGCACGATGATAGAGCGTGACGAATACGATTTGCCGGCGCTCGGTTATGTCACGCGCTACGGCGCCATCGTCGCGGCTTTAAATGCGCAGGTATCCACGCTAGGGATTTCCCTGATCCGCCCGGCCAGCGTCAGCGCTCTGATCGAAAACGATGATGCCGTCACAGTTACCTTTGCTGATCGCGAAGCCATCACCGCCAGCATCGTCGTGCAAGCCGAAGGCGGCATCTTTACCGAGCAATCGAAAAAATCCATGCATCGCGATTACGGACAAACAGCCATCGTCGCGCATGTCAACGTCAGCGCACCGATTCCGCATCGCGCCTTCGAGCGCTTTACGAATGAAGGTCCATTGGCGCTCCTGCCGCAGGAAGATGGTTATGCGCTGGTGTGGTGTGTAAAAACGGATACCGCACAACGCCTGCTTGCATTGAGCGACACACAATTTGCGGAAGAACTGGGCACTGCATTCGGCACGCGTCTGGGCCGCTTTACCGCGACGACACAACGCAATGCTTTTCCGCTGGGCCTGAATGCACACGCCGGTGCATCGACAAGAATTGTTGCGATCGGCAATGCAGCGCAGACGCTGCATCCGGTCGCGGGCCAGGGCCTCAATCTCGGTTTGCGCGATGCCACCGTGCTGGCACGACTGCTGGCAAGGCAGGCGGAACCGACAGCCTTGCGGGAATTTTCAGCCAGTCGCCTGACTGATCGCAATACAACCATACAGTTGACCGACATCATGGCAAGAATTTTCGCAGCGACATCTGCCGGCGGAATCGCGCAAGCCTTGCTGGGATTGTCATTGGGACTGGTGGACGGCATCAAGCCGGCAAAAAAATTGCTGGCAGAACGGATGATGTTTGGCCAACGTTCCTGAAGGGCAAAAAAGTCAGTATCAATAAAAAAGCCGCTCGTTATCCAGAGCGGCTTTTTTGTTCGCCAAGTTACGGACAAACGATGATCAAACTCCTACTTCTGCACGCTGGAATTCAGCCCAATTAACGGTCGCTGCTTTTTTTGCACCATTGTCGGTCATTGTTTCAAAGCAACGTGCCTTGGTAGTTTGTATCGCGTCGATCAGGAAATCTGCGTCATATACTTTCAGCAAATGCGCTTGATGCGTTTCCATGTAGGTCTTGATCCGATCGCGTTCGCACGGCAGACTTTGCAGCGCATGGAAAACATCGCTATCCCAGTGCCAGCTCAGGCCGAGTTCGTAAAACGCTGCATTGTAAGCAGCCAAATGACATTCAACAGCGTTGCCTATCGGGCATTGTTCAAGTTCGAGCATGGCACTTCTCCTTCGGTATGTGCACGTAACTGCGGAAACCAGTCCGCACTTCCTTTTGCAGACTACGGGCACATCGTAAAGGCTAAAAACGATTAGGTATAGTTAAAGTATTTAATCAAGATCATTACTTATAGATAATGATAATGACTGCGCCGAAAATATATTTTTTCCAATGAAAACCGGCGTGGGAAAATGAATTTCCACGCTTTATCGCAATTCTTGACAGTCGTCATAGGCAACGACTTGTCGAGCACGGTATTGTTTTATTTTCCGGCTGAATACAGCAAGCAGGCTGCATCTGCGACGCTGGCCCGCAGGCATCTTACGAAACATCTCGGGATTGATCGCGTCATGAAAGTCATCGTTTTAGGTTCGGGCATTATCGGTACTGCATCGGCATGGTTCTTGAACAAGGCTGGTCACGAAGTCACCGTCATTGATCGCCAACCCGGCGCAGCGCAGGAAACCAGTTTTGCCAACGGTTGCCAGATTTCGGTATCGCACGCGACGCCATGGGCCAATAAAACCGCTCCGATGACCATACTCAAATCACTGGGCAAGGAAGATGCGCCTTTGCTGTATCGCTTCCGTGCCGAATGGCTGCAATGGAAATGGGGCGTGAATTTTCTGCGCGAATGCATGCCCGCACGTACCGTGCACAACATCCACCAGATTGTTGCCATCGCCGAATACAGCCGCCAGACCTTGCAGGCTGTGCGTAGCGAAGTCGACATAGACTACGACTGCCTGACCCGCGGCATCCTGCATTTTTATACCAGTCAAAAAGACTTTGACGAATCCCTGGCATCTGCTGCCGTGATGCGCGATCTGGGTTGCCCACGCACCCCGATGACAGCCGACGAAGCCGTCAAACTGGAACCGGCATTGGCCCATATCCGCCCGCAGATCGTCGGCGCAGATTTCACTGAAACAGACGAATCCGGCGATATCTATAAATTCACCACCGGCCTGGCACGCAAGGCACAGGAACGCGGCGTACATTTCCAATTCAGCACGACAGTGACGCGACTGATCACCGAGGGCAGCGGCGCTGCGGCACGTGTGACGGGGGTAGAAGTCATCGATGCAGAAGGCCGTCATCAGACGCTGCATGCCGATGCATTTGTGATGGCGCTGGGCAGCTTTTCCGTACCGCTACTGCAGCCACTCGGCATCCAACTGATGATCTATCCAGGCAAGGGATATTCGGCCACCTATCCGCTTGTGAACGCCGAGCTGGCACCTACCGTCTCGCTGATTGATGATGGCTACAAACTGGTGTTGTCGCGCCTGGGTGACAAACTGCGCGTAGCAGGCACCTGCGAATTCAACGGCTATACCAGGGAATTGAACGCCACACGCTGTGCCGCGATTACGCGCCGCACACGCGAGTTATTTCCGGACGCCTGCGACTATGAGCAGCCGGCATATTGGGCTGGCTTGCGCCCATTGACGCCCTCCAATGTGCCTTACATCGGCAAAACAAAGTTCAGCAATCTCTTCCTGAATACCGGGCATGGTTCGCTGGGCTGGACGATGGGTTGCGGTTCGGGGCGCGCCATTGCGGACATCATTTCCGGTCATCAACCTGACGTCGATTTTGCTTTTACCGGCATGGCGCCGCGCAAGATGTCCAAGCATGCCTTAATGCCGGCCTGTCCGGATCGACATACTGCCTGACAATTGCCGTCGGCTGAATTTACGGCGCCGTTTCCAGCGCTGCCGCGTCATCAAAGATGATGCGATCTACACCGCTCAGCAACAGGAAATGTTTACCGCTGCAGCGTGCAATCAGCGACATGTTCAAACGCTCTGCCACCATGTGCCCCATTTGCGTGGCGCCTGAACGGGACAGCAAAAACGGTATGCCCATCTGTGCGCCCTTCATTACCATTTCGGAAGTGAGGCGACCGGTAGTATAAAAAATCTTGTCCTCGCCACCCACGCCATCGAACCACATCTTGCCGGCGATCGTATCAACGGCATTGTGACGGCCCACATCCTCGACAAAATGAATCAGTTCGCCGGCAGCCGAAAACAATGCGCAACCGTGCACTGAACCTGCCTGCTTGTACACAGAACGATGCGTACGTATGGTGTCTATGACTTTATATAAAGTGGATTGCTTCAGACGTGCATCGGACGGCAGGGATATCGAATCGACTTCATCCATTAAACCGCCGAACACCGTGCCTTCGCCTCCGCCTGTCGTGACCGTACGTTTGGAAGTACGCTCTTCAATATTATCGATACCGTTGCGCGTCACTACTGCTGCTGCATCGACATCCCAATCAACTTGCACCGACAGGATATCTTCGATATTCCTGATGAAGCGCTGATTGCGCAAATAACCCAGCGTCAAGGCTTCAGGCGCACCACCAAGAGTCATCAGAGTCACCAGTTCGCGCTTGTCTACATAGATCGTCAATGGCTGCTCGGCCGGAATCGAAATCGTCGATATGCGGCCGCGTTCATCCATGACTTCAACGTCATGTGTCAGCTTGCGGATTGCATGGGATAAAACCGGACGAACATTCATAAGCAAAAAAAATGAAGGTGAAAAGTACACTGCAAACTGGCTATCGTTCCCCGCAGTGAATAAAAAGCGATATCGCGATTATGACATCACAACGTTTACCGCATACAGCAAGCCAGCCGATTTCAAACCAGTCGGCCAAATAAAAACCGGCACCTGCTGCAAGAGCAGATGCCGGTTAATTTTTACAACTGCCTCTCAGGCAAAACTGCCTTAGTTGAGCGTCAGGCTGTTGGTCAGGTTTTCCAGGGCTTGACCACCACCGTAGCTGGTTTGCACCGGTGCCGCACCACCAAGGTGGATACGGATCGCACAGTATTTAAACTCTGGAATCTTGCCGAACGGATCAAGCGCCGCATTCGTCAAACGGTTAATGGCCGCTTCGTAGTAGCAGAACGGTACGAATACCGCGCCACGTGGCGAGCTATCATCAGCACGTGCATACAGGGAAACTTCACCACGACGCGATTCCAGCGTGATGATATCGCCCGGTTTGCCGCCCATGTTTGCCAGATCGAGTGGATGAATCAACGCAATTGGATCCGGTTCAATCGAATCCAGCACGGTTGCACGGCGGGTCATACTGCCGGTGTGCCAGTGTTCGAGCTGACGACCTGTAATCAAGACCATCGGATACTCGGTATCAGGACGTTCCGCTGCTGGAATAATATCTGCAGGTACGAAACGTGCACGACCCGATTCGCGCGGGAAGCTGTCCACAAACACCACTGGCTCACCTGGATCACCTTCTTTTTCGCATGGGTAGGTCACGGAATCTTCACGCTCCAGACGCTCCCATGTGATGCCGGCGATGCTAGGCATGGTGTGACGCATTTCGTCGAATACTTCCGACACATGCTTGTAGTTCCAGTTGCAACCAAGGCGATTTGCCATTTGCTGGATGATCCACAGATCCTGCTTGGCCTCGCCTGGCGGATTCAGTGCCTGACGACCCATTTGCACGGTACGGTCAGTATTCGTGAAGGTACCGGTTTTTTCCGGGAATGCGCTAGCCGGCAAGATAACATCCGCCAGATAAGCAGTTTCCGTCAGGAAGATATCCTGCACGACCAGATGATCCAAAGCGGCCAGGGCTTCACGCGCATGGTTGGCATCCGGATCTGACATCGCCGGGTTTTCACCCTGGACATACAGACCGCGGATTTTACCGTCGGTGATGGCGTGCATGATCTCGACCACGGTCAAACCCGGTTCCGGATCCAGCAGGTCTACCGACATATTCCATGCTTTTGCAAAGTTGGCGCGAATTTTTGGATCGCTGACGCTTTGATAATCCGGATATACCATCGGGATCAAGCCTGCATCGGAAGCACCTTGCACGTTGTTTTGACCACGCAATGGATGCAAACCGGTACCAGGGCGACCGATTTGACCGGTCATCAAAGACAGGGCAATCAGACAGCGCGCATTGTCGGTACCGTGGATATGCTGCGATACGCCCATACCCCACAGAATCATCGATGCCTTGGATGTTGCGTACAGACGTGCAACATAACGCAGCGTTTCTGCATCGATACCGCAGATAGGCGCCATCAGTTCAGGTGTGTAGCCTTCGACGTTTTTGCGCAGCTCTTCGTAACCGATGGTACGGCTTTCGATGAACTCTTTATCGACCAGGCCTTCGGTGACAATCACGTTCATCATCGCGTTCAGCATCGCAACGTCGGTATCTGCCTTGAATTGCATGAAGCGATGCGCGATGCGCGCCATGTCTGTGCGACGTGGATCGCAAACAATCAGCTTGGTACCGTTGCTGACTGCATTCTTGATCCAGGTTGCAGCAACCGGATGGTTCACGGTTGGGTTGGCACCAATAATGATGACAACTTCTGCCTTGGTAACGTCCATCACCGGGTTCGATACGGCACCGGAGCCGATACCTTCCAGCAACGCAACGACTGACGATGCATGACACAAGCGTGTGCAGTGATCGACGTTGTTGCTACCGAAACCGGTACGTACCAGTTTCTGGAACAGGTAGGCTTCTTCGTTACTACCTTTTGCAGAGCCAAAACCGGCCAGCGATTTTTTACCGTGGGTGTCGCGGATTTTGGCGAAATTGCCGCCGGCAACTTCCAGCGCCTCTTCCCATGTCGCTTCGCGGAACACTTCCATCACGCGATCCGGATCCATGACGAAGTCGCCGCGTTTAGGTGCATCGGCACGGCGAATCAACGGCTTGGTCAGGCGGTGTGGATGGTTTGCATAATCGAAACCGTAACGACCTTTGACGCACAGACGCTCGCGGTTGGCTGGGCCATCGCGACCTTCAACGTAGAGAATCTTGTTGTCTTTGATGTTGTACGTCAGTTGGCAACCGACGCCGCAATACGGACAGACGGAATCAACTTGCTTGTCAGGGACATTCATCCCAACATCGCGTGCCGGCATCAGCGCACCGGTTGGGCATGCCTGTACGCATTCGCCGCAAGCGACGCAAGTCGACGCGCCCATAGGGTCGTCCATATCGAACACGATCTTCGCATGATCACCGCGGAAGGCCAGGCCAATCACGTCATTCTCTTGCTCATCGCGGCAAGCACGTACGCAACGCGTACATTGAATACATGCGTCGAGGTTAACCGTCATCGCAGGGTGCGAGAAGTCAGGAGCAACTCTTGCACGCGCTTCAAAACGCGGCTTGCCCACTTCCATTTTGGCAGCCCATTCGTCCACTTCATTGTGACGCGTATAGTCGGTTTCCGGCATGTCGGACTGCAACAGTTCCAACACCAGCTTTTGCGACTTCACTGCACGTTCGCTTTCGGTATTTACCTTCATACCGTTGGTCGGATTGCGGCAGCATGAAGGAGCCAGCACGCGTTCGCCATTGATTTCGACCACGCATGCACGGCAGTTACCTGCAGTGTCCATGCCTTCTTTAAAGCACAGATGTGGAATTTCAATGCCTTCGCGCTTGGCGACGGTCAAAATCGTATCAGTTGCGCGGCCAGTTACTTCACGACCATTCAATTCAAACGTGACTGTAGGCACATCAAGCAGTGCCATTTCGCTTCGGGTAATTGCGTTCATTATCTTTTCACCTTAATCCGGGGCTACGTACTTAAGCCAACTCATGCGGGAAGTACTTGACGACACAGTCGATAGGATTAGGCGCAGCCTGACCCAAACCGCAAATCGACGAATCGCGCATCACGAGTGACAGGTCTTCCAGCAAACCAACATCCCACTTCGGCTTCTTGATCAATTCTGCAGCCTTGGCAGTACCAACACGGCATGGAGTACATTGACCACACGATTCGTGCTTGAAGAAATCCATCATGTTGCGCGCTGCTTGTACCGCCGTGTCCTTATCCGACATCACGATGACCGCTGCAGAACCGATGAAGCAGCCGTATGGTTGCAAGGTATCGAAGTCGAGCGGAATGTCGTTCATCGAAGCTGGCAAAATTCCGCCTGATGCACCGCCTGGCAGATAGCCGTAGAAAGTCTGGCCATCCAGCATGCCGCCGCAATGTTCATCGATCAGTTCCTGAATCGTGATACCGGCTGGAGCCAATTTGACACCAGGATTTTTCACGCGACCGGATACGGAGTACGAACGCAAACCCTTGCGACCGTTACGGCCATGCGATGTAAACCATTCGCCGCCTTTTTCCAGAATGTCGCGCACCCAGTACAGCGTTTCAAAGTTGTGTTCCAGGGTAGGACGGCCAAACAAACCAACTTGAGCCACATAAGGTGGACGCAGGCGCGGCATACCGCGCTTGCCTTCGATCGATTCGATCATCGCGGATTCTTCACCGCAGATATAGGCGCCAGCACCGCGACGCAGGAAAATTTCCGGCATGTTGGCGATAGGAGGATTGGCTTTCAGTTTCGCCAATTCCGCTTCCAGCATGACGCGGCAGCCGTGATATTCGTCACGCAGGTAAATATAAATTGTTTGAATGTCGACTGCCCATGCAGCAATCAGCATGCCTTCAAGGAAACGATGCGGATCTTTCTCGAGATAGACGCGATCCTTGAACGTGCCTGGTTCGCCTTCATCGATATTGACTGCCATCAGACGCGGGCCTTTTTCGCCGCGCACGATGCGCCATTTGCGACCGGCTGGAAAGCCTGCACCACCCAGACCGCGCAGACCGGAATCTTCCATGGTCTTGAGAACGGATTCGACATCACGCTCGCCGGAAATGCATTTTTTCAACAACTCGTAGCCGCCGACTTTGCTGTACTCCAAGAAGTCAACCACTTCAGCGACAGGTTGCGTAATTTGATTGCTGCCGACTGCTGTTGCTACTGAATCGACTGTTGCCTGAATGATCGGGTTTTGACCAACCACTACCACTGGAGCCTGTTCGCAACGCCCGACGCAAGGAGCAGCGATGACACGCACTTCCTTGCCCAGAATTTTTGGCAACTTGGCCAGCAGATCGCGCGCGCCGCCCATTTCGCAAGACAAGCCGTCGCAAACGCGAACGGTCAATGCCTGTGGTGCAGCTTCGCCTTCTTTGACGATATCGAAGTGGTGGTAGAAGCTCGCGACTTCATAAACTTCCGTTTGCGCCAAACGCATTTCCTGCGCCAGCGCAGCCAGATGTGCGGAAGCCAGATGGCCGAATTTATCCTGAATTTTGTGCAGATGTTCAATCAGCAAATCAGCCTGACGCGACTCATCGCCCAACAGCGCACGCACTTCTTCCAGCGCAACCGGATCAACCCGACGTCCTTTAGGCGCCTGGCGTTTACGCTCTTTCGTATTTACAACTTCCTGCACTGCAATTGGGATGACTTTGTGGTTCATGATAGTTCCTAATCAACTTACAAACACCGGACCGTTATCCGGGTTATCAACGTGCGCTTTGTACGACCTACAGATCGCAAGACTTTACTGTCTTTGCGATCTCCTTATTTCTACATCTGTCCATCTCACTACCAATATCTACCAACAGCAAACGATTACAACGTATTTTCAGCGTATGTATCGTCCGTCTTTTCCTATCAGGGTCAACTCGACAAAATTGCTGCCTGTGTGATCTTTCTCGCTATAACTGAGCGACAAGCCGCCCATATCAACCCGCTGCATGCTTTCCAAGCCACGCATAAAGCCGTCGCGCGTCAGATTGCGACCCGCACGGCGCAAACCCTCAACCATCACTTTCGCCGACAGATACCCTTCCATTGCGGCATAAGAAATCGTTGCGCCTGTAGCCTTGGCTGCAAGCTGGAACTCCTTGCCCAAACCACTCGACGCCAGATTCGGCGGCGGAGTCACTTGCGACAAAATCACACCGGTCGCATCAGGCCCCAGATCCTTGATGAAATCCTGCGACGAATTATTCGACAGCGTCATGATCTGCATCCTGCCGCCCTGCGCACGAATCGCCTTGATCACATCAACCGTATTCGCTCCCGAACTCACAATGATCAGTGCGTCCGGCGCTGCTTTTACCAACTTGAGCGCAACCTCATTCACGTTCGGCTTCAAACGCGGAAAGATTTCAACAAAAGCAGGCGTCAATTTATATTCCGCCATCCCCTTGTTAAAACCATTGAGCCCATCGAGCCCAAGCGCATCATCCTTTTCGTATGTCAGCAAACCAACGCTTTTAAATCCAAGCGTTTTGAAATGCTCAATCGCTTTGACTACTTCATCCTGATACTTTGCCCGCACATTGAATACCCAGCGATTGACTGGCGTATGCAAACTTTCTGCTCCCGTACTCGGCGCAATCAGCGGTACATTGCTGGTCGCCAGTTGCGGCAGGATCGCAAGAGTGTGCGGCGTACCGCGACTTTGAAACAATGCGAAAACCTTGTCCTTCTCTATCAGCACCTTGGCATTAGCGCGCGATTTTTCCGGCAAATACTGATCATCCAGCGTACGTATTTCAATCTTGCGGCCGTTTACGCCACCTTGCTTGTTGACGGCGGCGATATAAGCATGCGCACCCTCATTCATTTCTTTGACTGTACCGGCAACTGTGCCGGTCAGGCCGATGGTTTGACCTATCAGGATCGTGCTGTCCGTGATGCCATCTTCGGCATAAGCCACTTGCAAAACACTCGCTATCAACAACGCTGCCGGTAGTGCCTGTCCCCATCGCCTGCTCATCAGCCTTCTCCTCAGAAAATCTGCATATATGCTTTTTTTTGCATAACTTAGGCTTCTCTAGGTGCGCGTATATTATCGAGGCGCCCCCACTCTAAGCATTGACCGAGATCAATTTTCCACATGATCTAGAGTACATATGCGTATTCAGCCATCAAAAACAATAAGAAAATCCTTCTTCTGCTTTTATTTTCAAGTTAAAAAGAATCATTCTCACTTGAGTTGCTTGTCAGCGCCGTTTAGCATGCTATCTCAAAATGCTTAGAGTGCCTATTCAAGCACAGCATCCCCTCCTGCTGAATTAAACATATATTTTCATTTCAATTGGTCATGCATTCCGTTTTTTGGATTCCGCTTGACATCCATCATCCAAAATAAAAAAGCCTCTACCCATTCGGGTAGAGGCTTTTCACAACAGAGGCCAAGGCCTGCTTTTATCTCAAGAGATCACACCCTCTTTACGCAAGTCGGCAATCTGTTCTTCGCTATAACCAAGTTGACCAAGCACTTCTTCAGTATGCTCGCCCAGCAATGGCGAACGCGTCACATCGGTTGGACTATCCGACAGTTTAATCGGATTGCCGACCGTCAGATACTTGCCGCGCACAGGATGATCAACTTCGACGATCGTACCGGTTTCACGCAAAGATGGCTCTTCAGCGATTTCCTTCATCGACAAGATCGGGCCGCAAGGGATGTCGAACTTGTTGAGAATATCCATGGCCTCAAACTTGGTCTTGGTCTTGGTCCATTCCTCGACAGCAGCGAAGATTGCCTTCATATGATTCACACGTAATGCAGGCGTTGCAAACGACGGATCAGCAAGCCACTCTTCTTTACCAATTACCTTGCAGACTGAATCCCAGACTGCACCCTGATTGACAAAATAGATGTAGGCGTTTGGATCGGTTTCCCAGCCTTTGCATTTCAGGATGGAACCGGGCTGGCCACCACCCGAAGCATTCCCGGCGCGCGGCACCGAATCGCCGAATGGCGTATCCGGATACTGCGGATACTCCTTCATGACACCAGTACGCTCCAGACGCTGCTGATCGCGCAGCTTGACTCGGCACAAGTTCAATACAGCATCCTGCATAGGCGCCAACACTTTTTGTCCACGACCGCTTGTCTGACGTTGCAACAGCGCAGCCAGAATACCCAATGCCAAATGCAAGCCGGTACCGCTATCACCGATTTGCGCGCCGGTCACCATTGGTGGGCCATCGTCAAAACCAGTCGTCGACGCAGAACCGCCGGCACATTGCGCGACGTTTTCATATACTTTGCAATGTTCATACGGACCAGGACCGAAGCCCTTGACCGACGCCACGACCATCTTTGGATTGAGTTCGTGAATACGTTCCCAGGTAAAACCCATACGATCCAAAGCGCCGGGCGCAAAATTCTCTACCAGCACATCGCATTCCTTGATCAGGGTTTCGAGCACTTGTTTCCCTTTCGGGTTTTTGGTGTCGAGCGTGATCGAACGCTTGTTGTGGTTGAGCATCGTGAAGTAGAGGCTGTCTGCGTCAGGAATGTCACGCAATTGACCACGTGTGGCATCGCCTTCGCCCGCACGCTCCACCTTGATGACATCTGCACCGAACCACGCAAGCAATTGGGTACATGTCGGACCCGATTGCACGTGCGTAAAATCAAGAATGCGGTAGCCGCTTAATGCCTTACTCATTCACTACTCCTATTTTGGACCAGAAGCGAGAGCGGACAGATGCCCGCCCGTGCCATGTTGAGCTAATAAAATATTGCGCATGAATTGACCTTTGGCAGACTGGGTATATGCATCTGGCACAATCTAATGCCGATCTTGCAAATTTCGCATGCTGCTAAACCACCATGCAAACGCATTGGTGATGAACACGCTCCCCATCCTGCCCAGCATTAAGTAATAACCATGTATTACATTTCTGCTTGCAAGGTATCTCTAAAAATCAGCTCACAGACTTTTAGAGTTACCCTCAGGCATGCATTTCTGCACACACCAAATCAAGTGGCCGTATCATATCGATCTGCCAGTGTTTCTATCATTGACCCCGGTCAATTTTCAACGCATGATCTCAGCCTCCATATGACCTGGCTACGCTCATCGCTGAGTCCTTAAATCCAATACGATCACACTGCATGACGACAAAAAAGTAACATAACCATTTTGCCGGCAATTTACAAATAAATTCTCATGCAACCTGACGACATTGCCATCTCCTCCTTATTGATTTGCAGATAGGCGCGTCACGGCACAGCAAGCACACGCTATTACTTGCCACTATAGCACCCAGCCTTCGCCTTTCCAGGTCGGCAGCGGCCGCTGCGACAATGGGCCTGCGGGAAGAATCAGGCGAAAAAAAACGGCGCCTTAGGGCGCCGTTTTTACAAGCTAAAAAATCAGCTCGAATATTTCTTAAACTGCCTTGGATGTATGCAATGCAGCGATTTCTTCTTTGCTGTAACCCAGGCTTGCCAACACTTCATCAGTGTGCTCGCCCAACAGCGGCGATGCAGTGATTTCTGGCTTCAGATCGGAGAATTTGATCGGGCTACCAACGGTCAGGTATTTCTCGCCGCGACCTTTGTGCTCAACTTCAACAATCGAACCACTTGCGCGCAGTGACGGATCATTAGCAATCTCTTTCATCGACATCACAGGTGCACATGGAATGTCGAATTTGCGCAGGATGTCCACAGCCTCAAATTTGGTTTTGTCTTTGAGCCAATCTTCGATCGTTGCGAAAATATCAAAGATCTTGTCTTGACGCGCATCTGGAGTGTTGTACGCTGGATCGTTTGCCCATTCATCTTTACCGATTGCATGAGCGATAGGTGGCCAAGCGTGATCTTGAACTGTGAAATAAATGTATGCGTTAGGATCAGTTTCCCAACCTTTACATTTCAGAACCCAACCAGGCTGACCGCCACCACCAGCGTTACCGCCACGTGGCACGACATCGGTAAATGTACCGTGTGGATATTGCGGGTATTCTTTCAATACGCCGAGTTTATCCAGACGCTGTTGATCGCGCAGCTTGACACGGCACAGGTTCAACACGGCGTCTTGCATTGCGACTGCGACTTTTTGGCCTTTACCGGTTTTTTGACGACCCATCAAGGCTGTCAAAATGCCGATTGCCAGATGCATACCGGTATTGGTATCACCCAGTGCAGCTGCCGAAACAGTTGGTGGGCCGTCCCAGAAGCCGGTTGTGGAAGCAGCACCACCAGCGCATTGCGCCACGTTTTCGTAGACTTTCAAGTCTTCGTAATGGTGACCTTCGCTGAAACCCTTGACCGAAGCCATGATCATGCCTGGGTTCAATTCCTGAATACGCGCCCAGGAGAAGCCCATACGATCCAAAGCGCCTGGACCGAAGTTTTCAACCATGACGTCGGATTCCTTGATCATGCGCTCCAAAACTTCTTTACCTGCAGGAGTTTTGGTATCCAGAGTCAGCGAACGCTTGTTGCTGTTCAACATCGTGAAGTACAGGGCGTCAGCATCAGGAATATCGCGCAACTGGTTACGTGTCACGTCGCCAGAACCTGGACGCTCAACTTTGATCACGTCAGCGCCGAACCAAGCCAGCAACTGCGTACATGCAGGACCAGCTTGCACGTGGGTGAAATCGATGATCTTAATGCCTGCTAATGGTAATGTTTGACTCATGATTGGTAAATTTCCTTCTCAATCGTTTAACTTATTCCTGAAAGCATGTGCTCTCGTTTCAGGAAGTGAAAAACCACCCGGACATACAGGTGGAATCGCGCCATTATGTTACTGGCTGTATTCCAATACTACTTGGAGTTCTTAACCTATTAGTCTAGTGCCGCATCATAGGGAGTGTCAAGCCGTGGCCGGCTTGACTTTTCCAACCATGCTGCTTCACCACTGCCCGCGCATGGCTTGCGCCATGCGCGCACCAGTCTTACTTCTTCTTGCCAATCGTGCTAACGATGTTCAGATTGCCGATACGGCCAGATTCAACACCGGCAGCTGGATCGATGATGGCTTCGATCAAGGTAGGCTTGCCTGACTTGAGGGACGCTTCCAAAGCTTTGGTCAACTCTTCCGGAGTATTGACGCGAACGCCTTCACCGCCGACGGATTGCATCAACAGATCGTAGCGTGTGTTCGGATTGAACGTCATGCATGAAACCTGATGCGCCGGATTCGCTTCGTCGCCACGATAAATACCACCGTTGTTCATGATAATCACGGTTACTGGCAGGTTGTAGCGAGTGATGGTTTCAATTTCCATACCGCTGAAACCAAATGCGCTGTCGCCGCAAACTGCAACGACTGGCTTGCCGGTTTCCACTGCGGCTGCCACTGCCGAACCCATACCAACACCCATGACACCCCAAGTACCGGTATCAACGCGCTTACGTGGCTGGTATTGATCGATGATCATACGTGCGTTGTCGAGTGCGTTTGCACCTTCGTTGACCAGGGTAACGTCCTGATGGTTTTTCAACACATCACGAATTGCGCCCAGCGAGTTGAAGTAGTTCATGATTGGAGTAGCGGTAGCCAGCTTGGTGCCCAGCTTCGCTTTGGAGCCGCTCGCACGTTCAGCAATGGCGTCCATCCATTCGGTTGGCTTGGTCATGCCCTTCAAGCCAGCGCGCAGTGCGTTGACGCAGGATTCAACGTCACCAACCAGCGGCGCTGCGATTGGGACGTTGCTGTCCATTTCGTTCGCCTGAATGTCGATTTGCACAAATTTCTTCGCGCCACCCCATGTCTTGCCTTTACCGTGGGCCAGCAACCAGTTCAGACGTGCGCCGATCAGCACGACAACATCAGACTCTTGCAGCACCATCGAACGCGCTGCAGCAGCGCATTGTGGATGGATATCGGAAACCAGACCCTTAGCCATCGACATTGGCGTGAATGGGATACCGGTTTCTTCGATCAACGCCTTGATGTCTGCGTCGCATTGTGCGTACGCAGCACCTTTACCGAGCAGGATCAATGGCTTTTTGGCGCCTTTGATCAACGCAACAGCACGCGCAACAGCGTCTGGACCCGGGATCTGCGCTGGAGCCGGATCAACTGGAACGAACAACGATTTTTTGCCTTCTTCAGCGCTCATCGTGGTGCTGAACAAACGTGCCGGGATATCCAGATACACGCCGCCCGGACGACCCGACAAAGCTGTACGAATTGCGCGCACAACAGCAACACCGATGTCTTCGGTACGGTTGATACGGAAAGAAGCTTTGCAATGTGGACGAGCGATGTTCAGCTGATCCATCTCTTCGTAATCGCCTTGTTGCAGATCGACGACTTCGCGTTCGCTGGAACCGCTGATCAGGATCATCGGGAAGCAGTTGGTCGTGGCATTGGCCAAAGCAGTCAAACCATTCAGAAAACCTGGCGCGGAGACGGTCACGCAAATACCTGGCTTCTTGGTCAGGTAACCGGCAACCGATGCCGCATAACCTGCATTTTGCTCATTACGGAAACTGAAGAACTTGTTCCCACGCGCTTGCCACATACGGCCGATCTCTGTGACAGGAATACCAAGCAAACCGTAGATGTTGGTAATACCGTTCATCTCCAGGGCTTCCATCAACAGATGGAAACCATCGGTCAGCTCTACGCCTTCTGTCGTCGCTTGAATGTCGTTTTTCATAATGGATTCTTCTCTTCGTTAATTTAGTCTGAGCAATTGCTCAGACCGTGGCGCGCTGGCGCTTTGCCAGCCCTTTTACTTGCAAGGCACCTCTAAAAATCAGATCGGTTGATTTTTAGAGATACCCTTAGATATGCGCTTTTACGCATATCTATCCAAGTGGGGGTATCATAGCGATGTGTCGGCGCCTCCATCATTGACCCCGGTCAATTTTCAACGCATGATATCCAGGTAGCTCTTTTCCCTCTGATCCTTTTGTTACTTTATCAAAGTAAATGCCGACTGTAGATAACCATCCTGAGCGTAATGTTATTCGTGTCCAGCTCAAACAAAACGTCGTCTTGAAAGAGATGAATGAAAGCGAGTGGGCCGAGCTTGAGCCGCATCTGCTCGTCGTGGATTGTCCTAAAGGCGACTTCCTCCTGCATCAGGGCGTGCATGAAATGGAGCAGTATTTCATACTCGATGGCATTCTGAAGCGAGTGGTTACCAACCAGCAAGCGAAAGAAATGATCTTGCGCTTCGCGGATGAGCGCAGCATGGAGACAAGTTACGCCGCCTGGCGCTTAAAAACTCCGACCCCCTACAGTATTATCTGCGTGACAAAAGCCCGCGTAGTAAAGCTGCCATTATTGCAATGGATTGCGTTCATGGAAAAACATGAGCATGTCAAACAGGCATTTGAATACGATGTCATGCACCTGATGAGTGAAATTATGGCACATACCATTACTCTTCATTTACTCGATGCCCCAGGCCGTGTGCAGCGCTTTGTGCGCAAGCATTCGGATTTGTTCGATCGCATCCCGAAAAAAGAATTGGCTTCCTACCTGAATCTCTCCCCCGAGACACTGAGTCGGCTGAAACATCAGGGAAAAATCTGACCCCGGGAAACCGCAGGTCAGACCCAAATCGCATTACCGGACTAGTATGCCCCCGATGAGTAGAGTTTTGAATTTGCCATCAAGCGCAACTGACTGTCCACACTGACAACACCGGTTACGCTTGAAGCAACCCGCTTCGCTGCAATCAACTCATCCGCATGCAACACGATTCCGCTTAATACGACATGCCCGGCATTCGCCTCGATAGTAACTCTTACATCGTGGCTGGCCGAGTTACTCCGCAACGCAGCGCGCACATGAGTCTCAAGCGCCATGTTTTCAAGCACGGCTTGCGATGCTGCAGACTCCTGAAATTCAGGCCGACTCGTCAGGTTCAGAATTTGCGATGCACAGCTTTCAATCGACAGCCTATCGGTATTGAGCACCAGATCATATAGAATCGGATCGCCCCACTCCACCCCGAACTGCTGCTGCATACGCGCGCTATGGGCCGCATCGCTGCGGCGAATTTCCGCCTCCGCAAAGTCCGCATCATCGATTTCCAAATGCGCCATTAGCCACTCAACCCGCTTGCTCATGGAGCGCGTGACTCGAACAGTCACCACATGAGGCACAGGCCGAAGCAGACAAGTAGCACCCCATCCACGCAATATCACGTTGCCCTTGCGCGCCAAATCAAAAACTTCTTCAGCGGTGTACAAAGCCATACTTTCATCATCGGTCGTTATCCTGTCGACGAAACCGGCCTTCCCTTCACGTAATCGACGAATTACGCTTTTGCTCAGATCCATCTTTTCCGCAAGATGATCAATTACTTCATGCTTCATCACAGCAAGATTCTGCGTTTGCGCCAAATGCACTGCAATATCCTTGGCGAGCGAGCCCATTTCCTGCGTCATTGCGATCACTGGCATAACGATTCCTTTAATTATGAATTGATGTTTTTAACCCAAGACTGAAAGAAAAATATTGATATAGCACAATTCAAAGCCCTCAATCAGACCAACTTACCCTGCTAACGTTCCCGCATGGAAAAGAACAATGCCCCACAAGGCTAAAACCTTGCAGGGCATTGGATCACATCTCGAGGCCGATTACAGCAACCCCTTGATCAGATTAGGCAAAAATCATTCTGCTGCACGGTGCTCTGCAAATTCATCCTTTTTAGGAGGGCGAACCAGTGCGATCACACGAGAAATCAGCGGCCAGAACAACATAATCAGTGCCAGAGCGGTAATGGTGCCAACCAGACCGTTCGAGAACATGACCGATACGTCACCTTGCGACGACAGCATCGCTTGGCGGAACGAATCTTCTGCATTACGACCCAGGACCAGCGCCAGAACCAATGGAGCCAACGGATAGTCCAGTTTCTTGAACACATAGCCAACGACACCAAATACCAGCATCAACCAGATATCGAACGTTGCATTACCAACGGTGTACGCGCCGATGCCGCAAATAACAACGATAACCGGTGCAATGATCGAGAATGGAATACGCAGGATCGATGCAAACAGTGGAACGGTCGTCAGAACAACTACCAGACCAACCAAGTTACCCAGATACATACTGGCAATCAGGCCCCAAACGAAGTCATGTTGTTCAGTGAACAGCAATGGACCAGGTTGCAGACCCCAGATCAGCAAGCCACCGAGCAGAACAGCCGCTGTTGGCGAACCCGGGATACCCAGAGCCAGCATAGGCAGCAACGCTGCGGTACCAGCAGCATGCGCTGCAGTTTCAGGAGCAACCACGCCTTCAAGTTCACCAGTACCGAACTTCGCACCGTTCTTGGACATCTTCTTGGCCAGACCGTAGGACATGAACGATGCAGGTGTTGCACCGCCTGGGGTAATACCCATCCAGATACCAACCATGGCGCTGCGCAACGAGGTAACCCAGTATTGCGGCAGTTTTTTCCAGGTCTGGAACACGATTTTAGGATCAATTTTTGCCGATTTACCGGAGAACGCGAGGCCCTCTTCCATCGACAACAGAATCTCACCAATACCGAACAAACCGATAACTGCGATCAGGAAGTCGAAACCACGCATCAACTCTTCGAAACCGAAGGTCAAACGCAACTGACCGGTAACCGTATCCATACCAACCGCTGCCAGCGCAAAGCCCAGCGCCATCGAAGCGAGAATCTTCAGCGGCGAACCCTTACCCATACCAACGAAACTACAGAAGGTGAGCAGATAAACCGAGAAGAACTCAGGCGCGCCGAAACGCAACGCGAATTTAGCAACCAGCGGTGCCAGGAAGGTAATCATGACAACAGCAATAAACGCGCCGATAAACGACGAGGTGAAAGCACCGGTCAATGCTGCACCAGCCTCACCTTTTTGCGCCATTGGGTAACCATCGAACGTAGTCGCAACGGACCACGGCTCGCCTGGAATATTGAACAGGATGGAAGTAATAGCCCCCCCGAACAACGCCCCCCAATACAGACACGACAACATGATAATCGCTGAAGTCGGCGACATCGTGAATGTAAGTGGCAACAGAATTGCCACGCCGTTTGCACCGCCCAAACCAGGCAGTACCCCAATCAGCACACCCAGGGTGATACCGATTACCATCAGCAACAGGTTCATTGGCGTCAGAATGACCGCAAACCCGTGAAATAATGAATTAATTTCGTCCATTTTACTTAAAACTCCTTGAATTCCAATCTGACTCAGTAATTAGCTAGCATCTGATCTTGCGATCACATGCACAGGCTTAATAACCGAGGAAGCTCAAAAGATTTATAGACCCTTTGTACAGGGGCACTTTAAACCACACTTCAAACATCATGAAAAATACGACATTGACGACGAGCGCCGCGATAATGGCCTTAATAACAGAGAATTTGCCAAGTATGATCATGAACAATGCGATATAAACGACGGAAGAAATATAGACGCCAACTACCTCGATTGCCCCGACATAAATAACTGCCGGAATGAACACTTGCAGAACACGCTTGAATTGCTCGCCATCGACGAAAATTTCAGTATTTTTGTTCTTGCCAAAGAGCGATGTAAGCAATGTCCCTGCGCCCGATATGCAGATCAGCACACCAATACCGAATGGGAAATAACCTGAGCCTGGACCGTCACTGGCCCAAGTCGCACCTAATTTCCAGCTTGCGATAACAACAGTAATACCCAGCGCCAATAGAATGGCAGCGACCACCGCGTCTACGACATAAGTCGCTACGCCAGTGCGAGCGCCATCGCCGGATTCCAAATTCTGATCCATGAGGAATGCTCCTGAAAATTTTTTACAATGAGTTGGGGCGCGCGAGATAACTGGCACTACCGAACCAGTCGGTAGTGCAGCCTCTCTTCTTATTTGCCCCTGATTAGTCTGTTACTTCTTGGCCATGAAGCCGGCTTCTTGCATCAAAGTAGCGTGTTGCTTCTCTGCAGCTTCGAGCCATGTTTTGAAGTCATTACCGGTTTTGAAGGAAGTATTGAACGCACCTTTTTCCATGTAGTCTTTCCACTCTGCCGTTGCGCGCACTTTGGTGAACAGGTCTACGTAGTAAGCCAGTTGATCAGCAGTGACGTTTGGCGGCATGAAAATACCGCGCAACATAGTGTAGTCGGTTGGGATACCGGCTTCTTTACAAGTTGGAATGTCATTCCAGGATTGGGTTTCGGTGATTTTCGCTTTGTAAGGCATACGCTGATCATCGAATACGCACAGCGCTTTCAACTTACCTGCACGCCATTGCGAAACCGCTTCGATTGGGTTGTTCACTGTTGAATCGATGTGATTACCAACTAATTGAACAGCAACTTCACCGCCGCCTTTGTATGGAATGTAGATGAACTTGGTGCCAGTAGCTTTTTCCAGGCCGGCAGTAATGATTTGATCTTCCTGCTTGGAACCTGTACCGCCCATTTTGAACTTGTTCGGGCCAGCTGCCTTGACTGCATCAATGTACTCTTTTGCCGTTTTGTATGGCTTTTCAGCATTCGTCCACAGAACGAATTGATCCAGCGCCAACATTGCAACTGGAGTCATTTCTTTCCAGTTGAATGGAACACCAGTTGCCATAGGCGTGGTGAACAGGTTCGACAGGGTGATGATGATTTTGTGTGGATCGCCCTTAGAACCTTTAACGTCAAGGAAGCCTTCAGCGCCAGCACCACCGGAACGATTGACAACGATCAAAGGTTCTTTCATCAGTTTGTTTTTGATGATGACGCCTTGAATCAGACGAGCCATTTGGTCAGCGCCACCGCCAGTGCCAGCTGGCACAACGAATTCGACTGGTTTGGTTGGTTCCCAGGCAGCGAAGGCCGGGGTTGCGGTCAGTGCAACTGCTGCAAATGCGCCGGCGGTTGCCTTTGCGATGCCACTTGATGAATGCGAAATGAATTCCTTGATCATTGCTGTCTCCTGTTAATAATAATTTTGACTACTTTTTACTACTTGCCGCGTCGAGGTGCCTTGTGAGCACTAGCATGGTGCGGCCTCCAATGCCTTCAAACATAACTTTAAGTTACTTTTAATTTTCAAAGATAGTGTGGCTTTTCTTTGAAAATTCTCTTGACCGGCGTCAAGTTTTCGGGACTCCGGTCATTGTTTGATTGCATTACCGATGTTTCGTTTTAGTAACTTCGTGCAAGTTATTGTGCAACATTTACGAGCTCCATTTCTCATATTTGCCTACACAACGAATAAAGCGATTCAATGTGCCATCTTTATATGCGGCTATCATCAAACAGCTTTTTCTACTCAAATCCGAAACATCATCTATCTATTCTTACTGCCGTATTCAATATTGCTTTGCACAAGTGTGCCATCCTTGAGAGAGAAATTGGGAAAAACTTTGCCAAAACAGCAGTACGTATTTATACGTATTCCAAATTTCTCAAAAATAAATAACGTGAAATTTATTCGTCATCAGCCTCATCACGCAATTAAAAATATTCTGGCTCAGCTTATGTGCTCATGACGTCGCGAGACGCCATCGCTTACGTCACTTCCAGGCATTCAGCAACAGCCTGTACGCATCATTTAAAAAAAAAGCCCGTAAAAAATTTCACGGGCTTTTTATTCATGCCTACTTATGCAACCTTCTGCAGTTTGACCTGACCTGATTCTTCTTCCATCGTTTTCGCCAGCAACTTGACGAGTGCGTAGACAGTGTCGATATGCGGCGTTGGCGTTTCAGTCAAACGACCGAGCTCAACCACAGACCCTACCAGCGCGTCGATTTCCGGATCGCGACCGGCTTCAACGTCTTGCAGCATCGAGGTCTTGTGCTTGCCTACTTTTTCAGCACCAGCGATGCGCTTATCGAGCGTGACGCGGAATTCGATGCCCAGCTTGTTCGCCACGGTTTGCGCTTCAGTCATCATGGCGGCTGCCAGTTCGCGCGACAGCGGGAATTGGCAGATATCCTGCAAGGTCGAGTGCGACAGCGCGCTGATAGGGTTGAACGTCAGATTGCCCCACAGCTTGAGCCACATTTCGGAACGGATGTTCTCCAGCACAGGTGATTTGAATCCTGCATTGGTAAAGCATTCCGAAACGCGGGTTGCACGTTCGCTGATCGAACCATCGAGTTCGCCGATAGGGAAACGATCACCTTCAATGTGTTTGATGACGCCTGGGGCGATCAATTCCGATGCAGGATAAACAACGCAACCAAGTACGCGATCAGCAGGAATCTTGGCGGTAATCTTGCCAGTCGGATCGACGCTTTCAACACGTGTGCCAGCCAGTTTGCCGCCATGCTTGTGGAAGTACCAGAACGGAATACCGTTTTGCATGGTGACGATGACGGTTTCAGGGCCAATCAGTTTTGGCAGGTCGTCGGCGATCGCTTCGAGTTGATGCGCCTTCATTGCCAGCACGATAATGTCCTGATGCCCCGCTTCGTCGTAATTGTTGGTTGCCTTGACGTTGGATGCAACGTGCTCGGAACCATCGTGCATGATCAGCTTGGCGCCGTTTTTGCGAATGGCTTCCAGATTGGCACCACGAACGATGAAGGTTACATCTTCACCTGCCAATGCCAGTTTTACGCCAACGTAACCACCGATTGCGCCTGCTCCAATAACTGCAATTTTCATATCTTTTACCTCGCCACTATTATTTAAAATCGTTTACGAGTTTGCCAATTCCGGCAATCTCAACTTCCACGACGCTACCCGGCTTCATCGAACCGACACCTACCGAGGTGCCGCACAGGATGATGTCGCCTGGGAACAGCGTCATATCGGCGGAAATCATGCTTACCAATTGCTGCGTGGAGAAACGCATATCGCTGATTGGATAGTTTTGACGAACATCGCCGTTCAGAACAGTTTTAACAACCAGTGTGGTCGGATCCAGGTCGGTTGCAATCGTCGGGCCGAATGGGCAGAAGGTATCCAGACCTTTTGCACGCACCCATTGCGCGAACGATTCATCGCGATTCAGGATAGTCGCAACGGTCACGTCGTTGGCTACGGTGTAACCAAACACATAATCCATTGCATCCGCTTCCGACACTGCCTTCGCAGTTTTTCCGATCACGATACCGAGTTCGCCTTCGAACACGACTTTGTCGTCGGTAGGCGGCTTCTGGATGGTTTCACCTGGGTTCAGGTAGGAATTTGGCGCCTTGATCAAATACAGTGGTTCTACTGGATCTGCCAGGTTCAATTTTTTCGCCAGTTCGTGGAAGTTGTTCCACATCGCGATGATTTTGGTTGGCTGTGCCGGCATCAGGACTTTCACGTCGTTGATATTCAACACCGTGTCTGTCTTGACTGGATTAGCGAACATATCGCCGGTATAGACTTGAATGCTATCGCCTTCAAGCGTACCGAATTGCGTGTTACCTGCGTGACTAAAGCGTACCCAACGTTGTGACATTTTTTGCTTTCTCAAGATTTCGAAACTTGTACTGTTACTCAAGGGCAGACCTGCGCGAATTTGCGTTCTACCGCGGTCACATCCCAGCGTGCGCATTGCGCACATGCATGTAGTAACTATCTCTACAGGAAACACCGTGTATTTCCTGTAGGGATAACACTCCCCATGCAAGAGGAGTGTCAAGACTACATATTACAGAACCGATTTCAGCAAACGGCCCATTTCAGCTGGGTTGCGCGTGACTTTGATGCCACACGCCTCCATCACAGCAAGTTTTTCCTGCGCCGTACCTTTACCGCCGGAAATAATCGCACCGGCGTGCCCCATGCGCTTGCCTTCTGGTGCGGTGACGCCAGCAATGAAGCCGACAACTGGCTTCTTCATGTTGTCTTTGATCCAGCGTGCGCAGGTTTCTTCTGCATCGCCGCCGATTTCGCCAACCATGATAACTGCGTCGGTGTCAGGATCGTCATTGAACATGCGCAGGATATCGATGTGCTTCAAGCCGCTGACCGGATCGCCGCCGATACCGACTACGGTCGATTGACCGAGGCCGAATTCAGCCAATTGACCAGCTGCTTCATAGGTCAAGGTACCCGAACGCGAAACGACGCCGATGCGGCCTTTCTTGTGGATATGACCTGGCATGATGCCGATCTTGATTTCGTCTGGCGTAATCAAGCCTGGGCAGTTCGGTCCGAGCAGCAGGGTTTTCTTGCCTTCCATGCGTGCTTTGGTGCGGATCATGTCGCGCACTGGAATGCCTTCAGTGATGCAAATCACCAGATCGATGCCAGCATCAACTGCTTCGTCGATTGCTGCTGCAGCGAACGGAGGCGGAACATAAATAACCGAAACGGTTGCGCCTGTTTCTGCTTTTGCTTCAGCGACAGATGCGTAAATAGGTACGCCTTCAAACGATTCGCCAGGTTTCTTTGGGTTCACGCCAGCAACGAAACAGTTTTTACCGTTTGCGTATTCGATACACATTCTGGTGTGGAACTGACCGGTTTTGCCGGTGATGCCTTGGGTGATGACTTTGGTATCTTTATTGATCAGGATTGACATGCTTATTTCCCCTGTGCTGCGTTGACGACTTTTTCAGCCGCTTCAGCCATGTTGTTTGCAGTGATGATAGGAAGACCGGACTCAGCCAGAATCTTCTTGCCCAGTTCTTCATTGGTGCCCGCCATGCGAACCACCAGTGGAACTGTCAGATCAACCTGTTTCGCTGCTGCGATCACGCCTTGTGCGATCACGTCGCACTTCATGATGCCGCCGAAGATGTTGACCAGAATCGCTTTGATGTCCGGGTTTTTCAACATGATCTTGAATGCTTCGGTGACTTTCTCAGTCGTGGCTCCGCCGCCGACGTCGAGGAAGTTGGCTGGCGAACCGCCGTACAGCTTGATGACGTCCATCGTAGCCATTGCCAGACCGGCGCCGTTTACCAGGCAGCCGATATTGCCGTCGAGCGAGATGTAGGTCAGGTCGAATTTCGATGCTTCGATCTCGGCTGGATCTTCTTCATCCAGATCGCGCATTTCAACGATTTCCGGGTGACGGTACAGTGCGTTCGAATCGAAATTGAATTTCGCGTCGAGTGCGACGATGCGGTCGTCGCCGGTGACGATCAATGGATTGATCTCGGCCAGCGATGCATCGGTTTCGTCGAATGCCTTGTACAAGCCCTGCATGAATGCGCGCGCTTGCGGGATCGAGCCTTCAGGTACGCCGATTTTACGGGCGATGTCATCAGCCTCGCTGTCAAGCAAACCTTTAAATGGATCGATGAATACCTTGTGGATTTTTTCAGGAGTATGTTCAGCGACATGTTCGATGTCCATGCCGCCTTCGCTGGATGCCATCAAGGCAACGCGTTGGCTACCACGATCAACCACCATACCGACGTACAGTTCTTTCTTGATGTCAGCGCCTTCCTCGATCAGCAAGCGCTTGACCAAGCGGCCTTCCGGACCGGTTTGATGCGTCACCAGCGTCATGCCGAGAATGTCGTTCGCGTATTTGCGAACTTCGTCGAGCGACTTGGCAACCTTAACGCCGCCGCCTTTACCGCGACCACCAGCATGAATCTGTGCTTTGACAACCCAGACTTTGCCGCCGAGTTTTTCAGCAGCCTGAACAGCTTCATCTACGGAAAAACAGGGGAAACCTTTTGGTGTCGTGACACCGTACTTACGCAGTATTTCTTTTCCTTGATACTCGTGGATATTCATGATCGTCCTTGTTGATAACCAATTTTTGGCAGCGTATCGCTACGATAAATTTTTTTTGCATTTAATCCACGCAAAAGCCGTTGATGTCATCCAGCAAAAGTTATTATATTAACAGCTGCCCAGTCGAATGAAAACGGTGACCGGGATTGTGCGAGAACCATCTCCCGAACTCCTTGACCACGGTTAAGATTCGATATCGCGCCACCAATCAATTTTCCATCCGGATAATTGATTAATAAAGCAGCGTCCGTGCAAGCACGGGCAGCGATTCGTTTATCGCTTTTTTGCAGACAACAAATTGAGTGAGCCGCATACTGTACGCGGTGCAACATCGAACTGATCAGTTGATGTGCACAGTACAGATGCCTTGCATTCCTGCACGCTTGCACCAGGTCATGGCGAAACGTGCACAGATGCCGTGCTCAAACGCCGACTTCACCCCGTTGAATTTCCGCCCAATTTACCGGACGGGTCATACGGGTTCCGCACGCAGTCATATTCTCATAGCAGCGTGCTTTGGCAGCTTGTATTGCTTCAATCAGGAAATCAGCTTCATACACTTTCAGGAGATGCGCCTGGCATGTCTCCAGATAATGTTGAAGGCGATTACGTCCGCCTGCGATGACAGCGAGATCGTCGCCTGTGTTCGCATCCCAGTACCAGCTCAGGCCGAGTTCGTAGAACGCCGCGTTGTAGGCGTTACGATGAAGATCTGCTGCATCATCTGCAGAATATTGATCCAGAGCGGCTGTGAACATGGTAATTCTCCTGTATGTACTTTCATACTCGTCTGGAGGCGTTTTCCAAACTTGAATTGCATATTAGGGGTAAAAAATTATTAGGCATAGTTAAAGTATTTAATCATAATGATTCCTTCCAGCTTATACATGGGGTATTTCATACCGTGAAAAATGCAACACTCAGACAATTAAAGGTTTTTGAGACGGTCGCCCGCCTCCTCAGCTTCTCACGTGCAGCAGAAGAACTGCATCTGACGCAGCCTGCCGTGTCCACGCAAGTCAAAAAACTGGAAGATCATGCCGGCCTCGCCCTGTTCGAGCAACTGGGCAAGAAAATCTACCTGACGCCGGGCGGCACCGAACTTTTGCATTACAGCCGGACCATCATTCAGCAATTCCAGGAAGCCGAAGATGCGATGACCCAGTTCAAGGGCATCACCGGCGGCAAATTGAATGTCGCCGTGATCAGTGCGGGCGATTACTTCTTCCCTCGCCTGCTGGTCGAGTTCGCACGCAGCCATCAAGGCGTGACGCTCAATCTGTCGGTGCACAACCGCGAAGGCTTGCTGAACCAGCTCGCCAACAACCTGACCGACCTGGCGATTATGGTACGACCGCCGACCGATATGGATACCATCAACGAACCGTTTGCGCCGCATCCCTACGTGATTGTGGCAGCACCCGACCATCATCTGGTCTCGAAAAAAAACATCCCGATGAGTACCTTGATACACGAACCCTTTGTCGTCAGGGAGAAAGGTTCGGATACCTGGCACTCGATGGAAGACGGCTTTGGCAGCCGCATCGACGACCTCAACATCGCGATGGAAATCAAGAGTACGGAAACCATCAAGCAGGCAGTGATCGCCGGCATGGGTATCAGCTTCCTGTCAGCACATACCATCAGCATGGAATTGCAAGCCGGCAGTCTCACGGTGCTGGACGTAGAAGGTTTCCCGGTCATGCTGAACTGGTATGTCGTCCATCGGAAGAATAAACGCCTGCCGCCAGTCGCACAGGCGTTCAGAAACTTCCTGCTGAACGAAGGGCCGGAGTTGATCGAACGCATCATTCGCTACAATCCGAAACCGGGCCGCCAGTTAAGCAATCTGCCAGCCAAGTCAAAGCGGAAGTAAACTCGAATAAATTCGACATGAGTATGAAAAAAGCCCGTTCGTCGCAGATGACAAACGGGCTTTTTTAATCAAGCAATCTCCTTGCGGCTTATACCTTCAGCACAATCTTGCCGATATGCGTACTGCTCTCCATCAAGGCATGCGCTTGTGCTGCATCTTCCAGTGCGAAAGTCTGATACACGACAGGTTTGATCTTGCCTGCCTCAATCAGCGGCCAGACTTTCGTACGCAATTGATCGGCAATCGCCGCCTTGAAAGCAACCGGACGTGCGCGCAAGGTAGAGCCGGTGATCGTCAAGCGACGCATCATGACCTGCCCAAGGCTGAGTGTCGCCTTGTTGCCGCCCGCCAGCGCGATGAATACCAGACGACCATCGTCGGCCAGGCAATTGATTTCACGCGCCACATAATCGCCGCCTATGATGTCGAGAATCACATCGACGCCCTTACCGTTGGTCGCAGCCTTGACGACTTCGACAAAATCTTCCGTCTTGTAATTGATACCGCGTTCTGCGCCCAGTACTTCGCAGGCGCGGCATTTTTCATCGCTGCCGGCGGTAGCAAATACGCGATGGCCGAGCGCAGTGGCGATCTGAATTGCCGTCACGCCGATACCGGATGTGCCGCCTTGCACCAGCAAGGTTTCGTTACCGGTCAAGCCGACGCGATCGAAAACATTGCTCCAGACGGTGAAGAAGGTTTCCGGCAACGAGGCGGCTTCCACTACATCCAGACCTTTCGGGATCGGTAAGCATTGTTCAACCGGTGCGGTGCAGTATTCTGCGTAACCGCCTCCTTGCGCCAGCGCACACACCATATCGCCGATTTTGAAACCGCTGTCGGCCAGATCGCCACCGACCACTTCACCGGCGATTTCCAGACCCGGAATATCGGAAGCGCCTTTCGGGACCGCATAGCTACCCAGACGCTGCCACACGTCAGGACGATTGATACCGGCCGCATGTACCTTGATCAACAGCTCACCAGCCTTGGGCTCAGGCATAGGGCGCTCGCAGAGCTTCAATACATCTGGTGGGCCGGGCTGAGTAATCTCGATCGCGCGCATGGTAAATCCTTTATTGTGAAGACGTTGAAGGCAGCAAGGATATTCGATAATCACTTCCTCTGCCAGACAGGGCGATGAATAAGCCTCCCCGCGTCATCTCCTTACACCACGCGTCCAGCCATAGGCGAGGACGGCGCAGCCGAGAAGCGTTTGGCAATCCGACCTGCCAGATAGGCGTTGCGGCCGGCATCGATACCCAGCTTCATCGCATGCGCCATGCGTACCGGATCTTGCGCACCGGCAATCGCGGTGTTCATCAACACGCCGTCGCAACCGAGCTCCATGGCGATCGCCGCATCCGATGCGGTGCCTACGCCGGCATCGACGATGACCGGAACCTTGGATTGTTCAATGATCAGCGACAGATTCCATGGATTCAAGATACCCATGCCGGAGCCGATCAGTGAGGCCAGCGGCATGATGGCGGCGCAGCCTATGTCTTCCAGCATGCGGGCCTGGATAGGATCGTCGCTGCAGTAGACCATGACGTCGAAACCGTCCTTGACCAGCGTTTCCGCTGCCTTCAGGGTTTCCGGCATGTTCGGGAACAAAGTCTTTTCATCGCCCAGCACTTCCAGCTTACAGAGCTTGTGACCGCCGAGAATTTCACGCCCCAGTTGCAGCGTATAGACCGCATCGGCGGCGTTGTAGCAGCCGGCAGAGTTAGGCAACAGGGTGAATTCGGAGGGCGGCAAGACGTCGAGCAAGCTAGGGGCATTCGGGTCCTGGCCGATATTGACGCGACGAATCGCGACGGTGACGATTTGTGCACCGCTGGCCAGACTGGCTTCACGTGTTTGCGTCAGGTCTTTGTATTTGCCGCTGCCGACCAGCAGGCGCGAGCGATAGGTGGTGCCGGCGATGACGAATGGTGCGTCAGGGAATGTTGGGATGCCCATGGATAGTCCTGTTTTAGTGAGATGCAAAGTAAAAATACGCGTTAAACACACAAGGCAGCTTGTGGCTGCCTTGTGTGAACTTCAATGATTAACCGCCACCGATGGCACGCACGACGTCGACGCGATCGGTTGCCCGCAACTGTCGTTGCAGCCACTGATGACGCGGCACGATTTCGCGATTGATGGCAACGGCAACTGCCTTGTCGGATAGCGACAAGCCGGCAATCAACTCTTCCACGTTTTTGTGCGCTTCGATTTGATGCGGCGATCCATTCAGTTCGATTTTCATCGTTACTGTTTTTGATAAATTTCAGAACCGCTTTTCACGAACTCGATCGCCTTTACTTCCATGCCTTTTTTCAAAGCCTGAATTTCAGTAATGCCTTGCTTGGCTGCGTATTCGCGTACTTCCTGCGTGATTTTCATCGAACAGAAATGCGGACCGCACATGGAACAGAAGTGTGCAACTTTGGCAGAGTCTTTCGGCAAAGTTTCATCGTGGAATTCACGCGCCTTGTCCGGATCGAGGCCGATGTTGAACTGATCGTCCCAGCGGAATTCGAAGCGCGCTTTCGACAAGGCGTTGTCGCGTATCTGCGCACCGATATGACCTTTTGCCAGATCCGCAGCATGCGCGGCGATCTTGTACGTGATGATGCCGTCCTTGACGTCGACCTTGTTCGGCAAGCCGAGATGCTCTTTCGGCGTCACGTAACAAAGCATCGCGGTGCCGTACCAGCCGATTTGTGCAGCCCCGATGCCGGACGTGATGTGGTCGTAGCCTGGAGCGATATCCGTCGTCAATGGTCCCAGCGTATAGAACGGCGCTTCGTGGCACTGCTCCAGTTGCAGGTCCATGTTTTCCTTGATCAGGTGCATGGGCACATGACCCGGCCCTTCGATCATCACTTGCACGTCATGTTTCCATGCAATCTGTGTCAGTTCGCCCAGCGTTTTCAATTCACCGAGTTGCGCTTCATCGTTCGCATCGTAGATAGAACCCGGACGCAAGCCGTCGCCGAGACTGAACGACACGTCATAGGCTTTCATGATTTCGCAGATGTCTTCAAAGTGTTCATACAGAAACGATTCCTTGTGATGCGCAAGGCACCACTTGGCCATGATGGAACCACCGCGCGACACAATGCCGGTCATACGCTTGGCTGTCATCGGCACATAGCGCAGCAAGACACCGGCGTGTATCGTGAAGTAATCGACACCCTGCTCTGCCTGCTCGATCAGCGTGTCGCGGAAGATTTCCCATGTCAGATCTTCGGCCTTACCATTAACTTTCTCCAGCGCCTGATAAATCGGCACGGTACCGATAGGTACTGGCGAATTGCGGATGATCCATTCACGTGTTTCGTGTATGTGTTTACCCGTCGACAGATCCATCACGTTGTCGCCGCCCCAGCGTATCGCCCACGTCATTTTTTCAACTTCTTCGCCGATCGACGAAGTGACGGCCGAGTTGCCGATGTTGGCATTGATCTTGACCAGAAAATTACGGCCGATGATCATCGGTTCGATTTCCGGATGGTTGATGTTGGCAGGAATAATTGCACGGCCGCGTGCAATTTCGCTGCGCACGAATTCTGCCGTGATCTCTTGCGGAATCGCTGCGCCGAACGACTGCCCCGGATGTTGACGTCCCATCAATTCGGCAAGTTTCTCGCCTTTCGGTCCGGATTGTTTCAGCTCTTCCAGATAGGCACGGCGATTCATGTTTTCGCGTATCGCAACGAACTCCATTTCCGGCGTGATGATGCCCTGACGTGCGTAATGCATCTGCGAGACATTCTTGCCAGCCAATGCGCGACGTGGTTTGCGATGCAGGTTGAAACGCAATTCGGCAAGTTTGGGATCATTCAGGCGCTCGATGCCGTATTCCGACGTTGGGCCTGGCAGCTCTTCTGTATCCTGGCGCTCCAATATCCACGGCAGGCGTGGCGTGTCGAGACCGGAGCGAATATCGATCTTGGCTTCAGGATCGGTGTAAGGGCCGGACGTATCGTAGACATAGATTGCAGGATTTTTTTCAAAACCGAATGATGCTGCGGTATCGGATTGCGTGATCTTGCGCATAGGCACGCGAATATCGGGTCGCGAACCTTGAATATAAATTTTGGTGGAATTCGGTAATGGCTGAATCGCTGCTTCATCTACCGTGGCGGTAGCGGACAGAAATTTCGGATTGGCATTCATTTTGGCTCCTTGGCTAACTACAGTGGCTTGGAGCCAGCTAAGGAGGTTTCGAAAACGTACATCGTATCCAGCTTGGGCATCGATAAGTACAATTCGAATGCCAAATGCATACACGTCTCGGCAGCTTCCCTTCGCTGGCATTATCCAGATCAGGTTCAAGGGTTTTTCTCACCCGGCACATGCGGAACGCATATGCCTAGGACCCCTAGCTTTTTACTTCTACAACGGTTAATCAAACTACGACTCGTAGTCTATGCCATAAAACGACTATGTCAATTGACCCGTGTCATATTTTTACATCTGACATGAATGAGTTATTGCAACTCAACAACTCATTCATGTCAGTTCTGGACAACGGCAAACATGCCGTTGCCCAGAAACTGTTTTACCTCAAATTTCTACTGCGTATTTCTATGCTGCATTACTTCACTGTTGCGATGTGCAACAGATTGGTCGTGCCCGATTCGCCGAATGGCAAACCAGCCGACACGGTAACGCGTTCACCGGTTTTAGCGAAGCCTTCACGCACTGCGGTCGCAACTGCCGCCGCCACCATTTCATCAACCGAACCAACGTCCTTGCCTATCGTCGAGTGTATGCCCCACACCAACGCCAGGCGGCGTGCTGTGTTGACGTTAGGTGTGATGCTCAGGATGGGAGCGGTCGGACGCATACGCGCAACGCTCATGCTGGTGTGACCGGAATTTGTATAGGTCACGGTAGCAACTGCATTGACGGTTTTGACTACTTCACGCAAGGCATGGCAAATTGCATCTTCAGGTGTCGGCAACGGTGGTACTTGTTGCGCGTCGATCAGGCAAAGGTAAGCAGGATCAGCTTCGACTTCCTTGATGATGCGATCCATCATGGCAACAGCCTTGACCGGGAATTTACCGCTAGCCGATTCAGCAGACAACATGACCGCATCGGAACCTTCGTAAATCGCGCTGGCGACGTCGGAAGTTTCTGCACGGGTAGGCACTGGCGATTCGGTCATCGATTCCAGCATTTGTGTTGCGATGATGACTGGCTTGCCGTACTTGCGTGATGCTTTCAGGATTTCTTTTTGTGCGCGTGGCACTTGTTCTGCCGGCAGTTCTACGCCCAGATCGCCACGGGCAACCATGACGGAATCGGATGCATTGCAGATTGCATCGATGTCCAGCATTGCTGCCGGTTTTTCGATTTTCGACATGATGCCGGCACGGTCACCGATGATGGCGCGCGCTTCGGTGATGTCCGAAACTTGTTGCACAAAGGACAGTGCAACCCAGTCCACGCCCAGGGACAAGGCAAATTCCAGATCGACCAGATCTTTTGCTGTCATGGCAGGAATAGGCAGAATGGCGTCAGGCACGTTGACACCCTTGCGGTTCGAAATCTTGCCGCCGACTGCAACGGTGGTGACGATACGATTATCCTTGTTACTGACAATGTTCAAACGCACTTTACCATCGTCAAGCAACAGGTTTTGACCTGCGGCAACTGCAGCAAACAATTCCGGATGTGGCAGATACACGCGTGTTGCATCGCCAGGTGTTTCGTCACGATCGAGTACGAACTGTTCGCCGACTTTCAAGACAGCGGAGTCGCCTGCGAATGTGCCGAGGCGGATTTTTGGTCCTTGCAAGTCAGCCAGGATGGAGATCGGCGCGCCGTATTTCTTTTCCAGACCACGAACGATTTCGTGGCGTGCGCGGTGATCTTCGTGCGAACCGTGGCTGAAGTTGAAGCGGAACATGTCCACACCGGCTTCGTACAGCGCGGTGATGGTTTCCAGATCGCCACTTGCTGGGCCCAGGGTAGCAACGATTTTTGCTTTGCGATTACGTCTCATGACAGCTCTTCTATGAAAATTAAAAAGGGAACCGCTATGTCTGCATTCAACACACAGCGGCGAATAAATTACAAAATCAGGATGGCGCGGAAATCGTTAACATTCGTGCGCGTCGGGCCGCTGACAATCAAATCGCCCACCGCGCTGAAGAAACCGTAACCGTCATTGTTTTCCAGCATTGTTTTCGCGTTGTGACCCGCAGCGGCTGCGCGTGCAATCGAATCTGGCTGATAAATTGCGCCGGCATTATCTTCCGATCCGTCGATGCCATCGGTATCGCATGCAAGCGCATAAATATCCGGTGCGCCATTCAGGGCAACAGCCAGGCTCAACAGAAACTCTGCATTACGACCGCCGCGGCCCTTGCCGCGTACTGTCACTGTAGTTTCACCACCGGACAAAATTACGCAAGGCTTGGCAAATGGTTGACCATACTTAGCAACCTGTTTTGCCAGTGCAGCATGCACCAAACCGACATCGCGCGATTCGCCTTCCAGATCATTCGACAAAATGTATGGCGTGATGCCTGCTGCGCGTGCTTTTTCTGCTGCCGCTTCCAGCGCGTGTTGCGCGGTTGCGATCACATGGTGTTCGTTGCGCGCGAAGCGTGCATCGCCTGGCTTCGGTGTTTCGCCAGCGCCGGATTCGAGATGCTTCAGGATGTTGTCTGGGATCTCGATCTTGTATTTTTTCAGGATCGCGAGCGATTCTGCACAAGTCGTTGGATCGGGCAGTGTAGGGCCGCTGGCAATCACGCCAGGATCATCGCCAGGCACGTCGGAGATCAGCAGCGTGACGACGCGTGCCGGTGCGCATGCCAGGCCCAGGCGACCGCCTTTGATCGCTGAAAGGTGCTTGCGCACGCAATTCATTTCTGAAATCGTTGCGCCGCTTTTCAGCAATGCCTTGTTCAAAGCCTGTTTCTGTTCCAGCGAGATGCCTTCACCCGGCAGGCTCAACAGAGCCGAACCACCACCGGTGATCAGGCACAACACGAGGTCGTCTTCCGTCAAGCCTTTGACCAGCTCCAGCATGCGACCGGCGGCTTGCCGACCGGCTTCATCCGGCACCGGATGCGCAGCCTCGACGACTTCGATTTGCTTGCAGTCGGCACCGTGGCCGTAACGTGTAACGATCAAACCTTCGACTTTACCTGGCCATGTATCTTCTACTACCTTGGCCATTGCAGCGGCACCTTTACCGGCACCGATCACCAACGTGCGACCTTTGACCGATTGCTTGGGCAGATAAGCGGGCATGCACTTCTGTGCGCTCACGGCTTCTACCGCTGTTGCATACAGGTCGTTTAAAAACTGACGTGGGGCTATCGACATGTGGCGAGAATATTTCTAAGAATTGGGAAAGTGCGTATTAACTCTTGTGATGCATTGCCTGATTCAAATCACATGATTCACTAGGCGTAAAACCCCGTGAATCAAACCGGCATTGCAAACAAGCGCAATGCCGGTTGATGTGCTCATGCTATCGAAACGAAATTACGCCTTGGCGATTTCGTGGTTCGACATGATTTCAATCGCGCGGCACAGTGCCGAGTGATCAAGACCGCTCATGCCATTGGCTGCGCATGCATTCATCAGCTCTTGCGTAGCAGCTGTGTTTGGCAAGGAAACGCCCATCGCTTTTGCGCCTTGCAATGCAAGGTTCAAATCTTTCTGATGCAACTCGATACGGAAGCCTGGGTTGAACGTACGTTTGATCATGCGTTCGCCATGCACTTCCAGAATGCGCGAGTTGGCAAAACCGCCCATCAATGCCTGACGCACTTTTGCTGGATCTGCGCCTGCTTTCGAAGCGAACAACAATGCTTCGGAAACAGCTTGAATGTTCAATGCAACGATAATCTGGTTAGCCACTTTAGTGGTTTGACCGTCGCCGTTACCGCCGACCAGAGTGATGTTTTTACCCATCAATTCGAACAATGGTTTGACGGTTGCAAATGCGGCTTCCGAACCACCGACCATGATGGTCAACGATGCTGCTTTAGCACCGACTTCACCGCCGGATACTGGCGCATCCAGGTATTCGCAACCCAGAGCGTTGATTTTTTTAGCGAATTCTTTGGTGGCGATAGGCGAGATCGAGCTCATGTCGACCACGATTTTGCCTTTGGACAAACCAGCAGCAACGCCGTTATCAGCGAACAAAACTGCGTCCACGTGCGGAGTATCTGGCACCATCGTGATGATGATGTCTGCATTTTTTGCGACTTCAGCGCCCGATGCGCAAACAGTTGCGCCGCCATCGACTAATTCTTGTGCCGGTGCTTTTTGATCATGCAAAAACAGTTGGTGACCACCCTTTTGCAGGTTCAGCGCCATTGGTGCGCCCATGATACCCAAACCGATAAATCCAACTTTTGCCATGAGTGACTCCTGATTTTGATTAAGTGTAATTGCTGCGGACACCTGTAGAAATAATGAGCGGCCCATTTCGGACCGCTCATTATCGTGTAAGGCGCGTTACATTATAGGCCGTGCGCTGCGCGCCAGCCCAATCCTTCTACCGTACCAGCTTTAGGCTTGTACTCGCAACCGATCCAGCCTTTGTAGCCGATTTCGTCCAGGAATTTGAACAGGAAGGTGTAATTGATTTCACCTGTACCTGGTTCAAAACGACCTGGATTGTCCGCCAGCTGAATGTGCGGAATGACTGCCAGATTAGCTTTCAACGTGTTCGCCAATTCACCTTCCATGCGTTGCATGTGATAGATGTCGTATTGGAAGAACAGGTTGTCCGAACCGACTTTGGCAATGATGTCCAGAGTCTGTTTGGTGCCGGTCAGGAAGAAGCCAGGGATATCGAATGTGTTGATCGCTTCGATCAACAGCGGGATACCTTCGGCCTTCAATTTGGCAGCGGCATATTTCAAGTTGGCAACCAGAGTTGCTTCTGCTTGCTCATGCGTGACGCCTGCAGGCACGATACCGGACAGGATGTTGACCTGTTTGGTGCCGAGCACTTTGACGTATTCAATTGCCTTATCCACGCCAGCCTTGAATTCTTCCACACGATCCGGATGGCAAGCGATACCGCGCTCACCACCAGCCCAGTTACCGGCCGGCAGATTGTGCAAAACCATTTCCAGATTGTTCTCTTTCAATTTCGCTGCGACATCAGCCGCAGGGAAATCGTATGGGAACAAGAATTCAACGCCTTTGAAGCCATTCTTTGCAGCTTGTTCAAAGCGGTCCATGAATGGAACCTCGTTGAACAGCATCGTCAGATTAGCAGCAAGTTTCGTCATGATTAAGCTTCCTTAACGTCGAGAATTTCTTCGAATTCGTTGATCGCGTTAATTTCGGTACCCATCGCGATATTGGTTACGCGCTCAAGGATGATTTCAACAACGACTGGCACTTTGAATTCCTTGATCCACTCTTGCGCCTTACGCAGCGCAGGCTGGATATCGTCCGGGTTGTAGACACGGATTGCCTTACAGCCGAAGCCTTCGGTAACCTTGACGTGATCAACACCGTATGAAGCATTTTCGGTCGAGTTGATGTTGTCGAATGCCAGCGATACGCAGTAGTCCATCGTGAACATACGCTGTGCTTGACGAATCAGGCCCAGGTAGGAGTTGTTCACCAGCACATGGATGTACGGCAGATTGAACTGCGCGCCGGCTGCCAATTCTTCGATCAGGAACTGGAAGTCGTAATCGCCGGTGATAGCCACGATTTCGCTGGTTGGATCGGCAGCCCGGACACCCAGAGCAGCTGGAACACTCCAGCCCAATGGACCTGCTTGGCCACAGTTGATCCAGTTGCGCTCTTTGTACACGTGCAGGAATTGACCAGCAGCGATTTGCGACAGACCGATGTTCGAAACATAGCGCGCTGTTTTGCCGAACACTTCGTTCATTTCCTGGTAAACGCGTTGTGGCTTGATAGGCGTGACGTCGAAATCTGTTTTGCGCAACATGGTACGTTTGCGTTCCTGGCACTCAGCCAACCATGCATCCCGGTTTTTCAGTTTGCCGGCAGCTTTCAATTCTTTCGCTACTTCGATCATCAATTTCAGTGCTGCGCCAGCGTCGGACGTGATGCCGAGGTCTGGACCAAACACGCGACCGATTTGTGTCGGTTCGATATCGATGTGTACGAATTTACGGTCTTTCGTGAAAACGTCGATCGAACCGGTGAAACGGTTGGCCCAACGGTTACCGATACCGAATGCGAAGTCCGAAGCCAGCATCGTTGCGTTACCGTAACGGTGCGATGTTTGCAGACCAACCATACCGACCATCAGTGGGTGATCGTCAGGTACCGTGCCCCAGCCCATCAGGGTTGGAACGACAGGAACGTTTACCAATTCAGCAAATTCTTGCATCAACGCGCTTGCGTCGGAGTTGATCACGCCGCCACCAGAAATCAGCAATGGACGTTCTGCTTCATTCAGCATGCTGATTGCGCGTTCGATCTGCTTGCGGCTTGCTGCCGGCTTGTAGACTGGCAATGGCTCATACAGGTCTGGATCGAATTCGATTTCAGCAACTTGCACGTCGAATGGCAAGTCGATCAGCACTGGACCTGGACGGCCGGAGCGCATGATGTGGAAAGCTTGCTGGAATACTTGCGGAACCAATGCTGGCTCGCGCACCATGACCGACCACTTGGTCACCGGCTTCGAGATCGATTCGATATCCACTGCCTGGAAATCTTCCTTGTGCAAACGTGCACGTGGCGCTTGACCAGTGACACACAAAATTGGAATCGAATCAGCAATTGCCGAGTACAGACCGGTGATCATGTCTGTGCCGCCAGGACCCGAGGTAGCGAGGGCGACACCGATATTGCCAGCTTTGGCGCGGGTGTAACCCTCAGCCATGTGTGTCGCGCCTTCTACGTGGCGAGCCAGAATGTGTTTGATCGTGCCTTGCTTTTGCATGGCGGAGTAAAACGGATTGATCGCTGCGCCTGGTACGCCGAAAGCCTGATCAATGCCCTCTTTCTGCATTACCCAAACCGCTGCTTGGGCTGCTGTCATCTTTGCCATTACATAATCTCCATTGAAATGAAAGTTTCCTACGACGTATAGTAATTCTTATCCATTAAATTTAGAATAGGACAATTAATTAACCAATTAAATACTCCAGGTATCGAATGGATAAACTCAAACAGATAGAAGCATTTGTGATGGCGGTCGAGCATAGCAGCTTCGCGGCGGCGGCTCTAGCCCTGCAAGTCACGCCCGTCATGGTCGGCAGGCGCATTGATGCACTGGAGAAACGCCTCGGCGTCCGCTTACTGCATCGCTCCACCCGTCGGCTGGCCCTGACCGAAGAAGGTTCGGTCTATCTGGAACATTGCCGCAAGATGCTCAGCGAACTCGACCAGGCCGAAAGCACGCTCTCCGCCGGCCACAACAAAGTCAGCGGCCACTTGATCATCTCCGCTCCCGCATCGTTTGGCCGCCAGCACGTTGCGCCCTACGCACAGAACTTTCTGGAACAGCATCCCGGCCTGAAAATGTCGTTCAACCTGACCGACCGCGTTGTTGATCTGGTGCAGGAAGGGTATGACATGGGTATCCGCATTGGCGGCACTATCGATCCGAATTTCGTTGCCATCAAACTTGCCGCCAACAAACGAGTCGTATGCGGCACGCCCGACTACTTCAAGAAACATGGCAAACCCAAAACGCTGGACGACCTCGCTAAGCATAATTGCCTAGCCTTCAATCTTCAAGGTGGACAACAGCGCGGCTGGTATTTCAATCACCGCGGCAAAACCGTATCCGTGCGTGCACAAGGCAGCCTGGATTGCAATGACGGTGAGTTGCTGCATCGCTGGATGAGCGAAGGTTTGGGCATTGCCTGGCGCTCCGTATGGGAAATTCAAAGCCAGCTGGAAAGCGGCACGCTGGAAACAGTGCTCGACGATTTTGCGATTCCGGAATACGACATCATGGCGGTTTATCCGCAACAGAGAAACGTCCCCGCCAAGGTACGCTTGTTCATCTCACATTTAAAAACCATGTATAGCCAGCCAGGTTATTGGAGCAGGTAAGCATTCGTTTTCCATTCTCTGATGCATCAGTTTTGCAGAACCCAATAAAAAAGCCCGCATAAGCGGGCTTTTTTATTGAAGCATGGTATTAGCTTCTGGACTCGAGAGTCGTCAGAACTTCATCCAGCATCTTCTTGGCATCGCCAAACAACATGCGATTGTTTTCTTTGTAGAACAACGGATTGTCGACGCCGGCGTAACCGGAAGCCATCGAACGTTTCATGACGATCGAGGTTTCAGCCTTCCAGACTTCGAGCACCGGCATACCGGCGATCGGGCTGTCCGGATCTTCCTGCGCATCCGGGTTGACGATGTCATTGGCGCCAATCACCATGACCACGTCGGTATCCGGGAAGTCTTCGTTGATTTCGTCCATTTCCATCACGATGTCGTAAGGCACTTTGGCTTCAGCCAGCAACACGTTCATGTGACCAGGCATGCGACCGGCAACAGGGTGGATCGCGAAACGCACCTTGGTACCCTTGGCACGCAGGAACTTGGTGATGTCATTCACGGTGTGCTGAGCTTGTGCCACTGCCATGCCATAACCTGGCACGATCACAACGCTCTTGGCTTCGCGCAACAGTTCCGCCGTTTCCTGCGCAGTGACCGGAGTCGCTTCACCAACCTGCTCTTTAACCGCGCCGCCCGCCTTCGGAGCACCACCGCCGAAACCACCCGCGATCACGCTGAAGAAATTGCGGTTCATCGCCTGGCACATGATGTACGACAGAATCGCACCGGAGGAGCCAACCAGCGCACCCGTCACGATCAACAAATCATTGCCGAGCATGAAACCGGTAGCCGAAGCAGCCCAGCCGGAATAGCTGTTGAGCATCGATACCACCACCGGCATATCCGCACCGCCAATTGCCATCACCATGTGAATACCGAACAGCAGGGCAATCACGGTCATGATGATCAGCGGAGTCATGCCGCTGGCAACGTCGGGCGCATTAACGAATTCACGGCCGAACCAGATCACTAACAACAAACCGATCAGATTGATGACATGACGTGCTGGCAGCAACAAAGGTTTACCGCCGATTTTTCCATTCAGTTTACCGAATGCAATCAACGAACCCGAGAAGGTCACTGCACCGATAAAGATACCGACGTAGATTTCAACTTGATGAATGGCTTTCTCAGCGCCTTCCAGATGGATAGACGGATCGATATAGCTGGCGAAGCCAACCAGTGCTGCGGCCAGACCAACGAAACTGTGCATCAATGCAACCAGTTCCGGCATTTCGGTCATTTTGACCTTCTTGGCGGCGTACAGACCAATAGCACCACCGACGACGAGCGCGATGATGATCCAGGCGTAACCATCAGCGGTTACACGTGGGCCAAAGATCGTAGCGAGCACCGCAATGCCCATACCGATCATGCCGTAGAGGTTACCGCGACGCGAGGTTTCCGGATGCGACAAGCCACCCAGGCTGAGGATAAAAAGAATGGTTGCTCCGATGTAGGAGACAGTAGCCAGATTTGCAGACATTGTGGTCTCCTTAATTCTTACGGAACATATCAAGCATGCGACGGGTAACAGCAAAGCCACCGAACATGTTGATTGCGGTCAAAGCGATGCCGGCAGCGGCGAGACACTTGATCAGCATCTCGGGACGTGCCATGCCATCAGCCAGCGGAGGAGCGACCTGCACCAACGCACCGATCACGATGATCGACGAGATGGAGTTGGTCACGCTCATCAGAGGCGTATGCAATGCCGGAGTAACATTCCAGACCACCATGTAACCAATGAAGCAACCCAGCACAAACACGGTCAAGTGACCGAGGAAAGCGGTAGGCGCACCATAGCCGATCAGCGCGAACAACAAGGTCGCGAAGACAAACATTGTGACTACACGCTTAGGTGACGATACCGTGGTGCTTGGGCCATGACCGTGCGCAGGCGCAGGTGCCGCTGCAGGTTTGGCAGCCGGAGCAGCCACTTGCTTCAACGGCGGAGGCGGCCAGGTGATGTTGCCTTCCTTGATGACTGTCAGCCCACGAATGGCTTCGTCTTCCATATTGACGTTGATGATGCCATCAGTCGTCTTTTTACCTTCTGCGTCCTTGCACAGCTCTTCGGTTAGGCGCAGCAGGTTGGTTGAGTACAGCGTACTGGCCTGCTTAGGCAGACGGCTCGGCAGGTCGGTGTAACCAACGATGGTCACGCCATGTTTCACCACAACCTTGCCGGGTTCGGTCAGTTCGCAGTTACCGCCCTGCTCGGCCGCCATATCGACGATCACGCTGCCGGGTTTCATGGACTGAACCATTTCGGCGGTTATCAGTTTCGGAGCCGGTTTGCCCGGGATCAGCGCGGTGGTGATGATGATATCGCATTCCTTAGCCTGCTGGGCGTACATCTCACGCTGCGCAGCTTGGAAGCCTTCGGACATGACCTTGGCATAGCCGCCGCCGCCCGAACCTTCTTCGTCATAATCGACCTTCACGAATTCGCCACCCAGCGATACCACTTGATCGGCCACTTCTGCACGGGTATCGTTGGCACGCACGATGGCACCTAGGCTGGCAGAAGTACCGATCGCAGCCAAACCGGCCACGCCAGCACCTGCGATAAAGACCTTGGCCGGAGGAACCTTGCCTGCAGCCGTGATCTGGCCGTTGAAGAAACGACCGAAAGCATTGGCAGCCTCGATGACGGCGCGATAGCCGCTGACACCGGCGGTGGAGGTCAAAGCATCCATCTTCTGCGCGCGCGACAGCGTGCGCGGCAGCGAGTCCATCGCCAAAACGGTGACGCGCTTGGCGGCAAGCTGCTGCATCAATTCAGGATTCTGTGCCGGCCAGATGAAGCCGATCAGGGTGCTGCCTTCGCGAATCAGACCGATTTCCTCGGCACTTGGAGCACGCACCTTGAAGACGATATCGGACGTGGACCACAAGTTGGCAGCTCCTTGCACGATCTGTGCACCAGCGGCGCGGTAGGTATCGTCGCTGAAGTTGGCGTCGTCACCAGCGCCGGATTCTACGCTGACGGAAAAGCCGAGTTTGATCAGCTTTTCAACGACTTCTGGCACCGTCGCCACCCGTTTTTCCCCGGGGAATGACTCCCGCGGCACTCCTATAACTAAAGACATAATGCATCTCTCATAGTTTGTTTAAATTCCTGATCAGGCAGCATTAGAGCCACAATAAGCACACAAATCCCGACTCAAGCAGCACACAATGGCGCGAGCGGATATTCCAGCGCTACTAGCTAACTAACGCTACTTGCTATTATTTTTTCATTCCAGCGAAATGATTGTCTTCATCGACAAAAACAATCTTAGGCGTGTAGGTCGCAATTTCTTCATCAGTCATCGGACCATAGGTACAGATGATCATCAAATCACCGAGATGAGCACAGCGTGCGGCGGCGCCGTTCAGCGAAATCTCGCCACTACCTCTTGCGCCTTGGATGGCATAGGTAGAAAAACGCTCGCCGTTATTGATGTTGTACAACTCAATCTTTTCACCAACCTTGATATCTGCGGCTTCCAGCAAATCCGCGTCGATCCCGCATGAACCCTCGTAATGCAGGTCCGCTTGCGTCACCTTGGCGCGATGAATTTTTGCTCTGAGCATGATGCGTTGCATGTTTATTCCGTTCTATTATTAAGCCTTTGCCTCGACGCCAAAACAGGGCGAAGGCAAATCAGTTAATTGTGTAATGTCCTTGGGAACGGCCTCCACCAACCATAAGCAGTGGCGCCTGTCATCCATGAAAGCCCTGGCAACAGGGGAATGCGCTTCGATTTCGGGGGCGTATCTCACAGTTTGACCAGGCAGATACCTTATTCACCGACTTCCGTTAGGGCAATGAGCCGGTAAGGATAAAGCTAAATGTCCGCCATAGCAAAGCCAAAGATGCGCAATCTTGACCTTACTCATTTTATTACAACTTTTTTAGCACGGGAAACATTGCGCGCAACTTTTTCCCGTGCGCGCTAAAATAGCGGGTTATTCCGAGAGCCATTATGCCCGACGTCTGGAAACCATCTGTTACTGTTGCTGCCATCATAGAGCGTGATGGCCTTTTCCTGCTGGTAGAGGAAGAAACCAGCGAAGGAATTCGTTTTAATCAGCCGGCTGGCCACCTGGACCCCCATGAGTCGCTGGAGCAGGCTGTAGTCCGCGAAACCCTGGAAGAAACCGCACACGACTTCACCCCCACCGCCCTAGTTGGCATGTATATGTCACGCTACGTTTCCGCGCGCACCGGCCACGATGTTACTTATTTAAGCTTCAGCTTTTGCGGCGAAGTCGGCGCCAAGTACGATCAACCGCTGGATGCCGGCATCTTGCGCGCCGTGTGGATGAGTTACGACGAACTGGTCGCCTGCAAGGATAAACACCGTAGCCCATCGGTATTGCAACGCGTCATCGATTATCTGGACGGCAAGCGCGCACCCCTATCATTGTTGCAGACAGACCCTTCGGTCTATGAGGTCATCAACAATGGCTAAAAAGCGTGTCGTCATCGGCATGTCCGGTGGCGTCGATTCGTCGGTCTCCGCCTGGCTCTTGAAAGAACAGGGTTATGAAGTCATCGGTCTGTTCATGAAGAACTGGGAAGATGACGACGACTCCGAATACTGCTCGACCCGTCAGGACTGGATTGATGCAGCCAGCGTCGCCGACGTCGTCGGCGTCGATATCGAAGCCGTCAATTTCGCCGCAGAATACAAGGATCGTGTGTTCGCCGAATTCCTGCGCGAATACGAAGCCGGCCGCACCCCCAATCCTGATGTACTGTGCAACGCTGAAATCAAGTTCAAGGCCTTCCTCGATCACGCCATGCTGCTCGGTGCCGACATGATCGCGACCGGCCACTATGCGCGCGTGCGCGAAGTGACGTCAGGGCCGGATGCAGGCCAGGTCCAGTTATTGAAAGCAGTCGATGCCAGCAAGGATCAAAGCTACTTCCTACACCGCCTGAACCAGGCTCAATTGTCGAAGACCTTGTTCCCTCTCGGCGAAATTCGCAAAACGGAAGTGCGCAAAATCGCCGAACAGCTGCAACTGCCAAACGCGAGCAAAAAAGATTCCACCGGCATCTGCTTCATCGGCGAACGTCCATTCCGCGAATTTCTGAATCGCTACCTGTCTTATCAACCGGGTCCGATGAAAACGCCGGACGGCACGATCGTCGGCGAACACGTGGGCCTGAGTTTTTACACACTGGGGCAGCGCAAGGGCATAGGCCTGGGCGGCATGAAGACGCACAAGAATACAGATGGCAATAGCGGCCCCTGGTACGTCGCACGCAAGGACGTCGCAAACAACACGCTGTATATAGTGCAAGGTCACGATCATCCCTGGCTGCTGTCGTCTGCATTAAGTGCAGGCCAAATGAGCTGGGTCGCCGGCAGGGCGCCGAGCGAAGAACTGGTAGCCGCCAAGACACGTTATCGGCAAGCCGATGTCGCATGCTCGCAGCACGCAACAGCTGACAACCTTGCACTCGCCTTTGACACGCCGCAATGGGCTGTCACGCCCGGACAATCCGCCGTTTTATATCAAGGCGATGTATGCCTGGGTGGCGGCATCATTACCGCGTCAACGCTCACTGAATAAAAACATAAAGATAAAAGCCGCGTGCATGAGCTTCATGCACGCGGCTTTTTCATTTTAATAAGTAAATCGATACACCGGATGCCAGTCCTCTGTATCGTCGTGCATCAAAAATCCGCCACATCCGTTTGGTACATGTCGATCTCTCCATGTGCTTGAAAATTTGTAATCCAATTTTTGGGGACGGACATTCCAGCCGTCCATGCCCCCACACATTTAATTACCGGCGGGGAAAATATTGTCTTCGTTGTACACTGTGCCGCGATTGCTCTGCCCGTCGGCGGAGATGCGGTCTGGAGAAAAAATGCGCGATTTCCCTCTACGTTATCTGGCCTTGATGATCGCCGGATGTGTGTTCGCAGTGTCTTTGATAATGGCCTTGCAGTTCGATCGCGGCTGGTGGCTGGTGATACTGTCCGGCGCATTGACGACCGTCGGCATTGCCGATCTCAGCCAGAGCAAACGCGCGCTGCTGCGCAATTACCCCATCCTCGCGCATTTTCGTTATATGTTTGAGTCGGTACGCCCTGAAATACGCCAGTATTTTCTCGAGGATGATGCGGCGCCCAATCCGTTTTCACGCAATCAGCGTTCGCTGGTGTATCAACGCGCCAAGCAAGCCATCGACAAACGTCCATTCGGCACGCAGATGGATGTGTATCAAGATAATTACGAATGGATCAATCACTCGATCATGCCGGCCAAACTGGCCTCGCATGATTTCCGCATCACGATAGGCGCCGAACGCGCACAGCCCTATTCGGCCAGCGTGTTCAATATTTCCGCCATGAGTTTCGGCGCCTTGTCGGCCAATGCCATCCGCGCCTTGAATCAGGGAGCGCAAAAAGGCGGCTTCATGCACGATACTGGCGAAGGCAGCATCAGTCGCTATCACCAACCAGAAAATGCAGTCGATACCGGCGGCGATCTGATGTGGGAAATCGGCTCCGGCTATTTTGGCTGTCGCAGTGAAGATGGCAGTTTTTCCGCAGAAAAATTCGCCGTTAATGCCAATCTTCCGCAAGTAAAAATGATCGAGGTAAAACTCTCGCAAGGTGCCAAACCGGGCCACGGCGGCATGCTTCCGGGCGCCAAGGTTTCCATTGAAATCGCGACTGCACGCGACATACCGGAAGGCGTGGACTGCATTTCACCCTCGTCGCATTCTGCTTTCGATACACCGACCGGCTTGCTGCAATTCATAGAACAATTGCGCAACCTGTCCGGTGGCAAGCCGACCGGCTTCAAGCTGGCAATCGGCCACCCGTGGGAATTCTTCGGCATCGTCAAGGCGATGCTGCACACCGGCATCACTCCCGATTTCATCGTCATTGACGGTGGCGAAGGCGGCACTGGCGCCGCCCCTGTCGAGTTTACCGATCACGTCGGCGTACCACTGCAGGAAGCACTACTACTTGCGCACAACACACTGGTGGGCACCAAGCTGCGCGACAAGGTGAAGATAGGCGCGTCCGGCAAGATCATTACCGCATTCGATATCGTCCGCACCATCGCACTCGGCGCCGACTGGTGCAATTCGGCGCGCGGCTTCATGTTTGCGCTCGGCTGCATCCAGTCGCAAAGCTGTCATACCGACCGCTGCCCGACCGGCATCGCCACGCAGGATGCCTTGCGTCAACGCGCACTGGTGGTGCCGGACAAGGCCGAACGCGTCGCCAATTTTCATAAAAACACATTGAAAGCCCTGGCAGAATTGATTGCCGCCGCAGGCTTGCATCATCCATCCGAACTGAAGCCGCATCATCTGGTGCGGCGCGTATCGGCCAATCAAGTCAAACTGGCTTCGGCCCTGCTGCCCTATCTCGAATCCGGTCAACTGCTCAGCGAAGCACAGGCGACCAGCGAATTGCCTGAAGTGTTTGCCAAATACTGGCCGATTGCGCAGGCAGAATCGTTTCACCCTATACGCTGACGCCACACACTGCATCCATCTGCACAAGCACTATCGGGCCGGTAGCGACGCCCATGTTGCCGCCTGCCGACGTATTGCCGAAGAGCAGCAATTTAGCTGGATAAGAATAATTTTTCGGCAATTTCTCAAGCCCACAACAGCAAACCGGCGATTTATTTCGCCCGCAAGCCGCCTTCCCGTACGAAAAAACTTGCAATCCTGCCGCAAATACTCAATAATCTAAACACGAATTGTTCTCATTTACGAGAAAAAGGCAGATCATGACGATCCCGGCATCACGCAAAGCACAAGACACAACTGCCCCAACCGCATGCAACAAGGCTGAGGAACAAGCCGTCACACGCATCAACAGTCGTGACTTATTTCAGCAAATGCGGGAAGTGGAAATCGCACACGAAGGCCGCATATACCGTTTGCGCTTGACGCAATTGAATAAACTGATTTTGACGGCATAAGCAGCAGAAATCCAGAAACAGAAATATTGATTCACACGCTAGCCAGCCACGCACAGCGATACACGTTGCGCCAGCAAGCCAAACCAACCGACAAGGAGAGTTTGATGGCTATCGAAAAAGCGACTCAAGCATTGCAGGAACCAAACGCAGCGCCAGCGCAACCAGAGTTACTCGTTTCCGCCGTGCTGCATTTGATGTCGCATTACACCGCGAGCAATCAGGAAAACAGTTCGTGCATCAAGCTGGCCTCGGTGATCGAGCGGCATTTGAAAGCGCTGGCCGAGTTACCCGAACTGGCGCCAGTATTGCGCGCAACCTGCCAGCAGTTATCTGAACAGTGGGCGGCGGTAGTGGAGCGAACCATGCAGCAGCCGGAAAAATTCAAGTTGTTCGCGCGCCTGGTGACCGGGCCGCGCATCAACTGAGGTAAGGCGGACTGCCGCAAACGGATGAAATTGAAAAAATTGGGGTTTCGTGTTTTTCACCTACAAAGAAAGTAGCAAGAGGCATCGATGATTGTCTGTGTATGCAACAACGTTTCTGAACGGAAAATTCGCCTAGCGGTCGATAGCGGCCTGACGTCGATGGTAGAGTTGCGCGACGAACTGGAAGTCGGCACCTGCTGCGGCAAATGTCATGCCTGTGCGAAACGCGTCCTGCGCGAGTCCCTTGCCGATATGCGCTCAACTCAAACTATAATGTTTCATCCAAACGCAATGGCTGCATAAGCAATGTTATGAATGCAACATCGATTCCGTCGTCAGTTCCGCGCCTCCCGCTGTTCCTGTCACAAGCACTCAAGAAATACGGTCCGCTCATCGTCATAGTGGTCCTGCATATTGGCTTGTTTTACGCTTTGCGCAGCGGCCTGGTGCATCAGGTCACCAAGTCATTACCGACCGAAATTTTCGCCAGCTTCATCACCGAACAGGCAGCGCCGGAACCAAAGCCTCAACCCGCTGAACCGAAGACGGTGCCGGTGGTAAAAAAACAGGTAACACGTCCAACGCCGCGTCCCGTCGTCACCGAAGCACCATCGCCGCAAGCCATTACCGAAACCGCCACACCGCCGCAGGAATCGAAAGAACCGCCTGCAGTCGCTGCGCCATCGGCACCTGCAGCGCCCGCCGCGCCGGCAACGCCGAAAATGATTTCAGGTGTTTCCTACATCAATGCCCCGCGTCCGGTTTATCCGCCGCTGGATGCACGCATGGGTAACGAAGGAACGGTGACGCTGCGCGTGCTGATCAATGAAAAAGGTCGTGCCGAAAGAGTCGAAGTGCAAAAATCATCAGGCTCGCTGCGTATGGACGATGCAGCACGCGATGCCGTGATGCGCGCACTGTTCAAACCCTACCTGGAAGACGGACGACCGGCTCCTGCATTTGCCATCGTCCCAATTAATTTCACATTAAATAGATAAGAAGGAATCATCATGGAAGTCAGCCCATACGGTTTGGAAAGTTTGTGGTCGCAAGGTGATTTCGTCACCAAGGGCGTCGCCATTCTGCTGGTCGCAATGTCGATCGCATCGTGGTACGTCATCGCCACCAAAGCACTGCAATTGATGCAGTATCGCCGCGCCGCACGCGCCGCCGGTCATGAATTCTGGGACGCCACCAGCCTGTCCGAAGGGACTGCCACGCTGGGCAGCGGCAATCCGTTTGCGTCCATTGCGGAAGCCGGCGTTACCGCCATGCGTCATCACGAAGCGCACAAGGGCCATTTGCACGATGAGTTGTCGGTCAGCGACTGGATCACCTTGTCGTTGCGTCAGGCCATCGATGAAACTTCCGCCAAACTGCAAACCGGCATGGCCGTATTGGCGTCGGTAGGTTCCACCGCGCCATTCGTCGGCTTGTTCGGTACCGTGTGGGGTATCTATCATGCACTGGTGGCAATCGGCACCTCGGGCCAGGCCAGCATCGATAAGGTCGCTGGCCCGGTCGGCGAAGCGCTGATCATGACCGCACTCGGTCTGGCAGTGGCGATTCCGGCAACCTTTGGTTACAACGCCCTGGTACGCGGCAACAAGAGCCTGATCGCCAAAATGAACAAATTCGGCTTCGATCTGCACGCACTGTTCGTCACCGGTGCACGCGCCAACGATACCAATACACCGGGTGCAAGCGGCGCCAAACTGGTTGCCGTAGGAGGTGCATGATGTCCATGGGCTCCCTATCGGATGACGATGACTTCAATCCGGAAATCAATACCACGCCGCTGGTCGACGTGATGCTGGTGTTGCTGATCATCTTCATCATGACCATTCCGGTGATGAATCACGCCGTCAAGCTCGATTTGCCGCGTGCAGCCAATCAGCCGAACGAAGTCAAACCTGAAACCATCAACCTCTCCATCGATGCGGCAGGCAAGGTTTACTGGAACAATGAAATACTGGATGAAAGCCAGTTGGCAGCCCGCGTCGCCGACGCCGCCAAGGTCACGCCACAACCTGAGTTGCATCTACGCGCCGAACGTACGACACCGTATGAAAAAGTCGCACAAGTCATGGCTGCAGCGCAATCCGGCGGGCTCAGCAAGATGGGATTCGTCACGGAAGCACCAAAGAAATAGTGCAGCAAGCTGCAGGGTTTAAAACTCCGCCTGCAGATCACAAATAAAAACGCGCTCAGCTCTACGCTGCAGCGCGTTTTTATTTGTCCTGCATTTCTTTCCGGCAGCATTGCCCAACCTTACTTTTGCAATCGAAACACGAATGATTCCAGCTAACGAAATGCGGTCCAAATGGCCATGAATTGCACTTCCTGCGCTATCATGTCCACTCTCTCCTGAGCAGATCGTGCAACCGAAACGGTCGCATGTCAGCCAGCCCATTTTCCACATCACTTTCGAGGCTCCCATGAAAGGTGACAGCAATATCATCAAGCTGCTCAACGCGCAGCTCACCAACGAACTCAGCGCCATCAATCAGTACTTTTTACATGCACGCATGTACAAGCACTGGGGTTTTGAAAAAATCGCCAAGAAGGAATATGAAGAATCCATCGGCGAGATGAAGCACGCCGACAAACTGATAGACCGCATCCTGATGCTGGATGGTTTGCCGAATGTGCAGTTACTGCACAAGTTGATGATAGGCGAGAACACGCAGGAAATGCTGGCGTGTGATTTGAAGCTGGAAACGATGGCGCACAAGACCGTGAAAGAAGGCATCGCAGCATGCGAAGCCAGCGGCGATTATGTATCGCGCGAACTGTTCCAGTACATCCTCGACGATACAGAAGAGCACATAGACTGGCTGGAAACGCAACTCGATCTGATTGAAAAAGTCGGCATCCAGAATTACCTGCAATCACAGATGACTGGCGAGTAATTTCGTCCACTCGGTTACCGCATCAACGGTGATTGCGAAATAAAAAAGGGACGCAGATTTGAACTGAACCCCAAAAATTGGACACCAACTTTTGGGGTTTTTTAATGACGAAATTCGACGAGAAATTCAAGATTTCGGTAGTAGAGCAGTATTTATCCGGCACAGATGGATGTGCCATTGTGGGTCGCCGCAACGGCGTTTCGACAACGATGGTGACGCGGTGGGTGGCGTCCTATCAGAAGCACGGCATTGCTGGTTTGAGGAAGAAATTCCAGCATTACGATGCGCAGTTCCGGTTGCGTGTGCTGCGGCAGATGTGGAAGAAGCAATGGTCGTATCAAGAGACGGGGCTCGCCTTTGGGATTCGTAGCCAAGGATGCGTGGCCGTATGGGAGCGCTGCTATCATAACGGCGGTATAGACGCCCTCCAACCACGCAAACGTGGAAGACCACCAAGAATGCCTCATTCCCCCGTTACACCACTCCCGAGCTCCGTCAATGATGAAACCCGCAGCCGCGAGGATCTGTTGGCCGAGATCAATCAGCTGCGCATGGAGAATGCCTACTTAAAAAAGTTGGAAGCCTTAGTTCAAGCGCAGAAGCAACAGCGGGCAACAACGCGCGGAAATCGCAAGTAGTCCATGAACTAAGGCAACACTTCCCGTTGGCCGATCTGCTCACGTTTGCTGAGCTACCGCGCAGCACTTTCTACTATCAGCAGAAGGTTGCGCAGGCGCCGGATAAGTATCAGCCGTTGAAACAACAAATCCAGTCCATCTTCGCCCGTCACCATGGGCGCTATGGCTATCGTCGCGTCACGGCTGCACTGGGCCGGCTGGGCCAGGGTGTCAATCACAAGAAGGTGCAGCGCCTCATGCGGCAGTTGGGGCTCAAATCGTTGGTGCGTGCGAAGAAGTATCGTTCCTACAAAGGCGACGTCGGAAAAAGCGCGCCCAATGCTTTGCAGCGTCAGTTCACAGCAGAGAAAGCCAATGAAAAATGGGTAACCGACGTCACGGAGTTCAATGTGGCGGGAGAAAAGCTGTATCTCTCGCCGGTGATGGATTTATACAACGGCGAAATCATCGCCTTTGAAACGGCGAGGCGTCCGGTCTATGAACTGGTGGGAGTCATGCTGAAAAAAGCGCTCTCCAAGCTCAAACCGGATGAGAGGCCGATGCTGCATTCAGACCAAGGCTGGCAATACAGGATGCCCGCTTACGCCAGGGTGCTACAGCAAAAAGGGATGGTGCAAAGTATGTCCCGTAAAGGGAACTGCCTCGATAACGCCGCCATGGAGAGCTTCTTTGCTGTGCTCAAATCAGAATTTTTTTACCTCAACAAGTTTCGCAGTATTGACGAGCTAACAGCGGGGCTCAAGGAGTACATTCGCTATTACAATCACGATCGCATCAAGATGAAACTAAAAGGACTGAGTCCTGTGCAATACAGAACCCAGCCCTTGGCCGCTTAGCAAACTAAACCGTCCAACTATTTGGGGTCAGTTCAATTGCGTCCCTTTTTTTATTTATGCCCCTGCCTAGTTTCGCCGTTCAGTGTCGTTACTTACTTGGGCGAAGTTTCCTTGAACGATGGCCGCTCGGACAGTTTTTCCAGCATTTTTTCCAGATTCGGATACTCGGTGCGCCAGGTGATTTCCGGAAAGCGGAACGTCAGCCACTCCAGTGTACAGCCAACCGCCACGTCAGCCAGCGTGTACTGATTACCGGCGCAGAAGGCAGTATCTTTCAAGCCTGTCGACATTGCCTTCAAACCGGCATTAACCTTGGCGGTCTGTCTGTCGATCCAGCTCTGGCTGCGTTGTTCGGCAGGACGCAACGTATGCTCCAGGCGCAGCAGCATGGCGGCATCGCACACTCCGTCAGCCAGCGCTTCCCAGCATTTGACTTCGGCGCGTTCGCGCCCATGTGCCGGAATCAGCTTGCCGACCGGTGTCAGGGTATCCAGGTATTCGACGATCACGCGCGAATCGAACATCGCACCGCCGTCTTCCATGACCAGGCACGGCACTTTGCCGAGCGGATTGGATTCCTGAATCAGGGTGTCGGGCGACCACACATTTTCCAGAACAAAATCGTAATCGATCTTTTTTTCCAGCATGACTACGCGCACTTTGCGCACGTAAGGGCTAGCGAGAGAACCAATCAGTTTCATAGTTGCTTCAGGTCGAAAATTGGAAGGCGATTATAACATCGACGCCACGGAGAAAGCCGCCATTCTCCGCCGATCCGGCAAGCGGCTTCGCGTACCGATACGGGTGGTAAAATGGCGGATTCCGTATGTGCGCCGTTTTTTGTATTTCGGCAGCTTTTTCATTCACGTCATTGCGCTTGTCGCCCATCATCATGCCACTTTCCGCACTTTCCGCTCTTTCTCCGCTGGACGGCCGTTACGCTGTCAAAACCGACAAACTCCGCCCTATCCTGTCCGAGGCCGGCTTCATGCATCACCGCGTGAAAGTGGAAATTGCATGGCTGCAAGCCTTGTCGACTGCCGGCTTTGCCGAGATCAAACCGTTTTCGGCCAGCGCCAATGCCTTGCTGAACAAGCTGACCACCGACTTCACCGAAGTTGACGCACAGCGCATCAAAGACATTGAAGCGGTCACCAATCACGACGTTAAAGCCGTCGAGTACTGGCTCAAGGAACAAGTCAAGGACGTGCCCGAGCTGGTTGCCGCCACTGAATTCATTCACTTCGCCTGCACCTCGGAAGACATCAACAATACGTCGCACGGCATGATGCTCAAGGCTGCGCGCGACACGGTGATGCTGCCGGCACTGCAGGCACTGGTCGCAAAACTGACGCAACTCGCGCACGACAATGCGGCGCTGCCGATGATGTCGCGTACGCACGGCCAGCCTGCCAGCCCGACCACGCTCGGCAAGGAAATGGCCAATGTCGTGGCACGCCTGAAGCGCGCCATCGACCGCATCGCCGATGTACAGATACTCGGCAAGATGAATGGCGCAGTCGGCAACTTCAATGCACATTTGTCGGCTTATCCGCACACCGACTGGCAGGCATTCTCGAAAGACGTGATTGAAAACCGTCTCGGCCTGACCTTCAACCCCTACACGATTCAAATCGAACCGCATGACTACATGGCGGAACTGTTCGATGCGATTGCACGCACCAACACCATCCTGCTCGATCTGAACCGCGATATCTGGGGCTATATTTCGCTCGGCTATTTCAAGCAATCGACCAAGGCCGGCGAAATCGGCTCGTCGACGATGCCGCACAAGGTCAACCCGATCGACTTTGAAAACTCCGAAGGCAATCTCGGCATGGCCAACGCGGTGCTCAAGCACATGGCGGAAAAACTGCCGATCTCGCGCTGGCAGCGCGATCTGACCGACTCCACCGTATTGCGCAATATCGGGGTCGGCTTCGGTTATGCCTTGCTGGCTTACGACAGTTGCCTGCGCGGCTTGAACAAGCTTGAAGTCAATCCTGTACGCATCGCACAGGATCTCGATGAAACCTGGGAAGTATTGGCGGAGCCCGTGCAAACAGTAATGCGCCGCTACGGCATCGAGAATCCGTACGAGCAGTTGAAAGACCTGACGCGCGGCAAGGGCATTTCGAAAGAAGCGTTGCAGGAGTTCATCGTCACGCTGGCTATCCCGCAGGAAGCAAAGGATCTGTTGCTGACGATGACACCTGCCAACTACATCGGTTACGCAAGCAAGCTGGCCAGGGAAATTTAAGTCGCATCCAATAGAAGCGCGCTGGCATCGGTGAAAATCCGGTCGCCAGCAGACTTCTATTTATTTTGTTATATTAGTTCTAGTTCGGACTATTTATCAAAATAAAACTATGCGCCGCTATACGCTTACCGCCATCACGCTGCACTGGCTGATGGCTATCCTGATCATTGCCACCTTCCTGCTCGGACTGACGATGGTCGACATTCCCGGCCTGACACCAACCAAGCTCAAATATTTTTCCTGGCATAAATGGCTGGGCGTGACCATCTTCGGCCTCGCCTGCCTGCGCCTGCTGTGGCGCCTGACGCATACGCCGCCGGCTTACGCTCCCGGCATATCGTTCTGGCAGAAAAAGATGGCGAACACAGCACACGGCCTGCTCTATCTGCTGATCTTTGCAGTGCCCCTGTCGGGCTATTTTTATACTCTGGCCGCCGGCGTGCCGGTGGTGTATCTGGGCATTCTGCCCTTGCCGGTATTCATTGCTCCCGATCCCGAACTGAAGGTCCTGCTCAAACAGGTTCATTATGCGTTCAATGTCACACTGCTGATCGTCTTCTGTCTGCATGTGCTGGGGGCACTCAAGCATCAATTCATCGATCGTGATCGCACGCTGCAACGCATGCTTCCGTAAACACATTTTCCCGAAAGGATAGCCCATGTTCATCCGCTCCATTTTTGGCCAGACAAATCGCTGGATTGCAATCGCGACTGTTTGCGTCGCGCTGCCGGCCATCGCCGCCACCGTACTGAAAACCGATGCTACAAAAAGCAGCGTCACGATCACCTTCAAACAATTGAATGTGCCGGTCGATGCGAAGTTCAAAAAATTCAATGCGCAGATTTCCTACGACAGCGCCAAACCGGAAACATCGAAAGCCAATGTCGATATCGATATCGCCAGCTTCGACCTGGGCGACCCTGAGTACAACCGGGAAGTCATGAAGAAGGAGTGGTTTAATACCGCGCAATTCCCGAAAGCCAGCTTCGTTTCCAGCCAGATCAAGAACGGTGCCGCCGGCAAGCTCGATGTGACGGGCAAGCTGACCATCAAGGGGAAAACTACCGATGTCAGTTTTCCGCTGACGGTAAAAAAAGACGGCGCCAATCAGGTGTTTGAAGGCGCATTACCGATCAAGCGCTTGACCTATGCTATCGGCGAAGGCGAATGGAAAGACACCAGCATGGTGGCTGATGAAGTCACGATCAAGTTTCGCGTCGTTGCGGCGCAATAGCAGTACAACGCAACAAGCTTTGCAGTAAAACCGCCTTATATTATTTAAATCTCACAGGAGTTATTGAATGAAATCAAAAATTGCACTGATCTGTTTGCTGGCCGCCAGCGCGACCTCCGCTTTTGCACAAACCTACACGATCGATCCTAGCCATACCTACCCAAGCTTTGAAGCCGATCACATGGGCATCTCGGTATGGCGCGGCAAGTTTGACAAAACCAGCGGCAGTGTCGTTCTGGATCGTGCCGCGAAAACCGGTTCACTGGATCTCGTGGTTGATGCGACCTCCATCGATTTCGGCCACGCCAAAATGAACGAGCATGCAAAGAGCAAGGATCTGTTCAACGTCGAGAAATTCCCTACCGCGACTTACAAGAGCAAAGCGATCAAGTTTGATGGCGACAAACCTGTTTCGGTAGACGGCGAATTGACACTACTCGGCGTCACCAAACCGGTAACACTGGCGATCAACAAGTTCAAATGCATACAGCATCCGATGCTGAAACGCGAAGTCTGCGGCGCCGATGCATCCGCCACATTCAATCGCAGCGATTTCGGCCTGACCTACGGCATCAACTACGGCTTCTCGCCTGAGGTCAAGCTGGCGATCCAGGTGGAAGCGGTCAAGGCAGACTAAGAGGAAATCGGCTATCCGGGAAAAGCCGGCGCTATCGCGGGCCGGCTTTTTATTTTGATTCGACCATTGATATCTCATGACTGAACGCTATCTCCGCAGCATCCGTTTGCTGGCCGAATGCTTTCATGCATTCGAACGCCAGTCGGGTGCCAACATCCGCAACAGAACCGGTTTGACGCCATCGCAGTTCGATATCGTGGCGACGCTGGGCAATACGGAGGGCATGACATTCAAGGACTTGGGTGAAAGAACGCTGATCACCAAAGGCACGCTCACTGGCGTGATCGATCGACTGGAAGAAAAAGGGCTGGTGACGCGCGTGACGCACCCGGCAGACCGGCGCAGTACGCTGGTGCGCTTGACGGCCAAGGGAGAGAGCGAATTCAAGCGGGTGTTTGCACCGCAAATTGCATTCGGCAAACAATCCTTCGCCAACTATGCCGAGCAGGATTTTGATACGCTGGACAGGGAGTTGACCAAGCTGCATGCGAACCTGACGGGGTGCGCACCGAAAGAGAAGTACTGAGGAAAAATATGGCTGCGGCGATACCCCGCATACGCAATAAAAAAGCCGGCAATTGCCGGCTTTTTGCTGTCTGCGCTACTTACACTACCGCGCCGTCGTGTTCGTCTTTTTCCTTGATCGGCTTGATCAGGTCTTCGCGTTTGACGCCCAGCCACATTGCCAGTGCCGCTGCGACAAATACCGATGAATAGATGCCGAAGCAGATGCCGATCGTCAATGCGAGCGCAAAGTAATGCAGTGTCGGGCCGCCGAGAAAGAACATCGACAATACCATCAGCTGGGTTGAACCGTGCGTAATCAAGGTACGCGAAATCGTGCCGGTGATCGCGTGATTCATCACGTCGGCTACGGCCATCTTGCCGTGCTTGCGATCCCGGAAGGTTTCACGCACGCGATCGAACACGATCACTGATTCATTCACCGAATAGCCGAGCACCGCCAATATGCCAGCCAGCACCGTCAGCGAAAATTCCCACTGGAAGAAGGCGAAGAAGCCCAGGATGATCACGACGTCATGCAAGTTGGCGAAGATCGCTGCTACCGCATATTTCCATTCAAAACGAATCGCCAGGTAAATCATGACCCCGATTACCAGCATGCCCATCGCCATCAAGCCATCATGCGTCAGTTCTTCACCAACCTGCGGTCCGACAAACTCGACCCGCTTCAGAGAAACCGTTTCATCCTGCGCTTTCAGTGCCGTCATCACTCGCTCGCTGACCTGTGCGGTGTTCACATTTTGCTGTACCGGCAACCGTATCAATACGTCCTGCGCGGTACCGAAACTCTGCACCTGCATATCGGTGTAGCCAAGCTCGCCGAGCTTGGTGCGTACGCCCTCAATGTTGGCCGGTTTCGGATAAGTGATTTCCATCACCGTACCACCGGTGAATTCGATCGACAGATGCAAACCCTTGTGCACCAGGAAAAACACGGCGGCAACGAATGTCAGCACTGAAATCACATTGAAAATCAGCGCATGGCGCATGAACGGGATATCTTTTTTGATGCGGAAAAACTCCATCACTTTCCTCTCATGGCGACCGCTGCATGGTGTCGCGTTTTACGCGTCGTGCCAGCGGTCTGTCTAAATGCTAAGTCTTGCTCTATTTGCTAAATCGTATGCGTGACGGCATGCATATTGCACGCCGTCTGCGCTATCAGTCGGTGGGTTTCCAGACCTGGCCGATAGAGATCGATGTCAGTTTTTTCTTGCGGCCGTACCAGAGATTGACGACACCGCGCGATACGAATACGGCAGAGAAAATCGAGGTCAGAATACCGAGACAATGCACGACGGCAAAGCCGCGCACTGCACCGGAGCCGAAAATCAGCAAGGCCAGGCCGGCAATCAGAGTCGTCACGTTGGAATCGAGAATCGTCGCCCATGCCCGCTCAAAGCCCATCGCAATAGCTGTCTGCGGCGAATGTCCGGCACGCAATTCTTCCCGTATCCGCTCATTGATCAGCACGTTGGCATCGATCGCCATACCGAGCGTCAGCGCAATCGCGGCGATACCCGGCAGCGTCAGCGTCGCCTGCAGCATCGACAACAATGCAATCAGCAACATCACGTTGACCGCCAATGCAAACACACTGAAGAAGCCGAATGCGCGGTAATAGATGATCATGAAGATCGCAATGCCGATAAAGCCGTACAGCGTTGCATCAAAACCTTTCTTGATGTTCTCTGCACCGAGTTGCGGTCCGATTGTCCGTTCTTCGATGATTTCCATCGGTGCGGCCAGCGAGCCGGCACGCAACAGCAGGGCCAGATCGCTGGCGGCTTCAGACGAACCCATGCCGGTAATCTGGAAGCGAGCGCCCAATTCGTCACGTATGGTTGCGACCGTCAGCACTTCACCCTTGTTTTTCTCGAACAGCACGATCGCCATGGCCTTGCCGACGCGGGTACGCGTTGCTTCACGCATGCGGCGACCACCGTCGCCGTTCAAATCGATGCTGACGGAAGGCTGCTGATTCTGATCGAAACTGGCCGATGCGCTGGAAATGTATTCACCAGTGATGATCGGATCCTTGTACAAGACCACAGGTGCATTCTTGCCAACCTTGAAGAGCTCGGAGCCGAATGGAATCGTCGCCGTGTCTTCAGTGCCGCGCGTGACGGTTTCATCTACCAGACGCACTTCCAGCGTTGCTGTTTTACCGATGATGTCCTTGGCGCGCGAAACGTCCTGCACCCCTGGCAACTGCACCACGATGCGGTCGGCGCCCTGACGCTGGATCAATGGCTCGGCCACGCCCAGTTCATTCACCCGCTTGGACAAGGTGGTGATGTTTTGCTGTACTGCGTCTTCCACCGTCTGCTTCAATGCCGCCGGTTGCAGCGCACCTACCAGTTTGAGCTCATCGCCGCTGCCTGCATCGGTCAGCAGCAGCTCGCGCAATTCATCGCCCAGCGCAGTACGCGCCTTGGAACGGGTTTCAGCATCACGGAACAATATCTCGATGTTGTCGCCATTGCGGGCAATGCCGGCATGACGTACGTTCTTGTCACGCAAGATAGCCCGCGCGCTGGCCTGCAAGCCGAGCACGCGCTTGTTCATGACAGCCTTGGTATCGACCTGCATCAGGAAGTGCACGCCACCGCGCAGATCAAGGCCCAGATACATGGGCGCTGCGTGCAGGCTTTGCAGCCATGCGGGCGTATTCGGCAACAGATTGAATGCGACCAGATAGGTTGGATCGGCCGGATCAAGATTCAGATTCGCTTCGAGCAGACCCTTGGCCTTGAACTGGACATCGGTATTCGGGAAACGCACGCGCACCGTGCCTTGCGTGCCTATCGTTTCGTACACCATCCCATCGGACTGGAGGCCTGCCTTTTGCAGCACTTGCTCAACCTGCGTCATCAGGGAGCTGTCTACCTTGACAGTGGCTTTGGCGCTGCTGATTTGCACAGCCGGCGACTCACCGAAGAAGTTCGGTATCGTGTACAACGCACCCAACAGCAGGGCGATGACGATCGTAATGTACTTCCAGAGGGGATAGCGATTCATATTGTTTCAGGGTTCAGGGTGGAACGTCAGACAAAAATCAACCCCACATCCGGCCAGCGGAGGTGGGGCAGTTAACCCATTACAGCGATTTGATCGTACCTTTTGGCAACAGAGTCGTGATCGCGCTTTTTTGCAGGACCAATTCGGTGCCTTCCTGGACTTCGATCGACACGTAGACATCCGATACCTTGGTGACTTTGCCCAGTACGCCGCCGGAGGTAACGACTTCATCGCCGCGCGTGACCGCTTCCACCATCAGCTTGTGTTCTTTCTGACGTTTCATCTGCGGACGTATCATCAGGAAATACAGCGCGACAAACATCAAAAGAATAGGTACGAACTGAGTCAGGCTGCCCATGATGCCGCTGGCGGCTGGTGCTGCTGCGTATGCGTTGGAAATAAACACGGAATGCTCCAGGTAGTTGTAATAAATAAGTCGGTTATTCTAGCACTGGAAGAATAGTTTCCAGTGCTCCATGGGAATTAGCGGATACAGGCTAGGCGCCGCGTGCACGATCCGCATGGAATTGCTTCACAAACAGCTGGAAACGTCCTTCGCTGATGGCTTCCCGCATTTCGCGCATCAGGTCCAGATAGTAGTGCAGATTGTGTATCGTGTTCAGGCGCGCACCCAGAATTTCGCCGGTGCGATGCAAATGATGCAAATAGGCACGCGAAAAGTTGCGGCAGGCGTAACAGCCGCAACTTGCGTCCAGTGGCTTCTTATCATCTTTGTAACGCGCATTCTTGATTTTGATATCGCCAAAGCGTGTAAACAACCAGCCATTGCGCGCATTACGCGTCGGCATCACGCAATCGAACATATCGATGCCGTTGGCCACACCCTGCACCAAATCTTCCGGTGTGCCGACGCCCATCAGATAATGCGGCTTGTTGGCCGGCAAACGCGGACCGACATGTTGCAGCACGCGCAGCATGTCTTCCTTCGGTTCGCCTACCGACAGGCCGCCAATGGCAACGCCGTGGAAATTGATGTCTTCCAAACCGGCCAGCGACTCATCACGCAGATGCTCGAACATGCCGCCTTGCACGATGCCGAACAAGGCATTCGGATTTTCTTCGCGATTGAATTCATCGATGGAGCGCTTCGCCCAACGCAAGGACATGCGCATCGACTTCGCGGCTTCGTCGGCAGTCGCCGGGCGGCCATCGATTTCATATGGCGTGCATTCATCGAACTGCATGACGATATCGGAATTCAGTACGCGCTGTATCTGCATCGATACTTCCGGCGACAGGAATAATTTGTCGCCATTGATAGGCGAGGAAAAGTGCACGCCCTCCTCGGTAATCTTGCGCATTTCGCCGAGCGAAAATACCTGGAAGCCGCCCGAATCCGTCAGGATAGGCTTGTCCCAGCCCATGAACTCATGCAGGCCGCCAAATTTGGCGACGATGTCATTACCCGGACGCAGCCACAGATGGAAGGTATTGCCGAGAATGATCTGCGCATCGATCTCTTTCAATTCCAGCGGCGACATCGCCTTGACGGAACCGTAAGTACCGACCGGCATGAAGATGGGCGTCTCGATCACGCCGTGATTGACGGTCAGCTGGCCGCGTCGCGCATTGCCATCGGTGTTAAGTAATTTGAAATTCAGCATGGTGGCATTCTGGTTAAAAACATCGCATCGCCGTAACTGAAGAAGCGATAACGCTGTGAAATGGCGTGTTGATAAGCGGCGCGGATGGCATCGTAACCGGCAAAGGCCGACACCAGCATCAGCAGCGTGGACTTAGGCAAATGGAAATTGGTGATCAGGCGCGTCACTGTCTTGAAGGTGTAACCGGGCGTGATGAACAAGCGCGTATCGGCGCTGCCTGCCTGCAGGCTGCCGCTCTGCGACGCCGACTCCAGTGCACGCATGCTGGTGGTGCCGACTGCAACGATATTGTGACCCGCCGCCTGCGCCGCGTGCACCGCACCCACCGTCTCCTGTGAAATCGTATACCACTCGCTGTGCATATTGTGTTCAGCCAGATTTTCATTGCGCACCGGCTGGAAGGTACCGGCGCCCACGTGCAAGGTCACATACGCAAACTGCACGCCTTTGGCTTTCAGGGTATCGAGCAAGGCTTGATCGAAATGCAAACCCGCAGTCGGTGCTGCAACCGCACCCGGCGTCTTGGCATAGACGGTTTGATAGCGCGTTTCATCGTAAGCATCCGCGGCGTGCTCGATATACGGCGGCAAAGGCAGGCGACCGTGCGCTTCGATCAACGCGAATATATCGCCGGGAAATTGCAACTCATAGAACTCGCCAGCACGTTCACCTACGATCACATCGAAGGCATCGGCCAACCGTATCTTCATCCCCGGCACCGGTGATTTCGATGCGCGTATCTGTGCATGCACATGCGCGGAATCGATCACGCGCTCAACCAGCACTTCCACTTTTCCGCCGGTTTCCTTGACGCCGAAGAAGCGCGCCTTCAACACACGGGTGTCGTTGAATACCAGCAAATCGCCGGGATTGAGCAAATCAACAATATCCGCGAAGGCACGGTCTATCATGCCGTCTTGCGCGACATGCAACAGGCGCGAGGCACTGCGCTCTGCCAGCGGCGTTTGCGCAATCAATTCTTGCGGCAGTTCGAAATCGAAATCGGAAAGTGAATACATACGGCCAAATGGGTGAAAGATATTATCGACGCTCGTGAAACATCACTGCGCATCGCCGCACCCTGCAATCCGGCAAATACAAATTTTGCTGATTACATGCAATCGCGCGGCAGAACTGCTATGGTTGCAAAGCTTGCCGGAGTGGCCATATTTTATTCAATACGTCACGCAAAGAATCGCATCAAAAGACGAGGCACTTCTTGCAACACCCGGACTTCGCAAAACCCGCTATTTTACGCCCTGCCGCCTCATTTTCGGCCTGATATGCCTGTATTGAAGAAAAAGCCTGTCGCTTCTGCGAAAACCGCTACCCAAACTGCTGCGAAATCGACAGCAAAAGCTGCTGCGCCCGCAGCAGCTACGCGCGCGGCAAAAATCGACGACAAGCTGATCAAGCTAGGGCTGCGCTCGGACATGGACAAGGTCTTGCACCTGCCTTTGCGCTACGAAGATGAAACCGAGATCAGGAGCATCAGCGAAGCCGGCTTCATCTTCGGCCGCTCGGTTCAGGTTGAAGGCGTCGTCACGGCATGCGAAGTCGCCTTCCGTCCACGCCGACAATTGGTCGTCACGATTTCGGATGACTCCGGCCAGCTGGTGATGCGCTTCCTGAATTTTTACGGCAGTCAGGTCAAGCAGATGGCGGAAGGCAATCGCGTGCGTGCACGCGGCGAAGTGCGGCATGGCTTCTTCGGCGCAGAAATGGTACATCCTTCCTACAAGATGGTGACAGAAGGTGCGCCGCTGCCATCAGCTTTGACGCCCGTGTATCCGGCCGGTGAAGGCCTCTCGCAAACGCTGTTGCGCAAAACCATTATCGATGCGATGGCGCGCATCGAATGGCGCGATACCTTGTCGGAACAATTGCGCAGCTCCCTTGATCTGATGTCCTTCGAGCCGGCCGTACGCCTGCTGCACAATCCGCCACCCGATATCGACGAAAGCGTTTTGGCCGATCGCTCGCATGCAGCCTGGGTCCGCATGAAATTCGATGAATTGCTGGCGCAGCAATTATCGATGAAGCGCGCGCAAATCGCGCGTCGCGAAAAGGGTGCGGCGGTATTGCCCACTATCGGAAAATTATCAAAAGCATTTTTAAAACAGCTGCCGTTTTCACTGACAGCTGCGCAACAGCGCGTGCTTGAAGAAGTTCGCGCCGACTTGAAACAATCCTTTCCCATGCAGCGCTTGTTGCAAGGTGACGTCGGCAGCGGCAAAACCGTAGTCGCCGCAATTGCCGCCGCGCAGGCCATTGATAGCGGCTTCCAGGCAGTGCTGATGGCACCTACCGAAATTCTGGCCGATCAGCATTTCCGCAAGATTGCAGGCTGGATGGAACCGCTGGGCGTCAATGTTGCATGGCTGACCGGCAGCCTGAAAAAGAAAGAAAAACTGGAAGCCAAGGCGCGCATCGAGTCAGGCGTAGCGCAACTGATCATCGGCACCCATGCATTGATACAGGAAGACGTGCAATTTTCAAAACTGGGGCTGGTCATTGTCGATGAACAGCATCGCTTCGGCGTCGGCCAGCGGCTGGTGCTGCGCAATAAGGGACTGGATGCCAGCGCCGCAGCCGCCCAACAGAAGATTCCGCATCAACTGATGATGTCGGCCACGCCGATTCCGCGCACGCTGGCGATGACTTACTACGCGGATCTGGAAGTATCGGTCATCGATGAACTGCCGCCGGGGCGCACCCCCATCGTCACGCGCGTGATCGACCAGAATCGCCGCGATGAAGTCATAGAGCGTGTACACGCAGCTGCGCTGGAAGGGCGGCAAGTGTATTGGGTCTGCCCGTTGATTGAAGAATCGGAAGCGCTGCAGCTGCAAACCGCCACCGATACGCATCAAACACTGGTCGCAGCCTTGCCCGATTTGCAAGTCGGCCTGGTACACGGCCGCATGAAGCCTGCCGACAAGCAGCAAGTGATGGACGCCTTCACGCGCGGCGATATCCACGTGCTGGTTGCAACTACCGTCATCGAAGTCGGCGTCGACGTACCGAATGCATCGCTGATGGTCATCGAGCATGCAGAGCGTTTCGGTCTGTCGCAATTGCATCAGTTGCGCGGACGGGTCGGACGCGGCAGCACAGCCAGCGTCTGCCTGCTGCTGTATCAGGGCCCGTTAGGCATGGTTGCCAAACAGCGTTTGCGCATCATGCGTGAATCGACCGATGGATTTGAAATCGCGCGCAAGGATCTGGAGATACGCGGCCCCGGCGAATTTCTCGGTGCACGCCAGTCCGGTCAGGCAATGCTGCGTTTTGCCGATCTGGAAACCGATCAGTGGCTGGTCGATAGGGCCCGCGATCTTGCACAGACATTGTTGCGCGACGATCCGGCCACAGTGGGAGCCCATCTGGCGCGCTGGCTGGGGGCACGCGAAGATTATCTGAAGGTATAGAATGAACGCTTCGCAAGTCCACTGCATCAGCCTGGCCAGAACATGACTCTTACCGAACTCAAATACATCGTTGCTGTCGCCCGCGAAAAACATTTCGGCCATGCCGCCGAAGCCTGTCACGTCGCACAACCAACCTTGTCGGTCGCCATCAAGAAACTGGAAGATGAGCTGGGCGTCACGCTGTTTGAACGTGGTGGCAGCGAAATCTCGATGACACCGCTGGGCGTACAAATCGTTGCACAGGCCGAACGCGTGCTGGAACAAACCGCCGCCATCAAGGAAATCGCCAAGCAGAACAAGGATCCGCTGGTCGGTCCGTTCCGCCTCGGCATCATTTACACCATCGCTCCCTATCTGCTGCCACCCCTGGTCAAGGCGATGATAGAACGCGTACCGCAAATGCCGTTGGTGCTGCAGGAAAACTTCACCGTCAAATTGCTTGAGCAGTTGCGCCAGGGAGAAATCGATGCAGCGATTGTCGCCCTGCCCATACCCGACCAAGGCTTGCTGGTGCAACCTGTGTACGATGAACCGTTTGTGGTCGCCGTACCCAAGCATCATCCTTGGGCGGAGCGCAGCAGCGTCACCACCGACAATTTGAAATCCGAAACCATGCTCCTGCTCGGTAACGGCCATTGCTTCCGCGATCAGGTACTGGAAGTCTGCCCGGAAATGTCGCGCTTCTCGACCAGCGGCGACGGTATCGCACGTACCTTCGAAGGTTCATCGCTGGAAACGATACGCCACATGGTTGCTTCCGGCATCGGCATCACCGTCTTGCCGCAGGCATCGGTACCGGACATGCATACGACAGACGGCATGCTGCGTTACATCCCGTTTGTGCAGCCAGGTCCGTCGCGTCGCGTGGTGCTGGTATGGCGTAAAAGTTTTACGCGCGGCGTCGCCATTGAGGAAGTGAGGCAGGCCTTGCTGTCCTGCGATTTGCCCGGCGTGACCATGCTGCCCGACGAACCACTGTCTGAAAGCTGATCTCCTGCGCCATTAGCATTAACTATGCGCTGCTCCCTTTACACAATAAACATTGCCTCATGAATCGTCTGCAACTGTATTTCCGGCTCGTTCGTCTCAACAAACCCATAGGCATACTGCTCCTGCTATGGCCCACATTGTGGGCCTTGTGGCTGGCATCGGACGGCAAACCCGATTGGACGCTGCTTGCCATTTTCACCCTGGGTACGATCTTGATGCGCTCGGCAGGTTGCGCCATCAACGACTACGCCGATCGCGATTTCGACAAGTATGTACAACGCACGGTTGATCGCCCGGTTACCAGCGGAAAAATCCAGCCGCGCGAAGCATTGCTGGTGGCGCTGGCGCTGGCGCTGCTTTCTTTTGCATTGATCTGGCCGCTCAATACGCTAACCAAACAGCTGTCGATTGCAGCTGTCATCATCGCCGGCACTTATCCTTACTTCAAACGCTTCTTTGCGATCCCGCAAGCCTATCTCGGCATCGCTTTCGGTTTCGGCATTCCGATGGGATTTGCTGCGGTACAAAATACAGTACCGGCAGCGGCGTGGTGGCTGCTGGTGGCGAATGTGTTCTGGGCGGTTGCCTACGATACCGAATACGCGATGGTCGATCGCGAAGACGATCTGAAGCTGGGCATGAAAACCTCGGCCATTACCTTCGGCCGCCACGATGTTGCCGCCGTGATGTTTTGCTATGCAGTGACGCTGGGATTGATTTTTATCGTCGGCTGGCAATACGGTTTGCGTACCTGGTTTGCTGCCGGAATGCTGATTGCCACCGGCTGCGCGATCTATCACTACACACTGATCCGCGCGCGCGAACGCGCAGGCTGCTTTGCCGCGTTTCGCCACAACAACTGGCTGGGCGCCGCCATCTTCGGCGGCGTGGTGCTCGACTATCTGATACGCTGACTACGCCAGCAGATTCATTCCCCGCTTTCGGTTTTATTGATTTGATGACTGGCAACACAAGGCTGCGCGAAAATCCTCACGCAATACTGAGACAAATGCTACGTACTCGAAGCCGGACATGGTATCCATCACCACGCGTTAGCTTCATGCATGATCGACAAAGGCAATCAACCGAAAACGGAAACTCACATGACATCCCGCATCCACTTTAGCGACGTACAGGAATATGTGCTGGTTACAGGAGCAAGCGGCTTTATAGGCAAACTGCTGGTAAGGGCACTGGTGGAGGATGGTCAGCACGTCACCGTGTTGACCAGGAATCCGGATAAAACTGCGCGGAAATTTGATGACACCGTTACCTGCATCGCCAGCCTGGATGAGCTGCCTGCAACACAACGCGTGGATGTCATCATCAATCTTGCCGGCGCACGCATACTGGGATGGCGCTGGAGCGCTGCGCGCAAGCGTGTATTACGTCTGAGCCGCATAGGCACGACACAAAAGCTTGTGAGCTGGATCGCGCAGGCCGCCCACAAACCCCGACTCTTGCTGTCGGCATCGGCCATCGGATATTACGGAATACAGGCGCGGGAAGATACCGCCTTGCTGAAGGAAGCCGACCCGCCGCAAGCAATATTCATGTCCGAACTTTGCCAGGAGTGGGAAACGGCTGCGCATGCCGCCAGCCGGCATGGCGTGCAGGTGAAATGCATGCGCTTCGGACTGGTGCTCGGCAAGGAAGGCGCATTGCCTATGATGATGTTGCCGATCAGGCTGGGTTTGGGCGGTCCGCTGGGCGACGGCCGGCAAGCGCTATCGTGGATACATGTAGAAGATTTGCTGCGCGCCATCGCGCATCTGTGGAAAATGCCAGCCAGGCCGCAGGCTCGTGATAGCCAAAGCGATACGCAGGATGCAATCGAAACATACAACTTCACCGCACCGGAGGTCGTCACGCAGGCAGTCTTCAGCAAGACGGCGGCACATCTGATGCATCGCCCATGTTTTTTCCCGACTCCGGCCATCCTGATGCGGCTGCTATTGGGCGAGCAAGCAGATCTGCTGCTGGAGGGACAACGCGTGACTTCGGCTCGACTGCAGGCGAGCGGTTTTGCATTTACTTATCCTGATCTGCGTAGCGCCCTGGAAAATATTTTCCGCATAAAGGAAAACAGCGCGGTCCGATAGGCTGTCCATTTACTCGGCAAGGGCAGTGCGGTATCTGTAGTCACACATTGAATATGCCTTGCAGTCATGGCAAGGCTGTACTTGGCGTCATGATTTTCTTGCCGCTCGACCTGCTGAAGAAAAAAATATTGTCGACTCTGATGAAGCAAGCAGGCATGCCTGCCGATCCGCCTGAAGAGACGGCAACACTAAGACGGTCGGCCCGATAAAATCCCCTGATAATGAGTCAATGGTTCGCCAATCAAGAGGGCGTCTCCCTCAATATCGAAGAAGCGAATATCTTTGCTATGCGCACTCGCTCGAACCTTCACGACCGAAACCACACGTTTGAATTGCCCGGCGATTTCAACGTAACGCTGCATGATGATCGCATCGGCAAGGAAGGCATTGCCATACGAACTGAAACGCAGAGCCGTGTATTGATCTTCCAGCTCGGCCGTCATCAACACGGTCACGCCCATACCGGTCAATACGGCAACCAGCCGGTACAGTGCTTCGCGAAAATCTTCACGAAACACTGACGCCAGCGCCAGCTCGAAACCCGATAGCGAATCGATTACCACGCGCTTGGCCTTCATGCGCGTAATCATCGCAACCAGATCGTGCAGAATTTCATCTATCGACAAATCAAGCGTGCGCGTATCGATTACGCCAACCTGCCCGCTTTCGACCAGCTTGGTCAGCTTGTGACTGAGTAGTTGATTCGGACTTTTTTCAAATGCAGCGATGACACCAGGCTCACCCGCACGTACACCTTCCGCCAGAAATTGCGTGGCGAGTACAGTTTTCCCCGAGCCGGATGGGCCGACCAGCAACAAGGAATAACCGGCAGGCAAACCGCCACCCATCATCTCATCTAGCGCAGGCACGCCCATGGACAAACGCTTGTCGCCTGAGATCCTGATATCTCCTGTGGTGCTGGATTTGATCAATGCACGTGGAAAAACTTCGATGCCGCCGTCGTTGATGCGGAAGGTATGTACGCCCGGGCTTTGCGCCTGACCACGCATTTTGACAACTTGTATCTTGCGCACAATCGCGTCGCGATGTACCAGCTGCGACATCCAGATGATGCCGTCGGCGACGGTAAAGACCGGACTGGACTCTGCTTCAGGCGTCAGATATTCGCCAATCAGGAAAGTCGTCGCCTGCCAGCTAGTCATCTGGATACCTAGTTGTTGCACAAAATGCTCCAGACCCGAGACACCTGGTTGCTTGGCTTTTGCCGATTGCACAACCGAGCGGAATGAATCGACAAAGACCAGGCTGGGAGAAAAGCTTTGTACTTCTTGTGCGATACGCCCCAATACACGATCAAAATCTCCGTCCAGCAAATCTGCTGCAAGGTTGACGAACTTGATTGAGCGATTCACCTTGCTGATATCGAAAAATGGAAACTGCTGCTGGTAGCGCAACATCTTCAATGGCGACTCACCCAGTACAGTAAAAAACAGCGCACGACGGTCAGGATTGGCAAGCGAAAACATGATCTGGTGTGCCAGCGTAGTTTTTCCGCTACCAGGCGTGCCGGCCAGCAGATTGAATGAAAATTCCGGGAGACCACCACCCAGCAGATCGTCCAAACCAGGAACGCCAGTTGCCAAACGGCGTATGGTTACTTTGTTGCTCATTATGGGAGTTCCTTCACAACTGTATCCAAAGCGTCATCACCCCAGGCCAAACGTAAAATGCTGGACGTCAAAAGCTCACCGATTAATAAAGCGAGTATGTCGATGAAAGTAATCAGCAAAGCAATACTTGCTTCGCCGGCGTTGGTAGCATCTTGTCCAGCAAGACATTTTTTGAGACCTGTAAAATCCGCGCCGTTTTGCGGCAATGAAGAGTTGGGGTCCATCCATGGGAAAGTCGCGCTGGTGACGTGCAGACTTCTTTTATAGAGTGATTGGAAACCACCCTCGCCTATGATGGAAACAAGCTCATAAGCCAGCCTCTCCCAAAGGTGAATGGAAACATCAACGATTGCTTCGGGCCGCTGCATGACAGCAGCTCTTATCATTTGATCCCGTTGAGGAACGATTGTTGTCATAGATTAAATTTGATCGCGATACAGCGACAATAATGAAGGGGCGCTACAAGCACACACTTGAATTTGGCTCGCGCAGGCAGTGCCCTACTGAAGAAATTTCGGAGAAATAAGGTTGACCAGGGTAGTGATGGCAACCGGTTTCACCAGGTAGTGATCGAAACCCACGCGTTCCGCGTTGCTGCGATTTTCCTGCTGGCTGTAACCGCTGATGGCAATGCAAAGCGGTACCGCTTTAACCGTGTTCAGGCGTAGTCTTTTAACGACTTCATAACCATCGATGCCGGGCAAACCGATATCGCAAAGGATGATGTCATAAATATTGTTTTGCGCCATTTCCAATCCGGACGTTCCATCAAAGGCCGAGGTGATCGTATGGCCTTCCATCGTCAGCAGTTCACTCAATATTTCATTGGCGCTGACATTGTCTTCGATGAGCAGTATGCGGCAGCCCGGCACCGGATCTAAGCTTGACGAGGTGCTGCCATCGTCCGTCATTAGTTCGGTAGAAATCGGCAATACGACAAAAAATTCGCTGCCGCATCCAAGCCCGGCACTGTAGACACTCACCGTGCCACCATGCATTTGCACCACTGTGCGCACCAGCGAAAGCCCGATGCCAAGTCCGCCCTGCGAACGATCCAGTGAATGCGGCCCCTGCCTGAACAGGTCGAAAATGAAGGGCTGGATATCCGGCGCGATGCCCATACCATTATCCTTGATCGACACCTTGACGACATCTGCAAGAACCTGCGCCGAAATATCGATATGCCCATCTACTGGCGTGAATTTCGTCGCATTGATGATCAGGTTTGCAAACGCCTGTGCCAGCCGGACCAGATCGCCGTTAATTACGACAGTATCTTCCGGAAGAGTGATCGTTAACTGTTGATTGCGCTGGTTGATGAATGGCTGGCTCGTTTCAACTGCACTGTCAATGATTTCCGACAGCAGCAGCGAACGCTTTTGCAGCGTAATGTTGCCGGTACTTACGCGCGAGGCATCCAGCAGATCATCAACCAGATGCGCCATGTGACCAACCTGGCGACTGATGATGCCGTACAGTTTTGGCAGCATCGGATGCGCTGTCGTAATCTTGCCCAGCAAATCTGCAGCCATGGCGATCGGCGCCAGCGGGCTGCGCAATTCATGCGCCAGCATGGATAAAAATTCTTCCTGTCGATGATTGGCTGACTCTGCCTTCGCCTGCATGTCTTGCGCGCCGAACGCCGCCAATACCAGATTTTCGTTTGCTTCACGCAATTGCAGCACGAGTGCTTCCAGCACTTGCTTGCTTTTCGTGACTTCTTGAAGCTCGTCGACCTGCGTCAAAAGATCCGCAGTTTTCGTGCGCAGCTGCTCTGCTTCCCGATCTATCCGCAGCAACAGATCGGCGATAGTCTGCCGAAACTGGTCTGCTTCCCGAGAAGGCAAGGCGGCAGCGCTTCCAGAAATTGGCACATGAATAGCTGTAGTTTTATGTTCATCCGCCATAGGAAAAATCGAGTGCGCCTGTTGAAATTGCTTGATTCCGTCAAATGGCAGATCAAAAGCATTTTATTGCTCTCCAACATACTCCTATTTCTACCTGATTGTGAACTTTAATTCAGCAGTGATTTTTGTAAACAGGTTTAAAGATTCATCCCGACAAGCAGTCACTGCCATAACAGGGAATCAGGCAGATTTAACATTGCCATACACGTATCGCCCAGGTGTTTTGATGCAATAATAAGTGACTCTGGCTATCCTGACTTTCCATCACCAGTCTTCGATTCACATGGTTGCCCTGCACTGACGGCCATATGTACAAACAAATATCAAGCTCTTCTGCGACCGCCATGGATTTCAATTTGCATCAAAGATCGTTGAAAGTGAATAATTTGACGCTGGCGCATATTGCAAACGATGCACCTTTGACCCGAACGCTCAACTGCATTGCCAGCGATATTGAAGACCAGAACCCCGGAATCATGATTGCCGTTCTCCTGCTGGAATCGGGCAACTGTCTGCGCCTGGGTGCCGCGCCCAGCCTGCATCCCGACTACTGTCGCGCAATTGACGGCATGACGATGGACAGCAAACTGCAGATTACTGCCGAGGATATCGAGGCAAACCGATTTTGCTCCCGCCTTCACCATCTGGCCCTGCAGCATGACTTGCATGTATGTTCAATGACGCCTATCCGGTCTGCAGCAAACTGCATGCTCGGAATTTTCGTTGCCTATTCGCGAACAGAAGACACAGTAAGTGATGCGTGCCGGCATACAATTGCCGACTCTGCGATCATGGCATCGATTGCCATCGCGCGCCATGACGCTGAAGCCAGAATCAGAAAAGCAGAAGATACGCTACTCCATAGCAAGGCAACCCTGGCGCTCGCCATCGAAGGGAGCGGAACAGGTATCTGGGATCGCAATGTCCCTACCGGAGAAATCAGCTACTCATCTGGCTGGAAGGCCATTCTGGGTTACACGGATGAAGAAATTGGCAATCGGATCACGGATAGTTACGCGCGCATTCATCCTGATGATCTTGCTTACGTTCAGGCCGCGATACAGGCTCACTTCGATCAGAAAACAGAAAACTACGCAGTGGAACACCGAATCCGCTGCAAGGACGGCAGCTACAAATGGATATCGAGCCGCGGCAAGGTTGTCAGTCGCGACGGGCAAGGCAAGCCGCTGCGCATGATAGGTACAACGACAGATATCACGTCCATGCGCTCCCTGTCGGACCAGCTCCAGCAAAGCATCGATCTGATCACCTCTTTGACGAATGAAGTCCCTGGATTGGTGTATCAGTATCGGGTACTGCCGGATGGTCATGCATTTTTCCCGTATGCCAGCGAGGCAATCAAGGACATTTACGAACTCACGCCGGAACAGGTCGCCAGCACGACCACTCTCGTGCATCAAATCATTCATCCGGATGATGTTGCAAATTACTGCGCTTCACTCCATGCGTCCGCCAGCAGCCTGCTGCCCTGGCATCTCGAATATCGTGTCATCCTGCCGCGACAAGGTTTGCGCTGGCGGCAAGGCGAGGCGCGGCCACGCAGATTGCCGGATGGCAGCACACTGTGGCACGGCTTCATCACGGACATTACCGAGCGCAAACGCATAGAAATTGAATTGCAGGGATTTGCCACCATCGACTTCCTGACGCAGCTGCCGAATCGGCGCTACTTCATGACGCGCATGGAGGAAGAACTGGCGCGTACGCGGCGCATCGACGGTGCACGAACAGCCGTTCTGATGTGCGACCTTGATCATTTCAAGACAATCAATGACAGTTACGGTCATGCGATAGGCGATCTGGTGCTCAAGCATTTCGCCGTGATTCTGCGCAATGCATTGCGCAGAAACGATATGGTAGGTCGCGTAGGTGGTGAAGAGTTTGCCGTCGTGCTATTCGATGCAGGTGTCGCCGAGGCCGAAATTTTTGCGCAACGCGTTCGCTCCCAACTCGCTGAAATACCGCTTATTGCACTCAATCAGAATATCAATGTGACCGTGAGCATCGGCATTGCCATGATGCATGCAAGCGATGCGAATATCGACGTATCGCTATCCCGTAGCGATACGGCGCTTTATCGCGCCAAGCAAGCGGGACGCAATCGGATTGAAATTGATGTGAGCTAGTGCTCATATTTCACGCACATCCCACAAGACTCGCTCTGTGGAGTAATCTCTTCAGGATCGCGCTCATAACCTGAATTATTTTCCATGCGGATACATCTGGTTACGCGCCTTACCAAATCAGGCTGGTTCGGAAAACTTATTTCGTATGTAATAAGATCATCGTTCAGCAACACGAAAGATACTGCCACCAAACGCTGAATGAATGACCAAGCTGATTAACAGATGTCATGCAGTTTCACTGTCACAAGGAGCACATATGAACAAGAAAATCGTTATTTCCACCATCATGGCAGTCAGCCTGCTGGCCGGCGGTTCCGCTTTTGCACAACGTGACGATCACCGCAATGATCGTGGTCACAATGCACACGGTCAGCGCGACGGAAAAGGTGGCAACAGAGGACATGACAGTCGCCGCGATCATCGCGACAATCGCAACAACCATGTTGGTGCGCATGACAATGGAAAACATAATGGACGTGGCGCAGGCCCGCGCCACGACTTCTACAAAGGCACCCGCATTCCATATGAATATCGCAACAGACAATATGTGGTGAACGACTGGCGCCGCCATCATCTGCATGCGCCGCCACGCGGTTATCAATGGGTGCAGACCGGCCCCGATTATGTGCTGATCGCAGTCTCCTCCGGCATCATTATGCAGATCGTTCTCGGCAACTAGGCGACTTGCACTTCCAGATGGTCTAAAGGCCGAATGTTCCAGAAGAACATTCGGCCTTTATCGTTTTCTTCTCTATCTTTACGCCTGCATGCCACGCATTGTAAACACAGGCTCGCTATCGCAAGAACAGATCAGTCGCGTCCGAATTCCTCACCCAGCGCCTGTCCGCGTGCGGCGGCAGCTTTCATTGCATTGATGATGGCTTGCTTGACACCGCTCTCTTCCATACTGGTCAGCGCGGCATAAGTAGTACCGCCTTTGGATGTCACCCGTTCGCGCAAGACGGAAACCGGATCGGACGCCTGTGCCGCCAGCTGTGCGGCGCCGACGAAGGTGGAAACTGCCAGCGCATTGCCCTGCTCTGCGGTCAAGCCCATTTCCTGCGCCGCCTGCTGCATCGCTTCGATAAAGTAAAATACATAGGCCGGACCGCTGCCGGAGACCGCTGTCACCGGATCAATCAGTTTTTCATCGTCCAGCCATACCGTCTCGCCCACCGCACGCAGAATGGCATCTGCTGCCGCACGCTGTACATCGCTTACGCCGGCAGTCGCCACCATGCCGGTGATGCCCTTGCCGATCAGGGCCGGCGTATTCGGCATCGTGCGCACAATAGCCTGATAGCCATTCAACCAGCGCGACAAATCGGCCGCGCGTATGCCGGCGGCGATGGACAGCACCAGTTGTGTGCCGATATGCGGCAGGATTTGCGTCGCCACACCTTTCATTTGCTGCGGCTTGACGGCCAGCACGATCACATCGCTGCCGGCGATCCTTGCATCAATCTCTATCGAAGTCGTGACGCCGAATTGCGCATGCAGTTTTGCCAGCGCATCGGCACTGATATCGATCACGTGGATATTCTGTGCCGCAGTGAGTTTTCCGGCCAGACCGCCGATCAGTGCAGCAGCCATATTGCCGCCGCCGATAAAGCTTATTTTCAGATTATTTTGCATAATTCCTTGTTCCAAATATGGCGGAACCTATCCGCACGATTGTAGCGCCCTCGGCAATCGCCGCCGGCATGTCGGCCGACATGCCCATAGAGAGCGTATCCAGCGGCAAACCTTCTGCACGCAGTTGTTCGTATAAAACGCGTAACTGATGAAAGGAGCGACGCTGCCGCACCTCATCGTCTTCCGGTTCGGGAATTGCCATCAAGCCGCGCAAGCGCAAGTGCGGCAGCTTGGCGATGGCCTTCGCCAGGCCAGGCGCATCGGCAGGCAGGGCACCGCTCTTGCTCGCTTCACCGCTGATGTTGACTTGCAGGCAGATATTCAAGGGCGGCAGCGTGGCCGGCCTTTGTTCGGACAGCCTGTGTGCGATTTTTTCACGATCGACCGCATGCACCCAGTCGAAATGCTCGGCAATCGGCCGCGTCTTGTTGCTCTGTACCGGTCCGATGAAATGCCATTCCAGCGGCAGATCGGGTCGTATCGCACGAACAGCGTCCATTTTATCCAACGCTTCCTGCAAATAATTCTCGCCGAATGCACGCTGCCCGGCCTCTGCCGCAGCCAGTACCGCATCCGCGCCAAACGTCTTGGATACCGCCAGCAGTTCGACCTCGTGCACGTCGCGTTGCGCGCTGTTCGCAGCGTCGGTAATACGCTGACGCACAGCTTGCAAGTTTTGCCTTATTACAGACATAATCAAAGTTCTTTAAGACATTATTTAACATTCACGGCACCTTTCGGCAGCGTGCATCGGTGTCAGACCTTTTGCTCCACCTCTTGCTTCACCTTTTATCTTGCAGGCTCAGGGATTATAAATGGACATTTCAGAACTACTCGCGTTCTCAGTCAAGAATAAAGCTTCCGATTTACATCTGTCGGCCGGCCTGCCACCGATGATACGCGTGCACGGCGACGTGCGCCGCATCAATCTGCCGCCACTGGAACACAAGGATGTGCACGGCATGATCTATGACATCATGAACGACGGCCAGCGCAAGGTTTATGAAGAACGTCTGGAAATCGATTTTTCCTTTGCCATTCCCGGCCTCGCGCGTTTTCGTGTCAATGCCTTCAATCAGGATCGCGGTGCCGCGGCCGTGCTGCGTACCATTCCATCCAAAATCCTCAGCCTGGAAGATCTGCACGCGCCGAAGATTTTTGCCGAACTCTCGCTCAAGCCGCGCGGCCTGGTGCTGGTGACCGGCCCGACCGGCTCCGGAAAATCAACCACGCTGGCAGCGATGGTCAATCACGTCAATGAAAACGAATACGCTCACATCCTGACGATTGAAGACCCGATCGAATTCGTGCACGATTCGAAAAAATGCCTGATCAACCAGCGCGAAGTCGGTCCGCATACGCACTCGTTCGAAAACGCATTGCGCTCGGCCTTGCGCGAAGATCCGGACGTGGTACTGGTCGGCGAGTTGCGCGATCTGGAAACCATACGCCTGGCATTGTCTGCGGCGGAAACCGGCCATCTGGTGTTCGGCACGCTGCACACCTCGTCCGCCGCCAAAACCATAGACCGTATCATCGACGTCTTCCCAGGCGATGAAAAGGAAATGGTACGCGCGATGCTGTCCGAATCGCTGCAGGCAGTCATCTCGCAAACACTGCTGAAAACCAAGGATGGCAGCGGGCGCGTCGCCGCACATGAAATCATGCTGGGCACGCCGGCGATCCGCAATCTGATCCGCGAATCAAAAATTGCGCAAATGTATTCGGCCATCCAGACCGGCTCCAACGTCGGCATGCAGACGCTGGACAGCAATCTGACCGAGCTGGTGAAACGCAATGTGATTTCAAATGCAGCGGCACGTTCTGCCGCCAAGACCCCGGACAATTTCCCCGGATGAACGCAGGGATGAATGCGGAGTTACGCAAGGCATGCCTTGCACCGCGTGAATCCGGACAGCTTGCAAGCTGCGAGGTGGGTCGCGAGTTGAAGAATGCACGATAGCCCATACGGCTAAAAGAATCGAATAAACAAAGGAAAAGCATGGAACGCGATCAGGCCACCAAATTCATGTACGACTTGCTGCGCCTGATGCTCAGCAAGAACGGCTCCGACCTTTTCATCACGGCCGATTTTCCGCCGGCGTTCAAGATCGACGGCAAGATGACGCAAGTCTCGAATCAGCCGCTGAATGCCACGCATACGATCGAACTGGCGCGCGCCATCATGAGCGACAAGCAGGCGGCAGAATTCGAGGCGACGAAGGAATGCAATTTCGCAATCAGTCCCGGCGGCATAGGCCGCTTCCGCGTCTCGGCATTCATACAGCAGGGGCGCGTCGGCATGGTGCTGCGTACCATCACAACCGCGATTCCAAAAATCGAAGATCTGGGCGTGCCGGAAACATTGAAGGAAGTCGTCATGACCAAGCGCGGCCTGGTCATCATGGTCGGCGCTACCGGCTCGGGAAAATCGACCACGCTGGCGGCCATGCTCGGCTATCGCAATGAACATAGTCACGGCCACATCATCACGATCGAAGATCCGGTCGAGTATGTGCATCCGCACAAGAACTGCGTCATCACGCAACGCGAAATCGGCGTCGATACCGAGAGCTGGGGTATCGCACTGAAGAACACCCTGCGCCAGGCACCGGACGTCATTTTCATCGGTGAAATCCGCGATCGCGAAACCATGGATTACGCGATCGCTTTTGCCGAAACCGGCCACCTGTGCCTGGCCACCATGCATGCAAACAGCTCCAATCAGGCGCTGGACCGTATCGTCAACTTCTTCCCCGAAGAACGTCGCCAGCAACTGCTGATGGATCTGTCGCTGAATCTGAAAGGCATGATTTCACAGCGCCTGATTCCGCTGAAAGATACCAAAGGTCGCTGCGTGGCGGTGGAAGTCATGCTGAATTCACCGCTGATATCCGATTTGATCTTCAAGGGCGATGTGCATGAAATCAAGGAGATCATGAAAAAATCGCGTGAGCTCGGCATGCAGACTTTCGACCAGGCGCTGTTCGATTTGTATGAAGCAGGAAAAATTTCCTACGAAGATGCCTTGCGCAACGCCGATTCGGTCAACGATCTGCGCCTGTCCATCAAGCTGCATGGCAATGAAGCGAAAAACCGCGATTTGAGCAAGGGTACCGAGCATCTCGGCATCGTATAAATAATGAATACACAGACCGTTTACGATTTCAGCAGCCACAGTCTGAGCGGCGCGGCTGTCGACCTCGCACAATATCGCGGCAAGGTCTTGTTGATCGTCAATACCGCCAGCAAATGCGGCTTCACGCCGCAGTACGAAGGACTGGAAGCTGTGTATAGACAATTCCGCGAGCGCGGCGTGGAAGTGCTTGGCTTCCCCTGCAATCAGTTCGGCGGACAGGAACCGGGCGACGCAGCCGCCATCGGGACATTCTGCGAAAAAAATTACGGCGTGACATTTCCGCTCTTCGCCAAGATCGATGTGAATGGCGACAATGCGGATCCGCTTTATCAATACCTGAAACACGCTGCGCCCGGCCTGCTCGGCAGCGAAGCAATCAAATGGAATTTCACAAAATTCCTGATCAGAAAAAACGGCACCGTCTACAAGCGCTATGCGCCGCAAACCAAACCGGAAGAACTGATCGAGGATATCAACACACTGCTCGCCGAATAAATCCGCGGCAAAAACAAAAACGCTGGCTGTACCTGAAAGTACGCCAGCGTTTTTTTCGAGCATGATCGTCTTAATGCGCGGCGGACAGTGCCTTGTCGATCAACTCTATCCAGTGCTTGACCGGCGTATCGGTACCCGATTGCAGGTGCGTCAGACAACCGATATTCGCCGATACGATCATCTCCGGCTGGCTGGCTTCCAGATTCGCCAGCTTTTGGTCGCGCAACTGATACGACAGTTCAGGCTGCAAGACCGAATAAGTGCCGGCCGAACCGCAGCACAAATGACTGTCCTTGCACAATTGCACATCCACGCCGACAGCGCGCAATACGCCTTCGACCTTGCCGCGTATCTGCTGACCGTGCTGCAAAGTGCAAGGCGGATGATAGACGACACGTTTGCCGATTTTTCCATTCAGGCGAATTTGCAGTTCAAGCTCAAACGCCGGCAGAATTTCACTCAGGTCTTTTGTCAGATCGGAAATCCGCTGCGCTTTATCTGCATACTTCGCATCGTGCGCCAGCAAATGCCCGTAATCCTTGACCATCACGCCGCAACCGGACGCCGTCATCACAATCGCTTCCGCACCGGCTTCTACCAGCGGCCACCATGCGTCGATATTGCGCCGCATATCGTCCAGTGCGCCATCGTGATCGTTCAAGTGATGACGAATCGCGCCGCAGCAACCGGCTTTGGGTGCGACGACCAGCTGCACTCCCAGCGCATCGAATACGCGCGCCGTTGCAGCATTGATATTGGGCGACATCGCCGGCTGCGCACAACCGTCGAGCAGCAGCATCTTGCGCGCATGTGCACGTGTCGGCCAGGCGCCTGCATTTTCCTTGCGCGGCACCTTGTTTTGCAACGACTTCGGCAACAGCGGACGGAACAGCTGGCCGGTTTTCATGGCGGGGGTGAACAGCCATTTACGCGGCAGCAGTTCTCTCAATGCAGTACGTTTCAGATTGGTCGCAAACGAATACGGCACGCGCTCTTCCACCACCTTGCGGCCGATATCGATCAGGCGGCCATACTGCACACCGGAAGGACAAGTCGTTTCGCAATTGCGGCAAGTCAAGCAACGATCCAGATGCAACTGAGTTTTTGCGGTCGGCGTTTTTCCTTCCAGCACCTGCTTGATCAAATAGATGCGGCCGCGCGGCCCATCAAGTTCATCGCCCAGCAATTGATAGGTCGGACAGGTCGCCGTGCAAAATCCGCAATGCACACAGCTGCGCAGGATGGCATCTGCCTCCCGGCCTTCGCGCGTGTCCTTGATGAAATCAGCTAAATTGGTTTGCATGAATAATCTCTGAAGTCTTTACTGCATTAGCGGCAATGAATGCCTGCGCATCAATACTGTGGATACATCCGGCCCGGATTGAAAATACCTTCAGGATCGAAGGCATTCTTCATGTTTTGATGTATCCGCGCGACCGCCGGCGCCAGCGGCTGAAACACGCCAACGCTCTTGTCGCCACCACGGAACAGCGTAGCATGGCCGCCCGCCTGTGCCGCTGCAGCACGTATGCTTGCGGCATCTGCATCCGAACGCAGCCAGCGCTGGGCGCCGCCCCATTCAATCAATTGTTCACCCAGCGCCAGCGGCGGCGTGACGGATGGCAGCGACAGGCGCCACAACACATTCGATTGGGTGAAAAACTCATTGCTTTGCTCGCGTAGCGCGAGCCAGAAATCATCGCCCGCAATTTCTTCGCCGCCTATGGTTTGCTGCGCCGCTGTAATCGCCGCCTTGGCGCCCGACAAGCGCAGCACCAGCGCGCCATCACACCAGGCGCTGGCGGAAATCGGCAAAGGCTGACCGCCCCATTCATTCAAACGGCGTATCGCTTCTTCTTCCGGCATTTCCAGCCGCAAGCTGGTTTCAGCGTAAGGTTTCGGCAATACCTTCAGCGATACTTCCAGTAACAAACCCAGCGTGCCCAGCGAACCGGTCAGCAGACGCGACACATCGTAGCCGGCGACGTTCTTCATGACCTGCCCGCCGAAATGCAGCACCTCACCCTTGCCATCCATCAGCACGGCGCCCAGCACAAAATCGCGCGCCGCACCGACTGCCACACGACGCGGGCCGGACAGACCGCAGGCCACCATGCCGCCTATCGTCGCACCGGGGCCGAAATGCGGCGGATCGAATGCCAGCGCCTGGTTTTGCTGCGCCAGCACCTCTTCCACTTCTGCCAGCGGCGTACCGGCACGCACGGTAATCACCAGCTCGGTCGGGTCGTACTCCACCACGCCGCTATAAGCGCGGGTATCGAGAATGTCGCCACGCGGTGCCTGGCCGTACCAGTCCTTGGTACCGCCGCCGCGTATGCACAGCGCCTGCCGCTGACGTCCGGCAGCAAGGATGGTTTCCTTGAATTGTTCGACTACTTCTTCCATGTTCATCCTGAAAAATATTAGAAGCGTGGTAAATCCGGAAATTTCAGCATGCCGCGCTTGACGTGCATCTTGCCGTACTCGGCACAGCGCTGCAGCGTCGGAATAGCCTTGTCCGGATTCAGCAGCGACAGCGGATCGAAGGCGCGCTTGACGCTGAGAAATGCATCCATTTCCGCGCGTGAAAACTGTACGCACATCTGGTTGATTTTTTCCAGGCCTACGCCATGCTCGCCGGTAATCGTACCGCCGAAGGCCACGCACATTTCCAGAATTTCAGCGCCGAACAATTCGGCACGGTGAAATTCGCCTTCCTGATTGGCATCGAATAAAATCAGGGGATGCAGATTGCCGTCGCCGGCATGAAACACGTTGGCGCAACGCAAACCGTATTTGACTTCCATTTGCGCAATGCCCTGCAGCACTTCTGCCAGACGACGACGCGGAATCGTGCCATCGATGCAGTAATAATCGGGAGAAATGCGGCCGGCCGCCGGAAATGCGTTCTTGCGTCCCGACCAAAATTTCAGACGCTCGGCCTCATCCTGCGAAACGGCAATCGCCGTTGCGCCCGAATGTTTCAGCACTTCCGTCATGCGTGCGATTTCTTCCTCGACTTCTTCCGGAATGCCATCCGACTCGCACAGCAAGATCGCTTCGGCATCGATGTCGTAACCGGCTTTGACGAACGGCTCGACCATGCGGGTGGAGGTCTTGTCCATCATTTCCAGCCCGGCGGGAATAATGCCGGCGGCGATCACGCTGGCCACCGCATTACCGCCCTTGACCACGTCGTCGAACGACGCCAGGATGACGCGTGCCAGTTTCGGTTTCGGAATCAGCTTGACAGTGACTTCGGTAACGATGCCGAGCATGCCTTCCGAACCGACAAATACCGACAGCAAGTCCAGTCCGGGCGCATCGAGAGCGGCGTTGCCAAGCTCGATCACATCGCCTTCGATCGTAACCACGCGCACGCGCATCACGTTGTGTACGGTCAAACCATATTTGAGACAGTGCACGCCACCGGAGTTTTCCGCAACGTTGCCGCCTATCGTGCAGGCAATCTGTGAAGAAGGATCAGGAGCGTAATACAGTCCGAGGGAAGCGACCGCTTCGGAGATGGCCAGATTGCGTACACCCGGCTGCACCACCGCCGTGCGCGCATAGGCATCGACCTTGACGATCTTGTTCAGACGCGCAGTCGACAGCACGATGCCATCGGCGATTGGCAGCGCGCCGCCGGACAAACCGGTACCGGCGCCACGCGGTACGACACGCACGCTCAGATCGCGGCAGACTTTAAGCACGGCAATGACATGCGCTTCATTCAGCGGCAACACTACCACCATCGGCAACTGGGCGTACGCTGCCAAGCCGTCGCATTCGTAGGGGCGCGTATCTTCTTCATTGAAGAGCACGCACTGCTCCGGTAGTACGGCGCGCAAGGCGTCCACCACCGTGCGTTGATGCGCTGCCGTAAAAGGCGCTGTAGAAGCGGGTGCTGCCGAAATCGTATTCATTATCAATCCTGCGTCCATTGCACTATCGAATAACACTTATATCGTTTAAGCACAGTGTAGCCAATACCGGCGCCACCAAGACTGAAAGCTTTCCCCTTGACCGTGAAAATTATTCAACTGATATGCAAAAAGCGTATAACTACCGTCAAAGCAACGATATTTATACGCTTTTCAAAAAAGTGTGCCTAGGGTCTGTGCACGCCTGTCGCGCGGTTCACATTGCACATTTACAAACCCTGGCTTAAAGGCTGAGTCGCTGCGTACTAAAGCGTTCCATCATCCAGTCCAGCATCAGCGCGACTTCAGGCCGCTCGCGCACATGGCGGTCATATACCAGGTAATACGCATGTTGCGGCGTCGTCAATTGCAGATCGAACAAGGAAACGATCTCGCCGCTGGCAATCATGTCGGCGGCAAAATGCTGCCGCGTCAATGCCACCCCATAACCGTGTTTTACCGCCTCCAGCAGCAAACCCAGATCATCGATACGCAAGCCGGTTGACGGCTCCTGCCAATCCAGCCCTGCCATTTCAAACCATGGCTGCCACGGCTCCAGCGCAGAACGCAACAATTGCGCTTTTTGCAAATCGGCCGGCACATTCAATTTTCCTATCTGCTCCAGATAGGCGGGGCTGGCGACTGGAAACACCGGTTCCCTGAATAATTTTTCGGTAACGATGTCCGGATATTTGCCGGCGCCGAAACGCACTTCAATGTCGGTTTCCGACAGGCTCATGTCATACAGCGGCACCGACAGATAGGTTTCAATCGATATCTCCGGATGCAAGGCCATGAATTCATGCAGATGCGGCAAAAACAGATAGCGCGCAAAAGTAGGCGGCACCGTCACCTTGACCTTCAGCTGGGTGGACGCATATCGATGCGGCAAGGGGAAATCGGCCAGCGAACTCAGTGCACCGCGCACCACATCCAGATAACGACGGCCGAATTCAGTCAGGCTGACGCTGCGCCCGTCGCGCAAAAACAGGCGCTCGCCGACAAAATCCTCCAGCAGGCGAATGCGGTGCGAAAACGCCGATGGCGTAATGCATAACTCCTCCGCTGCAACCGCGAACGAGCCATGACGCGCAGCGGCCTCAAAGGCGGAAAGAGCGTGTACAGGGGGGAGTCTACTTGCCATTGCGTTAATCTATCGTCCGTTATCAAGTCGTGATTTTACCGGGTTCGGCTGCATCGCGACGGCCGCACTGTTTTGCCGTATCCTCGTTACTTCTCCACCTTCCCTATTTTCCAATACTCCCATGGGTAACAGACTCTCAAAAATCGCCACCCGCACCGGCGATAACGGCACCACAGGCTTGGGCGACGGCAGCCGTATCGACAAGGATGCGCTGCGCGTGCACGCAATGGGCGACGTCGATGAATTGAATTCGCATATCGGCCTGCTGCTGTGCGAAGACTTGCCGCCGGCATTGCGCGAAGAACTGATCTCCATCCAGCACGATCTGTTCGACATGGGCGGCGAGCTATGCATCCCCGGCTACACGATGATCCACGACGCGCAGGTTACGCGCCTGGATGCACTGCTGGCGAAATACAACGCAGACTTGCCAGCGCTGAAAGAATTCATCCTGCCCGCCGGCTCGCGCGCGGCCTCGCAATCGCATGTGTGCCGCACGGTTTGCCGGCGCGCAGAGCGCACGATCGTCAGCCTCGGCAAGGCGGAGAAAATGAATGACAATCCGCGCCAGTACATGAATCGCCTGTCGGATTTGCTGTTTGTTTTATCGCGGGTGCTGAATCGGCATGCGGGTGACGGGGATGTGTTGTGGGAGAAGGATAGGGTTCGGGATATTGAATCCTGATAGGTTTTTATTGATGCTGGATTTTCTTCGGACTGGCTCAGCCTGCCGGGGGTAGCCCGGCAGCTACTCACTTTTCTTGCTTCGCCAAGAAAAGTAAGCAAAAGAAGGCGACCGCACAGCCGCTGCCCTGCGGGTTCCCGTTTATGCCGCGCAAAAAATGGGAAACGGGCGAAACTCGCCTGCGGCTCAGACAACGCCCATTTCTCTTTCCATTTTCTGCACGTCACAAACGGCAGCGTCACAGCGGAAACTGCAAATTCGGCTCGCCTTCGGCATTGCCGAACCAAAATCGTGATGGCAATAAATTGAGTAAATAGATGCTGGAGTTTTGAGGAGCTAAAAAATATTGGCTAACGATTCAGCCCCCGTGCATCAAGCGCCCGATGCCGCAGGCGAGGAAGCGTGTCGTTCCGCTGTGACGCTGCCAGTGATGCGATGCCGAAAATGGATCAAGAAGTGAACGTTGTCTGAGCCGCAGGCGAGTTTCGTTCACTTCCCATTTTTGGCGGCGCAGCACTGGGAAGCCCGCAGGGCCAGCGGCTGTGCGGTCGCCTTTCTTTGCCTTCTTTCTTTGGCGAAGCAAAGAAAGAAGGTGGCTGCCGGGCCACCCCCGGCAACTGAGTATCATCGAAGAAAAATCGGCATCAATACAAACCAAACTAAAAACCGGAACAACAATAAAAAATGCCGTTCAGCGCAAAACTGAACGGCATTTTTATATTGTTGCGGTCGCTTAGCTCAAGCGCTTGTCTCTCTCGATCAACGCATAAGCGGAATGATTATGGATCGACTCAAAATTCTCGGCCTCCAGCGTATACGCCAGCACCCGCTCATCCTTGTTCAGCATCCCGGCCACATCGCGCACCAGATCTTCGACAAATTTAGGATTGTCATACGCGCGTTCCGTCACGTATTTTTCATCCGGCCGCTTCAGCAAACCGTACAGCTCGCATGAAGCCTGCTCTTCGATTTTTGCAATCAACTCTTCCACTACAAGATCGCCATTCAATACCGCATGCACGGTAATGTGCGAGCGCTGATTGTGCGCGCCGTAGGCAGATATTTTTTTCGAGCACGGGCACAGGCTGGTAACCGGCACCAGGACCTTCAAGGTCACTTCCAGCTCGCCGTTTTTCATTTCGCCAGTCAGGCCAACTTCGTAATCCATCAGACTTTGCACGCCCGATACCGGCGCCGTCTTGTTGATGAAATACGGGAAAGACACTTCGATACGACCGGCATCGGCATCCAGCAAGACCAGCATCTTGCGCATCAAGGCGCCAAATACGGCCACATCCAGCGGCTGATTGTTTTCTTCCAGCAGCGCGATGAAGCGCGACATGTGTGTGCCTTTTTGTTCTTCGGTCAGACGGACGTACATATTCCAGCTGCCCACCGACGGCTGCACGCCCGACGATGTTTTAACCGTGATCGGATAGCGCACACCCTTGACGCCTACGCGTTGAATGACGATATTCCGGGTATCCGGCGTGCTTTGTACATCGGGAATGGCGCTCATACCGAGATCGCGTGTATTCATTGCAAAACCTATAAAGTGGGCGGCGCACATCTGCATATGCCGCCGCAAAAAAACTTACGGTCAGTTATTGACCACCAGGCGCGGTTCACCCTTGCCGAAACGCTGGCGTATCGTTGCCGCGATACCGGCGGCATCCAGACCGCACATGGCCAGCAACTGCTGTGCGTCGCCATGATCGATAAATTGATCTGGCAAACCCAGATTCAACAACGGCTTGACGATGCCGGCTGCGGCCAGTGCTTCTGCCACTGCAGCACCCGCACCGCCCATGATGCAACCCTCTTCCACCGTCACGATGGCTTCATGCGTGGCGGCCAGACGTTTCAGCAACTCGACATCCAGCGGCTTGACGAAACGCATATTGGCCACCGTTGCATCCAGTTCTTCACCGGCGCGCAAACTAGGTGCGACCATGGTGCCAAACGCCAGGATTGCAATTCGTTTACCTTCGCGCCGGATCTCGCCGGTGCCGAGCGGTATCGTTGCCAGATTTTTTTCTACCTTGGCGCCGATGCCGCCGCCGCGCGGATATCGCACTGCAGCAGGCCCATTGTAGTGGAAACCGGTGGAGAGCATCTGACGGCACTCGTTTTCGTCCGATGCCGCCATCACCACCATGTTGGGAATGCAACGCAAATAGGCGATATCGTAATTCCCGGCGTGGGTAGCGCCGTCGGCGCCGACCAGGCCGGCGCGATCCAGCGCAAAGGTCACATCCAGATTTTGCAGCGCCACATCATGGATCAACTGATCGTAAGCACGTTGCAGGAAAGTTGAATAAATCGCCACTACCGGTTTCAGCCCTTCGCATGCCATGCCGGCGGCAAACGTCACTGCATGCTGCTCGGCAATACCGACATCGTAATAACGGCCAGGGAAACGACGCTCGAACTCGACCATGCCGGAGCCCTCGCGCATTGCCGGCGTGATGCCGATCAGCTTGTCATCGGCCGCCGCCATATCGCACAGCCAGTCGCCGAAGACGCTGGTGTAGGTTACTTTGGATGCCGCCGCGGGCTTGATACCTTCCGCCGGATCGAACTTACCGGGGCCGTGATACAGCACCGGATCGGCCTCCGCCAGTTTGTAGCCCTGCCCTTTTTTGGTCACCACGTGCAGGAATTGCGGGCCTTTCAGATGCTTCAGATTCTGCAGGGTCGGGATCAGCGAATCCAGATCGTGGCCATCGATAGGCCCGATGTAGTTAAAACCGAATTCTTCAAACATGGTGGCTGGCACGATCATGCCTTTGGCATGCTCTTCAAAGCGTTTTGCCAGCTCGCGTACAGGGGCAGGCAATACGGTTTTGCCGACGTTTTTTGCGGCCGCATAAAACTGGCCCGACATCAAACGCGCCAGATAGCGATTCAAGGCGCCGACCGGCGGCGAGATCGACATATCGTTATCGTTCAATATCACCAGCAAATTGATGTCATCGTGGATGCCGGCGTTGTTCAGCGCTTCAAACGCCATGCCTGCGGTCATCGCGCCATCGCCGATGACCGCAATCGCGTGCCGGTTTTCACCCTTGGTTCTGGCAGCCAGCGCCATCCCCAATGCCGCAGAAATCGACGTTGACGAATGCGCGGTACCGAAAGTGTCGTAGACACTTTCATCGCGCCGCGGAAAACCGGAGATGCCGTCGCGCTGACGCAGGCTGTGCATCTGGTCGCGCCGCCCGGTCAGGATCTTGTGCGGGTAGGTTTGATGACCGACGTCCCAGATGATGCGATCTTCCGGTGTGTTGAACACATTATGCAAGGCGATCGTCAATTCGACAGTGCCGAGATTGGACGACAGGTGACCGCCGGTTGCCGACACGGATTCCAGCACGAACGCACGCAATTCATCCGCCAACTGCTTGAGCTGTGGGCGTGTGAAATGCCGCATATCGGCAGGGTCATTAATTGTTTCTAGCAAATTCATCCTAGGCCTTCCGCTGCACGATCAAGTCTGCGAGCTCTCGCAAGCGTCGTGCTTTTTCTCCAAACTGCTCCAGCGCACGATGAGCATCGTTGCGCAATTTTTCTGCCAGGGTCCGCGATTGTTCCAGACCCAGTATCGATACGTACGTCGGCTTGTTGTCTGCCGCATCCTTGCCAGCGGTTTTACCCAGCGTGGCTGAATCTGCAGTCGCATCCAGCACATCGTCCACTACCTGAAATGCCAGGCCGATGGCAGCCGCATAACTGTCCAGCGCCTGTGTTTCTTCTGCGGATAAAGATTTGCCGGCGAGTGCGCCCAGCAATACCGATACGCGCAGCAAGGCACCGGTTTTCAAGCGATGCATCTGTTCCAATTCTTCCAGCGACAAATTCAAACCCACACTTGCCAGATCGATAGCCTGCCCGCCGCACATGCCGAGCGAACCGGAAGCTTTGGCCAGCAGGCGCACCATCGCCAATTGCCGCACAGGATCAATCCCGCCATCTGCCAATACGTCAAACGCCTGCGACTGCAAGGCATCGCCGACCAGCAAGGCACATGCTTCGTCGTATTTCACATGCACGGTCGGTTTGCCGCGACGCAAGGCATCGTCATCCATGCACGGCATATCGTCATGCACCAGCGAATACGCATGGATCATTTCAACCGCAGCGGCAGCGCGCGCCAGTTCAGCGGCATCCGCATCGAACAAGGCACCGGCGGCGTACACCAGCAAGGGACGCACGCGTTTGCCGCCATCCAGTACTGCGTAATGCATGGCTTCATGCAGGCGAGCAGGCGTTAGTGCCACCGGCGGCAAATGCTGCACCAGTGCCAATTCCATTTCCCCCTGCGTAGCTTTCATCCAGCCGTCAAACGATTGCATGGTCGTCATTCATCCGCCTCGATTGCACGATCGGCGTTGAATGGTTTGAGCATATCGCCTTCCAGTACCTTGACCTGACTGTCGACTTTTTCGAGTTGCGCGGCGCAATACTTGACCAGCTCGGAGCCGCGCTTGTAGGCCGCCACCGATGCTTCCAATGGCAGTTCACCCGCTTCCATGCGTGCGACCAACTGTTCGAGTTCTGCCATCGCTTCTTCAAACGACGAAGGCAAGGCGGCAGAGGTAGATTTTTTTGACATAAGAACTGGTAAAAGGTTTAGCCCGTTATTTTAGAGCAAACCACCCTGCACTGTTGATAAACGCAGCATATCCATTCTTTTCAAATGTGGAAAACCCGATTTTTATCGAAAAAAGTGCAAATGGCGCCTGCTCTCCAGCTTTTTATCGCTCATGGCGGCACGGGCGAGAAATATTTTCTTTTATTAATTAATTATCAAAATATGGCCCGCACTGGTGCCGTGGTGGCTCGTCGGAGCGCGGGACTCTGGGGTATAATCCTCGGTTCTGTCCAAAATTGCCTCTTTATCTCGTTTGATTAAGGTTTTTGCGGATTCTTTCCTCTTAGGTTGGTGCAAATTAATTTGGGGGTGGGGATGTCCGATCTGGCTAATCTCGCCAAACTCGCGCGTTCTAACGCGCAACTTCCAGTCAACGTCTATTTTGACGAAGCACTGTTGAAGCAGGAAATTCAGCAATTGTTCCGCGATGGTCCGCGTTATGCGGGGCATGAATTGATGGTGCCGAATGTCGGCGACTTTGCCACGCTCGCGTGGGAAAACGAAGGCCGCATGCTGGTACGCAATCCGCAAGGTATTGAATTGCTGTCCAACGTCTGCCGTCATCGCCAGGCGAAAATGTTCAATGGCCGCGGCCATGCGAGCAACATCGTCTGCCCGCTGCACCGCTGGACTTACGATCTCAAGGGTGAGTTGATAGGCGCGCCGCATTTCGGCGAAACGCCTTGCCTGAACCTGTCGAATACACCGCTGCAGAACTGGAATGGCTTGCTGTTCGAACGCAATGGGGTCGACGTCGCAAAAATTCTCGGCAATCTCGGCGTCACCAAAGATCTCGATTTCAGCGGCTACATGCTGGATCACATCGAAGTGCACGACTGCAACTACAACTGGAAAACCTTCATTGAGGTGTATCTGGAGGATTACCACGTCGAGCCTTTCCATCCGGGCCTCGGCAGCTTCGTCAGTTGCGACGATCTGAAATGGGAATTCGGCGATCAGTACAGCGTGCAAACCGTAGGTGTGCACAATGCGCTGGCCAAGCACGGTTCGCCGGTTTACCAAAAATGGCAGGAGCAGATTCTGCAATTCCGCAAAGGCGAAGCACCGCCATACGGAGCGATCTGGCTGACGCTGTATCCGAACATCATGGTTGAGTGGTACCCGCACGTACTGGTCGTCTCTACCGTATGGCCGGACGGCCCGCAGAAAACACGCAACGTGGTCGAGTTCTACTACCCGGAAGAAATCGTTTTGTTTGAACGCGAATTCATCGCTGCCGAACGCGCCGCCTATATGGAAACCTGCGAAGAAGATGATGAAATCGCTCTGCGCATGGATGCCGGTCGCAAGATATTGCTGGATCGCGGCGAAAACGAAGTCGGCCCGTACCAGTCACCGATGGAAGACGGCATGCAGCATTTCCATGAGTGGTATCGCCGCCAGCTGGACGTTTGAAAAATGCTTGATAAAACTGCGTGATGCGTGCGGCGCGCGCATCACGCATGAACACCTCGCCATTCCGCCGCAGCCTCAACCCGCAGCACTCTCACCTCATCAATCATGCAAGCACTCTGGATGCTCTTTGCCACCTTCGTCTTTTCAATCATGGGCGTGTGTGTCAAGCTCGCATCGGAAACCTACACCGTCGCCGAAATCGTCATGTATCGCGGCTTCATCGGTATCATCTTTATCTATGCGTTGATCCTGCAACAGGGCGGCACGCTTAAAACCAGACTGGCGTGGCAACATCTATGGCGTTGCGTAGTGGGCGTTACTTCATTGTGGCTATGGTTTTGCGCCATTGCGCTGCTGCCGCTGGCGACCGCCATGACGCTCAATTACATGGCGCCGATCTGGATCTCCGGGATACTGTTCGTAATTGCCTGGCGCAGCGGCAAACGGCGCTTCGAGTGGGGACTGGTCGCCGCCATCTTCATGAGCTTCGCCGGCCTGACCCTGCTGCTGCGCCCATCGATACATGCAGAACAATTGATAGGCGCATTGCTCGGTTTGTGCTCCGGCATCCTGTCGGCGCTGGCCTATCTGCAAGTACGTCACCTGGGTCAATTGGGCGAACCGGAATCGCGCGTCGTATTTTATTTTTCGGCCACCGGCTTTGTCGCCGGCCTGGCCGGCTGCCTGTTCGACGCCATCACTGGCGGAACAACATTCACACTGCTGCGTCCACATACCAGCTACGGCCTGATATTGCTGCTCGGCATAGGCGTGCTGGCCGCGATGGCACAGATGGCCATGACCCGTGCCTACCGGCTCGGCAATGCACTGGTTACCGCCAATCTGCAATACACAGGCATCGTGTTTGCCAGTATATGGGGCATCCTGATCTGGAACGATGTGCTGGGATGGTTAAGCTGGCTTGGCATCGTTATTATTCTGGCGAGCGGCATCGTCGCCACGTTTTACAATATCCGAAGCACGGCCGCGAGCAAAAGCATGCCGCCACTTGATCCGATTGCTGCAGAGCTTTAAATATCGTTTTCCTCTTGTTTTGCCGCCATTGCGTGATGGCACAATCATCGCTACACATACAAGGATAGAACATGGCATATACGACATTGATTTCCGCCGCCGATCTGGCGGAACACGTTTTCGCATCGAACTGGGTCGTACTCGATTGCCGTCACGATCTGGCGAATCCGGATTTCGGCCGCCAGGCTTTTGCGGAGGGCCATATTCCCAATGCGCAGTTCGCCACTCTGGATACCGACCTGGCCGGCGAAAAATTCGGTGCGGACAAGGCTTTCCGCGGCCGCCATCCCTTGCCCGATCGCACGAAGTTCATTGCCACCTTGCGCCGCTGGGGCATCGATGACGACACGCAAGTCGTCGCCTATGACGCACACGGCGGCATGTTTGCGGCACGCTTGTGGTGGATGCTGAAATGGGTAGGACACGATGCCGTCGCGGTACTCGACGGCGGCTTGCCGGCCTGGCTGGCGCAAGGCATGTTCGTCTCGACCGAAACTACGTCGCGCATGCTGGGCACATTGACCGACCAAGCATCGCTGGTGGCAGTGGTCGGCGTCGATGATGTACTGAAAAATCTGACTGCATGCACACGCACCGTGGTCGATGCGCGTGCCGCAGATCGTTTTCGCGGAGAGAATGAAACCATCGATCCGGTCGGCGGCCATATTCCGGGCGCAAAGAATCGTTTCTTCAAGGAGAATTTGCAAGCCGATGGCCGCTTCAAGTCTGCAGATCAACTGCGCAGCGAATTCAGTGAATTGATAGGAAATCCGGAACAGGCAATCATGCAATGCGGCTCAGGCGTTACCGCCTGTCACAATCTGCTGGCGCTGGAAGTGGCAGGATTACCAGGCGCGGCACTGTATCCCGGTTCGTGGAGTGAATGGTGCGCCGATCCCTCGCGGCCGGTCGCACAAACGGTCTAGAAACGTTGCGTCGCGCTTCAGTGCGTGTGCGCATTACCCGTCAGGAATAAAACGATACCGACGCCAAGCGCAATCAACAGCACTTGCGGTATCGTTTCGCGCATCGATGCGCGACGCTGCATCTGCGGCATCAAATCGCTGACTGCGATGTAAATGAATCCCGAGGAGGCGAATACCAGAACGTAGGGTATCCATGATTGCGCCTGGTCCAGCAACAGGTAACCAATCACCCCACCCACGATGGCCATCAAGCCGGAAATAATGTTGTACGCATAAGCGCGTGTGCGCGTAAAACCGGCGTTTAACAGCACGATGAAATCGCCGATTTCCTGCGGAATTTCATGCGCAATGATTGCCAGTCCGGTCATGATGCCGAGATGCGGATCGGCCAGAAAAGCAGCCGCGATCAGAATGCCGTCAGTGAAATTGTGCAGGCTGTCGCCCACCAGTATCATCCAGCCGGCCGTACCGGCTTCATGCGCATCATGCCCGTGATGATGGCCATGACCGTCATGTTCGTGATGATGCGAGTGACGCAGAATGGCCAGTTTTTCAAGCAGGAAAAAAGCCAGCAAACCACCCAGCAGGACGGCAAACAGCGTGTGTGTATTGGCCTCGGACTCAAATGCCTCCGGCAAGGCGTGCAACAGGGAGGTCGCCAGCAGAATGCCTACCGACAGGCTGACCATGCGATCGACCAGTTTCGACAACAGCGAAAAGGAAAACAGCGCTGCAGCGGAAATGCTGAACACGCCCGAAATGGCAGTGGTCAGCAAAATGGAAACGAGCGTGGAATTAATTTTGAATCCCGATTAGATGCAACAAGGTTGCAAATTAGAACATATCGAATCCAATTGAGCAATAAAAAACGCGATAGTGACATGCACTATCGCGTTTTCGGCAAGACTAGAACGCGTCAGCCCACGCCATGCGTCTTGAACCAGGTTATCGCATGCTGCCAGCCTTCCTTCGCATCTGCCTCGACATAACTGGCACGATAATCGGCATGGAATGCATGGCCGGAATTCTTGAACACGATGAATTCCGATTTGCTGCTACCTTTGGCCAAGGCCTCTTTCATCTGCACCACAGTGGAAACCGGTATACCGCCATCCTGCGCGCCGTACAAACCGAGTACCGGCGCTTTCAGTTTCGCCGCAATGTCGATCGGATTTTTCGGCGTCAGTGGTGTACTGTCGCCAACCAGGCGGCCGTACCACGCCACGCCGGCCTTAATCTGCGGATTGTGGGCAGCGTACAGCCAGGTAATGCGACCGCCCCAGCAAAAGCCGGTGATGCCGAGTTTGCCGGTATTGCCGCCGTTGGCTTTAGCCCATGCCACGACCGCATCCAGATCCGTCATGACCTGCGCATCCGGCACTTTGGAAATGATTTCCTTCTGCAATTCCGCTATGGTGCCGTAGGAGCCCGGGTCGCCCTGGCGCACAAACAATTCAGGCGCCAGCGCCAGATAGCCGAGCTTGGCAAAACGACGCGCCACATCGGCTATGTACTCATGCACACCGAAAATTTCCGAGATGACCAGGATCACCGGCAGATCGGTTTTTCCCTTGGGCTGTGCGCGGTACACCGGCACTGCTTGACCATTGACGTTGACGGTAATTTCACCCGCTGTCAAACCGGCGTCATCGGTCTTGATTACATGTTGCGCACTGACCGGCAGCACTGCCGCAGCAAAGCCGGTACCCAATGCCGTCTTGATAAATCCGCGCCTGTTCACGCCATCGGACAAAGGGGTTTTGGCAACCAGACTATCGAAATCTTCCTGCAAGTTTTTCATGAAAATCTCCTATGCATTGTTACGGTTCAATCAACAATATTGGCTGCGGCACACATGCATATCGTGAAATCAATGTGCTTCATCCCAATTTTTTCCGACACCCACCTCGGCAATCAAAGGCACTTTCAGTTGCGCAACATTGCGCATCAACTCCGGCAGTTTTACACGCACCAGCGCCAACTCTGTTTCCGGCACTTCGAGCACCAGTTCATCGTGCACCTGCATGATCATTTTGGTCTGCAGTTTTTCTGCCTCCAGCCAATCCTGCACGGCGATCATTGCCAGCTTGATCAAATCGGCTGCCGTGCCTTGCATGGGCGCGTTGATCGCAGCGCGTTCGGCACCCTGGCGACGAGGACCATTGGGCGAATTGATTTCCGGCAGCCACAAACGACGGCCGAATACCGTCTGCACATAACCGCGCGCTTTTGCTTCCAGCCGCGTGTCATCCATGTAACGCTTGACGCCGGAAAAGCGATAAAAATATTTTTCGATATAGCTTTGCGCCGCCGCACGTTCGATGCCGAGATTGCCGGCCAGCCCGAATGCACTCATGCCATAGATCAGGCCGAAATTGATCACCTTTGCATAGCGGCGCTGCTCGCTGCTGACATCGCCGCGTGCGACGCCGAAAATTTCGGCGGCAGTCGCGCGATGAATATCTTCGCCTTCGGCAAACGCGCGCAACATGTTTTCATCTTCCGAGATGTGCGCCATGATGCGCAATTCGATTTGCGAATAATCGGCAGATACGATCACGCTGCCGGGCGGTGCGATAAATGCTTCGCGTATGCGGCGCCCTTCCGCATTACGGATAGGGATGTTTTGCAGGTTGGGATCGTTCGATGACAAGCGTCCGGTCACTGCCACCGCCTGCGCATAATTCGTATGCACGCGGCCGGTAGCCGGATCGATCATTTTCGGCAGCTTGTCGGTATAAGTCGATTTCAGTTTCGACAGGCCGCGATACTCCAGCAAGAGCTTGGGCAAGGGGTAATCTTCCGCCAGCTTTTGCAGCACTTCCTCATCGGTGGAGGGGGAGCCGGATGGTGTTTTCTTGACGACCGGCAGCTTCATCTTCTCAAAGAAAATTTCGCCTATCTGTTTGGGCGAACCCAGATTGAAAGGCTGGCCTGCCAGTTCATATGCCTGCTGCTCGATCTCCAGCATGCGCTTGCCGAGTTCATGCGATTGCGTGGCGAGCAAACCCGGATCGATCAGTACGCCATTGCGCTCCACCTTCTGCAACACGACTGCCGTCGGCAATTCTATTTTTTCATAAACGAAACTCAGGCCTGCATCTTCCGCCACATGCGGAAACATGCGCTGATGCAGTTGCAGCGTAATGTCCGCATCTTCAGCCGCGTACTCGGTTGCACGCGCAATGTCTACCTGATCGAAACACAGCTGCGATGCACCCTTGCCGCACACGTCCTGGAACGTCATCGTCTTGCGATTCAAGTGACGCAGCGCGAGACTGTCCATGTCGTGACTGCGGTGCGATTCAAATACATACGACTGCAGCAAGGTGTCATGCACGATGCCGCGCAAAGTCACGCCGTGATTGGCGAAAATATGGCTGTCGTATTTGAGGTTTTGCCCGACTTTCGGTTTGCTGTCATCTTCCAGCCAGGAGCGCAACTTTTCCAGCACTGATGCGCGCGACAATTGCAGCGGCACATCCTGATAGCGATGCGCCACCGGGATGTATGCGGCGACACCCGGCTCGCAACACAATGAAATGCCCACCAGTTGCGCCTGCATAGGCTCCAGAGATGTCGTTTCGGTATCGATGGCCGTCAGTTCCGCAGCATTGATTTTCTGCAGCCAGCGATCCAGGTTGGCTTCCGTCCATACCGTTTCGTAGTGTTTCTCCACTTCAGGCGTATCTTCGCCGAACAGTGCGCCTTGCGGCGCCGTTGCGCTTGCCGGCATTTCGGTTTTTTCCGTCAACTCGCGCAGCCAGCTCTTGAAACCATTGCGCTTGAAGAAGGCGACCATGGCTTCGATGTCTTCCGTTTTTTGCGTCAGGGATTCCGGAATTTCCGTCATATGCGCAGACAGGTCGCAATCGGTCTTGACAGTGATCAAGACCTTGGCTTGCGGCAGCCAATCCAGCGCGCGCCGCAGATTTTCACCCACCACGCCCTTGATTTCCGCCGCGTGTGCGACGATGCCGTCCAGCGTGCCGTATTGCGTCAGCCATTTGACCGCCGTTTTCGGCCCGACTTTTTCCACACCGGGCACGTTATCGACGGTATCGCCTACCAGGGTCAGGTAATCGACGATGCGTTCCGGCGGCACGCCGAATTTGGCCAGCACGCCGTCACGATCGAGTATTTCACCGCTCATCGTATTGACCAGCGTCACATGCTCATTGACGAGTTGCGCCAGGTCCTTGTCGCCGGTCGAGATCACCGTGTTTATGCCGTGCCCGACCGCCGCCACTGCCAGCGTGGCAATCACATCATCGGCCTCGATACCGTCCACCATCAGGATGGGCCAGCCCATCGCGCGCACGGCTTCGTGTATCGGCTCGATCTGCCGCACCAGATCATCCGGCATCGAGGCGCGCTGCGCCTTGTATTCGGCGTACAGGTCGTCGCGAAAAGTCTTGCCCTTGGCATCGAATACGCACGCCATATATTCGGCATCCGGATAATCCTTGCGCAGACGGCGCAGCATATTGATCATGCCGTAGATGGCGCCGGTTGGCGCCCCTTCGGGACCCCGCAAATCCGGCATCGCATGGAAGGCGCGATACAAATAGCTGGAACCATCGACTAACAACAGGGTTTTATTCATAGGGATTCGGTAGTTCAATAAGGAGGGCAGCCGGCTGAAACAGGAGTGTTCATGGCAAACGGCTACGATTATGGCAGAGTTTGTGCAGCCGAATATTCAGCCCTGCCATTTCGGATGCGGCACCATGAGCAAGTACCTGTATAGAGAAGATTGGCATTATGGAAATGCTGCGTAATCCCGATGGATGGCAACATGCAGACAGAACTATTTTCTACAGGCATGGGCCGGTTTGCTACAATGAACTACATTGGTTTCCTTTCAACGTCGGCTTCTATAAAACATCATGCGCACATCCAAACTTTGGTCTCTTGTTACGATTTCCGCGGCGGCAATCGCAATGCCTCTGATTGCCAGCGCACAAAGCACGCCGCAAAACAAGGCTTTCGCGCCGGCTCCGCCGCAAATGGAGCGCCTGGAAGAAGGCGAAGCGCCGGCAGTGACGATACGTCAGCCGGACACGCAAAAGAAAATCACCGAAAAGAAATCGCAGGGCAAAGTCACTGAAGTAAAAGTGCAAACCGGCACAACCACGTACTACGCCAAACCAAACGATCCCGCCGGCAGCGCGATGCGTGGCGACGGGCAAAGCGATACCACGCGTCCGGTGCAATTCCAGATCGGCGAATTCGGTCCGCCGAAAAATGTTCAGGCTGCCGAACCCGCGCAGACTTTGCAACCCGCACCCGCCAAATAATTTTTGCATGCAACCCGTTCAAAAATAACGCACGCAGGTGCGTTATTTTTTGTTTTTTGATCACAGGTATTTTTCTCTTATTTCCTCATGGCAGTATTTACTCCGGTCAGTCTGGATGACCTCACTACGTGGATAACGCAATTTGATCTCGGCCGCGCGCTGGCGATCAAGGGCATTTCATCCGGTATCGAAAACAGCAATTTTTTCATTACCACCGAGCGCGGCGAATATGTGCTGACAGTATTTGAAAAACTCACGTTCGAACAGTTGCCGTTTTATCTGAACCTGATGCGTCATCTGGCCGAAGGCGGCGTCTCCGTGCCCGCGCCTGTAGCCAATCGCAATGGCTCCATCATCAACGCCCTGCATGGCAAACCCGCCTCGATTGTGACCAAGCTGGAAGGACACTGCCAGCTTGCACCGCAACCGGTACATTGCGCGGCAGTCGGCGCCATGCTCGCCTGCATGCATCTGGCGGCAGAGGATTTCGAGATACGCCAGCCGAATCTGCGCGGGCTGGAGTGGTGGAACGAAGTCACGCCTATCGTCATGCCCTACCTCTCCGATAGCAACGAGCAATTGCTGGCGACAGAAATAATTTCCCAGAATGCATTTGCCGATAGCGATGTTTTCAGGGAATTGCCTAACGGCCCTATCCATGCCGATCTGTTCCGCAACAATGTCATGTTCGAGGGCGAGCAACTGACCGGATTCTTCGATTTTTATTTCGCCGGTTGCGATACCTGGCTGTTCGACGTCGCCGTCACCGTCAATGACTGGTGCATCGATGATGACAGCGGCGAACTGGATCAGGCCCGCGTACGCGCCATGCTGGATGCCTATCACGCGATACGTCCATTTACTGATGCTGAGCAAGGCGCATGGCAAACCATGTTGCGCGCCAGTGCATTGCGCTTCTGGCTGTCGCGCCTGTATGATTTCCATATGCCGCGCGATGCCGAAATGCTGACGCCGCACGATCCTGCACACTTTGAACGCATACTGCGCCTGCGCATCGCACAGACCGCACCCGCACTTTTCACAACGGCTGGATGATGGAAAAACTACCTGCAAGCACCGGTTGGCTATGGGTCAAGGAAGGTTTTGCCCTGTTCCGCAAGCAACCGGCCGAACTGTCTACGCTGTTTTTCGGCTACATGTTTCTGATGCTGGCGCTCGGCATCATTCCAGTCATCGGCCAATTGCTGCCGCTGATACTGGTGCCGCTGTTTTCCATGACCTTCATGCATGCCTGCGTGCATATAGAAACCGGCAAACGCGTGTATCCGAATCTGCTGCTGGTCGGCTTCCGTTCGCCGGCCGTACGCAATCTGGTCAAACTCGGTACGCTGTATCTGGTGGCGGCGATCATTGCGGTCGGCGCATCCAGCCTGATTGATGGCGGCGTATTCTGGCAGGCAATCACCGGCCAGATCGCGCTGGATACGGAAACCGTGCGGGACTCCAACATGACGCTGGCGATGCTTTTTTCGGCGGCAGTGTACACGCCGGCGGCAATGGCATTCTGGTACGCCGCACCGCTGATCGCATGGCAAAACATGAGCGTGGGCAAGGCGATTTTTTACAGCTTCTTCGCCGTACGTCGGGCCGGCAAGGCGTTTCTGGTTTACGGCCTGGCCTGGGTGACCATCGGCATGATTTTGCCGGTGATCGTGAGCTCACTCATCGGCATGCTGCTGAACTCGTCAACCGCTTCCATTTTTCTCTTGTTGCCGATGTCGCTGGTGCTGACGGTCATCATGTACTGCTCGTTTTATCCGACCTATACGCACCTGTTCGGCCCCGCGCCGGAACCGCTGCCGTCATAAACACACTGCACTTGAAAACTTAGGAGCAGTAAGCACACGCTTGCCGCTCTACTCGAAAAAAACCTGCGCCGGATTGCAAATTCCTGCGCAGGTTTTTTGTTTTTAGCCAGCTAATTTATCAAGCTTGGCGATACTCAAATCCAGCAATTTCATTCCGTGCCGTCCGAAGTTGATATGCGCACGGGCACTGCCGCCGCTGCCTTCTATATTGACGATCACTCCTTCGCCAAACTTGGCATGCGCAACCGACTCGCCTATGCGCCAGCCGATATCGCTCTTGACGATGTTTTGCGCAATCCTGTTGGAACCTGCACCGAGCGCGTCTTCCCACGCTGCCTTGGGGTGCGCATACCATTGATGCGCCGGCGGATGCACTTTGGGCGACAGCCATTTCAATGAATCTTCCGGCATTTCATCGAAGAAGCGCGATTTCATGTTGTAACGCATCTGCCCGTGCAGCATGCGCGTTTGTGAAAAACTGATGTACAGCCTGCGCTTGGCACGCGTGATGGCCACATACATCAAACGCCGTTCTTCCTCGACTCCGCCCTCTTCCTTCTGCGAATTTTCGTGCGGGAACAAACCTTCTTCAAGACCGGTGATGAACACCGCATCGAATTCCAGCCCCTTGGCCGAATGCACGGTCATCAATTGCAATGCATCCTGCCCGGCCTGCGCCTGGTTGTCACCCGCTTCCAGCGACGCATGCGAGAGGAAGGCCGACAAGGGCGACATCACCGCCGGCAAGGGCGCATCCGCATCCAGTACTTCAATGCCGTCCTGCGTGGTAATGGCCGGACCGGCCATCTGTTTGCTGGTCGGCCCCATCAATGCGGGCGCATCGTGACCGAAGCCTTCTTCCGAAACAAACAAGGTTGCCGCGCTGACCAGCTGCTCCAGATTTTCTATCCGGTCGGCACCCTCTTTTTCCTTCTGATAATGCGTGATCAAGCCGCTGGCATCGAGCACCACCTGCACCATTTCCGGCAAGGGTAGATGCTGCGTTTCAAAACGTGCACCCTCTATCAATTTGACGAAGGCGCCGAGCGAAGTGCCCGCCTTGCCCGAGATATACGGCACGGCGGCATACAGTGAAATGCCATACTGTCTGGCCGCATCCTGCAATTGCTCCAGCGAACGTGCGCCTATGCCGCGTGTCGGAAAATTCACTACGCGCAAAAAAGCAGAGTCGTTATGCAGATTGTCCATCAGCTGCAGATACGCGATCGCATGCTTGACTTCGGCGCGCTCGAAAAAGCGCTGCCCGCCATAGACGCGATACGGGATGCCGGCCGAGAACAATGCATGCTCGATCACGCGCGATTGCGCATTCGAGCGGTACAGCACGGCAATTTCGCTACGCGTGCCGCCTTCTGCAATCAGGCTTTTCGTTTCTTCGATGATCCATTGGGCCTCTTGCAGATCGCTGGTGGATTCAAAAATCCTTACCTGTTCGCCATGCCCGGCATCGGTATGCAGATTCTTGCCCAGGCGCTTGGTATTGTTGGCAATCAGCGTATTGGCGGTATCGAGTATATGACCGTGCGAGCGATAGTTCTGCTCCAGCTTGATCAGATTTTCCACCTTGAACTCGCGCTCGAAGGCACTCATGTTGCCCACGTTCGCACCGCGGAAAGCATAGATGCTTTGATCGTCGTCACCGACGGCAAACACTGCGCCTTGCGTGCCGGCCATCAACTTGAGCCAGTTGTATTGCAGGTTATTCGTATCCTGAAATTCATCGACCAGAATATGCTTGAAGCGCGACTGATAATGTTCGCGCAAGGGCTGATTCCGGCTCAGCAATTCATAGGTGCGCAACAACAGTTCGGCAAAATCGACCACGCCTTCGCGCTGGCATTGCTGATCGTAGATCTCATACAACTCGACCATCTTGCGGTTGTAATCGTCATGCGCTTCGACATCCTGCGCACGCAAGCCGTTATCCTTGGCGCCATTGATGAAGTACATCAGATTGCGCGGCGGATATTTTTCATCGTCGATATTGTTCGCCTTCAGCAAACGCTTGATCATCGACAGCTGATCCTGCGAGTCCAGAATCTGGAACGTCTGCGGCAAAGCCGCATCGCGGTAATGCGCGCGCAACAGGCGATTGCACAAGCCGTGAAACGTCCCTATCCACATGCCGCGCGTGTTGATCGGCATCATCGCCGACAGGCGCGTCATCATTTCCTTCGCCGCCTTGTTGGTAAAGGTCACCGCGAGGATGCCGGCAGGCGATACCTGCCCGGTCTGAATCAGCCATGCGATGCGCGTCGTCAGCACACGCGTCTTGCCCGATCCGGCACCGGCCAGAATCAGAGCGGGTTGAGCGGGTAAGGTAACAGCGGCGAGTTGTTCGGGATTGAGATTGTGAAGAAGATTTTGCATCTGTCGATTATAGCTGTCGCGAGGTGCTGGTGCGCCGCTGATTACACACAGATACACGGTTGGCAGCCGCGCTCACATCCTGTTGACAGGCAACATTCCTGAGGCAAAAAAATTGCCGGTCTTTCACTCAACACATGATGTTGATGAAAAACCGGCAATCTACATGCTTGCCGTGCGACGCATGCGCACGGAGATAAAATTACTCGGCAAATAAATTGACGAAAGCGCGCGCCGCAGCCTGCGGATCGCCAGCCAGATAGATGCTGCTGATGGCAGCGACCATATCCGCACCATTCCTGACCAGCGGCGCCGCATTTTCTTTTGTCATGCCGCCAATCACGCAACTAGGCACCTTGCCCTGCTCTTTCCAGTGCGCGACGATCATGGGGTCTGTCGTGACCGGATACTTCTTCACCTTCGATGGATAAAAGCCGCCGAAGGCCACATAGCTGGCGCCTGCCGCTTCTGCTGCATGCGCCATCTCCAGGCTGCCGTAACAGGATGCGCCGAGTATCTTTTGCGGGCCGATCGCCTTGCGTACATCGGCCACCGCCATATCGGTACCGCCGACATGGATGCCGTCGGCGTCGAGTTCCATGCACAGATCGATATAGTCATTGATGATGAACGGGCATTGATAACTTTTGGCGAGTGCCTGCAGGCATTCAGCCTGTTCACGACGCAAAGCGGCATCCGCCGTTTTATGGCGATATTGCAGCAGCGTGACGCCGCCTTTCAGCGCCAACTCGGTGATTTCCAGCAACTTGCGGGTGTCGTCCCAATCCGGGGTGACGAGATACAAACCTTGCATACTATTCTTCCTGATTTTGCTGATAAAAATACACTGCGACGGTGAAAAACAAGGTGAGACTTTTACCCTGTTTTTACTCTATTTTTACACCACGCGCCCAGCCATAGGCGAGGACGGCGAAGCCGAGAAGCGTTTGGCAATGCGACCTGCCAGATAGGCGTTGCGGCCGGCATCAATCCCCAGCTTCATCGCATGCGCCATGCGTACCGGATCTTGCGCACCGGCAATCGCGGTGTTCATCAACACGCCGTCGCAACCGAGTTCCATCGCAATGGCCGCATCGGATGCAGTACCGACGCCGGCATCGACGATGACCGGAACCTTGGATTGTTCAATGATCAGCGACAGATTCCACGGATTCAAGATACCCATGCCGGAGCCGATCAGTGAGGCCAGCGGCATGATGGCGGCGCAGCCTATGTCTTCCAGCATGCGGGCCTGGATAGGATCGTCGCTGCAGTAAACCATGACGTCGAAACCGTCCTTGACCAGCGTTTCTGCTGCCTTCAGGGTTTCCGGCATGTTCGGGAACAAAGTCTTTTCATCGCCCAGCACTTCCAGCTTACAGAGCTTGTGGCCACCGAGAATTTCACGCCCCAGTTGCAGCGTATAGACGGCGTCCGCGGCGTTGTAGCAGCCGGCAGAGTTCGGCAACAGGGTGAATTCGGAGGGCGGCAGGACGTCGAGCAGGCTCGGCGCATTCGGATCCTGGCCGATATTGACGCGGCGGATGGCGACGGTAACGATTTGTGCACCGCTGGCCAGACTGGCTTCTCGCGTTTGCGTCAGGTCTTTGTATTTGCCGCTACCGACCAGCAGGCGCGAGCGATAGGTGGTGCCGGCGATGACGAATGGTGCGTCAGTGAATGTTGATGTGGTCATGGGGATTTCTGATATCGGGATGCCGAGGCGGTCAGACGTCGTGCAGAGTGACGCAAGCCGCATTCAAATTAAAGTAAACAATCTTAAATATTGCAGGAACAGTTGTTCCCCATATTCATTTCAGCGCGGATAAAAACTCTGGGCTGCGCCCATGCAATCAACCGCCACCGATGGCGCGTACGACATCGACGCGATCGGCTGCCTGCAACTGTCGTTGCGCCCAGGCGCTGCGCGGCACGATTTCACGATTGATCGCCACCGCCACTGCCTTGCCTGCCAGCGACAAGCCGGCAATCAACTCTTCCACGTTCTGGTTCGCTGGCAACTGGTGCGCAGCTCCGTTTAGTTCGATTTCCATCATCGCTTCACTATTTCCACTGGGGTATATGCTGCTCGCCTGACTTGAAACAAATCGGAGCAAAAAATTGTATTCCGCAGCACAGCAACATCCGCAATGTCCGTCCGTGCCGCCCGTTTTGCCTTGCCTGGCTATCGCCCTCCTGCAGGAACAGCCATCTCTTGCATAAAAATCAAGGCTGGTATCCATAGGCGGAGTCAGAATTCTACCATTTACCTGCATCCCGGGCGATGCATGGCGCATCGTCACTTATAATGCTTGATTCGATTCAATTCTTTCAAAATCATGGAATTAGCCAAGTCTTTCGATCCTGCCGATATAGAAGCGTTCTGGCGCACAGAATGGGAAAAGCGCGGATATTACACCGCCACCACCGATGCCGACAAACCATCCTTCAGCATACAGTTACCGCCGCCTAACGTAACCGGCACCCTGCATTTGGGGCACGGTTTCAATCAGACCATCATGGACGGCTTGACGCGCTACCACCGCATGCGCGGTTTCAACACTGCATGGATACCCGGCACGGATCATGCCGGTATCGCCACGCAAATCGTGGTCGAGCGCCAGCTGGATGCGCAAAAAATTACGCGCCACGATCTGGGTCGCGAAAAATTCATCGAAAAAGTCTGGGAGTGGAAAGAGAAATCCGGCTCCACGATTACCGGCCAGATGCGCCGCCTCGGCACTTCGCCGGACTGGAGCCGCGAATACTTCACGATGGATGAACCGCGCTCGAAAGTGGTGACGGAAGTATTCGTGCGTCTGGTCGAACAAGGCTTGATCTACCGCGGCAAGCGTCTGGTCAACTGGGATCCGGTGCTCGGCACTGCCGTCTCGGATCTGGAAGTCGTCTCGGAAGAAGAAGACGGCCATATGTGGAATATCCGCTATCCATTGGCGGACGGTTCCACATACAAATTCCCGATTGCATACGACGAAGCCGGCAATGCGACCGAATGGGAAGAGCGCAACTTCATCGTGGTCGCCACCACGCGTCCGGAAACGATGCTGGGCGACGTCGCGGTTGCCGTCGATCCCGACGACGAACGTTATACACACCTGGTCGGCAAGCTGCTGACCTTGCCGCTGTGCGATCGCGCCATTCCCATTATTGCCGACGATTACGTCGACAAGGAATTCGGCACTGGCTGCGTGAAGATCACGCCTGCGCATGACTTCAACGATTACGCCGTCGGGCAACGCCACAACCTCGACAAGATCAGCATCCTGACGCTGGATGCAAAGATCAATGAACATGCACCTGCCGCATATCAAGGCATGGACAGGTACGCCGCGCGCAAGCAGATCGTCGCCGATCTCGATGCACAGGGTTTGCTGGAACTGGTCAAGCCGCACAAACTGATGGTGCCACGCGGCGATCGCACGAATGCCGTGATCGAACCGATGCTGACCGATCAATGGTTTGTCGCGATGAGCAAGCCCGCGCCGGAAGGCACGCACTTCCCGGGCAAATCCATTACAGAAGTGGCACTGGAAAAAGTCGCCAGCGGCGAAGTAAAACTGCTGCCGGAAAACTGGGCCAATACCTACAACCAGTGGCTCAACAATATCCAGGACTGGTGTATTTCGCGCCAGCTGTGGTGGGGCCATCAGATCCCGGCATGGTACGACAGCGAAGGAAAAGTCTACGTCGCACGCAATGAAGAAGAAGCCAGGACCAAGGCGGCAGCGCAAGGCTATCACGGCCCGCTGACACGCGACGAAGACGTACTCGATACCTGGTTCTCTTCCGCGCTGGTGCCGTTTTCCACTCTGGGCTGGCCGGAAGAAACGCCGGACTTCAAAAACTTCCTGCCATCGTCGGTACTCGTCACCGGTTTCGACATCATTTTCTTCTGGGTTGCGCGCATGGTCATGATGACCACGCACTTCACCGGCAAGGTGCCATTCAACACCGTGTATGTGCATGGCCTGATCCGCGACAGCAGCGGACAGAAAATGTCGAAGTCGAAAGGCAACACGCTCGATCCTATCGACCTGATCGACGGCATCAGCGTCGAAGACCTGGTCGCCAAACGCACGGTCGGCCTGATGAATCCGAAGCAGGCTGCGAGTATCGAAAAAGCCACGCGCAAGGAATATCCGAACGGCATTGCCGCCTACGGCACCGATGCCCTGCGCTTCACGATGGCGAGCTATGCCTCGCTGGGTCGCAACATCAATTTCGACTTGCATCGCTGCGAAGGCTATCGCAATTTCTGCAACAAGCTGTGGAATGCCACTCGCTTCGTGCTGATGAATTGCGAAGGCCAGGATTGCGGCTTCCGCGACGCACCATGCGCTGCCGGCGATTGCGCAGTGGATGGAAAAGCGGGCGGCTATACCGACTTCTCGCAAGCGGATCGCTGGATCGTCTCCAAGCTGCAACGCACCGAAACGGATATCGCCAAGGGCTTTGCCGATTACCGCTTCGACAATATCGCGTCGTCGCTGTACCAGTTCATCTGGGATGAATATTGCGACTGGTACCTGGAAGTTGCGAAAGTGCAGATCCAGACCGGCACCGAAGCGCAGCAACGCGCGACACGCCGCACGCTATTGCGCGTACTGGAAACCATCCTGCGCCTGGCGCATCCTGTCATTCCATTCATCACCGAACAGCTGTGGCAAACCGTGGCACCGCTGGCCGGTCACAAAATGCATCCGGCGGGTGATTCCATCATGATGCAGCCTTATCCGGAAGCACAGCCCGGCAAGCTGGATGAACAGGCGGAAAGCTGGATGGCGGAATTGAAATCCATGACCGATGCCTGCCGCAATCTGCGCGGCGAAATGCAGTTGTCACCGGCCTTGCGCGTACCGCTGATCATGGAAGCTGGCGATACCGAACAGGCAGCGCGTCTGCAATCGTTCGCACCGTATCTGCAGGCATTGGCGAAACTGTCGGAAGTCAATGTGGCCGACCAGTTGCCGGAATCGCCGGCGCCGGTATCCATCGTCGGCGCGGCCAAGCTGATGCTGAAAGTGGAAATCGATGTGGCCGCCGAACGCGAACGCCTGAGCAAGGAGATTGCGCGTCTGGATGGCGAAATCACCAAAGCCAACAGCAAGCTCGGCAATGAAAATTTCGTTGCCCGCGCACCGGCGCAAGTGGTGGCGCAAGAGGAGGAACGCGTTGCCAACTTCTCCGCCACACTGGAAAAACTGCGCGAGCAATTCATTAAGCTGTAACGCACAAGCTGCACGTTGCCGGACTATTTAACCGGCAAGAAAAAACGCCTGACTTCGTCAAAAAAGTCAGGCGTTTTTTATTCTTCAGCGCGCTGAATGAGCGACGCTATCTCAAGCACCCATCCACATGCATTAGACAAACGAAAGCGTCAGTCCGGGCAAGGCAACTCCGGAAAAAGCAGTCAACCAGGTTTGCCCCGGCTTGACCGGATACGCATCCGTCAGTGTGCCGGTGGCAATGATTTCACCTGCCGCCAGCGGCGCAAACTGCGGTTGCGTCTTCAGGGTTTCATGCAAGTTCAACAGCGCATGCAGCGGGCTATCCAGTACATTGCTGCCGTAACCCGCGCTATGCAAAGTAAACTCTGCGCCCTCGCTGTACGACAGGGAAACGCTGGCTGCGGTCAGGATGTCCGCCAGATTGCGCCGCGTAGCCGCTGACAGCATATGCGGCTCGCCGACGATCAGACTGCCGTGAAAGCCGAAAGCGGCAACGGCATCGGCCGCTTCAAATTTCCAGCCGGGAAACGGGCAGTCAACCAGCTCAAAGCCATGCGCCATCCATTCTATGCAATCGGCGATATCGTCCAGCGTCGCATTTTTCTTCGGCGCCCGGCGCAGCTTGAACACGATCTCCGGCTCGATGCGCGGCTGCACAGCCCCCGTCAGACTTTGCACGCCCTGATTGTTGTTGGCATAACGCACTGTGTCGTCGTAGATGTGCGCCCAGATCGGCGCCTTGATGGGCTCGCGCTCGCCGTACTTGGGCCAGATTTTGCGATTGGTAAAACCGATCTTGCGGCCGATCGGTGTTTCACCCTGAGCAATTCGAATATCGACTATGCATCTGGCAATATCGTAACCGTCGGCAATTGACAAGGCGGTTTCCTTGCTGATGCAGGGGATTTGCTGCGAATTCGCTCGGGCGGCCAGTAACTGGTGCGCGTAGCGGTTGGCTTGGGTAGACATCAACATGAGGGCTCGCGCAGAGAAATAAATGAAGCAAACGAATTGCATTCGACGCAACATTCTTACATAAGGTTCATATCCTGCAAAGCCGCAAGCATGAAAAAATGGAGCGGCAGAAAGCACCTGTCCCGGCCTTGAGTCATCCCGGCGGCATATGTTTTCATTTTGACCAGAAAGCAGGAATTACTTTCCTGTTCGGGTCAGGAAACGATCCAGCTGGTTGGCAAAATTACGCGTGTCGCTCTGGCTGAATGCAGCCGGGCCACCAGTGTCGACGCCACTGCTGCGCAATTCATCCATAAAGGTACGCATCGTCAGTTGTTGCTGAATCGTGTCTTTGGTATAAAACTCGCCGCGCGGATTCAGTGGCAGTCCGCCTTTTTCCAGCACATCGGCAGCCAGCGGGATATCGCCGGTAATGACCAGATCGCCCTCCTGCACCAGGCGTACGATTTCATTGTCGGCCACATCGAAGCCGGCCGGCACCTGTATCGCACGGATGAAGCGCGACGGCGGCGTGCGCAATAATTTATTCGCCACCAGCGTGACCTGCACTTGCAGCCGGTCGGCAACGCGAAACAGCACGTCCTTGATCACACTGGGACAGGCGTCGGCATCAACCCAGATTTGCATGGAATTCTTTCAGATGGAATGAACTGCTATGCGAGGCTTATTGCCCGCCCCACAACTCACCGTTAGGGCCGGTTTGCGGCGCCGTGACGCCGAAATGCGCGTAGGCTACCGGCGTTGCGATGCGGCCGCGCGGTGTACGTTGCAGGAAGCCTTGTTGAATCAGGTATGGCTCCAGTACGTCTTCGATGGTATCGCGCTCTTCGCCAATTGCGGCAGCCAGATTGTCGAGACCGACCGGACCGCCGTTGAATTTGAACAGCACCGCTTCCAGCAGCTTGCGATCCATTACATCGAAACCAACCGGATCGACATCCAGCATCACCAGCGCGGCATCGGCCATAGCCTTGGTAATGTCGCCATTGCCTTTGACTTCCGCATAGTCGCGCACGCGGCGCAGCAGGCGATTGGCAATACGCGGCGTGCCGCGACTGCGTTTGGCAATCTCGAATGCACCATCTTCATCGATAGGTGCATTCAACAATGACGAGCTGCGTGTGACTATCCTGGTCAATTCCAGCGGCGTATAAAACTCAAGCCGCGCCACGATGCCGAAGCGATCGCGCAAAGGGTTGGTCAGCATGCCGGCACGCGTCGTGGCGCCGACCAATGTGAACGGTTGCAGGTCGAGCCGCACCGAACGCGCCGCCGGACCTTCGCCTATCATGATGTCGATCTGATAGTCCTCCAGCGCCGGATACAAAATTTCTTCGACCACCGGCGACAGCCTATGTATCTCGTCGATGAACAAGACGTCATTGGCCTCAAGATTGGTCAGCAGCGCGGCCAGATCGCCGGCGCGTTCCAGCACCGGGCCGGAAGTCTGGCGCAGATTGACACCCATTTCGCGCGCAATGATGTGCGCCAGCGTGGTCTTGCCCAAACCCGGCGGGCCGAACAGCAAGGTGTGGTCCAGCGCTTCGCGCCGTTGCCGCGCGGCGGTAATGAATATCTCCAGCTGGCCGCGGATTTTTTCCTGGCCTACATATTCATCGAGTTGTTTGGGGCGCAGTGCGCGCTCGATCGCCTCTTCGTTGGCGGAAGCGGGCGTAGCGGCAATGACGCGTTGTTCGCTGAAATCGTCGGTTTGAATACTCATGGTCGCATTGTAGCGTGAGGGCGGCGGAATTTAATCACAAGGCATCTGCACTCAGGCTTTCGACAATGCCTTCAGCGCCAGCTTGATGCCGTCGGAAACCCCGGTACCAGCCGGCACCTGCTTCATCGCCAGCAGCGCTTCCTTGTCGGAGTAACCCAGCGCCAGCAGTGCATTCAGAATATCGGATGTGGCATCGCTGTGGATGACACCGCCGGCAGCGCCCAGATCGGCGCCGAGTTTGCCTTTCAGTTCCAGCAGCAGACGTTCGGCAGTTTTTTTGCCTATGCCGGGAATCTTGGTCAGGCGCCCGGCTTCCTGCAAGGTAATGGCATTCGACAAATCGGCTACCGACATGCCGGACAAAATCGACAAGGCAGTGCGTGCGCCTATGCCGGTGATCTTGACCAGCTGCTTGAACACATTGCGTTCTTCCGCAGTGCCGAAGCCGAACAGAATGTGCGCATCTTCGCGCACCGTCAGATGCGTCAGCAGGGCGACTTTTTCACCCAGGCCGGGCAGATTGTAGAAGGTGCTCATAGGCACGTTGACTTCATAACCGACACCATTACAATCGACCAGTAATTGCGGCGGATTTTTCTCGAGCAAAACTCCGGAGAGACGACCTATCATCGTGACGACCTTGGTAGTAAGGGTTGTAGATTGCTAAATGCGTAAGCGTGCATTATCCGACCAGGCGGCCGCCGCGCACGCGCAAGCCTTTTTTCGCCAGCTCCGGCGCCAGGGCGCCCAGCATGCTCAGGGCTTCACCGCTATGCGCATGACAGATCGCCACACCCAGCGCATCGGCGGCATCGGTGCCGGGCAAACCGGATAGCTTCAACAAGCGTTGCACCATATCCTGCACCTGCGCTTTTTGCGCCTTGCCCTGCCCCACCACTGCCTGCTTGACCTGCAAGGCCGTATACTCGGCCACAAATAAGTCAGCACCCACTAATGCGCAAATCGCAGCGCCACGCGCCTGTCCGAGTAAGAGAGTCGATTGGGGATTGACGTTGACGAAAACTTTTTCTATCGCTGCGCAATCCGGTTTGTAGGTTGCAATCACTTCCGCAACACTGACCAGTATGGTTTTGAGGCGCTGCGGCAAATCAGCATCGGGCGTCTTGATGGTGCCCGATGCGATGTAGCTGAGCTTGTTGCCCTGCTTCTCGATCACGCCGAAACCGGTAGTACGCAAGCCGGGATCGATGCCGAGAATTTTCATATTGGGTATGTAGGCAGAGTTAGGATTGATGCGACCTTGGTCGCATCAAGCTTTTTGCTTAATTTATTGTTTAATGACGGAAATGCCGTGTACCGGTCAGCAGCATCACGATGCCGTGTTCGTCAGCTGCGTCGATGACTTCCTGATCGCGCATCGAACCGCCCGGATGGATCACCGAAGTTGCACCGGCCTCAACCACGACATCCAGACCATCGCGGAACGGGAAGAATGCATCCGACGCAACGGCGGTCCCGACCAGCGACAAGCCTGCATTTTGCGCCTTGATCGCTGCGATGCGAGCCGAATCGATGCGACTCATCTGGCCCGCGCCCACGCCCATCGTCATGCCATTGGCACAGAACACAATCGCATTCGATTTAACGAACTTGGCAACGCGCCACGCAAACATCAGATCCTGCAATTGCTGCGGCGTCGGCTGCTTCTTGCTGACGACTTTCAATTCGGCCAATGTCACGTTTTTCGCATCCGGCGATTGCACCAGCAGGCCTCCGCCTACGCGTTTGAAGTCGTGACTGTTGACTGCATCGCCGAGCGGAATTTCCAGCAAACGGACGTTCTGTTTCGCGGCGAATATTTTCTTCGCCTGTTCGGTAAATGATGGCGCAATCAGCACTTCGACAAATTGCTTGGCGACCGCTTCCGCCGCATTGCCGTCGACTTCGCGATTGAAGGCAATGATGCCGCCAAAGGCTGAGGTCGGATCGGTTTGCAATGCCTTGCTGTAAGCCTCGAACGGCGTAATGCCGACTGCCACGCCGCAAGGATTCGCATGCTTGATGATGACGCACGCTGCTTCATCGAAAGTCTTCACGCATTCCCATGCAGCATCTGCATCGGCGATATTGTTGTACGACAGTTCCTTGCCCTGCAATTGCGCGTAGTTCGCCAGTGCGCCTGCCTGCGGATTGCTTTCGCGATAGAAGGCCGCCGACTGATGCGGGTTTTCGCCGTAACGCATTTCCTGCACTTTTTCAAAATGCAGGTTCAGCGTAGCTGGGTAGGAACTGCGCGTCGCGTGCTGCTTGTCCGCACCCAGCGAAGTGAAATAGTTGGTGATCGCACCATCGTATTGCGCGGTATGCGCGAACACTTTTTTCGCCAGCGCGAATTTGGTTTCGTACGTTGCTTCGCCGTTGTTGGTGTTCAACTCATGCAACACCAGGCTGTAATCGGAAGGGTCGCAAATGACGATCACATCCTTGTGATTCTTGGCGGACGAACGCAGCATGGCGGGGCCGCCGATATCAATATTTTCAATTGCGTCTTCCAGCGAGCATTCGGCCCGTGCCACAGTTTGCTGGAATGGATACAGGTTGACGACCACCATGTCGATGGTAGGAATATCGTGTTTGCTCAGCGCGGCAACATGTTCGGGGAAATCACGGCGCGCCAGAATGCCGCCGTGCACTTTCGGATGCAGCGTCTTGACACGGCCGTCCAGCATTTCCGGGAAGCCGGTGTAATCGGCAACTTCCGTCACGCTGATACCGTTTTCCGCCAGCAATTTTGCGGTACCGCCGGTCGACAGAATGTTGACGCCCATGGCGGACAAGGCGCGCGCAAAATCGAGTACGCCTGTTTTGTCGGAAACTGAGATGAGAGCTTGTTTGATCATGATGGGATAGGTGAACTAATTTAATAAGGTAAAGGCGCAAGGCAATCTATCTTCGCGGGCTTGTTGCCCTTGCCTTATTTACTTCCTGCGCGAATAACAGGAAGAAAGGTATTGCAGCAGACGTTTGAACTACTTTTACAATGAATAATTTTACCCGCGCCTTACAGCATATCGTGCTGTTGCAACTTCTTGCGCAGGGTGTTGCGATTGATGCCCAGCATGTCGGCGGCGTGCGACTGATTACCTTCAGCACGTTCCATGACGGCTTCCAGTATCGGCTTTTCGACAGTAAATACCACCATCTCGTAAACATTCGATGGCATTTGCTCGCCCAGATCCCTGAAATATTTTTCCAGGCTTTTCTTGACGACGTCTTGAATATTATCTTTGCTCATGTGTTCGTTGATTGCGCGTTTTTATAATCGTTTTTATAAATTCCCGGAGCCGGCTATCGCCATCTCAATGACAATAACGGACCGGTTATCAGGCCGCCAACTTTTCTTCAGTCGGACGATATTGTAACCGTTCGCCGTGGGTCAGCTGCAACTCAAAAAATTCATTCACGGCCGCCAGTTGCTGTGCACAATCTTCCAGACGGTTCATCTGCTGGCGAAATGCTTCGCCGTCTATCAGCTCGCGCACATACCAGCCTATGTGCTTGCGCGCCGTACGTACGCCCAGATACTCGCCGTAAAAAGCATAGTGCGCGCGCAAATGCTCATCCATCAGGGTGCGTACTTCAGAAATCAGCGGCGCCGGCAAATGCGTGCCGGTACGCAGATAGTGCACGATTTCGCGGAATATCCACGGCCGTCCCTGTGCAGCGCGACCTATCATGATCGCATCAGCACCCGTGGCCTCCAGCACGAATTTCGCCTTCTCCGGCGTCGTAATGTCACCGTTTGCCACAACGGGGATCGATACCGCTGCCTTGACCGCGGCAATCATCTCGTACTCTGCTTCACCACTGTAACCATCGGCACGCGTGCGGCCGTGCAAGGTCAACATCGCAATGCCGCTCTGCTCGGCAATACGTGCAATGTTCAACGCATTCTTGTGCGCTCTATCCCAACCGGTACGAAACTTCAGCGTGACCGGCACATCGACTGCGGCGACCACGGCTTGGAGAATCTCCGCCACCAGTGATTCGTGCTGCAACAGGGCTGAACCGCACCAGCTGTTGCAGACTTTCTTGACCGGACAACCCATATTGATATCGATGATTTGCGCACCGCGATCGACGTTGAATTTTGCACATTCAGCCAGCATCAGCGGATCGGCGCCGGCGATCTGCACGGCCTTTGGTTCCACTTCGCCATCGTGATTCGTCCGGCGCGTGGATTTGTCGGTCGCCCACAAACGCGGATTGGAAGCCGCCATCTCGGACACCGCATAACCGGCGCCCAGTTGCTTGCACAACTGACGAAACGGTCTATCGGTCACCCCTGCCATCGGGGCGACAAACACATTGTTCGGTAGGGAATAAGGGCCGATGTTCACGACGCAGGCTGGCAGTGGGGAAAAGCGCTATTTTATCTGCATCTGTCCATGCGTCAGGCGCGTTTTGGATTAAATGCAATGAAATAGGGCAAACGTTGTATTTCACGGCATTTTTGTTATCAATCTGCTTATGCGGCGTTATCACTTTCATCCAGCGTCGCATGCGCAAGATGTGCAACGTCGGCCCATTTCAGTATCTGAAAATGCGCGCCATCCCAACTGACGCGATTGATACTGGCATTGAGCACATCGAAATCGCGAGGATGTTCGTAACCCATATTCCTTGCATGACGATAAACGGAATCCAGCACGCCGCCATGCGTGACGATGGCAATTTTCCGGCAGCCCGGCGTATTCGCCAGGCCGGTAATGGCTGCAATGGCGCGCGCTGAAAATTCACGCAGCGTTTCTGCTTGAAATTCACCTGGTGGATAATTTGCATCGATATCGCGTCGTTTCCAGGCAGCATACTCGTCCGGATAGCGCGCATGGATTTCCGGATGCAGCAAGCCTTCCAGGGCGCCAAAACAGCGTTCGCGCAAACCTTTGTGCAGTTGCACGCTCATGCCGCGCGGTATCGCAATTCCCTGCGCCGTTCCCAATGCGCGTTTCAAGTCGCTGGAAAAAATGGCATCCAGGGGCTCATCCAGCAAGGCACGGCCCAGCGCCGCAACTTGCCGCACGCCTTCACGATTCAAATCGATGTCGTGATGCCCCTGCAGTCGCTTCTCGACATTCCAATCGGTTTCGCCGTGGCGAATCAACAGTATTTCAGTCATGTTTTATTTCGTTGTCGGCGACACAGCCGGATTCAATCCATACCATCCACAGAGGCTGGCCTGCGCCAGCACATGGCCGGCCACCGCGTCGCGTGCTTGCGCACCGCCAAATTTCCCATTCAGCGGCAGACGCGCAATATCCAGTGCGTACAAGGTGAATACATAACGATGCACGATCGCATCGTTCCACGGCGGGCACGGGCCATCGTAACCAAAATAATCGCCCGCCATCTGCGCATCCTGCGCAAACCAGCCGGTGTAATCGTTGAGGCCCTGACGTGGATTAATCTGCGCACCGTCTATCGGTGACGCGCTGATCGCCGGGCCGGATTTGCCGCGCGGCGTCACGCCATCGCTGAATGAAGCGGCATCAATATGCGTAGTGTCGGGCGGCACATCAACCAGCACCCAATGAAAGAAATCGACACGCGGTAAATCGGCGGGCACTGTTTTTCCTTCCTGGTTCACGTCGTCGCCGCGCGAGGGCACATCGGGATCGTGCACGATCAGGGCCAGCGATTTTGTACCTGCAGGCACATCGCTCCACGCCAGGTGCGGATTTTGATTCGCAGACAAGGCGACATGCGTCACCGGATCGATCACGCAAAATGCGCAGGCACCAGGAATCGCAGCGCCGTCCTTGAAAGTATCACTCCATAATTTCATCATGTGCCCGCCTGTTTTCTGTAACTATATTTTACTGGCTGCCGGCGACAATACAACGACCAGTCAAATGGCCGGCTTGACCTGCAACCAGAATGTCACCGGTCCATCGTTGGTCAATGATACCTGCATGTCGGCGCCGAACTCGCCGGTCGCAACCTGCACATGTCGCTGGACGGCCTGCGCAACGAAATAATCAAACAGACTGCGCGCCAGTTCCGGGGCGGCGGCCGGCGTGAAAGACGGGCGCGTGCCGGAGCAGGTATCGGCAGCCAGTGTGAATTGCGGCACCAGCAGCACACCGCCGGCAACATCCGTCACACTGCGATTCATCTTGCCCGCATCGTCGGCAAACACGCGATACGCCAGCAACTTGCCCAGCAAGGCATCCGCCTCCTTCGGCGTGTCGCCGCGCTCTGCGCACAGCAACACCATCAAACCCGCTCCGATGGCGCCTATCGTGACATCGTTCACCACGACGCTGGCGCGCGTCACGCGCTGCAACAAGGCAATCATGCAAAATCTTTACAAAAGCAATTCATGAACACCTGTTTGATTACGACAAAGTAACGCGTGCAAATTTACGCTTGCCAACTTGCACCACGACGGTGCCCGCCTCCACTTTCAAGGCCTTGTCGCTGATCACCGCACCATCGATGCGTACACCGCCCTGCTCGACCATGCGCAAGGCTTCCGACGTCGATGCACACAGATTCGCCTGTTTCAGCAATTGACCAATACCGAGCGGCGCACCGCTCAAGGCCAGCTCGGGAATGTCGTCCGGAATACCGCCCTTGGAGCGATTGACGAAATCGGCCAGCGCATCTTCTGCCGCCTGCACCGAATGGAAACGCGCGACGATTTCCTGCGCCAGCAAGACCTTGACATCGCGTGGATTGCGGCCGCCTTCGACATCCTTCCTGAACTGCGTAATCTCAGCCAGTGAACGGAAAGACAGCAATTCGTAGTAACGCCACATCATCACATCTGAAATACTCATCAGCTTGGCAAACATTGTATTGCCCGGTTCGGTGATGCCGATGTAATTGCCTTTCGATTTGGACATCTTTTCGACGCCATCCAGACCTTCCAGCAAAGGCATGGTCAAAATGCATTGCTGTTCCTGACCGTAACTCTTTTGCAATTCGCGGCCGACCAGCAAATTGAATTTCTGATCGGTACCACCCAGCTCCAGATCCGACTTCAGTGCCACCGAGTCGTAACCCTGCATCAGCGGGTACAGGAATTCATGCAGCGAAATCGGCGTATTCGACTGAAAACGCTTGGTGAAATCCTCCCGCTCCAGGATCCGCGCCACCGTGTATTTGGCCGACAGCTCGATCATGCCGCGCGCGCCCAGCGGATCGCACCATTCGGAGTTGTAACGTATCTCGGTGCGCGCCGGGTCCAACACCAGGCTGGCTTGCGAAAAATAGGTTTTTGCGTTCTCGCTGATCTGCTCTTTCGTCAAGGGCGGACGCGTGATGTTGCGGCCGGACGGGTCGCCTATCATCGAGGTGAAATCGCCGATCAAAAAGATCACCTGATGGCCCAGATCTTGCAGCTGCCGCATCTTGTTCAACACGACAGTGTGTCCAAGGTGCAAATCCGGTGCGGTAGGGTCCAGCCCGAGTTTGATGCGCAAAGGCTTACCGCTTTGTTCGGAACGCGCCAGTTTTTGTGCAAACTCGGACTCGATCAACAATTCTTCAACACCGCGTTTGGCGACCGTCAAGGCCTCCTGCACTGCGTCGGAGAGAGGCAATAGTGTCGCTTTGCTACTTGAAGAAACGTCCATGTTTTGGAAAAAAAAGTGTAAGAAATAGAGGTAAGAAAAGCAGAAGTGGTTACAATGCTTTTCGATATGATTTTCAGGCACTTATAACCTTGCCGTTCATCAACAATAAAAGCAAGAGCACTGAACAAGCGGCAGATTTTAACTTATTGCATGTTCACATTAAATAAATTCCTGAGCGCAAGCTCCCGTTATAAAAGTCTTTTACTCGGTTCCTCTCGCAAGACACGCGTCATTTCCGGCTCCGCACTAGTGCTGGCAGTATGCGCTTTTGGCGCCGCAGGCGTGGCGCCTATGGCGCCCGACGCAGACAATCTGCCGATCAAATCCATTACGCAGGAATTGGCCTTGCCGCATCTGGCCGAACAGATCGCTGCGCTGGAAGCCAAGCCGCAAAACTATATCAGTGAAGAACGGGTGCGTTCCGGCGATACGCTGGCAACCCTGCTCGACCGCCTGGGTGTGGACGACAACGAGGCCGCCGCCTTCATCAAGTCAGACCCGATTGCCCGCAGCGTCATGCAGTTGAAAGCCGGCAAACGCGTGCAGGCGCAAACCGATGCAAACGGTGAGTTGAACTGGCTTAGCAGTACGGTTACCGCCGGCCGCAACGAAGCGCTCACGAATATCGTGATTACGCGCGAAGGCAATCGTCTCAAGGCGGCCGAAGTACCGGTCGCGATGGAAAAGCGCATCGAGATGCGCTCCGGCACCATCCGCTCCTCCCTGTTTGCCGCAACCGATGCAGCGCAAATCCCCGACAACATTGCCTCGCAAATCGTTGACATGTTTTCCACCAATATCGACTTCGGCTCCGATCTACGCCGCGGCGACCGTTTCAACGTGGTCTATGAAACCTTTTGGCAAAACGGTGAATACGTACACGCCGGCCGCGTACTGGCGGGCGAATTCATGAACGGCCCGGCAACGTATCAATCGGTCTGGTTTGAAGACCCGGCCAGCCCGCAAAGCGGCGGCTATTATGGTTTCGACGGGAAATCATTGAAAAAGGCCTTCCTGAAATCACCGCTTGAGTTTTCACGTATTTCGTCCGGTTTCTCGTTGCGCAAACATCCAATTTCCGGCAAGTGGAAAGCGCATAAAGGCGTTGATTTTGCGGCCGCGACTGGCACTCCTATCCGCGCTTCCGGCGATGGCGTCATCGATTTCGCCGGTACACAAGGCGGCTACGGCAATGTGGTCGTCATCAAGCACTGGTCGAAATATTCCACCGCCTACGCTCACATGAGCCGCTTCGCCCCCAATATGCGCAAAGGCACCAAGGTCAGTCAGGGCCAGGTGATCGGTTACGTCGGCACAACCGGCTGGTCGACCGGCCCGCATTTGCACTATGAATTCCGCGTCAACAACGAGGCGCGCGATCCGATGTCGGTTGACATCCCGAATGCCGCACCGTTGGCCGCCGCGCAAATGCAGCGCTTCCGCAACGTGGCCGGCGAGATGTCACACCGCTTTGCGTTGCTGATACCGGAAAACAACAATACCCGGCTGGCGGCCAAGTAAGCAAAGCGCCTCCGCTGCGCAAAACCGCAGCAAAAAACCGTTCGTTCGATGCAGAGTGACTTAAAATCACCTTTCCTCGACGAACGGTTTTTTTATGTCCACTCCTGATTCCCGCTCCGCTCTTTTCATCGGCTTGATGTCCGGCACCAGCCTCGATGGTGTCGATGGCGTGCTCGCCGCATTTTCCGCTGATGGCATGCCGCAACAAACCCTGGCCTCTGCCTACGTTGCGTTTTCTGACTCTTTGCGCGCCGAACTGATGGCACTGCAAACGGCAGGGCCGGATGAAATCCACCGCGAAGCCCTGGCCGCCCATCAGCTGGCCGAATACTATGCGGAATGCGTAAGTACACTGTTGCGCGAAGCGAAAATTGCGCCGGAAAACGTGCTGGCAATTGGCGTACACGGGCAAACCATACGACACAGACCGGAAGCCGGCTACACGCGTCAGACCAACAATCCGGCCTCGCTGGCCGAATGGACAGGGATCGATGTGGTGGCGGATTTCCGTAGTCGCGATATTGCTGCCGGCGGCCAGGGCGCACCACTGGTGCCGGCCTTCCATCACGCGCTGTTCAGCGACGCCGGAGAAAACCGCGTACTCGTCAATATCGGCGGCATCTGCAATATCAGCGTCTTGTCGCACGATCGCAATGCGCCTGTGATCGGCTTCGATACCGGCCCCGGCAACGTCCTGATGGATGCATGGATAGCGCAGCACAACGGCCAGCCTTATGACGCCAATGGCGACTGGGCGAAAACCGGCAAAGTAAATGCCGCGCTGTTGAAAGCACTGCGCGACGAAGCATTTTTCAGCATGCCGCCACCCAAAAGCACCGGGCGCGACCTGTTTCATCCAGCCTGGCTGGCGCACAAGCTGGCCGACTTCCCGCAGGTACACAGCGCCGATGTGCAGGCCACACTCGCCGTTTTCACGGCGACCACCTTGAGCGATGCAATCAAGACGCACGCGCCGCAAACCCAGGCGGTCTATGTATGCGGCGGCGGCGCCTACAACGATTATCTGATGACTCTGATCCACTATGCGCTCAGACTGCACAACCCATCGATACGGGTCGCCTCGACTGCCGCGCTGGGCGTGGCGCCGAATCAGATGGAGGCGCTGGCCTTTGCATGGCTGGCGCAGCGCTTTTACATGCGCGAACCGGGCAATCTGCCCTCGGTAACGGGAGCACGCGGCTTGCGCATCTTGGGGGCACTATATCCGGCCTGAGTTTTCACTCGCGATACAGGCGTAAAAAAAGCGCAGAATCTTCTGCGCTTTTTTGTTTCAGGCCATGAGGCCCAAAGAGGGAGCGAGATCAGGCGGTAAAGGACGAGCCACAACCGCAAGTTGTCGTTGCGTTAGGATTCTTGATGACGAATTGCGCGCCTTCCAGATCATCCTTGTAATCGATTTCTGCGCCGACCAGATATTGATAGCTCATGGAGTCGATCAACAGCTGTACGCCGTTCTTGGTCATAGTGGTGTCGTCTTCATTGACGATTTCATCAAACGTGAAACCGTACTGGAAGCCGGAGCAACCGCCGCCCTGCACGAACACGCGCAACTTCAGATCCGGATTACCTTCATCTTCAATCAGTTCGGCAACCTTTGCGGCGGCACTGTCGCTGAAAAGGATAGGGGATGGCATTTCGGCAATTGCATTCATTTCAAACTCCTGCTGGAAAACGATACTTCATTATAGACCTGAGTCAGACTTTACGTATTATTGGCAGCAAGTACGGGCATGGCCAGCTTCAAAATCGGCTCTTCCATCGTATCGTGCGTCAATTTCCCCGAAACAACAGCGCCGCCATGCATCTCCAGTGCCTTGTAATGCACATCACCAGTTATGCGGGCTTTCGGCTGCAATTCAAGCAATTCCGACGAATACACCGGTCCGACGATAACACCGTTGACGAGCAAATGCGCAACGCGGACTTCGCCTTCGACCTTGGCATGTTCGGAAATCACCAGCATGCTGGTTTCATCCGCATCGGCGATCACATCGCCCTTCACGCAGCCATCGATGCGCAATCCGCCCTTGAAATGCACATTACCTGCAATATTTGTTGCCGCGCCAATCAGACTATCAATCGTACTTTTTGTTTTCCGGCTAAACATGATGACGCTCCTTTACAAATCTGTAGACTGCTGCGCACGCATCGTGCCTTTTTCCAGAACCTTGATCTGGACTGATTTGACTGTCGCACCCTCTGGCAGGGCAAGTACCCCTTCGATACGCTGATAATGCCTGAACGACAGCCTGAATTTATCGGCGGCGTCCGGTTTCGGGAGGGTCATGATAGCACTTTTGCCCTCCTGCACCAGTGTCACAACCAGCTGGTAGTGCCCTATGAAATCAGAGACCAGTTTACCGCCTTGCATTAATAATAGTCGATAACGCAATTGCCCCGGCTCAGCTATGTCCGCCTTGAAACGGCGTATCGTGATCCCTTGCACCCCGGTATTGGTTGGCAGCAGGCTCTCGAAGAAGGACAAATCATCCTTGAGCTTGCTGTTTTCCGACTCCAGCGTCTTGATCTGCCAGGTCAGCTGCGCCTGCAGCGAACGCTCTATATTCAGCTGGCTTTCCGCTGCATTGACCGTGGTTTGAAAGCGGTCGCGCTCGGCGCTGATCTGCTTGATCTGCTCCTGAATCTCGGCCAGTTGCGGCGCGCTTGCGCCCTTGTTTAAACCGGTAAAGCTGCGCCCCAAATCGTAGGCCCACATCGCAATCGCCGCACTCAAACCCAGCACGACGGCAATCACGATCACACGCAAAGGCCAGGGCAGGTGATTCTTGATCGTCATCCGCGGCGCGGAAATGGACCAGCGCTGCCACCATAGCTTGCGCTGCAATGATTTGAAAACCGGTTTTGGTGTCTGCCTTGCTTTCGTCATGCTATTGCGCGCGTTTCATTACGGCAGCACCGGCACGTGCAGCAAACCGGTGGTTTCCGGCAGGCCGAACATCAAATTCATGCATTGCACCGCCTGGCCAGAGGCGCCCTTTACCAGATTGTCCTGCACCACCAGGATCACGATGGTGTCGCCATCATTTGGACGATGCAGGGCTATGCGCAACATATTCGACGCGCGCGTGGAACGCGTTTCAGGATGCGAACCAAAAGGCATCACATCGACGAAGGGTTCACTGGCGTAGGCATTTTCAAACAGGGCTTGCAAGGCGGCGTTGTCCATCTCTTTTGTCAGACGCGCATACATCGTCGAATGCATGCCGCGTATCATCGGCACCAGATGCGGCGCAAACAGCAAACCGACCTTCTGCCCGGTCAAGATCTGCAGGCGTTCTACCGTTTCAGGCGAATGCCTGTGGCCGGATACGCCATACGCCTTGAAGTTATCGCCCGCTTCTGCAAACAGCATGCTCACTTCCGCCTTGCGACCGGCACCCGACACGCCTGATTTGCAATCGGCGATCAAATGCGATGCATCGATCACATCAGCCTTCAACAGCGGCGCCAAGCCCAGTTGCATGGTGGTTGGGTAACAGCCGGGATTGCCGACGATGCGTGCCTTGCGGATCGCATCCCGGTTCAGTTCAACCAGGCCATAGGCAGCTTCCTTCAACAGCTCAGGACAGCTGTGCGGCATCTTGTACCACTTCTCGAACGCAGCCGTGTCCTGCAAGCGGAAGTCGGCAGCCAGATCAATCACCTTGACGCCGGCCGCCAGCAATTCCGGTGCCTGCGCCATGGCCACGCCATGCGGCGTGGCAAAAAAGACCACATCGCATTCAGTTAATTTAGCTTTGTCCGGCGATGAAAACGCCAGATCGACGCGACCGCGCAACGATGGAAACATGTCGGAAACCGGCAACCCATCTTCTTTACGCGAGGTAATTGCAGTCAATTCGACTTCCGGGTGTGTCGCCAAAATACGCAACAACTCGACGCCCGTATAACCGGTACCACCGACGATGCCAACCTTGATCATGTTTCTTCCTAGCAAACTTTACTTCGTTTTATTTTAACAGGCGATGCCGCCGCATTGCTTGGGCGACCGCAGGAAAAGATGTAACACCCGGGCTTGAACAAACGGGACCCAGATGAAAAAAGCCGCCAGGTGCAAACCAGGCGGCTTTTCGGTGCGCTGAAAACGCGCGCACTGTCGTGAATATTAACGCTTGGAGAATTGTTTTGCGCGACGAGCTTTGCGCAGACCAACCTTTTTACGTTCAACTTCACGTGCATCGCGAGTAACAAAGCCGGCTTTCGACAGCTCTGGTTTCAAGGTTGCATCGTAGTCGATCAGTGCACGGGTGATGCCGTGACGCACAGCGCCCGCTTGACCGGATTCGCCGCCACCGTTGACGTTGACCATGATGTCGAAAGTTTCGACATTGTTGGTCAATTCCAGAGGTTGACGAATCACCATCAGGCCGGTTTCGCGCGAAAAGTATTCATTCGCTGGCTTGCCGTTGACGACGATCTGGCCGGAGCCCGATTTGATGAAAACGCGAGCCACTGCACTTTTGCGACGGCCGGTTCCGTAGTTGTAGTTACCGATCATGTCCGTTCCTTACAGTTCAAGTGCTTTTGGTTGCTGCGCGGCGTGCGGATGAGTTTCCTCAGCGTACACTTTGAGCTTCTTGATCATCGCGTAGCCGAGTGGGCCTTTAGGCAACATGCCCTTGACCGCTTTCTCGAGCGCACGACCTGGAAAACGCTCTTGCATTTTCTTGAAGTTGGTTTCATAGATACCGCCTGGATAACCAGAGTGGCGATAGTATGTTTTGTCTGTTGCTTTGGTACCGGTCACGCGCAGCTTGCCTGCGTTGACGACGACAATGAAGTCGCCTGTATCGACGTGAGGGGTAAATTCCGGTTTGTGTTTGCCGCGCAGTCGGAGTGCCACTTCGCTGGCAACACGTCCGAGGACTTTGTCCGTCGCGTCAATCACGAACCAATCGCGCTGGACTTCGTGTCCTTTAGCGGAGAAGGTTTTCATGATGACTTCCTAAATAATTAAATCGCTCAAATGGTGGTTACGCGCGCCCTGCTGCCCTGTTTGCCCGCGTACTCGGCCTTGTTATCTCTTCCTGAGCAAACGAAAGAACCGCAGATTATAGTCTTTTCAAGGACTTAGCGTCAAATTTAATCTTCCCGGGACAAGCATTTTCTCGTGCCGGCCTTGCCCATTGTGCGTCTTGCAAGACAAACGTCGCATCGCTCCGGTGACTTTCACGCTGATTGAACTCCGGCCAAACAGTTACAATGACACAACTAAACGTAACTGAATGAGAAAACCATGGAATGCACAGTACGCTGGACCGGCTTGTCCGGCATGACTTTTTTGGCTGAAACCGGCTCCGGCCACGTCGTCGCGATGGATGGCGCGCCGGAAGGTGGCGGCCGCAACTTGGCGCCGCGCCCGATGGAAGTGGTCTTGCTGGGTACCGGCGGCTGCACCGCCTACGACGTGGTCGTGATCCTGCGCAAGAGCGGCCAGGACGTACGCGGCTGCGAAGTCTCGCTCAAATCGGAACGCGCAGAAACCGATCCGAAAGTCTTCACCAAGGTCCACTTCCACTTCACCGTCAGCGGCCGCAACCTGAAAGCCAATGTGGTGGAGCGCGCCATCAAGCTCTCGCACGACAAATACTGCTCGGCGTCGATCATGATGGAGAAAACTGCAGAAATCACACACTCGTTCGAGATCGTGGACGACGCAGCACCTGCTGCCATCTGATTTCCCGCGCGCGACTGAAAAAGTCACACGCAAGACCAATCTGCCTTCCTCCTGGAGCTGACTGCAAGCGTCGGCTCCAGGAGCCTCCCGCCTGTTTAAATGTAATAAGCAGTCGTGGTCATGATCTTGGATATCGCCTGCATGCCTTTTTGCGCCAGCGGCGGCACAGCTTGCGCACCCAGGGCTTGCGCAGCGGAGCCATGCGCCACTTCATCGGCACTCATTTGAGCGACTACTGCCAGCGACTTCGCATCCTGCGGCGGCAAGCGGTTCATATGCTCATTCAGATGCGCCTCAACCTGACGCTCGGTTTCCACCACAAAACCCAGACTGCGTGCATCGCCCAGCTTCGCCGCAACCGTACCCAGGGCATAGGCGCCGGCATACCAGAGGGGGTTCAATAAACTTGGATGCGAGCCCAGTTCGCGCAAACGCTGCGCAGTCCACGCCAGATGATCCTCCTCTTCGCGACCGGCCAGTTCAAATTGCTGCTTGATGGCATCGCTATGCGCGAACTGCGCCTGCGCCTGATACAGCGCCTGTGCGCACACCTCGCCGACATGATTGACCCGCATCAGGCCTGCACTATGCCGGCGCTCGGCATCGTCCAGCACACCATCTGCAACACCGCTTGCCGGACTCGGGCGCGAAGCGGCGGACACGCCGCTCATCACGCGCAAAGCGCTATCGAAATGCCGGATGAAGCGATCAAAAGGACTTATGTATTCCATATCCTGCTCAAGGTAAGGTTTGTTATAAGGGGGCGACATGCCATCTCAATACTGGCCGTCTTTTGCGAAATGCTAACGCATGTCAAAAAGAATTTGTACGAACTTCACTTAGCCTGTATCAGTAATCTGTGAATTGCGGAACGTTATACACCAACAATCCGAAAAGATAACAGGCCTCTTCTTCCACTATAAAAATGAAAATCGCACACCTCCTGTTGACATGCATCGGCTTCCTTGCCGGAACGGCCGATGCACAGCCGGCCATGACTATTTACGGCACCTTCAAAAAGGATGGGAGTCCGCAGCCGACCGACGCCAGCACCTCCGAAACCGCCTTCATCAACGATGGTGCACCTTCATCTATTAGTATGTACGGCACCATAGACAGCGGCATACGTCATGTAACGAATACCACTGCAAGCGGGGGCAGCACCACAAAGCTGGGGTCTAACGGCGAGTATTACAACAACCGTCTCGGCATCAAGGGAATGGAAAATCTGGGCGGTGGCTTGAATATGCACTTCCACCTGGAAAGCGGCTTTAACACCGGCACCGGCGAACTCGACAACAAGGCCAACCGCCTGTTCAACCGGATTTCATCCATCGGCATCGCCGGCTCTTTCGGCTCGCTCGATTTCGGCCGCCAGCCATCGGTTGCCTGCAAGGCAGTTTATGCCTACGAGCCTTTTCAGTATCGCTATGTCCATATCATTCCGCTGGCGGGCGCAGTCGCCGGCAATCTGGATGGCAGGGTAAGTCGGCCGTTTGGAACCGTGGACGGTCCCCGCTTCAGCAATGGCGCCCAGTACTTCGGCAAGTTCGGCAGTTTTACTGCCAGCGCGGAATACATCATGGGCGAAGTCCCCGGCAGCAACCGCAACCAAGCGGCCAAGGCTGTGGGGCTCGTCTACAATGACGGCACCTTCACTGTCGGCGGCGCCTACACTCGGCAAAACCCGAACATCGGCACTGTCGCTGCCTCCGACTACCGCGAGCAAAACCAGACCACCTTCGGCGGCGGTTACAAGATAGATGCCCTCCGCATTACCGGCGGCTATCTGAAGACCACAACGGCCATCACCAGTCAGGCCAAAAACATCTGGCTGGGCGCGCGCTACGATTTCACCCCCGCCGCCAGCCTGACGGCCGGCTATTACCGCACCACGCTGGAAACCGCGCAAAGTGAAATCGCCAGACGCAATCTGCTGATCGTCGGCGCCACTTACGCCCTGTCGCCGCGCACCAGCCTGTATGCCGATATCGATCAAGCCGTATTGCATGGGCTTGCCTCTCTGCCGTCTGGCAGTCAAACCCGGCAAACCGGTATTTCAGCCGGGATCAGCCATATTTTTTAACTTGACGCTTCTCGCGGACCGATGCCGGATGGCTCACATTGCGATGCCTCCCATGCAAATACAACAACATTACCCGCAATATCACATGTCACGCACGCCTCGTTTTGGCGTAGCGTCGCACCGCTTTGTTGCAAAAAAACGTCACTTACACCCTTTCAACCATGCGCTTTTGATATTTTGGTTGTCACTGCCGGGCTAATTTGTTTCAATCAGAACGTCGCCTTGCAATAAGGATTCCGCAAGGCAGGCAGCTCCGCAGGATCTATGTGCATCACTTGCTGGCAAGTGTGTATTTCTAAAACAACATTTGAGGAAACTTTTAAATGAAAAAATCGCTTCTGGCATTAGCCGTATTGGGCGCATTCGCAGGTGCTGCATCGGCACAATCGTCCGTCACCGTCTACGGTATCGTTGACATGGGTATCACCAGCCAAGACACTGGCGCAGGCGCCAATGATCGCCTGAACGGCGTAACCTCCGGCAACCAATCGGCTAGCCGTATTGGTTTCAAAGGCACTGAAGATCTGGGCAATGGCTTGAAAGCCAACTTCGTGCTGGAACAAACAATTGCTGCTGACACTGGCGTACTTAGCCAAGTGGATGGCAAGACTGCATTCAACCGTTTCGCTACCGTTGGCCTGTCCGGCAACTTCGGCGCTGTGAATCTGGGTCGCCAAGTTTCGGCTATCAAAGATGCATACGACGCAATCGATCCGTTCGGTGACGGCGGTACTATCGCTCCTATCAGCGCAATCTTCTTCAATGCCGCATTGAAGGGCGACAATGGCCGTATCTCCAACTCGATCAAGTACACCAGCAATTCGTACAGCGGCTTCAAATTCGGCGCACACTATGCTTTCGGTGAGCAAGCTGGCCGCACCGGCGCAGACAGCAACTACGGTCTGAACCTTGGCTACGCTAACGGCCCATTGAACGTTCAATTCGGCTACATGTCGGGTGACGATTCAACAGCTGGTGCTCCTGGTTTCAAGCCTGTAAAAAACAGCAAGGATAAAATGACCTTCCTGGGCGCAACCTATGACTTCGGCGTAGCGAAATTGCACGCAGCATACGGCGACTCTAAAAATCAGCCTGTAGCTGGCAATGTTGATAACAAATACCGCAACTACATGCTGGGCGTAAGCGCAAAAGTTGGCGCAGCTGGCTCGATCATGGCTTCGTACACAGTCAACGATACGCGCACCTTCGGTGGCGTGAAGGCAAACGATCGTGATTCGAAGCGTGCTGGTATCATGTATGCACACGACCTGTCGAAGCGCACCAACCTGTACGCTGGTTACTCGCACACGTCGAACGACAAAAATGCAAAGTTGAACGCATTAGTAGCTGACCAAAGCGGCTCGATGTTCGCAGTTGGTGTTCGTCACAAGTTCTAATTCCCGGCAGGCCTAGCCTGCTTGGTTTGAACTGCTTTACAAAAAGGCACCTTCGGGTGTCTTTTTTGTATTCCGGAGTCGTGAATAACTTTCTCGCGCAGCCGTTGCAGGCAATACAGCAAAAAAAATGTACTCGCATCATAATGACGCCTTGCCATGAAAGGTAGTTCGCGCAGTGAAACCCAGTAGAAACGATCCATGCCCTTGCGGCAGCGGCAAGAAATACAAGAAATGCTGCGGCCAGGTCATACAGATAGCGCCCGTCAAGCCGCAAGCTGCCAGCAATGCGCCACGTGCATGCGGGGATTGCACTGCGTGCTGCGACGGCTGGCTGGCGTCGACGATCTACGGACATGAAATGAAACCCGGCGTGCGCTGCCATTTCGTGCGCGACGGCGGTTGCAGTATTTATGAAACGCGACCGGATTCTCCCTGCCGCCAGTTTTCCTGCGGCTGGGTCGACTCCGACAGCCCCTTTCCGGATTCCTTCAAACCCACCGAGCTGGGCGTGATCATCGTGAAAACCACCTGGCGCGGCCACGCAGCTTACCGGCTGGCCTATGGCGGACGCGATCTGACTGCGACAGAGCTGGAATGGATGATGAACTTCAGCCGCCAAACCGGGAGGCCCTTCTTTTACGAGCAGGCTGGCGAAACCCTGGGTTACGGACCGCAAGCATTCATAGAAGATATGCAAAACAAGATCCTGCGCGGCATTCCCTTGTTCGAGTCGCATGCAGCGTCACGCTAGCAGTGCGCCATCCATGATGCGAAACTCACCTCGATCACCCCTCAAACCAGCTCCTGACTCGCAGATTGCCAGTCACTCCATCCTGCATGGCGATAAAGTTTAAACCACGGCGCCAGTATCCCCTTCTTCATACTATTAATTACAGTTTCGCTAACGCTGACGGACTTGAGCTGACGTAAGCACGGCAGTTTGGCTTGTGCTGTCGGGTGGTGCAGGCAAATTGACTCAGGGAGGAAAAGCGCAGCGTCTTCCTCCGAAGGAGGGCATTTCGAATGAGATGTATCGAGACGTGGGTTTGGTGGAATGCGCTTTGCTTTTCCACCCTACGCTTTGGATTGCGTTGTCGGGTACGCAGATACATTGCGACTTACTTCCGGTCACCTCTTCAACCGATCATCCGCTTGCATCAAGCAAAAGTTGGCTGATCGGCACATCTCCCCACAATGTAATACCGAGTGCAATATTGATGCCCTGATAATTGTCTGTCAGCAGTGTTTCATGAACGTCATCGCATATATTTACTATGCGACAACTTACCAACAAGTTCCATGCATGTTGGCGGATATTGACAAGGTTTTGTCGGGAAAAGACATCCCCACCCCCTTATGATCGGCGGCATCCAAACAAAGTCAGGCTTGCAGTTCTGGTCGGCGGATTGGTTTTTGCATTGATGATTCGCCTGCTACAGAATAACGGCCTTTCAATTCATGAAAAAAGAGACGATGCCTAGGGTCTGCCATATCTCTTTTGATTGATTTCTTTTGCCAGCGAAAAATACCTTCGCTGCGCCATCAACGCACCATCGCCTTATCTGCCGAACCGTCATTCTGTGCCTGCCTTGTTGTGGAGTTTTGCACCAGCCTCCCTCTTGCAACCATACAGATCGCCATGAGCAACCAGCACACATTCCGTACTTCTTCCCGAACCCCTTTAGCCCGTATTCCTTTTCAGCTTTCCCTGCTCACCATGTCGATCTCGGCTGTGCTTTCCGGTTGCGGTGGCGGCGGTGGCGGGAGTGCGCGAAATCCAGGCAATGGCGGCCCTTCCTATGTCGCCAGCGATCTCAGTAACGCCGACGCAGCGCATGCACGCGGCATTACCGGCGCCGGCGTGACAGTCGGAGTGGTCGATACCGATTTCAACGTCGCCGCTCCCGAGCTTGCGGGACGCATTAGCAAAGACGTGTATTCGTTGGGAGGTTTTGTCGGCGCTAGCGGAACCGGCAATCTGCATGGCACCGAAGTGGCGGAAGCATTGGGCGGCACGAATACCGGCATCGCACCGGATGTACGTATCCATGGTATCGCTGCCGGTAGCAGCACTAACGGCGTGCAACTCAATACGGCCATCTATGATCGTCTGTACAACAGTGGCGTGCGGATTTTCAACCAGTCCCTTACAGTAGGCTCCATTGCCGCGCCATCCAATGCCGCAACGTATAACAATATTTACCAGCCTTTCGTCTCCAAGGGTTCATTGTTCGTCTGGGCGACCGGCAACGATTACAGCAGCCAGCCCAGCATGACGGCGGGCTTGCCGACGCTGTATCCGGGTCTGCAAGCCGGCTGGCTGGCAGTCACGGCCGTCAATGCGGTCGGCGGCGGACAGGGATTTTCCAGCGCGGATACAACGCCCGGTGTTATTTCCAGCTATGCCAACCGCTGCGGCGTCGCCGCCAACTGGTGCCTGGCAGCGCCCGGCGATTTTGTCTCGCCCACTGCCGGCGGCCGGGTGTACGGCACCTCCTTTGCAGTGCCGGTCGTGACCGGCGCACTGGCACTGGTGCAACAAGCTTACCCGTGGATGAATGCGGATTTGTTACGACAAACGATTTTATCCACCGCTACCAGCATGGGCGATACAGCGACCTACGGCTGGGGCTTGCTGAACGCCGGCAAGGCGATCAATGGCCCAGCCTTGTTTGCGCAAAGTCTGGCGCTGGGGTCGAATGTGAATGTCAGTTTTAATGGCATGTCATCGACCTTCAGCAATGACATCGGTGGCGATGCAGGGCTGATCAAAAACGGCACGGGTAACTTGACCTTATCCGGCAGTAATACTTATAGCGGCAACAGCCGGATTTCTGGCGGTACGCTCAATATCACCGGATCGGTCAGCTCCGGCGTGCAAATCGACGCAGCCGGCAACCTGTCCGGCGATGGTGGCCAGATCGGTGGCAACGTCAGCAATAGCGGTCGTCTGAGCAATACCGGTACAGGCCTGACGATTACAGGCAATTACACGGGCTCGGCGGCGTCGATCCTGGCAAACGATATCAATTCAACGCTGGTGGTCGGCGGCACCGCAACGCTGGGCAATTCGCATCTGGTGGCGACCGTACCGACTGGTAGCGGCAATGCCAACAACTATGTTACAGCGCAAGCCAGCAACACGCCAAAGACCGTCTTGAGCGCTGGTACGGTCGCCGGCAAGTTCGGCGATATCGGCTTTCAAACGGTAGGGACCGCTTTCCCGCCGTTGCTGACGGCCAAGGTTACATATACGGTTAAGGATGTCGATCTGACCATCAGCCGCGTCTCCACCACCTCCGTTGCCGCGCAAGCGTTTGCGGGCGATGCCACCCGTACCAATACCGCAGCCAATGTCGAACAGGCCATGCTGATTGCAGATGCTTCCGCAGCCGCCAATCCCAACGGCAGCGCCTTGCTCACCAGTGCGGCAGCACTGCAGCAGACGGCCAGCATCGCAGCGCTGGGAGATGCGCTGGATAGCCTTTCCGGGCAGATTCATGCCTCATCGCAGGCATTGACGTTCCAGCAATCGCAGACCGTCAATCGCGCCCTGTCCGATCGCATGGCCTTATTGGGCAGTCAGGACAAGCAAGTAAAAACAGGATTGTGGGGCTCCACTTTCGGCGCCTCCGGCAAACTGGCGCAAAGCGGCTATGCCTCTGGCGACACCGGGCTGTGGGGCGGGCAGTTCGGCGTCGATACCCGGCTGGGCGAACATGCGATCGCTGGCGCAGCATTGTCATACTCCGACAGCAAGGCCAGCTTTGATCGCATTGGCGGCACCGCCAAGGGCCAGGATGTCAGTGTCTCCCTATACGGGCGTTATACGATCCCGGCGGCCGACACTGCCGGCAACAGCAAGGCCTACGTGGCTGGCCGTATCGGTGCGGCGACGGTGTCGAGCACCGTCGACCGCGTAGCGCTGGCCGGGGCCGAAATCGAAAGCCTGCAAGCCTCGCATACGGACCGCATGCTGTCGGCTTACGCTGAAACAGGATACGCGATGAAAGCATCCCCCAACACCCTGGTCACGCCGTTTGCCGGCATCAGCTACGATCATTTGCAGCGCGGTGCTTTTGCCGAGAGCGGCGGCAGCTTCGGTTTGGTCGCAGGCAGTCAGAATTATCGCCAATGGATGGCGCAGCTGGGTGTGCGTGCCGAGTCTGACGTCACTTGGTTTGCCGGTCGCAGTACGGTGCAGACCTACGCCGCCTGGCAGCATGCGATGACTGACGGCAAGCTGGATTTTCAAGCCTCATTTGCCGCCGCACCGGGCAGCAGTTTTGCGGTACAGGGAATTGGTTTGGCGCGCAATACCGGCTGGACCGGCGTCGGTATATCGACTGCCATCAACCGCCGGATGAGCTGGTACGCCAATTACGATGCCCAGTTCGGCCGCGGCGGCTTGCTCAACAATCTGGTGCTGGTGGGAATCAGAATCAAGCTTGATTGACTGGATTGATCAAGTAGTCACCCGCGGCCCGATGTTTGTGCCAAACAAAAAATGCCTGCTAATTGCAGGCATTTTTTTTGAGAGGAAGACTGGTTTTCCCAACGTACTGCCGTCATGCAGCGACCTCAAGAGCAAATCACTTTTGCATATTTTCCAGGCAAGACACATCCGACGTTAAGCTGCGCCGCTTGGGCCGGAAAACGCTGACGTCCCGATAAAATGCATCGTCCTGATCCGGCCACCAGCCGGGCACGCCCAGCACCGGCAAGGGTGAAAAATCCGCAGTACTCAAGCCTTGCGCCAGTTGCCGTGCGACTGTGATATCGATCCACTGCCGCACATCCGTATCTGCAGCCGCCAGCGCGGCATCAGGCATATCCAGTGTCACGATCCACGCATGGCCGGTAATCGCCTTGTACGGTGCAACCAGCTTTTCCATCAAGGCATGGCCGAATAGAAAAACCTCGCAGTCCTGAACAAAGTCGTTCCGTCGTTTGACGAATACCTGTTCCCACTCATGCGCGCGCAAGGCTTGCACCAGTTCGCTTCTGGCGGTCAGGAGCAGCACGGCGTTTTCATCGAATATGGTGGCAGCATCGCGCAACTTGCCGCGTGGTTTGGTCGTGTTTTCCGCTGCGGCGCGTTCGATCTCGCGGGCTTGCAAGGCGTTCAACTGGACTTTGATGCGCGGGAAGGTCAGCCATACCAGCGCGTTGAAAAAATCGTGCAGATTGTCGCGGGTAGGCACGCAGCCGGTCTGGCTGATGAAGGCTTCATATGCCAGGCCCGCAGGCAAGTCGGATTGCGCAACGAATTGAATCGGCAAATCACGATGATTGCGCACACCCAGCGCGGCTACTCGGCGGTTTAATTCCAGCCGCCAGTCGGGTGCCTGCGCGATTGCCTCGCCCGTGGCGCGCACACTGGCAAGCCACGGCCTGGACCAGATAATGCCATCCAGAAAAGACTGCTTCATCGAACCATCATCGCTGTCGTTCCAGTTCGGCCGGATAAAGATGGCTCGACCGCACACATGCTCAAACGAACTTCCAGCCTATCGTCTCTCCGCCATTCAATGGCACCAGCGTCGTCTCGCCCAAGGGCAACTCGCCCGGCACTTGCCACTCTTCACGTCGCAAGGTAATGGTGCCGGTATTGCGCGGCAAACTGTAAAAATCCGGGCCGTTGAAACTGGCAAACTGCTCCAGTTTGTCCAGCGCATCCGCCTGATCGAAGGCTTGCGTGTACAACTCCATCGCATGCAAGGCGGTGTAGCAACCGGCACAACCACAGGCGTGTTCTTTCAGGCCTTTCGGGTGCGGCGCGGAATCGGTGCCGAGGAAGAATTTGTTGCTGCCGGAAGTTGCTGCCGCCACCAGCGCCTGCCTGTGCAATTCACGTTTCAATACCGGCAGGCAGTAATAATGCGGACGGATTCCGCCTTTGAAAATTTCATTGCGGTTGTACAGCAAATGATGCGCGGTGATCGTCGCAGCGACGTGGCGGTCCGCTTCGGCCACGTATTGCGCCGCATCTTTGGTAGTGATGTGTTCGAAAACCACTTTCAATTCAGGCATGTCGCGACGCAGCGGTTGCATCACGCGGTCAATGAACACGGCTTCGCGATCAAAAATATCCACATTCGGATCGGTGACTTCACCATGCACGAGAAAAGGCATGCCGATTTTTTGCATGGCCTCCAGCGTTTTATAGCATTTGGACAAATCGCTGACGCCCGCATCGGAATTGGTGGTTGCACCGGCCGGATACAGTTTGACCGCATGCACCACGCCACTGTCCCTGGCACGCTGGATTTCTTCCGGCGGCGTATTGTTGGTCAGGTACAGGGTCATCAAGGGCTCGAACTGCATGCCGGCCGGCAAGGCCGCCAGTATACGTTCGCGGTAAGCGACCGCTTGCGCCGTCGTGGTCACCGGCGGCTTGAGATTCGGCATCACGATGGCGCGCGCAAATTGCCGCGCAGTATCGGGCAGAACGGAGGCAATCGTCGCGCCATCGCGCAAGTGCAGATGCCAATCGTCAGGACGCGTGATGGTGATGCTGGAAGGTCGGGTGGATGCAGAATTCATGATCATGGCAGCTCGTTGTTCGGACTGCCGCTATTTTACCCGTTCGCATTGCGAAAATGCCTCGTCGTGGCAACAAGACAAGATGATCGCGCCAGGAAGTAGCTAATGAATAATTTTCGCCAGAAAATCGCGCGCGCGATCCGAACGCACGGTGCCGAAGAATTCGTCTTTCGTGCAATCTTCGACTATCGTTCCCTGATCCATGAAAATCACGCGATTCGCCACTTTTCTGGCAAATCCCATTTCATGCGTGACCACCATCATCGTCATGCCGTCCTGCGCCAGACCGACCATGACATCCAGCACTTCATTGATCATTTCGGGATCGAGCGCCGAGGTCGGTTCGTCGAACAGCATCGCAATCGGGTCCATCGCCAAGGCACGGGCAATCGCCACACGCTGTTGCTGACCGCCGGATAGCTGCCCCGGAAACTTGTCTTTCTGTGCAATCAGGCCTACCCGATCAAGATACTTCAGACCGCGCTCGGCAGCTTCTTCTTCGCTACGGCCCAGCACCCTGATTTGTCCCAGCGTCAGATTTTCACGTATGGAAAGATGGGGGAACAACTCGAAATTCTGGAACACCATGCCTATGCGGGAGCGCAGGGCCGGCAGATTGGTTTTCGGATCGCCGACCGAAATGCCATCGACCGTAATGCTGCCTTTTTGAAACGGCTCCAGTCCGTTGACTGTTTTTATCAATGTCGATTTCCCCGAACCGGATGGGCCGCACACCACGACCACATCGCCCTTCGCAACGCTCGTCGTGCAATCGTTCAGGACCTGAAAGCTGCCATACCATTTGCTCACATTTTTCATTTCAATCATGTTCTTGTCCCTAGCGAATGATGGCGATACGTTTTTGCAATTGCTTGACCATGCTCGACAGTGCGAAGCTGAGTACGAAATAAACGATGGCGACAAACAGATACATTTCAACCACGCGACTGTCGCGTTGCGCGATCTTGACCGAGGCACCGACAAAATCAGTCACGTTCAGCAGCGACACCAGCGAGACATCCTGAAACAGCACGATGGTTTGCGTCAGCAGGATCGGCAGCATATTGCGGAAGGCTTGCGGCAGCACGACCAGCCGCATAGCTTGCGCATAAGACAAACCCAGCGCGTAGGCGGCATTCACCTGTCCCTTTGAAATGCTCTGGATACCGGCACGCATAATCTCGCAAAAATAAGCCGCCTCGAACATGATGAAGGTAATGTAGGCAGATCGATCAGCCCCCAACTGCACCGGCCGCTCCGATCCTGTAATCGTTTGCAGTACGACCGGCACCAGAAAATAAAACCAGAAGATCACCAGCAGCAGCGGAATCGAACGCATCAAATTCACGTAGGCGGCGGCCAGGAATGCCAGCGACTTGAATGAAGACAGACGTGCCAGCGCCAGCAGCGTACCGAACAGGACGCCGCCGATTGCCGCCGTTAATGTCAGTTGCAGCGTGTATTTGAGGCCGCTTAAAAGATAAGGCCAGGTGCGACTGATCACATCAAAATCGAGATCACCCATGCTTGCCTCCGGCAATCAATCCGGGCACGGCAGTGCGTCGCTCCACCAATGCCATCACGCGATTGGCCAGCATGGCAATGACCACGTACATCAGGGTCGCAGCACCAAATGCTTCGAAGTAACGGAAGGTCATCTCGCCCATTTCCCGCGTGCGGAAAAACAGTTCAACCAGGCCGATCGAATACGCTACAGCAGTATTCTTGATCAGGTTCATCAGCTCGGATGTCAGCGGCGGGATGATGATCCGGTACGCCATCGGCAACAAGACGAAACGATAGGTTTGCATGCCCGTCAATCCCAGCGCATACCCTGCATTGCGCTGGCCGCGCGGCAGCGATTGTATGCCGGAGCGCACTTGTTCGGCGATGCGCGACGAGGTAAAAAATCCGAGGCAGATGATGGCCGTGACGAATTGATGTATCGTCGGATCCAGCGTGATGACCCAGGTCTTGACGGCGGGGACCAAACCCGGAATCACAAAGTACCAGACGAAAAATTGCACCAGCAGCGGAATGTTGCGGAACAATTCGACGTAGGCGCCGCCCAGACCCACCAGCCAGCGCTTTTCCGTCGTTCGCGCAATACCGATCAGCGAGCCCAGCACAAACGCAAATATCCACGCAAAGAAAGCGACCGCCAGCGTCCAGCCCAATCCTGACAACAGCATATAGCCCCAGGTGCCGTCACCGTCAGGAACCTGCTCCAGGAAAATGCCAAGATTCATGCTCTCGCCCTCCTCGCTGCATTCATGGCGACGTCCCGGTTCAGATACCCTTGTCGTTCGGGTGCTTGAACGCTTCCTTGATCGCCGGCGTCATCGGGAAATTCAGGTTCAGGCCTTTGGGCGGAATCGGCGTCGTAAACCATTTGGCGTAGATCTTGTCGATTTCGCCCGATTGCATGACTGCAGTGATCGATTTATCCACCAGGGCCTTGAACTGCGGATCGCCCTTGCGCAACATCATGCTGTATGGCTCCTGACGCAGGGATTCCGGCAGTATCTTGTAGTCTCCAGGTCGTTTGGCGTTGGCGATCTGTCCTGCCAGCAGGATGTCGTCCATCACGAATGCGGCCGCCCTGTCATCGGCCATCAACAGGAAAGCCTCTGCATGATCCTTGCCGTAGATTTCCTTCACCTGCGCGTTGCCGGCTTTCTTGTATGCCTTCAACAAGGGCACGGAGGTTGTACCCGATGTCGTCGATACGGTCTTGCCGTCCAGCTGCGCGATGGTATTGATGTTGGATGATTTCTTGACGGCTGCCGTCACATTGATCACAAAGTAGGTCGGACCGAATGCAACCTGTTCCTGCCGCGCAATCGAATTGGTGGTCGAGCCGCACTCCAGATCGATGGTGCCGTTATTCAATAAGGGTATGCGATTGCTGGAGGTAACGGGTTGCAGCTTGACCTTGAGCGCCGGCAGTTTCAGATCCGCCTTGACGGTCCCCACGATCTTCATGCACAGATCCATCGCGTAGCCTATCGGCTGCTGCTTGTCATCCAGGAAGGAAAATGGAATCGACGATTCGCGATAGCCGATTGTGATCTCGCCTGTTTCCTTGATTTTTTTCAGCGTGCCGCTCAACTCCTGTGCCTGCGCTGCCGTCATTAACGTGCTCATCATTGCAGCGCCGATCAGGGTCTTCAGCAGCGTGGTCGATTTCATGATGTCTCCTTGAATACGGTGAGGTGATGAATAAGGCTCGCAGCAAGCAGTTCAAGTTCCGCGCCATATTGCATCCTGCTGGCGCCAACCATCTGCACGCATTCCTGTACGTCGCATTCTTGCGTGTAATTAATGACAGATAGAGTAACTCTTTTTAATGCGAGTTCCTTGGGGCCTGCTAACAATTAATTTGCGAGATGCGTTCCAGCAGAAAACCCAAACAAATTTCAGCGCCGCGCTTCCCGACCAGTACGCCGCGCATCGGCGCACGGGGCTTTATGCGTCAGGTAGCATATCGGTGTGCAACTCATGCAGCAAGGACTCGGCGACAGCATCGTCGTCAGTTGGGGAGGCTGGCGATTCATCCTGTCGCGCCTGCTGGCGCGCCCACATCTGGGCATAGGCACCATCTGCCGCCAGCAATTGCGCATGCGTGCCGCGCTCGACTATGCGACCGTGATCCAGCACCAGTATCTGCGCCGCATCCACAATAGTCGACAAGCGGTGGGCGATAACCATCGTCGTTCTATCCTTCGCAATCTCTTTCAACTGCGCCTGAATCGCCTGCTCTGCTTTTGAATCGAGTGCCGAGGTCGCTTCGTCGAAAATTAAAATAGCCGGATGCTTGAGCAAGGTACGCGCAATCGCCACCCGCTGCTTCTCACCGCCGGACAATTTCAGGCCGCGTTCGCCGACCATGGTGGCATAACCGTCCGGCAGCGATTCAATGAAATCATGAATATAGGCCGACTTCGCCGCCGCAACAATATCGTCCTTGCTTGCACCCGGCTTACCGTAAGCGATGTTGTATTCAATCGTATCGTTGAACAGCACCGTGTCCTGCGGCACGATACCGATGGCATTGCGCAGCGAAGCCTGCGTGACATCACGCACATCCTGTCCGTCGATCAGAATCGCGCCTTCGTTGACATCATAGAAGCGAAACAACAAACGCGACAGCGTCGACTTGCCGGAGCCGCTATGTCCGACTACTGCCGTCGTTGTGCCGGCGGCAATCGTGAAATCGACATCGAACAGAATCTGCCGCTTGGCTTCGTAACTGAAGCCGACATGCGAAAATTTCACTTCCGCACCCTGCACTACCAGTGCCTGCGTATTCGGCTTGTCGGCAATTTCCCTGTGCTGATCGAGCAGGGAAAAAAGCCGTTCCATATCAGCCAGGCTTTGCTTGATCTCGCGATAAATCACGCCGAGAAAATTCAATGGGATATACAACTGGATCATGAAGGCATTCACCAGCACCAGATCGCCCAGCGTCATCGTCCCGCTGATCACGCCCTGCGTGGCGCGCCAAAGAATCAGCGTGACGGCAACGGCGATGATGCTGGATTGCCCGGTATTCAATACCGACAGGGACGTTTGCGATTTGACGGCGGCCGTTTCGTAACGCTTCAAGCCCTCGTCATAGCGTTTGGCTTCGTAATCTTCATTACCGAAATATTTAACCGTTTCGTAATTAATCAGCGAATCAATCGCCTTGGTATTCGCCTTTGAATCCAGATCGTTCATCGTGCGACGGAAATGCGTACGCCATTCGGTCACCACCACGGTGAATGCAATATAGCTGACCAGCGCCACCGCCGTAATGATCGAAAACCAGATGTCGTAATGCAGGACCAGATAACCCAGCACCAGTGTGATTTCAACCAGTGTCGGCAGAATGCTGAACAGCGTGTACGAAACCAGCGAGGAAATGCCACGCGTGCCGCGCTCGATATCGCGCGTCATGCCGCCGGTCTGACGATTCAAATGGAAGCGCAGCGACAAGGCATGCAAATGGCGGAATACCTGCAATGCAATCGTGCGCACGGCGCGTTGCGTGACCTTCGCGAAAGTGTATTCGCGCAATTCAGTAAACAAGGTAGTCGACAGGCGTAGCGCGCCATAGGCGAACAGTATGCCAACCGGCAAAACCAGCAGCGCATGCGGGCTGGCTGGATCGATCGTGAGACCGTCGATCAGGCGTTTCAATACCAGCGGCACGCCGACGTTGGCAAACTTGGCGGCGATCAGGAACAGCAACGCCAGGGCGACGCGCCATTTGTACGTCCACAAATACGGGATCAGCGTCTTGAGCGTAGCCCAGTCATTACGATTGCCGGATGATAAGGGAGCAGGTTCGGAGGAAGCGGAAGAGCGGCGCATGGGTGAGAAATTTTCAAATGGTTTATGCTTCTGTCTCGGGATTGTAGCGGTTAACAATACTGCTCGAAAAATACCACCTCAATTATCCACTGGGAGAAAAAATGGCAAGCGAACACCACACAGACCTGCCTGCAGGGAAAATCCCGCAAATGCGCGTCGTACCGATGCCGCATGATTCCAATATGCATGGCGACGTATTCGGCGGCTGGATCATGGCGCAGGTCGATCTGGCGGGTGCCGTATGCGCCACCCGCCGCGCCAACGGTCGTGTTGTCACGATTGCAGTGAATTCATTTTTATTCAAGCATCCGGTATTCGTCGGCGACCTGTTGTCGATCTACGCTGAAATTGTCAAGGTCGGCAATACCTCGATCACCGTGAACGTGGAATGCTACGCAGAACGCAATCGCCTGGAAGTAGAAATTGTGAAAGTGACAGAAGCCACCCTGACCTACGTCGCCACCGATGACAACCGCAAGCCGCGCCACCTGCCGCCGCCGATCCTGCCACACAAATAATTACAACGAGAGTGGGACAATGCAGCGCCTTTCGCGCTGCCAGCGAACTGGCCGCTGAAGTTCAAGCTCAAGTCGTCTTGATTTCATCGCGCAATTCGCGCCGCAGTATCTTGCCGACATTCGATTTCGGCAACTCCGTTCGGAACTCTATCATTTTCGGCTTCTTGTAACCGGTAAATTGTTCCTTGCAGAAGGCCATCAGGGCTTCTGCAGTCAATGCAGGGTCGCGGCGCACGACAAACAGTTTGACCGCTTCACCTGTATGCTCATCCGGCACGCCTATGCAGGCGCATTCCAGCACGCCTGGATGTCCGGCGACCACGTTTTCAATTTCACTCGGATAGACATTGAAACCGGACACCAGAATCATGTCTTTCTTGCGATCGACAATCCTCGTGTAACCGCGCGCATCCATGACGCCGATATCGCCGGTCTTGAAAAATCCGTCAGCCGTCATCGCCTGTGCCGTTTCAGCAGGATTGTTCCAGTAACCTGCCATTACCTGCGGGCCGCGTATCGCAATCTCGCCGGACAAGCCGAGTGCAACTTCATTGTCATTGCTGTCAAGGATCATCACTTCAGTCGACGGTACCGGCAAGCCTATCGTGCCGGAAAATTCTGTCGTTTCAACCGGGTTCGAAGTCGCTACCGGCGAGGTTTCGGACAAGCCGTAACCTTCAATGATCGAGCATCCGGTAACTACTCGCCAACGATCATTGACAACCTGCTGTACGGCCATGCCACCGCCGTTACACAGTTTGAGCTCGGAAAAATCGACTTTTGCAAAATCGGGATTATTCAGCAAGCCGTTGTACAGCGTATTCACTGCAGGCAACAGGTTGATCTTGTACTTCATCAGCTCCTTGACGAGACTGGGAATATCGCGCGGATTCGGGATCAGGATATTCATCACGCCCAGCCGGGTACCCAGCATGCAGCAGGCCGTCAACGCGAAGATATGATAAAGCGGCAGCGCGCAGACAAAATTCAGCGTCTTGTCCGGCGGCTCCTTGCGCAATACCGGCCAGATCCAGGCTTCATTCTGCAGAATATTGGCGACGATATTGCGATGCGTGAGCATCGCCCCCTTGGCGGTGCCGGTAGTGCCGCCGGTATACTGCAGAAACGCGATGTCCTGCGGTCCCAGAAGCGGCCTCTGCAAGTGCATGTGAGCGGCTTGCGCCAATACATCCTTGAATGAAACTGCCTGCGGCAACGAAAAAGCCGGCACCATTTTTTTGACGTGCCGCACTACAAAATTGACGAGAAGGCCTTTCAAGCCGCCCAGCATATCGCCCATGGTCGCCACCACCACATGCTTGATCTGCGTGCTGACGATTATCTTTTCCAGCGTAGTGGCGAAATTCTCCAGAATAATAATTGCTTCCGCACCGGAATCGACCAGTTGATGCTGCAGCTCGCGCGGCTTGTACAAGGGATTGACATTGACGACCACATAGCCGGCACGCAACACAGCGGCCAGCGCAACCGGATACTGCAATACATTCGGCATCATCAGCGCCACGCGTGCGCCTTTTTGCAAGCCTGTGCCTTGCAGCCATGCGCCCAGTTTTTGCGAGAGCGTATCGACTTCAGCGTAGGTCAGGAATTTATCCATGCAGACATACGCGTGACGATCGGCGTATTTGCGGAACGACTCTTCCAGCAGCTCCACCAGCGAATCGTACTGGGTGAAATCAATCTCTGCCGGCACGCCCTTCGGATATGATTGCAGCCAAAATTTATCCATCTCCACCTCTGTCTGTTTTGTTATTCGAGTTGGTCTTGTCTGCCCCAATAGCCGGCAAGGATTTTGCAGCGCCAGCACACGCATAAAACAATCATGTCACGGCTGGACGACGAATGCAAACCCGGCGCGCAACCAAAACCAGGTCATGCAAAGACAACATCCACGACTGGCGCCACGCCAATGTCTGCGTCCACAGGCTACGCTTTTCATGGGAAATCATATGCAGCATGCCGCCAACATGAACCGTTTGAGTTGGCGTAATATAGAACGCTACGATGTGTCATCGCGCAGTAAAAAATGCCGTGTATTACACCGCCACCATGTGGAGATACCATGCAGTTGATCGACCCTATCATCGAATTTCATCATGAATTGCAAGCCATACGCCGCGCGATTCATGCCAACCCTGAACTGTGTTTTGAAGAGCGCGAGACCGCAGAATTCGTCGCCGGAAAACTGACCGAATGGGGCATCCCTGTTTTACGCGGCATGGGCGTCACCGGCGTGGTCGGCATCATCAGGAACGGCAACAGTGATCGTGCAATCGGCTTGCGCGCCGACATGGATGCACTCCCCATACAGGAAATCAATACCTTTCCTCACACCTCCAGAAATGCCGGCAAGATGCACGCATGCGGCCACGATGGCCACACAGCCATGCTGTTGGGGGCAGCGCATTATCTGTCGCAGCACAAGAACTTCGACGGCACCGTGTACCTGATATTTCAACCGGCAGAAGAAGGCGGCGGCGGTGCAAAACGCATGATGGACGATGGCTTGTTTACGCAATGCCCGATGCAGGCAGTATTCGGCATGCATAACTGGCCCGGCATTCCAGTCGGTGAATTCGGCGTCACAGCGGGGCCGATGATGGCGTCGAGCAATGAGTTTGAAGTGATCGTAAGCGGCAAGGGTGCGCATGCTGCGCAACCGCACAAAGGCATAGACCCGATCATGGTGGCGGTGCAGATTGCACAAAGCTGGCAAACCATCATCACCCGCAACAAGAGTCCTATCGATGCCGCCGCCCTGTCGATTACACAAATTCATGCCGGCAGTACCACCAATGTCATCCCCGACAATGCACGCCTGATCGGTACCGTACGCACCTTCGATCTGAAAGTGCTGGACCTGATTGAAAACCGGATGCGCGCAATTGCCGAACATACTGCGCAAGCCTTCGATGCGACGGTCGAATTTCATTTCAAACGCAACTATCCACCGCTGATCAATCACGCGAAGGAAACCGCATTTGCGGTCGATATTCTGCAGGGAATTGTTGGCGCCGAACACGTCAATGCGCAGGTCGAACCGACCATGGGGGCAGAGGATTTCGCCTTCATGCTGCAGGACAAACCCGGCTGCTATGTTTTCATCGGTAATGGCGAAGGTGATCATCGCGTCGCCGGGCATGGCTTGGGACCGTGCAATCTGCACAATCCCAGCTACGACTTCAACGATGACTTGCTGCCGATAGGTGCGACTTACTGGGTGCGACTGGCGGAAGCGTTTTTGAAACAGCGTTAAGACATGAAATTTTGCTGCGTCATACAGGCATGATGCGGCAAGAAACAATGCAGCAAAAAACTGCTAAGCGAGAATCGCAAGCGCCATGCCCGGCAATTTCTATTGCTGCTGTTTCAGACGAATATCGCCATACCAGGCTTCCACTGTTTCACCCGTATTATCCGTGTCAGTCAGTACGCCGACACCGATCAGCCGGCCCGGCTTTTCACCGAATGCACGTTCATAGTCTGCAACGATATCGCGCGCAATTGCCTGCCATTCGCCCACACCATCTTCACCGCTGGCTGCCACAATCATCTTGATGCGATTGCTGCGCGTGTTGGGGATGACCGTATCGACCGGCGCTCTGCGCCCCCAGATGTACATCAGCGTCGCATATGGAAGCTCCCGTCCTGTCACCATGCGTGCCGTCTCGAACATGATTTGATCGGTAAATGGCAGCTCATCCTTGTTGCCGTCGAATCCCAGGATAATCCGCGCCGGCGAGTCCTCCAGCGCACGATCGAAATTATCGGCAGTCTCGACCAGACCGCTGATACGCCAGCGCCAGCTGATCTGCGGCTTTTGCATGGGGTCGATATTTACTTTTTGCATCAATCCCGACGATGCACTGACTGCCCGCGCATGCAATACGTGCCGCCCATGCTCCGCTACCAGTGCATAGTGCGTATTCTTTTTGTTCCGATGAATAATCATCGGTTCCCAGCGATTCGGCAAACCGCCCAATGCACTTTCGGAAAACGGTGCGATCCGGATGTCGGCAATGGTTTCGCCCTGCCTGGCTCCCGCAGGCTGTCGCACTTGTGCACAACCGGCAAGAAACAGCAGTAGTGCAATGGAAACGAAGATGAATTTCATGTTTTGTAAAAGTAGTAATGCAATGTGCAACGCTATTACCCGCGCTCTCGCGAACGCGACGTTTTAGCCGGCTTTCCAAACTGGATGGTGTACAGGGTGCGCTGTGTCTCTTCGTGATTGCCTGCGGCAGTTTCGCCTGCAACAAACTGCCAGCGAATATCATGATGGCTGGCCACGCTCTCACGATGCGCAACACTGATCATCGCAGCTTCCGGCAGTTCCTGCAGTATCAATTGATACATCAGCTCTTCCGTTTCCGTATCGAGCGCACTACTCGCCTCATCCATGAACAAGGCATCCGGGCGCGTCAGCAATGCCCGCACAAAGGCGACTCGCTGCTGCTCGCCCGGCGACAGGCGCTGACTCCAGTTATCGACCTGATCGAGCTGCTGTTTCAAATGCGGCAGCCGGCACAGATCGAAGTAATACTGAATCGCCAGATCTGTATAGCTGCTTTCGCTGGCAGGATAGGCGACGGCAGCACGCAATGTGGTGATCGGCAAATAACTTTTTTGCGGCAGGAACAGCAATTTCCACTGATGTGGAATCTCGATCCCGCCATTGCCGTAAAGCCAGATACCGGCAATTGCCCGGATCAAGGTCGATTTTCCGCAACCGGAAGGGCCGGCAATCAAAATCCGCTGTCCACGCTGAATATCGGCCGATAGCGACGACGTCAATGGCTGCCCATCCGGCAAATCCAGTTTGAGATTCTCGATCAGGATCGCGCCGACATTATTGACCGTGACCGTCACGCCACCAGCATCGGCATGCGCCGTCTCGACTGCCGCATGAAATCCCGCCAGACGATTGACGCTGGCCTTCCATGCGGCCAGATCGCTGAAAGCCGAAATAAACCACGACAGGGCGCCCTGCACCTGACCGAATGCGGAACTGATCTGCATCAAACCGCCAAGCGTGATGGCACCGGAAAAATATCGCGGCGCCGCCATCAGGAAAGGAAAGATATTGGCGAATTGCGAGTAAAACGTGGACACCAGATTCAAGCTCTTGGTCGTGCGCATGATGCCCCACCAATTATCGCGTATGCGCTGAAAGCGGCCTTGCAGTTGCACACTCTCTTCCGCTTCGCCGCGATACAGTGCGACGGCCTCGGCATTCTCTCGCACGCGTATCAGGCCGAAACGAAAATCCGCTTCAAAGCGTTGCTGATAAAAATTCTTGCCTATCAGCGGCCAACCGACCCAGCCCACAACGAGCGAACCGATACCGGCGTAGGCAATCGCAAACCACACCATGTAACCTGGCACCGTCATTTCCTGCGTGCCCAGCATGAATGAAATCGGCCCGCTGACCGACCATAAAATACCGATGAAAGATACCAGCGTGACCACGCTGGACAGCAGGCCCAGCGATAGGGACAGCGAGCCACTGGTGAGAAAATTCAGATCTTCTGCAATACGTTGATCGGGATTGTCGGCCGTATGAGTTTGCTCTATCCGGTAGTAAGCCTGATGCGTCAGCCAGCGCGCCATATATTGTTTTGTCAGCCACATGCGCCAGCGCATCTGCAGCGATTGAGTCAGATAGATACGGTAAATTGCAACCGCAATGAAGATGAAGGCAAGATAGCTGAAGCGCCACAGCTGCTCGGTAAACACCTTGTAATTCTTGGTTTCCAGCGCGTTATAAAACTCGCGATTCCAGGTATTGAACAAGACCTCGAGATAAACCATGCCCAATGCCAGCGCGACGATGGTCAGCAGCAATCCGCGCGCGCGCCATTTTTCTTCCGACACCCAATAAGGTTGAATCAAGCGCCATACGGCGCGCCAGTTGATGGATTCTTTAGGCATCACGCAAGAAAGTGGGAAGGATGGAAAGTGCGAGGCAAATCATTTTTGCCCGCATAAAAAAGCACCGGAAGCGCGCACTGCAATCGACGATGGATCGCGCTGTCTTGCGCCGCATTCCAGGATCAGCCTGGCAACTGATCGGCAAGGTCGCCCAGACGCTGACCGGGATTGATGTTTTCCAGCGCCAGCAACACTGCCGATTGATCGGCCTGCGGCGAGCGCTGCAATACGCTGTGATAATTTTCCGTCACCAATTCCGTTACCGGCAAACGCAAACCGGCGTTGGCGGCAGCGATCAGCACATTCTCCAGATCCTTGAACTGACTCTTGACCTGGCCGCCCGGCATGAAGTTGCGCTCCAGCATGCGCTGTCCATGCACTTCCAGTATCCGGCTTTCCGCAAAACCGCCGCGTATCGCCGCGCGCACGGCCGTCGGATCAGCGCCGCCGGCCTGTGCCAGCAGCAAGGCTTCGGCCACGATATTCAGCGTGCCGCCCACGATCAACTGATTGCACAACTTGGCAATCTGGCCGCAGCCGGCCGGGCCAACCAGCGTCGGCCTTCCCATCGTCGCCAGCACCGCCTCGGCCTCTGCAAAGTCATCGGCGCTGCCGCCGGCCATGATTGCCAGAGAACCGGCCTGTGCACCCACTACGCCACCGGACACCGGGGCATCGATAAAGCGTACCCCATGCGCAGCCAACAGCGTATGCGCTTCCTGCGCCTCCGATTGACGGGTCGAACTCATGTCCACTACCAGGGCAGCGCGCTGCAAGCCTGGCAATGCGGCAGCGATCACCTGCGCCACGATAGGCCCGGCCTCCAGCATCGTGATGACGATATCGGCTGCGCGCACGGCGGCTGCCGCCTGTTCTGCGACTTTCGCGCCCAGCGGTGCCAACTCATCCGCCTTGCTGCGCGTACGGTTCCATACGGTGACCTCATAACCCGCCTGCAATAATCGGGTCGCCATCGGTTTGCCCATCAGGCCTATGCCCAGAAAGGCAATCGCAGGTTTCGCTACTGGCTGCTTCAATTCAAACTCCCTCTAACTTGGTTGCGCTCAATATTTTCACTGCATAATGGCGCATTCTCCCCACAAAAAGCAACCGCCATGTCGATGGAAAACATACAAGCCATTCTGCCAACACGCATGCAGCTGGGCGAATGTCCGCTCTGGCATGCGCAGCAGGCAGCACTGTACTGGATAGATATCGACGGCTGCGCCATACATCGCTTCCATCCGGCACATGGCGCACACCATGTATGGACCATGCCGTCCGAACCCGGCTGCATTGCAATCAATGCAAGCGGTGGTTTGATCGTCGCACTGCGTTCCGGCCTGGCGCTGCTCGATACCGATAACGGCCAGCTGACAACTATCGCTGCGGCACCTTACGATCCTGCAAGCACGCGCTTCAACGACGGCCGCTGCGATGCCGCAGGCCGGCTCTGGGTAGGCAGCATTTACGAACCGCGCGACCATCCGCATGCAGCGCTGTACTGCATCGAACGCGGCCTCATACGCGATAGCGGCAAACGCGCGACCGTATCTAACGGCGTTGCCTTCAGCCCGGATAACAAAACGCTGTACCACGCCGATACCACCTCGCACCGCATCAGCGCCTACGAATACGATGTTGCTACCGGCGCCATCTCAGGTACGCGCCTGCTGAAACAATTTTCCACCGATAAATTGAACAACTACGGCGGCCGTCCTGATGGCGCGGCCGTCGATAGCGAAGGCGCCTACTGGTGTGCCATGTATGAAGGCGGAAAAATCCTGCGCCTGTCGCCTGACGGCGAGGTCTTGCGTGAAATCCCATTGCCGGTGCGCTGCCCGACCATGCTCGCTTTCGGCGGCGACGATTTGCGCACCCTGTACATCACGACCGTCAGCAAGAATCGCCCTGCCGCCGAACTGAAACAATTTCCTCTCTCTGGTTGCGTGTTGAGCCTGCGCATTGATGTGGCCGGGCTGGTCGAACATGCGTATCTCAACTGATCCTCTCGCCCGATCCGGCATGAAAAAATACATACTCGCGATCGATCAGGGTACGACCAGTTCGCGTGCCATCCTGTTCAATCATGCGGGACAGATTCACGGTATGACGCAACAGGAATATCCACAGATATTTCCCGCACCGGGCTGGGTCGAACACGATGCCAATGCCATCTGGCACAGTCAGCTCGCCGTCGCACAACAGGTATTGAAAGAACAGCACCTCAGCGCCGCCGATATCGCGGCTATCGGCATTACCAATCAACGCGAAACCACCGTACTCTGGGATCGCCAGACCGGCGAACCGATTGCGCACGCCATCGTCTGGCAAGATCGGCGTACGGCGGCGCTATGCGATCAATTACGCGCTGATGGCAAGGCGCCATTATTTCAGCAGAAAACCGGACTGGTACTGGATTCGTATTTTTCCGGCACTAAACTGAAATGGCTGCTCGATCACACACCAGGCGCACGCGTGCGTGCAGAGCGCGGCGAACTCGCCTTCGGCACCATCGATAGCTGGCTGATTTTCAAGCTGTCCGGCAATCACGTTACCGATACCAGCAATGCTTCACGTACGCTGCTTTTCAATATCCACACGAAACAATGGGATGATGAGTTGCTCGCCCTGCTGGATATTCCGCACTCTCTTTTACCGGCTATCGTTCCCAGCAGCGGTATCGTCGGGCAGACATATACCTCCCTGTTCGGGCAATCCATTCCCATTGCGGGCATTGCAGGCGATCAGCAGGCAGCGACTTTCGGCCAGGCCTGCCACCGTCCGGGCATGGCAAAAAACACCTATGGCACCGGCTGCTTCATGCTGCTCAATACCGGCACGCAGGCGATCGCATCGCACAACAATCTGCTGACAACCATAGGCTGGACCCTGGGCAATGACGTGGATGCCCGCACCGATTACATGCTGGAAGGCAGTGTTTTCATGGCCGGCGCCATTATTCAATGGCTGCGCGATGGTCTGGGCATCATTCAGCATTCATCGGATGTGGAAGCGCTGGCGACCAGCGTCCCGGATAACGGCGGCGTGGTGTTCATTCCGGCCTTTAGCGGCCTCGGCGCGCCCTATTGGGATCCGTACGCGCGCGGTACCATCGTCGGCATGACACGCGGCAGCAACAAGGCGCACATTGCCCGCGCCGCACTGGAAAGTATCGCGTATCAAACCGTTGATGTACTGGAGGCAATGCAAAAAGATGCACAGATTTTATTGCAGGAGTTGCGCGTCGATGGCGGTGCGGCACGCAATGATTTATTGATGCAGTTTCAGGCAGATATGCTCAACGTACCGGTAATTCGCCCTGTTGTCACCGAAACCACGGCTTTGGGCGCAGCCTATCTCGCCGGCCTGGCAGTGGCATTCTGGGAATCGAAAGAAGAAATCGCCACACAGTGGCAAATGGAGAGGCGCTTCGAGCCCCGCATGACTGACGATGAACATGCGCAGCGTTTGTACACCTGGCACCGTGCCGTACAGCGCGCCCAAGCATGGAACATATAGGACGCTTTCATCTGATTGTTTGAATGTACAAAAATAAAGGATGGGCAATGACACCCATCCTTCAGGTGCGAACGCTCCGCTCGCACCTTCCTCCTCAATACGCTGATCGCCTTGCACCTTGGAGCACAATCAGCGCATCGAAGAAAACCTATTCAACAGCAAGCCACAGAAATGCCAGCCCCACCCCTATCGGGATGCCGAAACGTTCCAGCCTGGTCGCATTTTCCTTGGCAATGACCTCGACCGGCAAATCCGTCAAAGCCATTACCTTGTTCACAACCGAACCTTCGAAGAATCGCGCCAATGCATTTTTGCGTGTCGTTCCCATGACGATTTTTTGCGAGTGCGTTTTTTCGGCACGGGCAACAATCGCTTCTGCGGCATCACCCTTGTCTATGTGCACTTCATGTTTTACGCCTGCTCTGGAGAGCATATCCACTGCGCTTTGCAGCGCCTTCTCGGCGCGCTCTTGCTGGAAGAGGCGAACATTGCCGGATGGTACAAAACGCGTCAGATATCTCGACAAGCGAGGTTGGACATTGGTCAGGTTCACGTTGATCAATTCGCTGTGCAATGCACGATATTGAATAACGTATTCCACTGCTCGCAATGCATTCCGTGAGCCGTCAACGGGTATGAGAATGTTTAGCATGATGATCTCCTCGCAATGTATAAACGTTAATGCTTCATGTGAACGGTCTTCATGGATGTTTTGGAGTACCCTCCCTCTGCGTCGGTTTCCAAGGCGCGTTTCTAAGCAAACCGCTTAGTACGACCCCGCCTATCAGCAGGCCGTAAAGTAACCAGAGGAAAAATGGATTCTGTCCAAAAAATTCATTCATTACCGGTTCCTGCCCGATCATCTTGGCAGCTGTCCAGGCCAGGACTGCCGCACCCAGATAAATGATCACGGGATAGCGCTCCACCCATTTCAGAATCAGCGTACTGCCAACGATCATGATCGGAATGCTGATAAGCAAGCCCACGATCACCAGCATGAACTCACCTTGCGCTGCGCCGGCTACACCCAGCACGTTATCCAGCCCCATCACTGCATCTGCCACGATAATGGTGCGAATCGCGGCCCATAGCCCTATGCGCGAACCCGACAAATGCACGGCACTCTTTTCTTCCCGCACAGGCGCCAGCAATTTATAGGCAATCCAGACCAGTAGCAATCCACCAACCAGCAGCAATCCCGGAACATTCAGCAACCACACGATCGCCAGCGTCATCGTGACCCGCACCGCTACCGCACCTATGGTCCCGCCGATAATGGTGATCCGCTGCAAGTGCTGCGGCAATTTGCGCGCAACCAGTGCAATGACTATCGCGTTATCGCCCGCCAAAACCAGATCGATGACGATAATCGCCATAAGAGCTGAAAAGAAATCGGCTGAGAACATATCCATATTCATCCTCCAGCAATCGCCCAAATACCGACGAAGAAAGCTTTCAACGAAAAAAAACCTTTACCTGTCAGCGGTAAAGGTCTCGCCACAACATTTCGTTGTCTGCAGGCCGGGGAAATGTCCCGTATTGACGGCTTCTGCAGTGAGGCTACTCCCCTTTAAGGGAACTACTTGGCTTCAACATAGGACAGTGGATACTTGGTGTCAATACAAATATAAAGTTTTCGTTAAATTTATTTTAACCAAATCTTTATTTTCTTTGCGAAAAGTTTCTTTTCAGAATGCTCTGCGGGGCCAGATATATCAGCGCAGATTTCCGGGATAGCGGCAGGAAAGAAAATTCATTCGAAAAATAAGGCAACTCGAACCAGCAGACAAACTTTCTTTTAAATGAAAAAGGGCTAGCCGAAGCTAACCCTTTTAATTTGGTGCTGATGAGGCGAATCGAACACCCGACCTACTGATTACGAATCAGTTGCTCTACCAACTGAGCTACATCAGCGAAGCCCGCTATTCTACCAACAATCATGCCTCGCTGGAAGAACATGCAGGTCATTTCAAGAAATACTCTTGCAATCCCGTGTTATTTCCACGCATTTTTTAGCCGAAAATGAAAGATCAGTCGTTGGATCCAGGATGGACGACAGGCACAGGCATGCGGCACCTGCTAATTTCCTGATCAGCAACTAGCAGTGCCGAGCAATTTGATTTCCCAAAGCAAAAACCCCCTAGCCGTTAAGCTAGGGGGTTTTCTAATAAAAGCCTGACGATGACCTACTTTCACACTGGTTGCAGCACTATCATCGGCGCAAATTCGTTTCACGGTCCTGTTCGGGATGGGAAGGGGTGGTACCAAATCGCTATGGTCATCAGGCATAACTTGTAGCGTTTGCTGCCGTCGTCGTTATTCTGACGTCGTCAACAAACCAATCTGGAAGAAGTAAAGATCACACTGAGGCCATGGGTGATGGCTACAGCGGTTTTGATTGCACGAATCGAATCGCACACACGTTACTTGCATGCCTATGACCTGCTAAGGTTATAGGGACAAGCCTTACGGGCAATTAGTACTGGTTAGCTTAATGCATTACTGCACTTCCACACCCAGCCTATCAACGTCCTGGTCTCGAACGACCCTTTAAAGAGCTCAAGGCTCTGGGAAATCTCATCTTAAGGCAAGTTTCCCGCTTAGATGCTTTCAGCGGTTATCTCTTCCGAACTTAGCTACCCGGCAATGCCACTGGCGTGACAACCGGTACACCAGAGGTTCGTCCACTCCGGTCCTCTCGTACTAGGAGCAGCCCCCTTCAAATTTCCAACGCCCACGGCAGATAGGGACCAAACTGTCTCACGACGTTTTAAACCCAGCTCACGTACCACTTTAAATGGCGAACAGCCATACCCTTGGGACCGGCTACAGCCCCAGGATGTGATGAGCCGACATCGAGGTGCCAAACTCCCCCGTCGATATGAACTCTTGGGAGGAATCAGCCTGTTATCCCCAGAGTACCTTTTATCCGTTGAGCGATGGCCCTTCCATACAGAACCACCGGATCACTATGTCCTACTTTCGTACCTGCTCGACTTGTCAGTCTCGCAGTTAAGCACGCTTATGCCATTGCACTATCATCACGATGTCCGACCGTAATTAGCGTACCTTCGAACTCCTCCGTTACACTTTAGGAGGAGACCGCCCCAGTCAAACTGCCTACCATGCACTGTCCCCGATCCGGATAACGGACCAAGGTTAGAACCTCAAACAAACCAGGGTGGTATTTCAAGGTTGGCTCCACGAGAACTAGCGTCCCCGCTTCAAAGCCTCCCACCTATCCTACACAGATTGGTTCAAAGTCCAATGCAAAGCTACAGTAAAGGTTCATGGGGTCTTTCCGTCTAGCCGCGGGTAGATTGCATCATCACAAACATTTCAACTTCGCTGAGTCTCGGGAGGAGACAGTGTGGCCATCGTTACTCCATTCGTGCAGGTCGGAACTTACCCGACAAGGAATTTCGCTACCTTAGGACCGTTATAGTTACGGCCGCCGTTTACTGGGACTTCAATCAAGAGCTTGCACCCCATCATTTAATCTTCCAGCACCGGGCAGGAGTCACACCATATACGTCCACTTTCGTGTTTGCATAGTGCTGTGTTTTTATTAAACAGTCGCAGCCACCAGTTTATTGCAACCCTTTCATCCTTCCACAGTAAAGTGGTCAAACTACAAGGGCGTACCTTATCCCGAAGTTACGGTACCAATTTGCCGAGTTCCTTCTCCCGAGTTCTCTCAAGCGCCTTAGAATACTCATCTCGCCCACCTGTGTCGGTTTGCGGTACGGTCTCGTATGACTGAAGCTTAGAGGCTTTTCTTGGAACCACTTCCGATTGCTTCACGAATAAATTCGTTCGTCTCGACCCCTTGAATTACGCTACCGGATTTGCCTAATAGCCTTCTACAAGTCAAGAACAGGCTCTTCCAACCGCCTGACAACCTTCCGCGATCCGTCCCCCCATCGCATCATACGACGGTGCAGGAATATTAACCTGCTTCCCATCAGCTACGCATCTCTGCCTCGCCTTAGGGGCCGACTCACCCTGCTCCGATGAACGTTGAACAGGAAACCTTGGGCTTTCGGCGTGGAGGCTTTTCACCCCCATTATCGCTACTCATGTCAGCATTCGCACTTCTGATACCTCCAGCATCCTTTACAAGACACCTTCGCAGGCTTACAGAACGCTCTCCTACCATATGTGTAAACACATATCCGCAGCTTCGGTGACTGGCTTAGCCCCGTTACATCTTCCGCGCAGGACGACTCGATCAGTGAGCTATTACGCTTTCTTTAAAGGATGGCTGCTTCTAAGCCAACCTCCTGACTGTTTTAGCCTTCCCACTTCGTTTTCCACTTAGCCAATCTTTGGGACCTTAGCTGGCGGTCTGGGTTGTTTCCCTCTTGACGCCGGACGTTAGCACCCGACGTCTGTCTCCCAAGCTCGCACTCATCGGTATTCGGAGTTTGCAATGGGTTGGTAAGTCGCGATGACCCCCTAGCCATAACAGTGCTCTACCCCCGATGGTGATACTTGAGGCACTACCTAAATAGTTTTCGGAGAGAACCAGCTATTTCCAAGTTTGTTTAGCCTTTCACCCCTACCCACAGCTCATCCCCTAATTTTTCAACATTAGTGGGTTCGGTCCTCCAGTGCGTGTTACCGCACCTTCAACCTGGCCATGAGTAGATCACTTGGTTTCGGGTCTACACCCAGCGACTGAACGCCCTATTCGGACTCGATTTCTCTACGGCTTCCCTATACGGTTAACCTTGCCACTGAATGTAAGTCGCTGACCCATTATACAAAAGGTACGCAGTCACGGAACAAGTCCGCTCCTACTGTTTGTATGCACACGGTTTCAGGATCTATTTCACTCCCCTTCCGGGGTTCTTTTCGCCTTTCCCTCACGGTACTGGTTCACTATCGGTCGATATCGAGTATTTAGCCTTGGAGGATGGTCCCCCCATATTCAGACAGGATTTCTCGTGTCCCGCCCTACTTGTTGCAAGCTTAGTTCCACACTGGTTATTTCGTGTAAGGGGCTATCACCCTCTATGGCTGCACTTTCCAGAGCATTCCACTATATCCAATGCTAAAACTTGCGGCTGTTCCCATTTCGCTCGCCACTACTTTGGGAATCTCGGTTGATTTCTTTTCCTGCAGCTACTTAGATGTTTCAGTTCGCCGCGTTCGCTTCACACACCTATGTATTCAGTGTGTGATGACCACAAGGGCCGGGTTTCCCCATTCGGAAATCTGCGGATCAAAGTGTGTTTGCTCACTCCCCGCAGCTTATCGCAAGCTACTACGTCCTTCATCGCCTGATATCGCCAAGGCATCCACCATGTGCACTTATTCACTTGTCCCTATAACTTTAGCCTCTCGGTCGTTTGCACTTCCAAGAGACGGCTATAAAGCAAGCAAGTACTACGTGTTTGCTTGTATTGACACTGGACTGCTCTTGCGAGCAACTGATCGTCAATACTATTTGATTTGATACAATCAAAACCCATCAGCGCACCTCAACAATGCTTGCGCATCATTGGTTTGCACCAATAAATCTTTACTTCTTCCAAATTGTTAAAGAACAAAAACAGCTCATGATCTATCTAAAAGATCAAACCTAAATTACGTCAACTTGCGTTGATCAACTTAGGTTTGACATCTTGGTGGAGGTTGACGGGATCGAACCGACGACCCCCTGCTTGCAAAGCAGGTGCTCTCCCAGCTGAGCTAAACCCCCGAAACCGGTCATACATATCTTGGTGGGTCTGGTTGGGCTCGAACCAACGACCCCCGCGTTATCAACACGGTGCTCTAACCAACTGAGCTACAGACCCGTTTGGATCAGTACCAACCAACCATACGCAACATTCTGCGCATCGCCGACATTCACTGTTCTTTTCTTATTAACTAGTCGATAAGTGTGGACGCTTAACTTTCACGCAAACTCTAGAAAGGAGGTGATCCAGCCGCACCTTCCGATACGGCTACCTTGTTACGACTTCACCCCAGTCACGAATCCCACCGTGGTAAGCGCCCTCCTTACGGTTAGGCTACCTACTTCTGGTGAAACCCGCTCCCATGGTGTGACGGGCGGTGTGTACAAGACCCGGGAACGTATTCACCGCGACATGCTGATCCGCGATTACTAGCGATTCCAACTTCATGTAGTCGAGTTGCAGACTACAATCCGGACTACGATACACTTTCTGGGATTAGCTCCCCCTCGCGGGTTGGCGGCCCTCTGTATGTACCATTGTATGACGTGTGAAGCCCTACCCATAAGGGCCATGAGGACTTGACGTCATCCCCACCTTCCTCCGGTTTGTCACCGGCAGTCTCATTAGAGTGCCCTTTCGTAGCAACTAATGACAAGGGTTGCGCTCGTTGCGGGACTTAACCCAACATCTCACGACACGAGCTGACGACAGCCATGCAGCACCTGTGTTACGGCTCTCTTTCGAGCACTCCCAAATCTCTCTGGGATTCCGTACATGTCAAGGGTAGGTAAGGTTTTTCGCGTTGCATCGAATTAATCCACATCATCCACCGCTTGTGCGGGTCCCCGTCAATTCCTTTGAGTTTTAATCTTGCGACCGTACTCCCCAGGCGGTCTACTTCACGCGTTAGCTGCGTTACCAAGACAATTAAGTCCCGACAACTAGTAGACATCGTTTAGGGCGTGGACTACCAGGGTATCTAATCCTGTTTGCTCCCCACGCTTTCGTGCATGAGCGTCAGTGTTATCCCAGGGGGCTGCCTTCGCCATCGGTATTCCTCCACATCTCTACGCATTTCACTGCTACACGTGGAATTCTACCCCCCTCTGACACACTCTAGCCATGCAGTCTCAAATGCCATTCCCAGGTTGAGCCCGGGGATTTCACATCTGACTTACATAACCGCCTGCGCACGCTTTACGCCCAGTAATTCCGATTAACGCTTGCACCCTACGTATTACCGCGGCTGCTGGCACGTAGTTAGCCGGTGCTTATTCTTCAGGTACCGTCATTAGCAAACTGTATTAGAGTTCACCGTTTCTTCCCTGACAAAAGAGCTTTACAACCCGAAGGCCTTCTTCACTCACGCGGCATTGCTGGATCAGGCTTGCGCCCATTGTCCAAAATTCCCCACTGCTGCCTCCCGTAGGAGTCTGGACCGTGTCTCAGTTCCAGTGTGGCTGGTCGTCCTCTCAGACCAGCTACTGATCGAAGCCTTGGTAGGCCTTTACCCCACCAACTAGCTAATCAGATATCGGCCGCTCCATGAGCATGAGGTCTTGCGATCCCCCACTTTCATCCGTAGATCGTATGCGGTATTAGCGCAACTTTCGCTGCGTTATCCCCCACTCTAGGGTACGTTCCGATATATTACTCACCCGTTCGCCACTCGCCATCAGGAGCAAGCTCCCATGCTGCCGTTCGACTTGCATGTGTAAGGCATGCCGCCAGCGTTCAATCTGAGCCAGGATCAAACTCTTCAGTTCAATCTCTGTTTTATGTCATTGCTGACATGGTTCTTTCGAACCGGTCGCTCACTCAAAATACTGACAGGTACTTCCGTTTAACCGAAAGTATCTATATTTCTTTGTGAGCATTTAATATTTAAAGTTATAGCCACCAAGCAAGCTTGATAACCGCGCTTCCATTAAACGCCCACACTTATCGACTGTTAATTTTTAAAGAACTTCTTGTCTGCTTCGCTGTTTCAGCGGCGCCGCGAATCGTTTTGTTCGTCAGCAGCAGAGAGATGAGATTATGTGGCATGTTTCGTTTTTCGTCAACATCTTTTTAAGAAACTTTTTAAAAAGATGCGTTTTAAATTTCTTCAAAACGACTGACAAAAACATCAACTACTACCACCACTTCCACACCCCCATCACATCCAATTCAGCTCGCTACACTCTGCGTTGCGCTGCTTGTTCTGCGACGGGAGCCGAACTATAGCAAGCACCCAAAACCTTTGCAACCCCTTTTGAGAAAATACTTCAATTCTTTTCAAATACTTCTCGAAGTCTTCTTGATCAAGACTCAAACATTCTTGAATTTAGCTGCGCGCTTCTCGACAAATGCTCTCATTCCCTCTTTCTGATCTTCTGTTGCGAAGGTGCTGTGAAAGAGCCTGCGTTCGAACTGCACGCCTTCGGCCAGCGTTGTTTCATAAGCCCGATTGATGGATTCCTTGATCATCATGACCATAGGCAGCGACATGCTGGCAATGACGGTTGCCGCAGCCAATGCTTCTTCCTGCAACTTGTCCGCCGCCACTACGCGCGATACCAAACCGGCGCGCTCGGCTTCGGCTGCATCCATCATGCGCGCGGTCAGGCACATATCCATCGCCTTGGATTTTGAAACAGATCGCGGCAAGCGCTGCGTACCACCCGCGCCTGGAATAATGCCGAGCTTGATTTCAGGCTGGCCGAACTTGGCCGTATCCGCTGCAATAATGAAGTCGCACATCATTGCCAATTCGCAGCCACCACCGAGCGCATAACCTGCCACCGCTGCGATGACCGGTTTGCGCACGCTGCGGATTTGCTCCCAGTTGCGCGTAATGTAATCGCCCTTATATACATCCATATATGAGTAGGTCGCCATTGCGCCGATATCGGCGCCGGCGGCAAAAGCTTTCTCGCTACCAGTAATGATCATGCAACCTATATCTTCATTGGCGTCAAACGACAGCAGGGCCTTTCCCAGCTCATCCATCAATTTGTCATTGAGCGCATTCAATGCCGCCGGCCGGTTAAGAGTGATGAGCCCGACCTTGCCGTGAATTTCGATCAGGATGTTTTCGTATTGCATGACTAACTCCTATCTATCTATGTATATATAGAGACAATTACAAGGCAACTGCATGAGCCGGAATTATTTTGGCAACAATACCCACATCGCGCCGCGCTGCTTCATGCGGCCAGCCTGTTCGCCGGCCTGCGCGCCAAAACCCCAGAAGTAATCGGCACGGACGGCATTCTTGATAGCACTACCGGTATCCTGCGCCAATACCAGACGCTGCAAGGCAACATTGCTGTTGGGCTGCGTGGTCGAAAGAAAGACAGGCGCGCCCAATGGAATGTATTGCGGGTCAACCGCGATCGAACGCTGCGGCGTCAAGGGCACGCCCAGCGCACCCTTCGGTCCGACATTAGGATCCGTCACCTTTTCTTCGCGAAAGAAAACGTAGCTGGGATTGGCGTTCAGCAGTTCCTGCTGTCGCTTCGGATTGGCTCTTACCCAAGCCTTGATCCCTTGCGCAGATGCCTGATCCAGCGTCAACTCGCCCTTGTCGATCAGATAACGGCCTATCGATTTGTATGGCTGACCATTCTGGTCGGCGTAGGCCAGCCGCACGATTTCCTTGCCGTCATCCAGTTGCACGCGGCCCGAACCCTGCACCTGCAGGAAGAATGCATCAATCGCATCATCCACCCACAGGATTTCCTTGCCGGCCAGCGCGTTCGACTTGTTCAGTTCGGCGCGCGACGGATAAGCCACCACCTTGTTGCCCACCAGGCGACCGCGCACACGCTGCCCCTTCAGTTCGGGAAAGACACTTGCCAGTTCAATCGTCAGGATATCGTCCGGAGCGCCGTGCAAGGGTGTTTGATACCTGCCCCCGCGTTTGCGCGCACCCTGCAGCAAGGGCTCGTAATAGCCTGTGACCGTGCCGCTCAATGAGCCGTCCGGATTCGCTACGCGATAAGGCACGAAATAATTTTCAAAAAATTTGCGCGCTGCATCGTCGTCGCTCACGTCAACATTTGCACCAGCCGCGCACGCGCCCTTCCAGTCAGGGCGCCGGATCAATACCGCACAGGACGCTAAAAAGGCCGGCAAGGCTTCACGTTGATCATCTGACTTCCAGCCTGGCAGGACGGCAAAGGTGACCGGGCGCAGGGCGGAATTGATTTCGGTTCTTGGCAAGCCAGGCAATTCGGCTGGCGACGGCACCGGCCTGGCGGGTGCGACCGGAACGGCCGGCTCTGACGGTGCCGCCGGCGGCTGTCGGGGAGTGGTAGAACAGGAAACCAGGCCAAGCAGTATGGATGCGAGTAAACTAAGGCGTATGAAAGACATGGGAGTGATTTGCAATGTGGCTATTATTTGTTGAAGCAGGAATCGCACTGGGCCTGTTGGTTTTCATCGTCTGGTGGACCATGTTTTCGGGCCAGAAGCCCAAGAACCCACCGGCACCGAAGGCCTCGCCACCAAAAGACAATGCGACCGAGTAAACGTTCGGTTTAATGCAAGGTGCGTGGCAGGGACAGGACGAATTCAGGAATTTTCGCCTCGAATTGCTCGCCATCTTCCGCCACGCAGAAATATTCGCCGGCCATCGAGCCTTGCGGCGTGGCCATCGAGGTGCCGCTGGTGTATTCAAACTGTTCGCCCGGCTGCAGCAAAGGCTGATTGCCGACTACACCCAGGCCGCGCACCTCTTCAATATGGTTGTTGGCATCGGTAATGACCCAATGGCGCGAAATAAGTTGCGCCGCTACCTGCCCGGTATTCTTGATGGTGACTGCGTACGCGAATACATAATTGGAGTGCGCCGGATCGGATTGCTCTTCCAGGTACTGTGTATTGACGGTCACGGTAAATTCGTAGGATGCCATTTGATTCCTCTTGTGCCTGCACTTTATTCAAAGTACGCAGTTAATTCTTTCACATCATAGCGCGTCCAGAGCCTCACTATATATAGATACGGCAAACCTCTGCCGGCAAAATTCAATGCCTGCGGCGCGCGCTGAGAGCCGCAGGGTAAAATAGCGGCTTCTTCTTTAAAGTCACGACCATGCCCAGCTATCGCATCGCCCCCAGCATTCTGTCCGCCGATTTCGCCCGTCTTGGCGAAGAAGTGCGCAACGTCGTCGCCGCCGGCGCCGACATCATCCACTTCGACGTCATGGATAACCATTACGTTCCAAACCTGACGATAGGCCCACTGGTCTGTGAAGCGATACGCCCGCATGTGCAAGTGCCGATCGACGTGCACCTGATGGTCAAGCCGGTGGATCGCATTGTCCCCGATTTTGCCAAGGCCGGCGCCAACATCATCACCTTCCATCCGGAAGCCTCGGAACATGTCGATCGGACGCTGCAACTGATACGCGACAACGGCTGCAAAGCCGGGCTGGTGTTCAACCCCGCCACACCGCTGCATTATCTGGAACACGTGATGGACAAGCTGGACATCATTCTGCTGATGTCCGTCAATCCAGGCTTTGGCGGCCAATCCTTCATTCCGCATACGCTGAAAAAAATCGCGGCCGTGCGCAAGCTGATCGATGAATCCGGCCGCGACATCATGCTGGAAGTCGATGGCGGCATCAAAGTCGACAATATCGAAGCTGCCGCGCGCGCCGGCGCCGATACCTTTGTGGCCGGCTCCGCGATTTTCGGCAAACCGGACTACAAAGCCGTCATCGATGCGATGCGCAACGAACTGGCCAAGGTATAAATTTGTCTTCCAGCGCAACTGAAAACAAGATGCTGCATGGCATACGCGGCGTCATCGTCGATCTCGACGGCACCATGCTGCATACCGCGCAAGACCTGCACATCGCCGTCAATCGGATGCGCGAAGGACTGGGCCTTGCCTCGCTCGATCTCGATACCGCCATCAGCTTCGTCGGCAAGGGCGCGGAAAATCTGGTGCGTAAAAGCATAGGCGTGGATTTTTCCGCCAGCGAAGTCGAGTTGCGTTTTCAGGAAGCCATGGTTCTGTTTGAAAAACATTATTTCGACGTCAATGGCGAGTTTGCCAGCGCCTATCCGGGCGTGCACGAAGGCTTGCAGGAAATGCAGGCAAAAGGATTGCGCCTGGCTTGCGTAACCAACAAACCAATAGCCTTCACCCTGCCACTGATGAAAAAAACCGGCTTGCACGATTATTTTGAAATCATTTATGGCGGTGATTCGTTTGCGAAAAGGAAACCGGACCCTATGCAACTCTTGCAAGTGTGTGCGGATTTCAAGTTGGCGCCGGCGCAAATCGTCGCCATCGGCGACTCGATCAACGACTCAAAGGCTGCGCGTGCTGCAGGCTGCAAGGTTCTCAACGTGCCTTACGGCTACAACCACGGGCAGGCTATACAAGACGTCGATACCGATGGTATAGTTTCTTCGCTGCTGGACGCAGCACATCTTATTTCACCAACATAAACATCATGTCTCTCGACAAAAAACGACTCACAACACCAGGCGCTCATGAGGCCTGGCTATGGCGAGGCTGGCAAAACTGGTGCTGAACACCATTTGCCGCTGATCACCTGCGCGTTTTTTTATCTGCGCATCTGCTACCCGATCAGCAACGTTTTTTGAACTACTTATCAAAGTACCAAACCGCTCGTCTACAATAGCGGTCCGGAGAGAACCCATGACTGAACTCGAATTCAAATCGCTGGCCACGCAAGGCTATAACCGCATTCCACTGGTCGCCGAAGCATTCGCCGATCTGGAAACGCCGCTTTCACTGTACCTCAAGCTGGCGCAAACCCAGGATGGCGGGAAAAACACCTTTCTGCTCGAATCCGTGGTGGGCGGCGAACGTTTTGGCCGCTATTCCTTTATCGGCCTGCCTGCCAACACCTTGATGCGCAGCTTCGGCACGCGCGTTGAAGTGGTACGCAACGGCGCCGTTGTGGAAACCTTTGACGGCAACCCGCTCGATTTCATCGCGGAATTTCAGGCGCGCTATAAAGTCGCGATCCTGCCCGGCATGCCGCGCTTTTGCGGCGGCCTGGCCGGCTACTTCGGCTACGACACCGTGCGCCATGTTGAAAAACGCCTTGCGCATACAACGCCCAAAGACGATCTCGGCCTGCCGGAAATCCAGTTGCTGCTGACCGAAGAACTGGCGGTCATCGACAATCTGTCAGGCAAGCTCTATCTGATTGTGTATGCCGATCCAGCGCAGCCGGAAGCCTATGCCAACGCACGTCAGCGTCTGAAAGACTTGCGCAACAAATTGCATAGAGCCGTCGAAGCGCCGGTCACATCCGCGTCGGTACGCACTGATACGATTCGCGAATTCAACAAAAATGATTACCTGGCTGCGGTCGCCAAAGCCAAGGAATACGTGATGGCCGGCGATCTGATGCAGGTCCAGATCGGACAGCGCATCAAGAAGCCGTATGTCGATGCGCCGCTGACACTGTATCGCGCGTTGCGCTCCCTGAATCCTTCACCGTATATGTACTTCTACAATTTCGGCGACATGCAAATCGTCGGCGCCTCACCGGAAATTCTGGTGCGTAATGAAACGGTAGCCAGCGGCAAGAAAAAAATCACGATACGTCCTTTGGCCGGCACCCGTCCGCGCGGCGAGACGCCAGAAAAAGACGCGATCCTCGCCAAGGAATTGCTGGCCGATCCAAAAGAGATCGCCGAACACGTAATGCTGATCGATCTCGCACGCAACGACATCGGCCGCATTGCCGAAACCGGCAGCGTATTGGTCACCGACAAGCTGGTGATCGAAAAATATTCGCACGTGCAGCACATCGTCTCGAATGTCGAAGGCACATTGAAAGACGGCTTGTCGAATCTGGACGTATTGAAAGCCACTTTCCCGGCCGGCACCTTGTCGGGCGCACCGAAAGTGCGGGCAATGGAAATCATTGACGAACTGGAACCGACCAAGCGCGGCATCTATGGCGGCGCATGCGGCTATCTGTCCTTCGGTGGGGAAATGGATCTGGCAATCGCGATCCGCACCGGCGTCATCAAGGATGGCATGCTGTACGTGCAGGCTGCAGCCGGCATCGTTGCCGACTCGGTACCCGAGATGGAATGGCAGGAAACCGAGAACAAGGCCCGCGCTGTTTTGAGAGCTGCGGAACAGGTGCAAGATGGTTTGGATGGGGAGATTTAAATGTTACTGATGATCGATAACTACGACTCCTTCACCTACAACCTGGTGCAGTATTTCGGCGAACTCGGCGAAGAAGTCGTCACCGTGCGCAACGATGAAATTACGCTGGAAGAAATCGAGGCCTTGAAGGCGGATCGCATTTGCGTCTCACCTGGCCCCTGCACGCCGCATGAAGCAGGCATATCGATTCCGGTGTTGACCCATTTCGCCGGCAAATTACCTATCCTCGGCGTATGCCTTGGACATCAGGCGATAGGCGCTGCTTTTGGCGGCAAAGTCGTGCGGGCGCAGCAAGTCATGCATGGCAAAACGTCCCTGATTACGCACACCGGCTTCGGCGTGTTCAAGGATTTGCCCAGCCCCTACACCATCACCCGCTATCATTCGCTGGCCATCGAACGTTCTTCGCTGCCGTCCTGCCTGGAAGTAACGGCGTGGACAGACGATGGCGAGATCATGGGCGTGCGGCACAAGGATTTCGATATTCAAGGCGTGCAGTTCCATCCTGAATCCATCCTGTCCGAACACGGTCATGCGCTATTGAAAAATTTCCTGGTCGGCTGAATCTCTGCCAGCCGCGTGTTGCAACCAGACTGAAAGTCTATTCATGCAGATTACTGATCAAGAAGCGCTGCTGCGCTGCATCGAACATCGCGAAATCTTTCACGATGAAATGCTGACCCTGTTCCGCCGCATCATGAGCGGCGAAATGTCACCCGTCATGATGGCCGCCATCATCACAGGTCTGCGCGTGAAGAAGGAAAGCATAGGCGAAATCACCGCTGCGGCAGAAGTGATGCGTGAATTTGCCACCAAGGTACCGCTGACCGACACCACCAATCTGCTCGACATCGTCGGCACCGGCGGCGATGGCGCCAACACCTTCAATATTTCCACCGCCTCGATGTTCGTCGCCGCTGCAGCTGGCGCACGGATCGCGAAACATGGCGGGCGCAGCGTTTCCTCCTCGTCCGGCAGCGCAGATGCGCTGGATGCGCTGGGTGCAAATATCAATCTGAAACCGGAACTGGTTGCCGAGTCGATTGCGCAAACCGGCATAGGCTTCATGTTTGCGCCCAACCACCACGCCGCGATGAAACATGCAGCGGCGGTACGCAAGGAGCTGGGCGTGCGTACCATCTTCAATATCCTCGGCCCGCTGACCAACCCGGCTGGTGCACCGAATATTCTGATGGGCGTATTTCATCCGGATCTGGTCGGCATACAGGTGCGTGTGCTGCAGCGCCTGGGTGCGCAACACGCCATCGTGGTCTGGGGCCGCGACAATATGGATGAAGTATCGCTGGGTGCGGCGACCATGGTCGGCGAACTGATAGACGGGAAAATCCGCGAATATGAAATCCATCCGGAAGATTTCGGCCTGCCAATGATTGCCAGCCGCAATTTGCGCGTCGCCAATGCAGCCGAATCGAAAACCCGCATACTTGAAGTGCTCGCCAACACGGCCGGCCCTGCTCGCGATATCGTCACACTGAATGCCGGCACCGCCCTGTATGCGGCCGGCGTGGCAAGCTCGATCAGCGCCGGCTTGCAACTGGCACGCGAAGCGATTGCATCAGGTGCCGCGCGCGCCAAGATGGAACAGTTCGTACGCGTGACGCAAGAACTCGGCAGCAAGGCCTAGGCAGAAACAAGCCACTCAAGGCAAGGCACCATCATTACGGGAAGTTAAATCATGTCTGACATTCTGAATAAAATCCTGGCCGTCAAAGCCGACGAAGTCGCGGCGGCAAAAAAATACCGCAGCCTGGCAAGTTTGCGCAGCGAAGTGGAAGCGGACAAGGATGCCCGTGCGGCCTTGCGCAATTTTGAAGGCGCCTTGCGGCAGAAAATCGCGGCCGGCAATGCAGGCATTATTGCCGAGATCAAAAAAGCATCGCCATCCAAAGGCATCATCCGTCCGGATTTTCAGCCCGACCAGATCGCCACCAGCTATGCGCAACATGGTGCAGCCTGCCTGTCGGTGCTGACCGATGTGCAATTCTTCCAGGGCTCGCCGGATTATCTGAAACAGGCGCGCGCCGCTTGCAGCCTGCCGGTCTTGCGCAAGGATTTCATGATCGATCCATATCAAATTTATGAAGCACGTTCCTGGGGCGCCGATTGCATCCTGCTGATCGTCGCCGGCCTGGATCACGGCTTGATGGCCGAGCTGGAAGCCTGCGCGCACGAACTGGGTATGCATGTGCTGGTGGAAGTGCACAACGGCGAAGAATTGAACGCCGCCTTGCGCTTGAAAACCACTTTGCTGGGCGTGAACAACCGCAATCTGCGCACCTTTGAAACATCCCTGCAAACGACGCTGGATTTATTGCCACGCATCCCGCCGGAAAAACTGGTGATCACCGAATCCGCCATCGTCACGCCAGACGATGTGAAAAAAATGCGCGACGCCGACGTACATGCCTTCCTGATCGGCGAGACCTTCATGCGCGCGCCCGACCCCGGTCAGGAATTGAACCGTCTCTTTAGCTGAATACAAGAGTCAAAACAAAACGCCGTTAGCGCAACACTAACGGCGTTTTTTATTGCGCAAAGCAATCCATCGCTACGCTTGCGTCAGCCATGCCTGACGCAAGCGTACTGCAGCAACCGGTTTGTCTTCGGTGACAAGACTCACAGCAGGTGCATCGGGAGCCGCTACGGTCGCATTGAAAATCAGCAGCTCATCCCGCCTGAAAGCATGGATGCCGATTTTGTCGCCTATGCGATAGCGACCCAGGAGTACATCCAGATTATTCGCATTCACGCGCAAACCATCGATCGCCACCAGCACATCGCCGGCCGACAAGCCGGCGCGGTGCGCAGCCCCGGCTTCATAAATCGCCGCAATTTTGCAATCATTGCCGTCGCGCGTAGTACGCATGCCCAGGCCCGGCTTGCCGTTTTTACGTTCGTCATTGAATGCGATACCGAATGGCGCGAGCAATTTCACCAGCGGAATGTCTTCAGTCCCGCGTACCCAGCGATCCAATACGCGCTGCAATTTCAAGCCTGTGACGCTATCGAACAGGGCATCGACTTCGGCATCGTTCACGCCACGCCCCTCCTTGCCGTCCTGATAGAAATCGCGGCCGTATTGCTGCCACAAGGCCAGCATTACATCGTCCAGCGATTTTTTTCCTTTTGTTTCGGCGCGTATCGTTAAATCCAGCGCCAGCGCCACCAGCGAGCCCTTGGTGTAATAGCTGACGACGGCATTGCTCGCATTCTCATCCTGCCGGTAATACTTGATCCACGCATCGAAACTGGATTCCGCCACGCTTTGCTTGCGCCGGCCACTGCCGCGCAAGACGCTGTTGACGGTTTTGGCGACCAGCTTCAGATAAGCCGGCGCATCGATCACGCCGCTGCGTAACAGCATCAGATCGTCGTAGTAACTGGTAAAGCCTTCGAACAGCCACAACAAGGAGGTATAGCCTTCCATCTTCAAGTCATACGGCACGAACGCGGCCGGCTTGATGCGCTTGACGTTCCATGTATGGAAGTATTCATGGCTGCACAAACCGAGGAAGGTGCGATAGCCATCGCTCATTTCCGGCTGCCCCTTGACCGGCAGATCGGCCCGCGAACAGATCAGCGCAGTCGATGCGCGATGTTCCAGTCCGCCGTAACCGTCGCCGACCACCATCGTCATGAAGACGTAGCGATCGACCGGTGCACGTTTGCTCCTGGGTTCAAAGAATGCAATCTGCGCTTCGCATATTTTCTGCAGGTCCGTCGTCAGGCGCAGCAAATCGAGATTCGGCACGCGGCCGGTAAGCACAACGTCATGTTGCACGCCATGCGCCTTGAACGTTGCCAGGGCAAAGGTTCCAAGCTCGACCGGATGATCGATCAACTCATCATAATTCGATGCGATATACGTACCAAAGCCATAACGCCTGGCGTCCAGTTGCCGCATCGCAGTGGCGACTCGCCATTTATCGTAGTCGCTGCCTTGCGGCTTCTGAATGTCCACAATGTGCACACTGTCTTCTCTATCTTCGACGCGCAGGAAAACGCTGCTGCCATTGAAAAAGCCATGCGTTTGATCCAGATGCGCAGTGCGCACCGACAAATCCCACGCATACACCTCATAACGCACAGTCAGCGTTCCCTCGCATTCATCCGCGATCCAGGTGTGCTTGTCGAGTTTGCTCAGGCCGATTTTTTTGCCGTCGGATTCAGCGCTGATTTGCACGATATTTTTGGCAAATTCGCGCATCATGTAACTGCCCGGTATCCATGCCGGCAAAGAGAAGCATTGCCCGATCGGATCCGGCTGATTGACAGTAACCGTTACCGCATACAGATGCGCGGCCAGATCTTTTGGAACAATGGTGTAGTGAATTGCGTTTTTCATTCGGTGCCGTTAGGAAGTGCAATAGCGCTAGTTTAGCGGCATCCGGGTGTCGCCGCAGAAATGCACAGGAATGCGATCAATATCTGCCAATAAAAACGGCCACGCTTGCGTGACCGTTTTTCAAGCATGCGCCTATGTATTTATTTGAGAGAAAGCAGTTTTGCTTCCAGCGCCTTCGCATCGATTGCGCCCGGTACACGAGAACCGTCGGTGAAAATGATGGTCGGCGTGCCGGTTACTTTCATGCTGCGTCCGAGCGCCAGTACTTTTTCATGCGGCGTAACGCAGTTGTCCGAGGCGCTTGCCGGCGCCTTGCCGTTCAGCATCCAGTCGTCCCAGGCTTTGTTGCGGTTCGCAGAACACCAGACATTGCGCGATTTGGTAATCGAGTCCGGCGACAGGATGTTGTACATGAAGGTGTAGACAGTGATGTCGTTGATGCCTTCCAGCGTCTTACGGAATTGTTTGCAATAGCCGCAGTTGGGATCTTCAAACACGGCGATCACGCGCTTGCCATTGCCCTTGACCTGTTTCATCGCGGCTTCCAGCGGCAAGTCGCTGAATGCAACCTGATTGAGCTCATCCAGACGCGCCTTGGTGTAATCCTGATACGTTTTGGTATCGACCACACGACCGACGAATAAATACTGGGCTTTTACATCGGTGTAGATAATGTCACCATTCACCTGCACTTCAAACAAGCCGGAATACGGCGTTTTGGTTACCGATGCCACTTTGGCATCACTGCCCAAACGCGGCTCAATCGCCTTTCTTACTGCCGCTTCCTGCGCGGTTTCTGCAAATGCAGCGGTAAAAGTCAAACCCAGCACTACTGCAATTGCAGCCTTGAATATGTTCATTGTTACTTTCCGTTTAAATTTTTCAGCAGAGGTTGTCGCGCAGACATCAAAAAACTTGTTGAACTCAGCAGATCAGGGCTTACCCAGCGCATGGCCAATCAAGCGCCTTTTTAGGACAGGCAAACGGTTCACCAAGTTCAACCCGAAATTGCGCGCGATGCGCAGCGGCTCGAATTCCGTACCGAACAAACGTGCCAAACCATCGGTTGCCAATTGCATCAACAGTATATCTTCCTTGCGTGAACGTGCGTAACGCGACAACACGCGCGCATCGCCGCAATCGCGATCTGCTCCGCGTTCGCTCACCGCCTTGATCAGACCGGCAACATCGGCAAAGCCCAGATTCATTCCATGTCCGGCGAGCGGATGCACGACATGTGCGGCATCGCCTATCAAGGCCACGCGCGCTGCGGTAATTGAATGAGGACGGATCAGGGCGAGCGGGAAAGACTTTACTATTTCAGGCTGCAAAGGCGACAAGCTGCCTAATTGTTCCGCAGCCAATATGCTCAGACGCGCAGCCAGTTGCGCCAGCGATTCCTGCAACAGAACATCGGCCAGGGCATCAGGTGCCGACCACACCAGCGAAACCTGATTCCCCGGCAAGGGCAGCAGCGCGATGATGCCCTCAGCCGGCGAGAACCATTGATGCGCCACACCGTGATGCGGTTTTTCGCATGCAAAATTACTGACAATCGCCCGCTGGCCGTAAGGCCGATAATCAAAATCGATCTCGCACTGCGTACGCACCCATGACTGCCCGCCATCGGCGCCGACCAGCAATTCAGCGCTGAGCGTATCGCCATTATCCAGTTGCACGCTGGCGGCGGCTGCATTTGCCTGCAGACTGAGCGCCCGGCCATGGACCATGCGCACATTCGACGCGAACTTCAATGCCGCATCAAGCGCCTGATTCAGATTGCGATCCTCGACTATCCAGGCCAGCGCACCCACGCGCGCGCCGTAGGCATCGAAGGCCAGTACGCTGGCGGTATCACCCTTGACCACCATGGCATCAACCGCTGCCACGCGGGAAGCGTCCAGCGCCTCCCACACTTTTACGCCGGACAATAAATCATGCGCAACATGATTGACTGCATAGACGCGCGCGTCCCAGGCTTGCGGGACTGCAGTAGACGCCGGCGCGGACGCAACAACACGCGACGGGCTCAACAGCGATACTTTCAAACCCGCTTGCGCAAATCCCAGCGCAGCCACTTTGCCGATGGCGCCATCGCCAATAATGCAAATGTCGCTTTGTATATGCATAAAGCCTATCCGTGAAAAAAGGGAAACTTGCCCGAGTGCTGCCATTATAACGGCAGCTTATCGATATATTTTGCATGAGGGCCTTGCATATTCCGATAGGTTTGCTATACTTGCGCCCCTTGGCCTGGTAGCTCAGTCGGTAGAGCAGAGGATTGAAAATCCTTGTGTCGGTGGTTCGATTCCGCCCCGGGCCACCAAAGAAATCAAGCACTTAGCCCACCCTCACCGGTGGGCTTTTTGTTTTGTCCGGCAGACTACTGTATCCACGCATTCTGCGGCCGCCATTGCACTTCCCTGCGACACAAAATATTTTTCCGTAATCAATACATTTCCCGCATATAAATAATCGGCCCGCTCCTGTAGGTGCCGAACGTTGCACGCCCGCTCGGATCGTCGTCGTAATTGATTTCCGACCATTTCCCCTGCAACCATGGCTGGCGGGCTGACGATGCTGCGGTACAACTGGCAGGTGCAGTATCTGCGCCGAGATCGATGCAGACATCCACACTGCCTTTAGCCGTCGGCGCAGGTATCGGCTTGCGCAGGACGATGCTGCCGACGCCTTGCAGGATGGGACTGCCGCTTGCAATACGCGCAGCAGGCAAATTGCTCGCCGTGATCGCGCCGCCATAAGGCCCCAGCGCCACGTTGGCAGCAGTGATAACCGTACAGTTGTCGGCCGTATTCAGCACAAAGCTGCTGCCATTCCAGTAATCGGTCTTGATCGGCATAGTCATATCCAGCAATTCCGAACCGCTCGCATTTTCAATCCGCATTCTGCCGTAACGGAACGCGTTGCCCTGATCGAACGCGATGCCGTTGCCGCCGCCATTGAATACTGCAGGAGCATTCGACTCGATATCGCCATGACCGGGCACGACTTCGCGGACGCTGACGCTCAGCGAAATATTGGCATTGAACGGCGCTTGCGGCGTCGCCATGCTGCGCAGGAACTTGAACTGATCGGCACTGCTGATGGTGATGCTGCCGGTGCCAGGCATGGCGCTGTCGGCTGCCACCAACGGCGTGTTGATCAAATCACCATCGCGAACAACATTGTTGCTGTCATAGTCCTGATCCACATCCTCGCCGCCCAGATTCCACAGGTCGCCACGGTAGTTATAGGTCGTGCCCTGCGCCGCATTCTTCGCCGTGATCAATACGACAGGTACGCTTGCGTACATGAAGGGTTGACCTATATACGTAAAGGAACGCAGATTGCTACAAACTGCATCAAAGGTACGAAATGCCGGCGCGGCGCCTTGCGGTATCAGTGTGAAATGATCCGGCACAAAACGACCAACCGTTACCGGATCGCTGGGGATCGTGTATTCGGCAGGCGACGAATCGCCCGCCTTGTTATCTACACTGGCGAAAGCCTCGTCCTTCAGCGTCAGCATAAAACTCCCCACCTCTGTATACATTGCAGTCGAAGTAGAAAGCAGGCCATTGCTGACATCCCAGGCACCCGTCGTCAGCTCGCCGCTTACACAGGGTGCGACTGGCAATGAACAGACAACATTATTAACAGCAGGGTTGCCAACATAATTGGCCGTCACAATGCCTGCGGCATTGACGGCCCTTGCCTGCAAGGAGAATGGCTGGCCAGCCTTGTGCACATTGCCGTCTGCAGTCGCCGTATTGGCGAGCAGCCTGCTGGTACCCGCCGTTTCCCAGTTTGTGTCACGCGCAGAAATCGAAGTGAATTTTGCGGGTCGAATGGCGAAATTATCGCTTGAGCAGGCGACCACGGTAGGCGCCGTTGCCGGATAGCTGATACGCACGCGTACATCCCGATATGCATTGGCTACTGCCGGCAGCGTGATTGTCTTGCGACCGTTGTTTGCTGCGTTGAAAGTCATTGCCGATACGGTTGTTCCAGCCAGCACCGGAGAACTTGCGCAGCTGACGCCGCTCTCAACCAGTTCTACGCTGACATTGCCGGAAAAATTTGCAGCAACCGCATCCCTTGCCGTATTCAGCGCCACCACATCAAGCGTAATGGGGCTGCCTGCAATTTTGGTTTTGATGACTCCAGTGACGGCGCCGCTAGCCGTCAGGGATTCAAATGCATTGAAACCGCCGAGTGCCGCCGTGTCGGGAGGCAGCGCAACATAACACTTGTTTTCCACCAATGGACAGCTGGCAAGAACCGGGGCCGAGAAGACAACATCCGCGCCGTTATTGCAATTCGCAGGAGCGGTAAAGTTTCCGCTAAAGTCGCGCACGGATGGCGACCATGAACCTTCTGCGCAGGGCGCCTTATAGAAGCACGAGTTATTTACATGGCTGATGGATTCCGGATTGGAAAGCATGCTCACGCCGTAACTTCCATGTCCCTTGAGAATGGAATCCTTCATCGTGATTTTTTTCGCATTGTACTCAAATCGCACGCCGTTTCCAGCTGCCGACTGCACACAAATATTCTCTGCATTTACCTGGGCAGATTTTTGTACATTGATGCCATCACTGCCCGCGCCTGCGATCGTGATATTTTTTAAAGTATGGATATATTCGCCACCACCGTTATCTCTCAACAAGATTGCCTTGTCTGCTGTTGATTTTGCAATCACCCCGTTCAGATTGACTGCGGACTGGCTGCCAATATCCAGGGCGATGTTTTTCGCACTGGCATCGATATCCTTCAGCAAGGAAGCACCGTAGAGCACGATACCGGCATTGCCGCTAGTGACTTTTACCCTGGTCATGGAAGCAATGCCGCGCTGAAGATTAATCGCCGCTCCAGCTTGCGAAGAAGCTTCAATATCGACAAAGGTTAGCGAAGAAGAGGCATCCTGCGTCGTGATGACCAGCCCATCGTTTTTCGCAGAAACCTTAACTGCCTCAAAAAGCGCACTGTACTTGCTGCTCAAGGTAATGCCAATGTCGCTGGATGAAGTAACTGTTACATTCTTCATTGATGCGACCCCTCTGCTGGCGGCGATGCCGACACCGGTGCTGTTGACCGTAACGGTATCAAAGACATGTGCCGCATCAGCGTTGTACTCAGTATGAATGCCACCGTCTGCACTACTTGTAATATCAAGCTTCCTGAACGTATGCGGGCCGCCGGTTCGCAAATAAATACCCTTGCCCTTTGCCGTAATCACAAGATTTTCAAATGTATGCGACCCGACGCCATTGTTGTAATCGTTGACAATGGCGTCCTTGCTGCCGGTTGAAATGATCGTCATATTCTTGATCGTGCTACTCAGGCGATTGAGCTTGAAGACACTATCGCTGTTGCTGACCTTGACGTCGTCCCGGTTAACCGTAGAGGAGCGAAATGTCAGGTTGTCTTTTGAAACCGCCAGCGACTCGTTATACGTTCCAGGACAGATGACGATTTCATCGCCATTGCCTGCATCATTGATTGCGGCAGCGATAGTGACGTAGGCTCCACCGCTGGCACAGACCGTACGCGTCGCGGCATAGGCTGAAGCATTAACGAGCAATAAGACGAGGAAAAGAGTGTTGATTGTTTTTTTCATGGAAAAAATTTGATGATGCGATGTCTTCATTACTCATCGGCGATGAATGTGCTCACGCTATTCGTCAGGCAAGGGAACTTAACATCTTCCTCGACTCTGTGCATCCCGATAGAAAAATAGGCGCCCACAAGACATACCGATTATTTTTACGTGACGAAGGAATCTCGTCATTGACAAATGGCGGCCAAGCGCTCATCTTGCTTATGGTCATACGCTGCTCGGCATGACCTTTTGATGCAAGTCTATCGAGGTAAATTTTTTAAGTGAACTGGTTTGATGCACCGCCTTGTCAACGCGATGCAGCTTGCAATCGTTGTAGTCCTTGCAACATTTTTTGGTTATCCTGTCTTCTAAAAATTTAGATTCCTATTTGAGAGGCTCCAATGAATAAACTTCTAGCACTCATCGTTTCCAGCGTCTTCGCCACCTGTGCATTTGCAGCCGACCCTGCGGCACCGGCCGCTGGCGCCGGCAAAACCGCCCAGCAAACAAAAATGACAACCTGCAATAAGGAAGCGACCGGCAAAAAGGGCGATGAACGTAAAGCGTTCATGAAAGAATGTCTCAGCGGCGAACCAAAAGTAAGTCCGGCACAACAGGCGCAGCGCGACAAGATGAAGGCCTGCAATGCAGAAGCCAGCGCAATGAAAGGTGAAGAGCGCAAGAAATTCATGAAAACCTGCCTATCCAAAAAATAGACAAGCTGACGCATCAAGCGCTGAAATAAAAAATGGCAAGACATTATCTGTGTCTTGCCATTTTTTGTTATCCCGGATGAATATGAAAAGGACTACTCTTCCAATCAAGGTTTAGACATTATCCAACACCCTTTTATTCCAGAAAAGTCCAGCCAAACAGCATTTGCAGCAGGGACATGCCACCCAGAATAACAAGCGGAACACCGATAGAAAATGCAAGCAGCGCCAGAATGTCAAACTCGGCATCCTTTAATTCAGCCTTGGACTGTGCGATATGAGGGAGATGCCAGGAATCAAATAGATGTATTTTCATGATTGCCTCCGTTCAGCGCCAACTTCTCGGTTACTACTACTTCAGTATAGAAAATTGCATGCAACAATCAACGTCTTTGCAACCGGCATCCGCAACCGGAAAACCTTGAATTCTCACGTCTGTTCAAGCCCCTTCAAACACGGAAAATGAAATGCCCGCTCTGCATTTCATTGAGTTACCCGATTTATGGGAGTAAATTTAATCGGGCTATCAAGTAAGCGAAACACCGACATGATGCAAAAAAAACAATAAATCACGACATTCAGCCTCGTAATTTGTGAAATATTGTCACATCGGAACAGTTGCAGTCCCAGTGCCGGAATACTTTGTTAAATTAGGGTGTCGTAATACAACTTGCTCTCAAGCACCAAAAATATGCGAATAGCTGTACTCGATGATGACCGTAGCCAGACAGATTTAGTCTGTCAGGTACTTAGTGCCGCCGGCCACTTCTGCCATCCTTTCCAAAGTGGCAAGGAACTGCTGAATCAATTGCGGCGCGAGAGTTTCGATATGCTGATTATTGATTGGCAGGTACCGGATCTGAGCGGTGCCGATGTCTTGCTCTGGGCGCGCGAAAAACTATCGCCCAATCTACCCGTTCTGTTCATGACCAGCCGCTCGGGTGAGGATGACATTGTGGCCGGACTGGCCGCTGGCGCCGACGATTACATGATCAAACCGATACGTCGCGGCGAATTACTGGCACGCGTGCAGGCATTGTTGCGCCGCGCCTATCCGAGCCAGAATCCGATCGAACAGATCCAGTTTGGCAACTTCATATTTGAGGCACGCACTGGACGCTTGACGATGTCGGGCACGCCTATTGAAGTGACGCAAAAAGAATTCGATCTTGCTTTGCTGTTTTTCCGCAATCTCGGCCGCCCGTTGTCACGAGCCTACATTCTGGAAGCCGTATGGGCGCGCGATGTGGAAATTCCGTCGCGTACGATGGATACACATGTATCCAGAGTTCGGAGCAAGTTACAATTGCGTCCAGAACATGGTTTTCGACTCGCTCCGGTGTATAGCTACGGTTATCGGCTGGAGCAGATGACAGGTTAGCAAGGCGCACCAAGGGTTGCGCGGAGAGAGAACATGCGCATTTCCCTTCACAAATTGATACTGGCGGCAGTCCTGACGCTAAGCAGCCTGACTGCCGCCGGTTCATTTGCCTCCACACAAACACCCGGCAACATTACCGTTCAAACGTCCGGCATCACTTATTATGCGCAGGCGGGCGATACGCTGATGACGATCGCGCAAAGGCTGACAACCAGGAATGCCAACTGGGTTGCGCTAGGCAAAATCAATCAGATTAATAAAGACAGCAACATTCCGGTTGGCAGCGCCATCTTCATTCCGGCCGAACTGCTTGCCGATGAAGCAAGCGAAGCAACCGTGATCGCCCGTAACGGCGTAATCACCGCCACGTCCGCAGATGGCGCTTCGGTTTCGCTGGACATCGGCAGCAAAATCACCGAAGGCATGAAAATCAGCACCGGCATCAACAGCTTTCTGACCTTGTCGCTGGCCGATCAATCACGCATTTCCCTGCCCTCCAACAGTAGCGTGCTGGTGGCAAAATTACGCAAGTCCCTGTACACCGGCAGCCCGCGCACCGAAATCAAACTCTTGCGCGGCCGCGTCGTCTCGCGCGTGTCGCCACTGAATCTCAACAAAGGCCTCTTTGAAGTACGTACGCCACTGTCGGTGGCCGGCGTACGTGGCACGCATTTCCGCGTCAGCCTGAACAATCAGAGAGTCACGACTGAAGTACTGGACGGGCAGGTAGCGGTCGGCGCACGACGCACGCCGGAAGCGCTGATGCTGCCTGTCGCCAAAGGCAATCTGATCACCCGCGAAACCATCGGACCGGCGATTGCTTTGCTGCCGCCGCCGCAATTTTCCGGCGCCCCATACAGACAGGGAGGTTCGGCAAAATTCGCCATCGCACCGATCGCCGACGCGCGTGCCTATCATGTGCAAATTGCGCAGGATGCCGAGATGCTGCACCTGCTGGCAGAAGGCAGCAGCAACAGCAGCGAAGTCGTGATTAACAATATTCAGGAAGGCGACTATTTCATACGCGTTGCCGCCCTCGACAAATCCAGCCTGGAAGGCATGCCGCGCACAGTCCCCGCCACCATCCGCAATCGCAACGAAGCAGCACCGGTTCAGGCAGCGCCATCCGTCATCAATGGCAGCCTCAAGGAGCTGGCACTGCACTGGCCCGGATCTGTCGACCAGAAATACAACGTCCAGGTTGCACGCGATCCTGAGTTCAGCTGGCTCTTGTTTACCAATAGCGTCACCGGCAATGAAATCCGTCTGCCTCGTCCGTCGTTCGGCACTTACTTTGCCCGCGTGCAAAGCGTCAACGCAGATGGCAGCGCCAATCCTTTTTCTTTCGTGCAGACATTGATCGTGACGGATCAGTGGATCATCAACGATGGGCATCCGCTTCATCCGAAAGAAGTTTCGCGTAGCGTTACCCGATAAACAGCTCAAGCACTTGATGAAAAAACGCTGGCTCTCCCCGCTTGGGCGACGTCTTGCACTACGCGAATGGCTGGTGCTGTCCACCATCCTGCTGACTATCACCGCCATTCTCGGCTGGCAAAACGGCCTCGGGCGACTGGACCAGGCGCGATACGATCTGTTTTTATCCACCAAAAGCGCAGCCGCAAACGAAGACATCATCATCGTCGCAATCGACGATTACAGTCTGTCTGAACTCGGCCGCTGGCCGTCCTGGTCGCGGGCAACACATGCAGAACTGATTCAGCGACTGAACCGGGCCATGCCGCGGGCCATCGGCTTCGATGTCATCATGTCCGAAGCCGAACCACATCAGCCGGGCGCCACCTCTTCCGGCGACCAGCAACTGGCTGCCGCATTGAGGCAAAACGGTCGTACGGTTTTGCCGGTCACGATGACCAATGCCGGTCGCGGCCTGACTGTGAGCCTGCCGACGCCCGAACTGGCACGTGCAGCGCATGCGCTCGGCCATATCAATCTGGCGTATGACAGCGATGGCGTGGTGCGCAGCGTCTTTTTACGCGAAGGGCAGCATGACGTATGGTGGCCGCAATTTTCCGCTGCATTGCTGGCGACAGGCAACCCGGCACAGGCTGCCCGCATGCCGGCTCAAGACAAGGAAGCACCCACATTTTCCGGCATCGACAATTGGCAACGCGCCGATCAAATGCACATCCCGTTTACCGGCAGCACCGGCCATGTGCGATCAGTACCTTACGTGTCGGTCTTGCGCGGCGAAGTCCCGGATGAATTCTTCACCGACAAATACGTGCTGGTAGGCGCCACTGCACTGGGCATGTCGGATTCCTATCCAACGCCTGTTTCAGGGTCTACGGGAGCGATGCCTGGCGTTGAAATTCACGCACAGATACTGAGCAGTCTGCTGAACGGCGAACGCATACGCCTCGCCAATGCCTGGGAGGCCATGCTGTTTACCGTGACGCCGGTGTTCATGGCCATGCTGGGTTACCTGCTGCTGTCGCCGCGCCGCGCCCTGTTTGCGGCGCTCATGTGGCTATTGACCACCATTGCTGCCAGCTATATCGGCTTGTGTTACATGGGTATATGGCTGCCGCCATCGATAGCCCTCATCGCCGTCACCATCTCGTATCCGCTATGGAGCTGGCGTCGGCTGGAAGTGGCCATTACTTATCTGGGGCAGGAGTTCGACCGCCTCAACAGGGAGCCGCATTTGCTGCCGGAACAGCAGCCTGCGGCGCACAGCATGGAAATGACCGATGTCCTGGAGCAGCGTATTTCGGCCATGGAAAATGCCGCGCGGCGTGTGCGCGATCTGCGCCAGTTCGTATCCGACAATCTGGATAATCTGCCCGATGCGACGCTCGTCACGACCATCGATGGCCGCATCCTGCTCGCCAACAAGCATGCAAACAATTATTACTGGGGTATCGGCTACGACGAAGTGTGCGGCCTGTCCGTCATCGAGCTGCTGCAGCAACTGAAGATGCCGCAACCGGTCGATCAAGCCGCCAATCTGTCTTTCGACTGGCCGCAACTGCTTGATCTCGAGCATGCAGCAGCACTGAGCAACGGCATCTCCGTACAGGATCACAAAGGCCGCGACCTGCTGGTCAAAAGCGCACCCTGCTATTCGGCCGACAATCTGCTGACCGGCTGGATCGTCAGCATTCTGGACATTTCCACGATACGCGCCGCCGAGCGCAGTCGCGATGAAACCTTGCGCTTCCTGTCGCATGACATGCGCGCACCGCAAGCCTCCATTCTGGCACTGCTGGAATTGCAGCAGGAAAGCTCTTCAGCCCTGTCGCAGCAGGAGCTCTTCACTCGCATCGAAAAAGCCTGCCGCAAGACACTCGGTCTGGCGGACAATTTTGTACAACTGGCGCGCGCAGAATCGCAGGAATACCGACTGGAAGAAGTCGACTTCCAGGATATGCTGTTCGATGCTGCAGATGAAATGTGGTCGCTGGCAAAAAGCCGGCACATCGATCTGCAGGTGGATATTGCAGAAGGTGAATATCCGGTCAATGTGGATCGCGTATTGATGACCCGCGCCTTGACCAATCTGATTTCCAATGCCATCAATTACAGCCCGGATCACACCAAGATTCAGTGCTCGGCCCGGGCACAGCAACTGAACGATCAGACCCATGTCGTGTGCAACATCCGCGATCATGGTTACGGCATAGCCGAAGCCGATCAGGGCAAGCTGTTCCAGCGTTTTCAGCGCGTTGATTTGCCCAACCAGCCGCGCCATGAGGGCGTCGGACTGGGGCTGGTATTTGTAAAGACCGTCATCGAACGCCACCAGGGCGAAATCCGCTTTAGCAGTACGGCTGGCAAAGGTACAACCTTTACGCTGACCCTGCCACTCGCCGCCAATTCAATGCCGTAATGCTGTCGTACGGCAATGCCCTTGTGCCATAGTGCAACAGGCTATAATACGCACAGCCCACTACGGATATTCGTGCCACAAATGCAACTGCTCGCCGTCGGCCTAAACCACACTACCGCGCCGGTTTCCCTGCGCGAAAAGGTAGCCTTTCCCGCTGACCAGCTCGGTCAGGCGGTGGCGTCCGCACGCGTATGGTACGGCCGCAGCGACAGCAAGACGTATTCTGACGAAGCGGCGATACTGTCGACCTGCAATCGCACCGAACTGTATGCCGCCAGCCACCAGCCGGGCGGCGTCAACGAAGCGATCGATCTCACTGCGCATTTCCTCGCCGACTATCACAAGCTGCCGTATTCGGAACTGCGCCCATATCTGTACGCGCTGCCGCAAGACAATGCAGTACGCCATGCATTCCGCGTCGCCTCCGGCCTCGATTCGATGGTGCTGGGAGAACCGCAGATTCTGGGACAGATGAAAGATGCCGTGCGGCAGGCGGAAGCGGCAGGCGGACTCGGCACTTATCTGCATCAGATGTTCCAGCGCACGTTTGCGGTCGCCAAGGAAGTGCGCAGCAATACTGAAATCGGTGCGCACAGCGTGTCTATGGCCGCCGCTTCGGTGCGTTTGTCGCAACGCATCTTCGATACGATCTCGGAACAGAACGTACTGTTCATCGGCGCCGGCGAAATGATCGAGTTATGCGCAACGCACTTCGCCGCCCAGAATCCGAAATCGCTGACCATCGCCAACCGCACACTGGAACGCGGCGAAACGCTGGCGCATCGCTTCAACGGCCGCGCCATACGACTGGCCGATTTGCCGGACCAGTTGGCCAGCTACGACATCGTCATTTCATCGACCGCGTCATCGCTGCCCATCATCGGACTCGGCATGGTCGAACGCGCCATCAAGGCGCGCCGCCACAAACCGATGTTCATGGTCGATCTGGCGGTGCCGCGCGATATCGAAACCGAAATCGGTCGACTGGATGACGTCTTCCTGTACACCGTCGACGATCTTGGCACCTTTGTACAAACCGGCCTGGAAAACCGCCAGGCTGCAGTCACGCAGGCAGAGGCCATCATCGAAACACGCGTGCAATCGTTCATGCACTGGATCGATGCGCGCGCCGTGGTGCCAGTCATCCAGGACTTGCACGAATCCAGCGAGATGATGCGCATGATAGAACTGGAACGTGCGCGCAAATTACTGGCCAAGGGTGAAGATATAGACGCCGTACTGGAAGCCCTGTCGAAAGGCTTGACCGCAAAATTCCTGCATGGCCCGCAACAGGCCTTGAACAACGCACAGGGCGACGAACGCACACGCCTCGCTGCCCTGCTGCCGCAGCTGTTCCGTACCAAACGCTAGCGACGCTGTTCGCACTTTCTGCACGCTGTTGCAGAATCGTTTGCAGATTCATTTGCAAAATTATTGTTTGCCGCCTGTTTCACACCGCACGCGCACACTGCCAGAATTACCCTCCGCATACCAGACTGAAAAATCATGATGAAACCTTCCATGCTCGCCAAGCTCGATCAATTGACCGAGCGGCTGGCCGAATTGAATGTGCTGCTGATGCAGGAAGACGCCACGTCCAATATGGACAACTATCGCAAGATGACGCGCGAGCATGCCGAACTCGGCCCGCTGGTCGCGCTGTACGGCAATTACACGCAGGCCGACAACGACATCAAGGATGCGCAGGGCATGCTGTCCGATCCGGACATGAAGGAATTTGCACAGGAAGAAATGGCTGCCGCGAAGACGCGCATGGAACAGCTGGAACTCGACCTGCAAAAAATGCTGCTGCCGAAAGATCCGAACGACGAACGCAATATTTTTCTGGAAATCCGTGCCGGCACCGGCGGCGACGAGTCGGCATTGTTTGCCGGCGATCTGCTGCGCATGTACACGCGCTTTGCCGAACGCAATCGCTGGCAGATAGAAATGGTGTCGGAATCCGCCTCGGAAGTCGGCGGCTACAAGGAAGTGATCGTACGCATCGTCGGCAACGGTGCGTATTCAAAACTGAAATTCGAATCCGGTGGCCACCGCGTGCAGCGCGTGCCGGCAACGGAAACACAAGGTCGCATCCACACCTCGGCCTGCACCGTCGCCGTGATGCCTGAAGCGGACGAAGTGGAAGACGTCAACATCAACCCCGCCGATTTGCGCATCGATACCTATCGCGCATCCGGCGCCGGCGGCCAGCACATCAACAAAACCGATTCGGCGGTGCGCATCACGCACATCCCGACTGGCATCGTGGTCGAATGCCAGGACGATCGCAGCCAGCACAAGAACAAGGCATCCGCATTAAAAGTCCTGGCGGCGCGCATCAAGGATGTACAGTTGCGCGAACAGCAATCGCAGGAAGCGGCCACGCGCAAATCGCTGATCGGCTCGGGCGACCGCAGCGAACGCATACGCACGTATAATTTCCCGCAAGGACGCATGACCGATCACCGCATCAACCTGACCTTGTACAAGCTCGACTTCATCATGGACGGCGATCTGACCGAGCTGACCAATGCGCTGGCGGCGGAACACCAGGCCGACTTGCTGGCCGCACTGGGCGATGCCGTCTGATGCAACTATTTCCATGACTTCCACTCATATCGCGCATTGTTTCTCAGGATAGTACGATGAAAAATTCCAGACCCGTTTTGTTCGCAGTCGCCTTGGCGTCCCTGCTGCTGCTGGCAGTGGCGCTCTATCTTCAGCATGTGGAAAACATGCTGCCCTGCCCGCTGTGCGTGATCCAGCGTTACGCCTTCGCCGCTATCGCACTGATTTGCCTGGTCACGGCCTTCCGCACGGAAGTCACTGCCAGAATCGGTGCGGCACTGGCTGCGCTGGCATCGCTGGCAGGCGCTGGTGTCGCCGGCTGGCACATCTACATCAAGGCGCATCCGACCGTTTCCTGCGGCATCGATCCGCTGGAAACCTCACTGAACACGATTCCGACTGCGAAGCTGTTGCCCTTCCTGTTACAGGCCGATGGTTTGTGCACGACTGAGTATGCGCCCATCATGGGCCTGTCGATACCGCAATGGGCACTGGTCTGGTTTATTGTCATAGCACTCTTCCTGCTGCATACGGCATTCCGGAAAAAATCGTGATGCGCTTTCTTGCACGACCTTTACACCCATGACAGTCATCCTGGCCGGCGACACAATTGCAGCCATCCTGCGCCGCGCACCGGTAGAGCAACTCGAAGCGCGCATGCTGATCGGTCACGTCACGCAGTTGTCGCGCGTACAGTTGATTACCAACGCCGAACGCGTGCTGAATGCCGCCGAAGCGCAGCAACTTGCGACGCTGTTTGCGCGCCGCATGGCCGGCGAACCGATGGCCTATCTGCTCGGCGAACGCGAATTCTACGGCCTGTCGTTTCAAGTCAGCCCTGCCGTACTGATTCCGCGGCCGGATACCGAATTGCTGGTCGAGCTGGCCTTGCAGCGCTTGCCGCAACAGGGCCGCGTGCTGGACATGGGTACCGGTTCGGGTGCCATTGCCATCGCCATTGCGCATGCCCGGCCTGATGCCGTCGTAACAGCGCTCGATGTCAGCGAAGCTGCACTGGCAGTGGCATCCGCCAATGCGCACCGGCACAAAGCCAGGGTGGAGTGTTTGCGCAGCGACTGGTTTGCGGCATTGGACGGGCGGCAATTCGATCTGATCGTATCCAACCCGCCCTACATCGTCGCCGGCGACCGGCATTTATCGGAAGGCGATTTACGTTTCGAGCCGATAGACGCGCTGAGCGATCACGCCGACGGCTTGTCGGCCTTGCGCATCATCAGCGAACATGCAGCAGATCATCTATCCGATGATGGCTGGCTCTTGATGGAACATGGCTACGATCAGGCTGCGGCTGTGCGCGGCTTGCTTGCGGAAAATGGTTTTGGGGAAGTGCAAAGCTGGCGCGATCTGGCACAGATCGAACGCGTCAGCGGCGGGAAGAAATCCCGCGCATAATTTAAAACGATAGCGCCAGAATCAGACTGCCAGTGCTTTTTCCAGCAACTGGTGCAAGGCGGCGAAATCAGGTTCGCCGACATACTTCTTGATGACGTGACCATTCTTGTCTATTACCAGCGTGGTTGGCGTCAGCTGGATATTGCCAAACGATTTTGCCAGCTCGCCTTGCGTATCGAGCGCCACGGTAAACGGCAACTTGCGCGTTTCGACAAAATTCAACACATAGTTAGGCGGATCGTAAGCCATCGCGACCGCGATGAACTCCAGCCCGTGCGCATTGTATTTATTAAAAGTCTCTACCATCTCCGGCATTTCCTTCACGCACGTCGTGCAGGAAGTTGCCCAGAAATTGATCATCACCACTTTGCCGCGTAAATCCTGCGAGGTGATTTTCTGTCCCTGTAGATTGACGAAGGTTACCTCCGGAATCGCTTCCTTCTTCGATACGGAAAGATAGCCGACCACAGCCAGCGCCACGATAATGAGCAAGATCACTATCTTGAGCCAGTTGCGTTTTTGAGTTGCGGGAACTGATGTTTGCATAATCGACAATCCGGGATGTTGCGTTTGTGTTTTATCTCTGTGCAGTGATGTCTGCGTTTTATGCCTGTATCGCTGTGTCTATTATAGTCAGGTCAGGCGGATCACGTGGAAAACGCTTGTGTGCGCAGACATCAGACATCCGGCCAGCCGGACGCTGCATATACCTCGGCAACGCGCGGCGGCATCGGCGCATCCAGCGCCGCGCACATCGCACGCAACAGATCGGCGGCAAGCAGCGGGATTGCTGCAGGCTCGCCGACCATCGCCAGCATTGCCTTGATCAGGACCGGCTTGGCCAGCGGCGCCAGCTGATTGCTGCGATCAAGCGCGGCCTTGACGATGCCGAAATCCAGCGCATGTGCAGCGAGCAAATCCCGTTCCGACAGGGTCAGCTGCGGACATGCCATCGCCGCCCGCATGAACAGGCTGACTGCCGGCTGATGCAGCAACGACGCCATCACATGCGCCGTCAGTGAAAACAGCACCGCACTTTCATGCTGCAGTTCCGGCAGCGACAGGAACCTGACCGGCACAGCACGACCGGCATGCATGTCGAGGCGACGCGTGAGCACGGTTTGCAACACGAATTCATCCAGACTGATGCGCTGGTCGGCCGCGATCAGGCGGGTGACATTCGCCAACAGCGGTGCACGCTCAGCAAGCGTGAGCTGACGCAGGGCCGGCATGGCCAGATCCAGCAACGGCAAACGCGCATGGCCCGGCAACTGCTTCAGTGCCAGAAGCAGCGCTGTGACTTGCCCTGCCTGTTGCGGCAGATGGCTCGACAGCACGGCGGATCTATCGTTTTGTGCGGTGGAACGCAACAGCAACAAGGCATAGACGAGCGCCGTCGCCGCATGCGGCTCGCGCACCGCCTGGTCTATTTCTGGCGCCAGCCGGGCTCCTTCCGGCGCACCATCTCCATAAGCATGCGCCGCCGTTTGCGCAATCGCCGCACTGGCTGCCTGCATATCCGGTTCGCCGTCAGCAAGGCCCGCCGCGACATAAGGCAGATCCGGCAAACGTTCCGGAGCAGCAGAAAAGACTGTGCTTGCATCCACCGCTTCCGGCACATCCAGCAGCGCGACATCGCGGCCGTAAATACGCCGCAGCCGTTCGCGCAAGGGAGGGTGGGTCGCCAGCAAGCCGGGCCGCACCGCGTTCAAAAACAGATGCGACAACTGCTCCGCGTTCGGATGCCGGATCTGCGCATCGGCGCCGCCACGACGCGTGAGTCCGCCTATCTTGCGCAAGGCATTGCCCAGACCATCCGGGTTGCGGGTGAATTGAATCGCACTGGCATCGGCCAGAAATTCACGCTGCCGCGACAGCGCCGATTTGATGACCCGTCCGAAAAAAATCCCGACATAACCAATCACAAACAGTGTGCCGCCGACGACCCATATCGCCATATGCAGCGGCGTGCCTTTGCCATTGCGTTCCCCGGCATCCACGGTCTGCCAGCCGAAGCTCATCAAATGCCGACCGAAGCCGGCAATCATCTGTATCCCGAACAGCACACCGATCAGGCGCACATTCAGGCGCATGTCGCCATTCAGGATGTGGCTGAATTCATGGCCGATCACGCCTTGCAGTTCATCGCGCGTCAGGCGAGTGAGCGCACCCTGCGTCACCGCGATCACTGCTTCATTCGCGTTATAACCGGCAGCGAACGCATTGATCGAAGTTTCACGCGCCAGCACATACACGCTGGGGCAGGCAATGCCGGACGCCAGCGCCATTTCTTCCACCACATTGAGCAAACGGCGTTCACGCACATCCGCCGTATTCGGCGCCACGACCGTGCCGCCCGCCATGCGCGCCACCGCATCGCCGCCATCACGCAGATTGAACAGCTCGATCATCGTCCCGCCGGCGATCAAACCCAGAGTAACCAGAGTATTGGTAGCGAAAAATCCCTTCGGATAGGAATGGGCACCGCTCAAAGGCTGGCCCTGCACCCAGATGAAGAGCAGGGCCAGTGCGAGGTTGACCGCGAGGACGATCGCCAGCACCGCCAGCGCGAACAGCATCACCAGTGTCCTGCTCTGGCGTCGCGCGTGGTCCTGCTGTTCAAAGAAATTCATGTGCGGAAACGATGCGAGCATGGGCGTGCGTCACGCATGCGCGCCGGAACGTGCCGAATAGTGACGGGCATCGCTACAATCAGAACGTTACCTTGATGGCCTTGCGCTCTTCAGGTGTTTCTGTTGATTCCAGCAGTTCAGCCTTTTTGAAGCCGCAGCTGTTGGCGATCAGCGAACCGGGAAATTGTTCGATCGCGGTGTTATACGACATCACGCTATCGTTATATCCCTGCCGCGCAAAGGCGATCCGGTTCTCGGTGCTGGTGAGTTCTTCGCTCAACTGCATCATCGTTTGATTGGCTTTCAGATCGGGATAGGCTTCGGACAGCGCGAACAGTTTGCCCAGCGATGCATTCAGCACGCCATCGGCGGCGACCATTTGCCTGAAGGCGGCGGCATCAGCCGGATCCCCGGCCGCTTTTTTATTCGCGTTCACAGCCTGATTGCGCGCGCCTATCACCGCTTCTAGGGTTTCGCGTTCGTGCGCCATATAGGCTTTGGCAGTTTCGACCAGATTCGGTATCAGGTCGTAGCGACGCTTGAGCTGCACGTCGATCTGGGAAAACGCATTCCTGAAATAGTTGCGCATGGCGACGATGCGGTTGTACACACCCACGCCCCAGAACACAACGATCGCCATGATTGCCAGTAGAACGAACACTGCTGCCATGTTTTCTCCAATAAAAAAGCCGCGCGACAAACTGTCGCGCGGCCAATATAGCATTCCGAAACAGCCGGTTGTCAGCCGGCAATCATTATTTAAAGACTATTTTGTCTGCGTGGTATCCGGTGTTGTACTCAACATACGATATTCCTCGTCGGTGATGTATTCAAACACCTTGACGACCTTGGCTACGCCACTTACGCCGCGCGCTATCTCGGCTGCCAGATTGCCTTCGCCCTGCGTCACGCGTCCCATCAGGTAGACCACACCGCGTTCGGTGACTACCTTGATCGAATTGGCAGACAGATTTTTTTCATCGACAAACGATGCCTTCACCTTGCCGGTGATCAGGGTATCGCTGGAACGCGAGGTAAAACTGGACGCGCCGGCGATGGCCAGCTCATTGACCACCGACTGCACGCCTTCAATTGCCGCCGCTTCCCGCTCGGCAGCAGCCTTGGCTGCTTCATTCGGCACTTCGCCGGTCAGCAACACCTTGCGATTGAAACTCGTCACATTGACGTGAGCGCTTTCACCTGCCACATTGGGAATGCGTGTTTCGCCCTTCAAGGCAATCGTCTTGTCTTCCGTCTGCGCACCCAGCGTGCGTCTGTCGGTCGCAGCCAGCGTGCCGACCACGGCACCGCCCACCATCAGGCCGACGCAACCCTGCAGGCTTGCCAGTGTGGCGCCGCAAACCAGGACCAGCGCAAGCGGACGTCGCACGGCAGTCAAACAACGGTTCAAATCAATCATTTTCATCTCCTCCAAATAATGCGACGTCAATGCCGTCGCATAAACAATGTATCGTTAATAAATGTATTTCCTGTATCCGTACCGTACGGTCGTGCGGGACACAGATATGCACATCTGCGTCGGTAATCAGTTTGGCCATCGCGCCACCGCCTTTGCCGGTCATCACCACGACGCGCATGTCGCGCTCCAGTGCAGCTTCGATGGCTGCAATGACATTGGCTGAATTGCCGGATGTCGACAAGGCCAGCAAGACATCGCCGGATTGCCCGAAGGCTTGCACCTGTTTGCTGAAAATTTCCTGATAGCTGTAATCGTTGCCTATCGCAGTCAGGATGGAAGTGTCGGTCGTCAGCGCCATCACTGGCAGCGGCAGGCGCTCTCTTTCAAAGCGCCCAACCAGCTGCGCCGAAAAATGCTGGCAGTCGGCAGCAGAGCCGCCATTGCCGCACGCCAGAATCTTGTTGCCATTAGACAGGGCGCTGAACATTAGTTCCACTGCCTGCTCGATTGGACGCGCCAGCAGCGAGGCGGCCTGTATTTTCAGCTCGGCACTTTCATGGAAGTGGCTGAGGATGCGTTGATTGATCATGGTGTCGTGATTATAGAGCAGTCCATCGCGATGAATCGCGCGGAGTAAGGAACAAAAGAAGCTATAAAAGAAGATTCAGGATTCGATGGCGTTTTTCAGCCAGTTCATTTCTGTCGCATCGATCGCAATCACGTCGAAGCGACAGGCCGGCGGCATCTTGTAGCGCTGCAGAAAAATATGCGCCGCGACGATCAGGCGCTTTTGTTTCTCAGGCGTGACGCTGGCAGCGGCACCGCCATGATTTTTGTCGGCACGCTTGCGTACTTCGACAAACACCAGCGTATCGCCATCCTGCATCACCAGATCGATTTCACCGCCCTTGCAGCGAAAATTGCGTTCGATCAATGCCAGGCCCTGTTTCTGCAAATAACGCAAGGCCTCGTCCTCGCCCATTTGTCCGACTATCTGCCTGGCAGTGCGAGGGCGCTTGAGAAAGGTGGGCAGGCGCATCAGCAAAGGAAGGTGTAGTTATGGCACTTGCGGCAGATCCAGCGGCTGCACCATGCCGTCGCGATAAATCGCCGGTTGCAAGACACGCTCAAAATGCGATGCGCCCTGGCCGAAGCGAATGGCCAGCTTGCCTGTCACGCCATCCAGATTGAATTCATTTTTCTTGATGGCGATATTGTGCGCAACCCGATACGCATCGATGCCCAGTGCATACAAACGCTCGATATCCGGACTGATACGCTGCTCGCTATTCTTCGCCAGATGCGGATAGGCCATCACGGCCGCATGATCGGCTTGCAGCTGCCACGGCATGTCGAGCAGGCGCACGCCCTCCAGATCGCGCAGACGTTCGCTGTTCGCCCAATCGGCCAGCGCCAGCGGGTTCAATTGCGACGTACCTATCATGGGGACTTCGCTGCCGATGGCGAGCCGCAGCTGTATAGTCTGTGCCGCATCGAGAGCGACAAAAATCAGGGCCGGCTTTTCCGCCTGTATGCGTTTTTTCAGTTGCACCAGCGCAGCGGCATTAATGAAACTGCCTGTCATGCTCAGCTCCATCGCTTCGGGCACCATGCCGCGATGACTCCATTCGCCGGCAAATGCCTTCACCGCCCGGCGCTGCCACGATGCATTGCTTGAAATCGCGAATGCCTTGCTCTTTGCCTTGCCCGTACCGACCCAATGCGCAATCTGGCGCGCTTCATCCTCGATCGACAGGCCCATCACCAACATGTTAGCCGGCACCCGCATTTCCACCTCGTCGGCGGCATTCAACTGGGTCAGGGCAATCGTCGGCTTAGTGATGTTGCCGTTTTGCGCGATCGCCGTGGCGCCGCTACGCGTCAGCGGGCCGACGACAATATCGTTGCGCATGCTGGCCTCCAGATAACCGGACAGCACGTCTTGTGCCGCATCGCCGGTTTCCACCAGGTTGACGACTATGTTGGCCGGCTCATACTGATATGCCGCCATGAAACCGGCGCGCACCGCATCCGATACCTGCGCCAGCGATTCGGAGCGACGCGGCAGCAGCAGCGCGATCCGTACCGGCGGCGTACGCACCGTCACAACCGGCATTTCGACCGCTTCAATGACCGGGCCTTCGCTCAGGTCGTCGGCTGGATGCGGCAGGGCCAGATCGCTTTGAGCGAGTTGCAACTGGTCGAGCGTCGAGCGCTGGGCCTGAATGCCGAGTAGACTGCTGGCAGCGCTGACAGCACCACCGATAGCAGCAGTTGTATTTGCCAGCACAGGCGAGCACAATCCGCTGATGGCCGTTGCCAGCACCAACATTCTCGCTAAATTTCCCAACATCCGATTCTCCCAATGACTGAACCAACCGACAGCACATCCACGATCTTGCCGCTTATGCAAGACACCTTGCATGATGTATTACAGGATGATATTGCGCAGCAGACTTATCCTTCGGCGACATTATATGTGGTGGCTACACCGATCGGTAATGCAGGCGATATATCGTTGCGCGCTTTGCACACTTTATCGATAGTCGATGCAATCGCTTGCGAAGATACAAGAAATACCGGCCATCTTTTGACGCGTTACGGCTTGTCGAAAAACCTGATCGCCGCCCATCAGCACAATGAACGCGAAGTCGCGGAAAAACTGATCAGCCGCCTGCAGGCCGGCGAGCGGATTGCGCTGGTATCCGATGCCGGCACGCCGGCCGTGTCCGACCCCGGTGCACGCATCGTCGACGCTGTACGCAATGCCGGCTTACGCGTTGTGCCGTTACCGGGCCCATCTGCAGCAGTGGCGGCATTGTCGGCTAGCGGCTTGCTCAACGATCAATTCTATTTCGTCGGTTTTTTGCCGGCCAAGGCGAAACAGCGCGAGACTTTTTTATTCGGTTTGAAAAGCGTGGCTGCGACGATGGTCTTTTATGAAGCGCCGCACCGCATTCATGAAACCGTGGCAGCACTGGTCGCGGCGTTCGAGCCGACGCGACATATCGTGTTTGCACGCGAGTTGACGAAGCTGTTTGAAGAAATCCATCGCTGCACGCTGGCCGAAGCCAGTGCATGGATTGAAGCCGATGTGCATCGGCAAAAAGGCGAGTTTGTCGTGTTGCTGGAAGGTGCACCCGTCGCCAGCGATCAGGATCAACTGGAAACCGAGCGCATTCTGAAAATCCTGCTGCAGGAATGTTCAGTGAAACAGGCTGCCACGCTGACAGCACACATCACCGGCCAGAAAAAAAACGCCTTGTATGATCGTGCCTTGCAACTGAAGGGCGAAGCGGACGATGCAGGCAATTAACGCTGCACGATAAACGGCTTGGCAACAGGCTCCTGCACCTGTACCGCCGCCGCAGCCGCTTCGTTCCGGCTGGCAAACGGGCCGCTGTACAGCCGGTACAAGTTATTCGATGGCTCAACCCTCAACTGCGGCAACAGATAGCCCGCATTCTGCGCCAGACGGGCACGCACCACTTCCGCGTTGGCCGCTTGCGAATACGCGCCGAACTGCAGATAAAAGCCGCTGGCCGGCACAGCAGAAGTTTTGCCTGCATTCCCCTCCACTGCGACCGCAGCCGGCATGACCGGCGCTGTCAACGCATTCGTTTCTACCGCCGGCGCCGATACTGTTTCGGTCGCCACCGCAGGCGAGGATGCACTGCCCTTGTTCGCAAGGATTTGCTCGATATCTGCCGGCAGCAGGCGCTCGACTTCCAGACTCGCACTGCCATGTCCGATATAACCCAGCTTAAGAGCCGCCGTGTACGACAGATCGATCACGCGACTCGAATGAAAGGGGCCGCGATCATTGACGCGCACGATCACCTGCTTGCCATTGCTCAGATTGGTTACGCGTGCATACGATGGAATCGGCAAAGTCGGGTGCGCGGCGGACATTTGGTACATATCGTACGGCTCGCCCGACGAAGTTTTCTGGCCATGGAATTTCTTGCCGTACCAGCTGCCTCGCCCCTGCTGCCTGAAAGGCCGTTCATCGGTCATCGGCACATAACGCTTGCCGAAGACAACATACGGCTTATTGCCACGCGTTGAATAAGGTTCTACGCGCGGTTCGGCATCCGGCGTATCCAGCAAACCTTCCGGCGTGACATCACCCGGTCCGTCATCCTTGTAATAACCGCCGCGTCCCGAACCGGCAGGTGGCAGCACCGGATAGGTGCCGGCCTTCGATTTGCCAGCGGCTTTGCCGGTCGACGTCGAATCCAGTGGCACACTGCTGCAGCCAGCCAGCGCCAGCGCGCACAGCAAGGTCAGAAGGCCAGTTTTATGAGTGAGATTAAAGTGCATTGCTTGCTCCTGATGAGGGTTGCAGCGCCGCATAAACCGGCGGCAACCGATGAAAGGCAGGCATCAGCTCTGCATCAGTTTCCTGTGCCGCTGTATGCTCATCAAAATGCCGACGCCGAGACCAAGCGTGACGAATGCGGTGCCGCCGTAACTGACAAAGGGCAGCGGCACGCCAACCACGGGCAGGATACCACTGACCATTCCCATGTTGACAAATGCATAGGTGAAGAAAATCATCGTGATCGCACCCGCCAGCAAACGGCTGAACAACGTCGGCGCATTGGCCGCGATGAGCATGCTGCGGCCAATCAGGAGCAGATACAGGACCAGCAGGATGCCGTTGCCGATCAGGCCGAACTCTTCCGAAAAAACGGCAAAGATGAAATCGGTCGTACGCTCGGGAATGAATTCCAGATGCGCCTGCGTGCCATTCAGCCAGCCCTTGCCGGTGATGCCGCCGGAGCCGATCGCGATCGTCGATTGAATAATATGAAAACCCTTGCCGAGCGGATCCGTAGTGGGATCGATCAGGGTCAGCACGCGTCCTCTTTGATAGTCATGCATCATCGACCATACGACAGGCAGACTAGCCAGCATGACCGTCACGGCAGCCACGATGACTTTCCATGACAGACCGGCAAAGAAGATGACATAAAAACCGGCCGCCATGACCAGCAGCGAGGTGCCCAGATCCGGCTGACGCATGATCAGACCTACCGGCACAACCAGCAGCAGGCCCGCAACCAGAAATTCACGCCAGCGCGTCATGCCTTCCCGCTTCTGGAAAAACCACGCCAGCATCATCGGCATCGCGATTTTCATGATCTCGGACGGTTGTATGATCATGCCGACATTGATCCAGCGCCTGGCGCCATTGCGAATCAAGCCGAACATTGCCACACCGATCAGCAGACTGATGCCCAGAATATACAGGGGCACCGCAAAACGCATCAGCGTCTGCGGCGGAATCATCGCCGCAATCCACATCACCAGAAAGGAGATCATGATGTTGCGTACATGGTCTTCCACGCGACCGGGGAAATCGATACCGGCGGAATAAAGCGTCACCGTGCCAAGCGCCAGAATCAGACAGACGATCAGCATCAACGGACCGTCGAATACCTGAACGTAAGGCTGCAGGATCTGCCATGGCGAACGCTTATTCATCTGCGCTCCCGAAGTGCCTGCTGCCTGCCTGCAATGCCGCAGATGGCATCAGCAGAAAGGTGATTGAATGTCGTATGGATGTCGTCATGGATTTAATCTGTGAGTTCATCTGCGGGAATGACTGCCGGCTTAACCGGCGCCTTGGCTTCAGGCCGCTTGCCCAGCAGGTAAAAATCCATTGCCGCCTTGGCAATCGGCGCAGCGGCAGCTCCGCCGAAGCCGCCGTTCTCAACGATGAGTGCGAGCGCTATGCGTGGCTTATCGGCCGGTGCAAACGCCGTGTACAAGGCATGATCGTGATGTCGATCCGAAATTTTGCTCGCATCGTACTTCTCACCCTTTTTGATGGCAATCACTTGCGAGGTACCTGTCTTGCCGCCAGAAACATATTCTGCCCTAGCAAACGCGCGCGCACCGGTGCCTTCCTTGTTCACCCCGACCATAGCGTGCTTGATGATGTCGATGTTTTCCTGCTTCAGCGGTATCCGGTAACTTTCTTTCGGCACCGTCAATGTCCGCTGGCGCGTCACGCCATTCTCGATTTCTCTGACCAGATGCGGCTTCATCACCACACCATTGTTGGCCAGCGTTGCCGTGGCATGCGCCAATTGCAAGGGTGTGAATGTGTTGTAGCCCTGGCCGATACCGATGGAAATTGTTTCCCCTGCATACCACCTCTTTTGCTCCGGCTTTTTATATGCAGCGGCCTTCCATGCAGTCGATGGCAGGACGCCGGTGCGCTCGAACCTGAGATCGATACCGGTTTTCTGGCCGAAGCCGAACGGCTTCATGAAATCGTGTATCGCATCGACGCCAAGATCGTTGGCCAGCAGGTAATAATAGGTATCGCACGATTGCACGATCGATTTGTACATATCGACCATGCCATGCCCGCCTTCTTTATCGTCGCGGAATTTGTGATTGCCGAACCAGAAATATCCGGGATCGGCAATCGCGTCCGACGGTTTGCGCTTGCCCAGTTCCAGTGCTGCCAGCGCCATGAAAGGCTTGTAGGTCGAACCGGGCGGATAGGCACCGGACAGAGGGCGATTCAATAGCGGGTGATCGGGCGAATTATTCAAGGCATCCCAGTTTTGCTGATCGATACCTTCAACAAACAGATTCGGATCGAAGGTAGGCATCGATACATAGGCCAGCACATCGCCGGTCGACGGTTCGATCGCTATCAATGCGCCACGTCTATTCCCGAACGCCTGCTCCACCACTTTCTGCAATTCGATATCGATCGATAGAATCAGATTGTCGCCTGGTGTCGCAGCAGTACGCGACAGCGTGCGAATCGGACGTCCGCCGGCCGATACTTCCACTTCTTCGTAACCGGTTCTGCCGTGCAACCTGTCCTCGTAGTTTTTTTCCAGCCCTTCCTTGCCGATATGCTCGGAGCCGCGATAGTTGGTGGCGTCATCGCTCTCGTCAATTTCCTTCGCCTCGCGCGTATTGATACGCCCGATGTAGCCAATCACATGCGATGCCACCGAGCCAAGCGGATACTGGCGGAACAGGCGTGCCTGAATTTCCACCCCGGGAAAACGATAGCGCTGCGCAGAGAAGCGCGCCACTTCCTCATCCGTCAGCCGCACTCGTATCGGCGAACTGGCCAGATTGCGCGATTCTTCCTGCAGCTTCTTGAAGCGCTTGCGATCTTTCGGCTGGATATCGACCAGGGTCGCCAATTCATCGATCAGCGTTTCAAGGTCGCCGTTGATTTTCGATGCCGTGATTTCCAGCGTGTAGGCAGAGTAATTGCGCGCCAGCAGCACGCCATTGCGATCGAATATCAGGCCGCGATTAGGCACCACCGGGACGATCGAAATCCGGTTGTCTTCTGCCTGTGCAACGTAATCGTTATGCTTGTAGACCTGCAGCCAGATAAAGCGCGCGAACAGGCATGCAAACAAAATGAAAACAAGCCCACCCGCTACGGACAGGCGCAGGCGAAAGAGCTGTAATTCGCGTTCGGTATTTTTTAATTCAGTCATTCGGCATCAATACCGGCTGTTCATGGGCGGCAATCAAAGCGGTCGCGTATCGTCGCGATTGATCGCCCGGCGTTGCGGCGCGAGCAGGATCCAGGTTACGAGCGGCCATAGCAGGGCGGCTACTGCACTCTCGGTGAAATACAGCCAGCCGGGAAAGTTTCCGCCTACCATCAGACGCACGATCAGCGCCACCAGTTGCGCCACCAGCAGCAGCACGAACACGTGCAAGGCTTGCGTTCCGAGCGGGAACCACAATACACGGCGATGAATCATGATGGCGAAATAGGACAGCAGGGTATAGGCCAGCGCGTTTTCGCCCAGCACCGCTGCATCGTGCACATCCATCAGCAAGCCCATGAAAAAGGCGACGCCAATGCCGACCCGGCGCGGTTGATGCATGCTCCAGAACACCAGAATCAGCGCAACAAAATCGGGAATGCCTATCCATTGCCCCCACGGCAGCAGGTTCAGCAGAAAGGCGATAATCAGGCTGACCGCGATGAACAGCGGGCTGGCCGGCAAAAGAATGTAATGTGGCTGATGATTCATCGCGACGATGTGGCCGGTTGTGATGTCGGGGCGGCAGGTGCGGCTTCCACAATGCCCTTGCCGGAAGTGCCATTGGTCCTGTTGGCGGCATGGCGCAAAATGCCCGCTGTCCTCGAGTTCTTTTCTTTCCCGTCGTCGGGCGGACGCGGCGCCAGTTTATTTTCCGTCAACAGAATCAATAATTGCCGGTTGCGATCTATCCCGGCCGTTGGCTGGCACACGATGCGGGCAAACGAATCGACCGATTTATTTTCCACCTGCGAGACGGTGGCCACGGCCAGGCCGGCCGGATAAACACCGTCTATGCCGGAAGTCACAAGGATGTCGCCTTTTTGAATATCGGCATTGGTCGGCATGAAACGCAAATCCAGCACATTGGATTGTCCGCGACCATAGGCGACGCTGCGCAAACCATTGCGCACGACCTGCACCGGTATCGCCTGATTCTTGTCCGTCAGCAAAGTCACTTCAGAGGTGAACGGGAACACCCGCGTCACCTGCCCGACCACGCCGATATGATCGATCACCGGCTGCCCGAGCGCGACACCATGCTGGATTCCGCGATCCAGCACAATCTTGCGCGTAAATGCATCGCGCGTATCGTACAAAATCTCGCCCAGCACAGACTTCACCGGCAGGCGTTCGGCGGTGCCGAGCAAACGACGCAGTTGCATGTTTTCAGCCAGCAGTTGCTGCCCTTGCTGCAAAGTATGCCCATTGATGGTTTGCTGCAATTTGAGTTTTTCGTTTTCCGACTTGAGATCGGAAAGGGAGCCGAAGTAATCGCCGATGAAATACAAGGCGTCGCGCGGTGCCAGCGCCACAACCTGCAGCGGATACAGTGCAGTCGAGACGGCCTGGCGCACCATGGCAAGCGAACGCATGTGCGAATCGACGCCCAGCAGAATCAGGGCGATCAAGGCGAAGAACACCATCTTTGCACGTGCCGACGCACCTTGTTTGAAGAGTGGTGGTGGGCTGTATTCCATTTAATACTTGGTGGCGAACCTGCCGAAGATCGTCGCAGCAAGGCGGGCTGCCGGAACATGAAGTCCGGCAGCGGCAGCTTGTGTTTCGATGTTGTGTGCTTTCATGACACTGTTCATGTCAGCCAATAGAAGAGTGGGCGGTGGTTGCTGATCGATTATTCGTAAGAGAAAATCGAACCCAGTTTATCCATGCGCTCCAGCGCCATGCCCGAACCGCGCACCACGCAAGTCAGCGGATCTTCCGCAACAATTACCGGCAAGCCGGTTTCTTCCATCAACAGACGATCCAGATCGCGCAGCAAGGCGCCGCCGCCAGTCAGCATCATGCCTTTTTCGGCAATATCTGCGCCCAGTTCTGGCGGCGTCTGTTCCAGCGCATTTTTGACGGCGGAAACGATACCGTTCAGCGGTTCGGTCAGTGCTTCCAGAATTTCATTGCTGGAAATCGTGAAGGAACGTGGAATGCCTTCGGACAGATTGCGGCCCTTGACTTCCATCTCGCGCACTTCGGAACCCGGGAAGGCGGAACCGATTTCCTTCTTGATGGCTTCGGCAGTTTGTTCACCGATCAGCATGCCGTAGTTGCGGCGAATGTAGTTGACGATCGCTTCGTCGAAGCGATCGCCGCCGACGCGGATCGAGCCCTTGTAGACCATACCGCCCAGCGAGATGATGCCGACTTCTGTCGTACCGCCGCCGATATCGACCACCATCGAGCCGGTTGCATCCGACACCGGCAAGCCGGCACCGATGGCAGCAGCCATAGGCTCCTCGATCAGATATACCTGTGCAGCGCCTGCACCCAGGGCGGATTCGCGAATCGCGCGACGCTCTACCTGGGTCGAGCCACAAGGAACACAGATAATGATGCGAGGAGAAGGCCGGAAGAGCTTGGTGTCGTGCACCATGCGGATGAACTGCTTGAGCATTTGCTCGGTCACGGTGAAGTCGGCAATCACACCGTCTTTCATCGGTCGGATCGCTTCGATGTTGCCCGGCACTTTGCCCAGCATCTGCTTGGCTTCCTTGCCGACTGCCATGATGGTTTTCTTGCCGTTCGGACCGCCTTGCTGGCGGATCGCCACCACTGATGGCTCATCCAGCACGATGCCCAGGCTGCGGACGTAAATCAGGGTATTTGCGGTGCCCAGATCGATTGCCAGATCATTTGAAAAATAACTGCGTAGAAATCCAAACATGAATTGTTCCAGTGCGCAAAATTAGTGCGCTCAATAAAGTAATTTAAGAGAGTAAAGACGTGAACAACTGATTAAGTAATCCAGAATTATTACCGGCGGCAGCCCAATATCGGCGCCAGCAAGGCAATAACCCGACATTCTACCTTATAATTTACATTAAATTAGCCGTCTAAAACGGCAAAAATGTAAGCGGAATGATTCATTTTGCGAAGCTTTTGCTGCCACTAGAAGACTTTTGCTTCTTTCGATTTTTTTAACAATGAACAGCGGCCCGGCCGCGATCCCACCATGTCCCTAGCACTTTCCGATGTCAAACGTTTATCAATGCTCGCGCAAATCGACCTGACCGATGCGCAATCCGCACAGACGCTGGATAAATTAAATGGCATCTTTGCACTGGTCGAACAATTGAGCGCCGTCGATACCACTGGTGTCGAACCGCTGAATCATCCCATTGCCGCCTTGCTGCCGGACCTGTCGCTGCGCCTGCGCGACGACGTCGTAAGCGAACCGAATCGCCGCGACGATTACCAGCAGGTTGCACCGGCAACGCAGGACGGCTTGTATCTGGTGCCCAAAGTCATCGAATAAGAGCCGCCGCGCGCTTTTTACAGCCCCGCGCAATCGGAACCTCATCAGGCTCCGCAACCGAATACCGATATCGATCATGCATACGAAAACCATCAAAGAATTATCCGCCTTGCTGCAGACAAAGAAAATTTCCGCCACTGAACTGGCGCAGTTATTCCTGAAGCGCATGGGCGCCAGCGATCTGAATGCCTTCCTGCACGTGGATGAAGCCTTGACGCTGCAGCAGGCTGCTGCAGCCGACCAGCGTATTGCCAGCGGCAATGCCGGCGTGCTGACCGGCATCCCGATTGCGCACAAGGATATTTTCGTCACCCGCAACTGGCGCTCGACCGCCGGCTCGAAGATGCTGGAAAACTACGTCAGCCCTTTCGACGCCACCGTAGTCGAAAACTTCAACCAGGCAGGTATGGTGACGCTGGGCAAACTGAATTGCGATGAATTCGCGATGGGTTCGTCGAATGAAAATTCCTACTTCGGTGCAGTGAAAAATCCGTGGGACAAGACCGCCATTCCTGGCGGCTCGTCCGGCGGATCGGCGGCGGCGATTGCCGCGCGCCTGACGCCGGCATCGACCGCGACCGACACCGGCGGCTCGATCCGCCAGCCCGCCGCCCTGTGCGGCGTGACCGGCATCAAGCCTACCTATGGTCGCGTCTCGCGTTTCGGCATGATCGCCTTTGCGTCGTCGCTGGATCAGGGCGGCCCGATTGCGAAAACCGCCGAAGATTGCGGCCTCTTGTTGAATGCAATGGTCAGTTTCGATGAGCGCGATTCCACCAGCGTCGAACGCGACAAGGAAGATTTCACGCGCGACTTGAATGCGCCTTTGGAAGGCTTGAAAATCGGCATCCCGCGCGAATATTTCGGCGCCGGCTTGTCCGCCGATGTCGAGCAGGCGGTGCGCGCGGCGCTCGGCGAATATGAAAAACTCGGCGCCACGCTAGTCGATATTTCATTGCCGAAAACCGAGCTGTCCATTCCCACCTATTATGTGATTGCACCGGCCGAAGCCTCATCCAACCTGAGCCGCTTCGATGGTGTGCGTTACGGCTTCCGCGCCAAGGACTATACGGATTTGTCCGACATGTATTGCAAGACGCGCGCCGAAGGATTCGGCGAAGAAGTCAAACGCCGCATCCTGGTTGGCGCCTACGTGCTGTCGCACGGTTATTACGATGCCTACTATCTGCAGGCGCAAAAAATCCGTCGCTTGATCGCGCAGGATTTCCAGCAGGCGTTCACGCTATGCGACGTCATCATGGGCCCGGTTGCGCCCAGCGTGGCGTGGGATCTGGGCGACAAGGCTGACGATCCGGTCGCAAACTATCTGGCCGATATTTTCACGCTGTCGACCAGCCTCGCAGGCTTGCCCGGCATGTCGATTCCGTGCGGCTTCGGCCAGGGCGAGAAGAATGCGAAGCGCCCGGTCGGCTTGCAAATCATCGGCAATTATTTTGCCGAAGCCAAGCTGCTGAACGTCGCACATCAGTACCAGCAGGCGACCGACTGGCATCTGCGTCAGCCGGCAGAGTAAAGATCAGCGATCACCGCAAAACAAAAATACGCAGTCACATACGCTAACAAGCGAATAAGGAAACATCATGCAGTGGGAAGTCGTAATCGGTCTGGAAACGCATACGCAGTTGACGACCAAGACAAAAATTTTCAGCGGCTCACCGACCCGGTTCGGCGCGGCGCCGAACACGCAAACCTCGCCGGTCGATCTGGCATTGCCGGGCGCCTTGCCGGTGATGAATCGCAGCGCAGTTGAGCGCGCGATCCAGTTCGGCCTGGCCATCGGCGCCACGATCGCGCCGTACTCGGTGTTCGCACGCAAAAACTATTTTTATCCCGATCTGCCCAAGGGCTATCAGATCAGCCAGATGGATTTGCCGATCGTGCAAGGCGGCCGCGTATCGTTCGCGATGGAAGTCGACGGCAAAACTGAAATTCGCTCGGTGCAATTGACGCGCGCGCATCTGGAAGAAGACGCCGGCAAATCGCTGCATGAGGATTACCACGGCATGACCGGCATCGACCTGAATCGCGCCGGTACACCCTTGCTCGAAATCGTGACCGAACCGGATATGCGCAGCGCTGCTGAAGCGGTGGCCTACGCCAAGGCCTTGCACACGCTGGTGACCTGGATCGGCATCTGCGACGGCAACATGCAGGAAGGTTCCTTCCGCTGCGACGCCAACGTATCGGTGCGTCCGGTCGGACAAAAGGAATACGGCACACGTTGTGAAATCAAGAACCTGAATTCGTTCCGCTTCATGGAAGACGCCATCAATTACGAAGTGCGCCGCCAGATTGAATTAATCGAAGACGGCGGCCGCGTGGTGCAAGCCACACGCCTGTACGATCCGGACAAGAAAGAAACCCGCGAAATGCGCAGCAAGGAAAATGCGCACGACTATCGTTATTTCCCCGATCCGGATTTGCCGCCGCTGGTCGTCAGCGCAGAATGGATTACGCGCGTGCAAGCCGAGATGCCGGAACTGCCGGGCGCCATGCGCGAACGCTTTACCCGGGAATACGGCTTGTCCGATTACGATGCGGCGGTACTGACGCAATCGAAGGCCATGGCGAATTATTTCGAACTGATCTGCTCCATCGCCGGTCACGAACAAGCCAAGCCGGCCGCCAACCTGCTGATGGGCGATGTCGCCTCGGCAGTCAATCGCGACGGCATAGAACTCGACGCAGCACCGGTATCCGCCGCACAACTGGCCGTGCTCTTGCACCGCATCGCCGACGGCACGATTTCCAACAAGATCGCCAAGGAAGTATTCGGTGCGATGTGGGAAGCCAAATCGGATAGCCCGACCATCGCCGATGAATTGATCGAGTCGAAAGGCTTGAAGCAGATTTCCGACAGCGGCGCACTGGAAAAAATCGTCGACGACGTATTGGCGGCCAATACCAAATCAGTGGAAGAATTCCGTGCCGGCAAGGAGCAGGCCATCAATGCCCTGATGGGGCAGGCGATGAAGGCCAGCAAAGGCAAAGCCAATCCGGCGCAACTGACGGAATTGCTGAAGAAAAAACTGTCGGCTTGATCAAGCTGGCAAATAAAAAAACGCGCTCCGTAAAACGGGCGCGTTTTTTATTGAGGCCGGCAGCAAAACATCATAGTCTTTGTTGCCCGGAGGCCATCGCCTGCAGATAGCCCGCGCAAGCCACTCATCAGCTTGCCGCATGGCATCGCGCACACTGAATCGCTGCATATATGCAACATGCCCGTGCATGCCGATTTCCCTGCAAACTATTTTTGCTGCCGCTTGTCCAATTCGCACTTCCTCTCGTTCATGGAGTGCCAAATGAATATGCTGCACACCCTATCAGGCCCCACCGATCCCGGCGCTGCCCGCCCTGAAGATTTGGGTTATCCGCTCGATATCGTCACCCACTTATCCAACGGCGAAGCCTCACATATCCTGCATACGCAACATGGCCGGCAGGTGCAGCTTTTCATCGATGCCCTGCAAATGAAGCAGCCGGTTTCACATGATGTTGCAGCATCGTTTCTTGAGCTTCTGTTCAAGGACACCATTCCTGCCGGCGCATCGCAGATGGCGGCGCACATGCACAAGAGTCAGTGGGAGCAATACCTGAACACTCCCGAAACCCTGGATGAAATCGCCCGTCGTGCCACAGTTTTTTTCAATAGTGAAGAGGGCGTCGAACTCGGTAATTTTTACACCAGGATTATTTCGCGCACGACCGATTAATGCGCTGACATTGATTGCCAGCGAGGATTAGCGCGCTGAAGCGGTTTTGGTTATCTCGCGAAAACGCTGCATGATCAGATCGTATTTCGCATGCACTTGCGCCAGCTCAAGCTCGCTTTCGCTCAGCCTGATTTTCAATTCGCGCACGCTTTTCTCCGATCGATCGTGCTTGTATTGCAAACCCGCTGGCACGGCCCCTTTTTTCTTTTGTGCTTCGACTGCAGCGTGCGCGTCTTTCCAGTCCTTGTCGGCGATGGCCAGGGATTTTTTCTGTTGCGCGATGTGTTCGCTCACGATGTCGCTATCGCGCTTGCGCGCAGTGGCGATATCTTCTTCGCTGCGATAGCGGGCGGAAAGTGCGCGGTCGGATTTCTTCTGTTCTTCGGCAGCAGCAAGTTCCGCCTTCTTCCTGTCTTCCTGCACCTGCTTTTGACGCCTTTGCTCTGCGGTGAGCGGAGCGGCGATGTCTCTTTTTAAGACGCCGTTATTGCCGTATTCACGCACGGCGCGATCGGCACATTCGGGGATGGGGCGGTCGGAGGTGAGCGTACGGCCAGAGGCGTCCTTGCACATGAAAATCTTTGCATGTGCAGCCGACGCGATGAGTATCGAGAGAAAAAACAGTGTCTTGGCCGCACCTTTCATTTCACTCCCCAAAAATAAAAAACTGCTGTCAGGTAACGCCATACCTTTTGCGATAGGCGGATACGGCATCCCTGTACTGTGCCTGTTCGGAGTCGGCTCCCGCATTCGACAGGTATTCAAACAAGTCCGACAGATTGCCTATCGATATCACCGGCATACCGTAGGTGTTACTCACTTCCTGTACCGCTGAATACGCAGACAATGCATCATCCGCGCCCGAACGTTCCATCCGATCCAGTGCGATCAATACTGCACATGGCGTCGCACCTGCGGCACGTATCATGTCTACCGATTCGCGCACCGAAGTGCCGGCGGAAATCACGTCGTCGATGATCACTACGCGGCCCTGCAACTTGGCGCCCACCATCGTGCCGCCTTCGCCGTGATCCTTCGCTTCCTTGCGATTGAACGCAAACGGCACATCGCGCCCCTTGTTCGCCAGCGCCACCGCCGTCGCCGAAGCCAGCGTGATGCCTTTGTAGGCCGGACCGAACAGCATATCGAATTCGACGCCCGAATCGATCAGCGTCTGCGCATAAAAATCTGCCAGACGCGCCAGCGTACCGCCCTGGTTGAACAAGCCGGCGTTGAAAAAATAAGGCGAGGTGCGACCGGCCTTGGTCACAAATTCGCCGAAGCGCAATACGCCGGTATCAACCGAAAACTTGATGAATTCTTGCCGTAAATTGTTCAAAACAACTCCATAACGGGTAAAAGTGACGAAAATTGTCGCTATTTGCGCGACCAAGGCCACATTTTAAATCGTTATCGGATGCACATACCTTTAAATGCAAATGGCATGCCCGCCGCAACGGCGGCATGCTGAAGACCGGGCGCCGCGAATCGGTTATCCTGAGCGCCTCATTTTTTTGAACGACACCATGTTGAAAATTGTTTCCGCCAATCTGAATGGCATACGCTCCGCCGCTAAAAAAGGTTTCTTCCAATGGATGGCCAGGCATTCTGCCGATTACATCTGCGTGCAGGAATTGAAGGCGCAGGAAGCGGATATGACGCCGGACTTTCTGACCCCAGAAGGTTATTTTGGCTACTTCCATTACGCCGAGAAAAAAGGCTATTCCGGCGCAGGCGTGTATTGCAAGACCAAACCGGACAATGTACAGATCGGCTTTAACTGCCCGGAATTCGATGCGGAGGGACGCTATGTGCAATGCGATTTCGGCAATCTGAGCGTAATTTCAGTGTATTGCCCATCCGGCTCCTCAGGCGAAGAACGGCAGCAGGCCAAGTTCCGCTTCATGGATGTATTCCTGCCGCATTTGCTGGAACTGAAGTCGCAGGGACGCGAGTTCGTTATCTGCGGCGACTGGAATATTGCGCACAATGAAATCGATCTGAAAAACTACAAAGGCAATCGCAAGAATTCCGGCTTCCTGCCGGAAGAGCGCGAATGGCTGACACGTGTATTCGATGAAGTGGGCCTGGTTGACGTGTATCGTCGCCTGCATCCAGGCACGACGGAAGAGTGCTATACATGGTGGAGCAACCGCGGTCAGGCCTATGCAAAGAATGTAGGCTGGCGCATCGATTACCAGGTGGCAACGCCGTCACTCGCTGCACGGGCGCACGCTGCGGAGATCTACAAGGTCGAACGCTTCAGCGATCATGCGCCGCTGACCATTACTTACACAGCCGCGTAACAACCTCCTTACAGAAGCAATGACCGCTTTTTCACAAAGCGGTCATAAAGCATTTCTATAATCAGAAACAGGGCGGGGATCGCACGAAAATTTTCATAGTTAGTATTGCGGCCACCGGCGCATCACAACTCAATCGACTCTGGAAATAAACATGTCCGATCTACCGCATCTTGCTCGTCGCCATGCACTCAAATTTCTCGCCAGCGCACCACTGTTGCCGCTGGGCGCATCATCTGCATTGCTCGCTGCCTGCCGTACGCCCAACAAATCTACGGCTGCGGAATATGTCGCGACGACATTTACCTCCATGCCGGCACCAATGCTGGCCGATGCAGCAGCGATGGCGACTACGACGGTCGGCTCTACGCTCAATGTGCATTACGGCGATCAATCAACAAGAAGCTACCAACTTGCGTATCAACCCTTCTTCATCACCGGCGAACAAGTGCCTGATGGCAAGGGCGGAAAAATATTGAGCGGTGCTTATTTCGACATCAATAACAAAGCCATCATCGATCGCTCCATTGCCGGCAAGGAAAGGCAAATTTTCTCCGATGCGCCGGATGGCACGTCTCTGCTGTCACTACCGAATCCAACTGTAGACAACATCAAGGGCAAGGCCGTCTTCGCTGTCGTGCAATTCGAATACACCTCCCGCGATCAACTCGGCGCAGCAAGCGGCAGGAACAACGCTTACGGCACCTTGCCGTCACCGATTGCGGTACTGACACTGGATCAGGATCAAGACAACGGCAAGCTCAGCCTGGTCAAGTATCACAATGTCGATACGGCTAGCGTGCATGGCTTGTGGATTACCTGCGGTGCCAGCCTGTCGCCGTGGAACACGCATCTGTCCAGCGAAGAATACGAACCAGATGCGCAATTCATCAGCGAAAATCCTTTTTTCAAAAAATTCAGCAAGAATCTGTTTGGCGACGAGAACAAGGCAAACCCGTATCACTACGGCCACCTGCCGGAAGTCACCGTCCATCCGGATGGCAGCGGCAGCATCAAGAAGCATTACTGCCTGGGACGCATTTCGCACGAATTGATACAAGTCATGCCTGACCATCGCACCGTCTTGATGGGCGACGATTACACCAACGGCGGCTTCTTCATGTTCATCGCCGACAAGGAAAAAGATTTGTCTGCCGGTACGCTGTATGTCGCCAAGGTCGGTGCCGGTTTTTCGATCGATCCAGCCGCACCCGGCGCGGCGCTGCACTGGATCAAACTCGGCCACGCCAGCAGCGCAGAAATCGAAAGGCTGGCAGATACATTAAAACCATCCGACATTATGCGCAGCGTCAAAACCGATCCGGCTGACGTCAGCTACACCAAGCTTTATATGGATGGCATCGCGAACTGGGTCAAGCTCAAACCGGGCATGGAACGCGCCGCGGCCTTCCTGGAAACGCATCGCTACGCAAATCTGGTCGGCGCCAGCATGGGCTTTAGCAAGATGGAAGGTACGACAGTCAATATCAAGGACAAGATCGCCTACTCTGCGTTGCAGAATATCCAGGGCTCAATGGTAAAAAACAATCCGGCATGGAATCCGGCCAGCGGCATCACTGTAGACAAAGCCATCGTTGCCGGCGGCATCTTCGCGCACAAGCTGACAGGCGGGCAACGTGATACCAGCGGCGCAGCAATTGCCAGCGAGTGGGTGCCGGTGCAAACCCGCGCCTTGCTGATCGGTGAAGACATAGCCGCCGATGCCTTGGGCAATCTCGCCAATCCCGACAAGATTGCCAACCCGGACAATCTGAAGTTTTCGGAAAAAATGCGCACCCTCTTCATCGGCGAAGACAGCAGCACGCATGTGAATAATTTTCTGTGGGCCTACAACGTCGATACAAAAAAACTGGCACGCATCATGTCCATGCCATCCGGCGCCGAAGCAAGCGGCTTGCATGCCGTCGATGAAATCAATGGCTGGACTTACATCATGAGCAACTTCCAGCATGCAGGCGACTGGAGCGGAAAATTGCACAGCAAGGTCAAGGCCACGCTGGATCCATTGATCAAGGCAAATTACAACAATAGATTCAGCGCAGCCGTTGGTTATCTGACAGCTGATCCTGCGCAACCGAAATTATCCAAAATATAAGACCAGCCATCCCGCACCGATACGCAAATGAAAGACAGGGACGCGACTGCACACCGGTCTTTTTCTCATGTCGCCGTACGCAATTCGGTTGAACACCATACAATTCAGCATTGCGCCAGTTCGCCGCACCCGCACGACTACCTCATGTCCATCCAAATCCTGTTGTCCGCGTCATCGCGCTTTCCCCGTTTACAGTCGGCAGCCACGCCTTTTCTCTTCATTCTGCTGGGTGTGATCTATGCATCATGGGCGGCGCGTATTCCGGCAATTCGCGATGTATTGCAATTGAGTCCGGCGCAACTGGGCATGGTCTTGCTGGGTGGCGGCTTTGGCGCGGTCGCGTCATTTCCATTGGCCGCATGGCTGGTCGGAAGATTTGGCGGACGGCGTGCCGCCTGGTATGCCGGCCTGGGCTTGATCGTTGTATTGCCCGCGCTGGCGCTGGCACCCAACATGCTGTGGCTGGTCATCGCCGCGATTGTCCTGGGCGCCGCTTCCGGCTGCTTCGACGTTGCCATCAACGCGATAGGTACCGCGCATGAAAAACTCGCCGGACGCTCCACCATGTCTCTCTTGCATGCATGGTTCAGTGCAGGTGCGGTAAGCGGCGCTTTATTCGGCAGCGCGATGGCGGGCTTCGGAATGACGCCCGTTGTGCATTTCAGCATCACCGCTCTCGTCTTGTTGCCGCCTTTGTATATCGCCTATCAAGCCTTGCCGCCTGAGCAGATTGAGAAACCAACGAGCAAGCAATACTTCGCGATTGCACACGGCCCCTTGGTTGCGCTTGGCATCATCGGTTTTTGCGGCGCAGTGGCAGAAGGTTCGATTGCCGACTGGAGCGGCGTTTTCATGAAGGACAGGATGGGCGCACACGATGGCGTTGCGCCGCTGGCTTATGCCGGCTTCGCGGCCTTGATGTTGTTGGCGCGACTGGTATGCGATCGCCTGAAGGATGGTTACGGTGCGCGGCGCGTCGTTGCAGTTGGTGCATCGCTGGCTGCATGCGGGATTTTTATTGCGGTCGCCGCTTTCAATATACCGCTGACGATATTCGGTTTCGCATTGGCAGGCGCCGGCTTCGCTTCCGTCTTTCCCTTCGTCTTCAGTTCTGCCGGTCGTCATGGTGCAACGGCATTGGCGGCGGTGGCGACCTTCAGTTACAGCGGCGGTTTGATCGGGCCGCCCGTCATCGGCTTCCTGGCACAGGGATGGGGCATGCAGGTTGCACTTGGATTGATCGGCGTGATGGCGATTGCGATTGCGCTATCTGCCAGTCGTGCGCGCTGGCTGGAATAAGCAGCGCACTTACATCTGCATGCGTCCACGTTGCTGCAAATGATGCAAGGCAATGCCAACGACAAAACCGACACCGACATTCCACATACAAAAAGCGGCAGTCAGCAACACCACCACACGGCCGCTGCGCTCAGCAGGGAAAGCGCTGCTGCCCAGCGCCAACTGCGCACCAGTCAAAAATAAAATCACGCCCAGCACCGCCGTCGGGAAAAGCTGGAACAATACCTCGACCGAATCGCTGAAGAAAAATGCCAGCACCAGCAACAGGCAGCCGAGTATGACCACCGCGCCGCCGGTTCTGGCACCGAAGGCAATATGCCCGGCCATGCCGCCCGCGCCATGACACATGGGCACGCCACAGACCGATGCGCTGAACAGATTCATGATGCCGGTAGAAATCGATACGCCGCCTTCCGTCACGGGTCTATGCGGAAACAGGCGATTATTTTCTTCCTTGATCGCGATCACTGCATTGCCCAGCGTCAGTGGAATTTGCGGCAAGGCCAGCAAGACGGCGCCGACAAAAAACTGACTCCATGAGATGTCCGTCAACGCAAATGTCGGCGTATGGAAGGCTGCGCCGCTTTGCTTCAATGCAGTCAGCAAGGCGGGGTTTTGTACGATGCCAACTGTGATGCCAAATGCCAGCAGCACAAACATTGCCGGAAATTTTTTATTACCCATCAGGAGCAGGGTTGCGCTGCCGCCTATCAGTGCGATCAACCAATCGCTTTGCATCATCGTCACGCCTTGCAGCATGAAACCGAAGCCGAGTCCGAATACGATTCCGATGACGACAGTCGGCGGCACCAGTCGTGCCACGCGAGACACCAGCCCGGTAAGGCCGAGCAATAACCATACGGCACCGGTCACCAGGGCCGCGCTGTAAACTGCGGCAGGCGTGACGACTGCGGTCTGCACTGCCTGCAATGCGGCGACCGCGCCTATCGCCTTCATCGGCTGTACCGGGAACGGTGTCTTGTAATACAGCCCGCACACCAGCATGCACACACCGAAGGCGAACAGCACACCGAAGGGATCCATTTTCAATACACCGATATAAGCGGCGACGAATGGAATCAAGGTGCCCAGATCACCGAAAGCACCCGCCCATTCCATGCGATCGTAGCGATTGCGCAGCGGCGTTGCTATTGTGGAGATGGGTAGGCCTGGTTCGCTCATATCTTCCCGGAAAACGAATCAGGAAATCGATGCCAGCGGCAGATTCAATAATAGATTTTGCGGCTTGATGCGCAAAACTTCATCCGCATTCATCGCACAGGCAAGATATACCGGATGACCGGCCACATCGGCACGCGCCACGGCAGGATCCACAAAATCCAGCTGGAACAGCGACAGGATGCGGCGATTGCGTTCTTCGCCCAGTTCCGCGCCTGCGTACAAATCATTCAGGATGCCGGTCGCTTCTGCATCGAGTCCGATATGCCAGGCCCAGTGTTTGGCTTCGATAGAGCGCAATGGCCTGACCACTACGGCAACACCGTAGAAATGGTCTATCCATTTTTCAATCACGCGGCAGAAGGCCGTCAATGCCGCGCGACCATAAGCGAAGCTGATGACGGTATCGTGCCGTTCATTGCGCGCCCAATAGGTAACGGCATTTTCCTGATCGATCACATCGAGTTCTACACGACGCGGCTTGGTCTTGGCTTCGATCAGCAGTCTGCCGATATCGCCGTAATTGCCTCCGCTGGCATGCAGGTCCACCGTCGCCGCATCCGCCAGCATGACGGCGCCGTCTTCAAGCGCCACTTTTTGCGGGCGAAAGAATAATTCGGCCGCGCGCACCTGCAAGGCTTCTTCGCTGTCTGCCAGCATGCCGTGCACGATCATCTGCGCCAGCTGGTCGATGAAAACCGGCGGCGCCGTCACCGTACCGGCGCGGAATATATCGAGATAGGCTGCTTCCAGCGTAGGCGCGGCCAGCAGGCGATCGCGCCACGCCAGCAACACGCGATAATTGTCGCGCGCATCCTCGTCCTGCAACGCAGCAAGCTCGGTTGCCGTGACCGCACGGCGCGGCGCGGCCAGCAAGGCCGCATGCAGGGCGCGTTCATGGCCGCAGGATTCTGCGACCGGCGCGACTTCCGGCCTGTGCCACCAGGCGCTGAGCAAAGCGTCGCTCAACAGCAGGCGAGCATCATCGTCGCGCTGCGTCAGGGCAAAACCGGAATGCGGCCAGAATTCGTAAGCGGACATTATTTAAAGAACCTTTATTTGAAAAATTTTTTATCGCCGGTTTTAAGATCGAGCGCATAGCGCATACCGTTTTCCGTCAGCAGCATGTCGTCCGGCGGCTCATCGCCGGCCAGTACACCATAAGTCACCGGCAAACCTTCACCCTTGCGTATCAGTTCGTCAGCACGTTCATAGACATTCAGGCAACCGGTTTCTGCCATCAGCGATTGCACGATCGCAACCTTCCACGCATCCACACCGGCCGACTGAAACTCGCAAATCAGAAAGCCATTCTGGTCGCCATACCAATCGACCACCAGCCCTGACAATTCGTCTTCGTCGCCTATGATCAGCGGCAGGCGTTTGGCGGCACCGATTCTTTTTCCCCTGGCGGCAGCAATCCGTTTTTGCACGGCGGTTTTGACGCGCCGCTTGATCAAGGCATGATCGATAGGTTCATTCGGATCAAAGCTCCAGACGCGAGCGCGGATCTGCGACTTCGGCGCATGCGCGGCGCGCGCAAGGAATTTTCCCGAAGAGGAATGAACCAGCGCGGTGGCGCCCGATTTAAACCGCTCAGCCGGCTTGCCGTCCACCCGTTCGACTGCCGACGCGTAAATCCAGGGCTGGCGTTCGAGCAGGCTTTTTTCCTTGCCCTGTTTAATAGTGATGATCAGCATGCAATAAGTTGTTTGAAAAAGACAAAAAGAAGGCGTCATGATAAACCGCAATGCACATGACATAAGATTTAACCTTCATCTAAGGTATTTTGGCGCAGAATGAAGTGCAAGGCGATGACAGGTAAAGCCGGAACAAGCAGAAATCGCCGCCGATAAAAACAATGGGAACACGATGGATGCAACACACAATGAAATCAACGAACGTTCGGCACTGACCGCGAACAACAAATTCGAGCTGATGCTGTTTCGTCTGGGCGTCTCCCCGCACTCCGAACAGAGTGAAATTTACGGCATCAACGTCTTCAAGCTGCGCGAATTGATGGCCATGCCGGCGGTCAATTCGATCGCCAATTCCCCGCCGCACATGCTGGGCATGGCCAATATCCGCGGCCAGCTGATCCCCGTCATCGATTTGCCAGCCGCGCTGGGATGCAAGCCGGCCACCGGCCTGAACATCCTGATGGTGACCGAGTTCGGCCGTACCGTGCAGGGCTTTGCGGTGGAGGAGGTCGATGAAATCGTACGTCTGAACTGGAGTCAGGTGCGCGCCGCCGAAGGCGCCGCAGCCGGTCGCGGCACCATCACCAGCATTGCGCAACTCGATGCCGATCTAAACAATACCCGGCTGGCACAAGTACTGGATGTCGAACAGATTTTGCGTACCGTCATGCCATCCGGCACGGCGGATATCGATCCGGACGCCATAGACAATTCGCCTATCCTGCCGCCCGGCACGCTCATCCTCGCGGCCGACGATTCCGCCTCGGCGCGAATGTTGATAGGCGGCTGTCTGGACGCCATGAACCTGCCTTATGTGATGACCAAAACCGGCCTGGAAGCGTGGCAGAAGCTGGAAGAGCTGAGCGCCGCGGCACAGCGGGAAGGACAAGACGTCAGCGACAAAGTAGCGCTGGTACTGACCGATCTTGAAATGCCGGAAATGGACGGTTTTACCCTGACCAAGAAGATCAAGAGCGACCCGCGCTTCACAAAAATCCCGGTGGTGATCCACTCCTCGCTGTCGGGTGCCAGTAACGAAGTACATGTGCACGGCGCGGGGGCCGATGCCTATGCCGCCAAATTCAAGGCCGAAGAACTGGCAGTGACCTTGCGCGATGTGCTGGCCAAGGCGCGCGGATAAATTTGCCCATTCCGCCTCGCGCTTTCGTTTCCCTGACAACAACTTGAACCAGCCCGACATACGCCGGGCTGCGTCTCGGTTGCACACCTCGGCTCTTGTCGCACGCCGGCTCTTGTGTCAGCATCTGTCCCTGTCGGCGACACCCCGACATTCCACTCAAACCAGGCAGGCAGAATGATTTTTCGCAACAGTAGTACGCTAAGGCACTCATGGGCAGACACACTCAAGGTCTACCGCGAACCGGCCACCGTACGCATGTTGCTGCTGGGTTTTTCCGCCGGCCTGCCACTGATGCTGGTCCTCGGCACGCTCAGCTTCTGGCTGCGCGAAGCCGGCATAGACCGTAGCACCATTGGCTATCTGAGCTGGGTCGGCCTGGCATATGCATTCAAATGGGCATGGGCGCCGCTGGTCGATCGCATGCCGATTCCATTTTTGACGCGCTGGCTGGGACGCCGCCGCAGCTGGCTGCTGCTGTCGCAAGGCGCTATCATCGCCGGCTTGATCGGCATGGCATTCAACGATCCGCGTCTGGACCTGCAACCCGTGGTTTGGTGCGCGCTGCTGGTTGCCTTCGGCTCTGCCACCCAGGATATTGCGCTGGATGCCTTTCGCATCGAATCCGCCGATATCGATCGCCAGGCCGCGCTGGCGGCAGGCTATCAAACCGGTTACCGGCTGGCGATGATCTGGGCCGGGGCCGGCGTGCTGTGGATTGCGGCGCGAGCTGAAGTCATCGATGGCGGCACTTATCAGGCCGGCGCCTGGCACATTGCCTATCTGGCGATGGCGGCATCGATGGCGGTAGGCGTGTTGACCGTCCTGTTCTCCACCGAACCGGTGCGGCGCATCTTGCCGCCGGCGCGCAACGCGGCAGCCTGGCTGGACGATGTAGTAATCGGTCCGTTTCGCGATTTCATCCTGCGCTATCGCTGGCAGGCGGTGCTGATTCTGGCGCTGATTGCCATTTACCGCATCAGCGATGTGGTGATGGGCATCATGGCGAATCCGTTTTATGTGGATATGGGTTACAGCAAGGATGAAGTGGCGGCAGTGACCAAGATCTTCGGCATCGTGATGACGCTGCTCGGTGCCTTCATAGGCGGGGCGCTGTCGATGCGCTTTGGCATGATGCGTATTCTGACGCTGGGTGCGGTGTTGAGTTCAGCCAGCAATCTGCTGTTCGCGTGGCTGGCGGGTCATGGTCACGATGTCAGCATGCTGGTGCTGGTGATTTCTGCCGACAATCTGGCCGGCGGCATCGCCAGCGCGGCCTTCATCGCCTATTTGTCCAGCCTGACCAATATCGATTACTCGGCCACGCAATATGCGCTGTTGAGTTCAATGATGCTGCTGCTGCCGAAATTCCTGGCCGGCTATTCCGGCACCTATGTCGATGCGTATGGTTACAGCAATTTTTTCATCGCCACCGCCTTGCTCGGCCTGCCGGTGATCATCCTGTTATGGCTGGCCGCCAGAATGCACAGCCCGGCCGTGCGCAGCGCGCAGTAAGGCTGCGGCTATTTCTTGCGCAGGCGGAATACCGCCAGACTGCCGCGCCAGTTCGGCAGGAAGGAAACCGGATGCCCATCCTGCAAGGCCACGCACTCGATCACTTCCAGTCCGACCTCATTGGCCAGCTCTTCAAAATCCTTGATCGTTGCACAACGCAGATTGGGCGTGTCGTACCATTCATACGGCAGGCTTTTCGACACCGGCATGCGACCGCGCAACAGCGCAATCCGGTGCGGCCAGTAGGCAAAATTGGGAAAGGAAACGATGGCATCGCGACCGACGCGCGAAATATCGCGCAGCACGCCTTCGACGTTCTTCATCATTTGCAGCGCGGATAAACACAGCACCGTATCGAAGGAATTATCGGCAAAGATCGCCAGGCCCGCTTCCAGATCGCGCTGGATCACCGAGACGCCGCGCTGCACGCATTCCGGAATTTTGTCGTCGTCGATTTCTATCCCGTAACCGCTGCATTGCTTGTCGGTTTGCAGATAGTCCAGCATCACGCCGTCGCCGCAACCCAGATCGAGCACCTGCTTGCCGGTGCCTACCCAATGCGCAATGAAAGCCAGATCGGGACGCAAGGCGCTTAATTGTTCGAAATTCATACCTGCGCTCCCGCTTTCAGACTGCCGCCATCGATTTCCTTGTACACGCGCTCGTAGTACGCCCGCACCACGCTCATGTAACGCGCATCGTCCAGCAGGAAGGCGTCGTGGCCGTGCGATGCATCGATTTCCGCATAGGTAACCATACGTTTGTTATTGACCAGCGCCTGTACCATTTCATGGCTGCGCTCGGGTGCGAAGCGCCAGTCGGTCGAAAACGACACCAGTAAAAACTGCGCGCGCGTATGCGATAAGGTTTTGGTCAGATCGCCGCCGAAATCCTTGGCCGGATCGAAATAATCGAGCGCCTTGGTGATCAGCAAATAGGTATTGGCATCGAAATATTCGGAGAACTTGTCGCCCTGGTAGCGCAGATACGATTCAATTTCAAAATCGATGCCGAAGCCGAATTGATAGCTGCCGGAACGCAGGTCGCGGCCGAATTTCACCGCCATGTCGTCATCCGACAGATAGGTGATGTGGCCCAGCATGCGCGCCACGCGCAAGCCGTTTTTCGGCACCACACCATGCGCGTAATAATCGCCGCCGTGATAATCGGGATCGGTCAGTATCGCCTGCCGCGCCACATCGTCGAAGGCGATGTTCTGCGCGGTCAGCTTGGGCGTCGAGGCAATCACCACGCAATGACGCAAGCGTTCGGGGAACAGGATGCTCCATGCCAGCGCCTGCATGCCGCCCAGAGAGCCGCCCATCACGGCGGCGAATTGCCGGATACCCAGCGCATCGGCCAGCCGCGCCTGCGACTGCACCCAATCCTCCACCGTCACTACCGGGAACTGTGGGCCATACGGTTTGCCGGTCGCCGGATTGGCATGCATGGGGCCGGTGGAGCCGAAGCAGGAGCCGAGATTGTTGACGCCGATGACAAAAAATTTATCGGTATCAAGCGGCTTGCCCGGGCCCACCATATTGTCCCACCAGCCCCTGGTGCTGGCGTCTTCGCTGTAACTGCCGGCCACATGGTGCGAGGCATTCAGCGCATGGCACACCAGCACGGCATTGGAATGATCGGCATTCAGCGTGCCATAGGTTTCATAAACCAGTGTGTAGTCGGTAATTTCCGCGCCGCTCTGCAAAGGCAGCGGCGTGGAAAAAAACATGGATTGCGGCGTAACGATTCCGAGAGAGGTCATGTTATCTATTCAGGAGAAGAAGGCAGTCGAGGGACACCGGCATTCTCTGGTATTACAAAAAACAAAAAAGCCCGAAAGCAGCAGCTTACCGGGCTAAATTCGAGACTCAAACAATGAGTACGCTTTAGCCGTATTTATGATGCGCCCGCAAGCTGATGTCAAATCGGCGCCATGACGTAAGAATAAACAAGTCGTCCCGCGACGTCAAACGCAGGACGTACGGTTTTACCATTGTTGCACGTCGCCGCAGCTGGCCGGCGGCGTATGAAAATGACAATTCAGTGATTCGCCGCGTCGACCCAGCCATCATTTAGCGCAAGTGTGCAACCGTGCCGAATGCTAAACTGCCAACTGGCCGGAAGCGATAGTCATCGTAACCGCGTGATTCAGTCGCTCTTCTTTCCGTATTGAATGGATATCCTGCAAACCGACGAACGCCCGCTACGCGAAGGGCCGTGCCCGCAATCCCTGGCCGACCTGTTTTTTTCCTTCACGCTACTCGCACTGCAGGGCTTCGGCGGCGTGCTGGCGGTCGTGCAGCGCGAGCTGGTGGAAAAAAAGAAATGGATGACGCAGGAAGAATTTATTGAGGACTGGGCCGTCGCGCAAATCATGCCGGGTCCGAATGTCGTCAACATGTCGCTCATCATCGGCGGTCGCTATTTCGGCCTGCCGGGCGCGCTCGCCGCCTTTGCCGGCATGCTGACACTGCCGCTGGTGCTGATCATGATCATCGCCGTCCTGTATGCGCCTTACGCCAATCATCCTCAAGTGGCGCACGCACTGCGCGCGATGGGCGCCGTCGCGGCAGGATTGATCCTGGCAACCGGCATCAGACTGATACGCGGCTTGAAAAACAATCCATTGGGGCCGTACATCTGCGGCGTCTTGAGCATGGCGTGCTTTATCGCCATTGCCTTGCTGCGGCTGCCGCTGGCCTATCCGCTGTTCGGCCTCGGTCTTCTCGGTTGCATACTGGCTTACCGGAAGCTGGCTTCATGAACCAGACACTGCAACTTTCATTGCAAACAAGCGATTGGATACATCTGCTCCTGCACTTCATGTCGCTGTCGCTGCTGTCGCTGGGCGGCGCGCTGGCATCGGCACCGGAGATGCATCGCTACCTGGTCTCCGAACAGCACTGGCTTACCGATCCGCAATTCAGCAACTCGATCACGATCGCGCAGGCTGCGCCCGGCCCCAACATTCTGTTCGTGGCATTGATGGGATGGAATGTAGGTTTGAACGCCGGCGGCATGGCCAACGGTTTGCTCGGCATGGCGCTCTGCATGGTGGGTCTGCTGCTGCCCAGCACGGTGTTCACCTATATGGCAACACGCTGGGTGCATCGCAACCGTCAATTGCGTGCGGTGCGTGCCTTCAAGCTGGGCATGGGGCCGGTGGTGGTCGGCCTAGTGCTGGCTACCGGCTGGATCATGGCCAGTACGCAAAATACGTTCCGCGAAGACTGGCCGCTCTGGCTGCTCACGTTGAGCGCCGTCATGCTGATACTGAAAACCCGCATCGGGATACTGTGGCTGCTGGCTGGCGGCGCGGTTCTGGGATGGCTGGGGGTGGTGTGACGGCGCCTTGTGCAATAGCGATTGCTGCACGCGCCGTCTTTACATCACACGCAAACGTTCGACTGCCTCAATGATTTCTTCCTGCTCGAAGCTGCGCACGATCTTGCGCGTCAGCGGCGTCAGTGCGTTCAGATCGCTGTTGAGAATTTCATTCTTCACCGCCAGCAGTTGCGACGGGTGCATGGAAAACTCCCGCAAGCCCATCCCCAGCAGCAAACGCGTCATCTGCACATCACCGGCCATTTCACCGCATACCGAAATCGGTATGCCTGCTTTCGCAGCCATCGCGATGGTAGTCGAAATCAGATACAGCACGGCTGGATGCAGCGGATTGTACAGATGCGCCACTTCATGATCGACGCGGTCGATCGCCAGCGCGTATTGAATCAAATCGTTGGTGCCCAGCGACAGGAAGTCCAGACGCTTGATGAACATGGGTAGCGACAGCGCAGCGGCAGGGATCTCTATCATCGCGCCTACCGGCAGTTCCGCATCGAACTTGATTTTCTGTTCCCGCAACTGCGCTTTTGCCTGCTCTATCATCAGCAGCGTTTGATCGATTTCAAACGCATGTGCCAGCATGGGCACCAACAGCTTGATCGGGCCGAAAGCGGAAGCGCGCAGAATCGCGCGCAATTGCGTCAGGAACATTTGCGGTTCGGACAGGCAGAATCGGATCGCACGCAAACCCAGCGCCGGATTCAGTGCCGTCTGCTCGGCAAAATCCATCGGCTTGTCGGCACCGATATCCAGCGTACGTATGGTGACCGGCCTGCCTTTCATTGCAATCACGGCTTTTTTATACGATTCAAACTGCTCATCTTCAGACGGCAATTGATTGGCGTGGCCGGTGCGTCCCATGAATAAAAATTCGGAGCGGAACAAGCCTATGCCGTGTGCACCCGCATCCATCGCGTGAGCGCAATCGTCGGGGAATTCAATATTTGCCAACAAGGTAATCGGCGTGCCATCCAGCGTCACCGACGGCATTTTTTTCAGCTTGCCGAGTTTCTTGCGCTCCCGCATCTGGCGCGCCTGCTTCTCGCGATACTGATCGAGCACCACCGAGTTGGGCGCCACTACCACCACGCCGGCATCGCCGTCGATGATCAGCCAGTCACCCTGATCGATCAGCCTCGAGGCATTGGACACACCAACTGTAGCGGGAATATCCAGACTGCGCGCAACGATGGCCGTATGCGAGTTCTGGCCGCCGACATCGGTAATGAAACCGCTGAATGCGCGATTGCGAAATTGCAGCATGTCGGCCGGCGAAATGTCGTGCGCCACGACGATCATGCTGGCGCCGCCTTCCGCACCTTCGCCCTTGGGCAGGATGTTGGCGCTGCCGGTCAGCGCTTTCAACACACGCTCCCCAACCTGCTGAATATCCGACTTGCGTTCGCGCAGGTAGGTATCTTCGATTTCTTCAAACTGCGCAGACAATTCCTCAATCTGCGTAACCAGCGCCCATTCGGCATTGTAGTAACGTGAGCGGATGATATCGAGCGGCATTTCGGAAATCATCGGGTCAGACAAAATCAGCGCATGCACGTCGATGAATGCGCCCAATTCCGCCGGCGCATCGGCCGGCAATTCATTCCAGATGTTTTGCAGTTCGGCGTGCACCAGGGTAATCGCATCTTGCAAACGCGCGACTTCGGCTTCCACCTGATCATCGGCGATCAGGTAATGCTGCACGTCGAGTGCAGCGGGGGCGAGTATATGCGCGCGGCCGATCGCAATGCCGCGCGAGACCGGAATGCCGTGTAGCGTGAAAGAAGTCATCGAAGTCAGTCCGTATCAGTGGCAGCGGAGGGCAATATAAAAACAGAATGGTGCGGGCAGTGGCGCGAGCAAAGACAAGGCCTGCCGCGCCTGCCGACTTACTCGCCTTCGCCGAACTTGTCCTGAATCAGCAATTCGAGAGCATCGAAACACTCTCTCTCATCCGGGCCATTGGTTTCCAGCGTGACTTTCGAACCTTTGCCTGCTGCCAGCATCATCACGCCCATGATGGATTTGGCATTCACGCGACGCTTGTTACGCGTCATCCAGACTTCACTTTTGTACTTGGCAGCGAGTTGTGTCAGCTTGGCAGAAGCCCGCGCATGCAGGCCGAGCTTGTTGATAATTTCGATTTCTTGTTCAATCATTTTTCTTATAAGAATTATTTAAAATCAATTCGGTGCCAGCCGTACGCGGTTGTCTACCCTGACCGCGCCTCCCTGCCCACCGGCCAGCGCCATTTCCACCACCACATCGAGCGTATCCCGCCGATAAGTAATCGCGCGCAACAACATAGGCAAACTGATGCCGGCGATTACCGCCACATTCTCTACATTGCACAAACCCAGCGTGCAATTCGACGGCGTGCCGCCCATGACGTCGGTAATAACCAGCACGCCGGAGCCATCATCCAGCCCGGCAATTGCCTGCTTGGCCAGTCGTTCGACTTCATGCGTATCCTGGTCGGCAGTGACATCGATCGCTTCCAGTCTCTCCGGGCGCGCGCGAAAAACATGGGTAGCCGCCGCAATAAAGGCTTGCCCCAGAGGTGCATGTGTCATCAACAGAATACCGACCATCAGATTTGTTCGTTTCGCAATTTTTGCAACAGCATTTTTAGAATGTCAGGCAAGCTTTGCCATCCCATCATGAATTCCATGCATCAGCATGCTTCTCCAGCGCATTAACAAACATTGCCGCAACATCAAAACCGGTTTGCTGCCTGATTTCCTGGAAGCAGGTTGGGCTGGTCACATTCAATTCGGTCATGTAGTCACCAATTGCATCCAATCCTACCAGTAACAAGCCTCTTTTTAAAAGGACAGGGGCCAGGGCTTCGCCCATTTCACGATCGCGTGCCGATATTTCATGCGCCACGCCGACACCGCCGACCGCCAGATTACCGCGAATTTCGGTTCCTTGCGGAATGCGCGCCAGGCAATACGGCACGACCTGGCCGCCGATCAGCAATATCCGCTTATCGCCCTGCGTGATCTCTGGAATATAGCGCTGCACCATGATGGTTTGACGCCCATTGTCTGTCAGCGTTTCTATGATGGAACCGAGGTTCAATGCATCGTCCATGACTCGGAAAATACCTGCGCCGCCCATGCCATCCAAAGGCTTCAGTATGATATCGCGGTGCTCATCATGAAACGCCCGTACCCGTGCGGCGTCGCTGCTGACCAGAGTTGGTGTGATGTAGTGCGGAAATTGCGCAATCGCGAGTTTTTCATTGAAACTGCGTATGGCTTCCGGCTTGTTGAAGATACGCGCGCCTTGCTGTTGCGCCAGTTCCAGCAGGTAAGTGGCGTATATGTATTCCATATTGAAGGGCGGATCCGTGCGCTCCAGAATCGCGTCGAAAGCGGTCAGATCCTGTTCCTGCGGCACCTCTCGCCGATACCAATCGACCGGGTCGCCCGTCAGCGTCACGCGAGAAATATTGGCGACCACCTTGCCGCCCTCAAACGCCATATCCTTGTGCTGAAACACATGGATGGCATGGCCGCGACGCGCCGCTTCCGTCATCATCGCGTAGGTACTGTCCTTGTATATCTTGAAGCCATCCAGTGGATCGCATATGAAAGCTATTTTCATCCGGCCTGCCCTGAAAAATCATCCTGCCTGCCATTGTGGCGATCAGGTTTTAACATGAAGGAAACCGCGGCAGCGTCATTTTCCTGCCGCACTGACGCGCCATTTTGTCATTCGTCCAAGAACGAAAAAATTGCGCGTTAATACACTTCCGGATTCGGATCCGTTTTTTCCATTTCCAGCGAAGCCGCCAGCAAGGCCAGGCGTGCCACCACACCATAGATATAAAAACGGTTCGGCGCAGCCGTTCCCGGCTTGGCCTGGTAATCAGGCAGCGCATGCTGATGGGCAAACGCCAGCGGCACAAAGTGCGCACCCGGCGCATTCAGATTCTCATCGTTGCCGCGATCTGCATGCACGCGGTAAAAACCGCCGACCACATAACGATCAATCATGTACACGACCGGCTCGGCCACCGATTCATTGATATGCTCGAAGGTCGGCACGCCTTCCTGGATGATCACGTCGGTCACTTCCAGGCCATCCTTGATGACCGCCATCTTGTTGCGCTGCTTGCGGTTCAAATCCTTGACTTCGCTGGCATCGTGCACGGTCATGATGCCCATGCCGTAAGTACCGGCATCGGCCTTGACGATCACAAAGGGTTTTTCCTTGATGCCGTATTCCTTGTACTTCTTGCGCATCTTCGCCAGCAGCGTATCGACATTCGATGCGAGGCAGTCTTCACCGGTATTTTCATTGAAATTGACGTTGTCGCATTTCATGAAATACGGATTCAGCATCCATGGATCGACATCGATCATCTTGGCAAATTTTTTGACCACTTCATCGTAGGCGGCAAAGTGATTGGTCTTGCGACGCACAGCCCAGCCTGCATGCAAAGGCGGCAACAGATTCTGTTCATGCAGGTTTTCCAGAATCGCCGGCAGGCCGGACGACAGATCATTATTCAGCAGGATGGTGCAGGGGTCGAAATTCTTCAGGCCGAGGCGGCGGCCGTTATGCGATCGCTCCAGCGGTTCCAGCGTCAGCGTGGTGCCATCCGGCAGCTCGATAGGTGTCGGCGCCGTGATATCGGGCGACAGCGAGCCCAGGCGGACATTCAAACCGGTCTGGCGGAAAATCTGTATCAGACGTGCGATGTTTTGCAGATAGAAGGTATTGCGCGTATGCGCTTCCGGAATCAGCAGCAGATTCTTGGCATCCGGACAGTACTTCTCGATTGCCGCCATGGCTGCCTGCACCGCCAGCGGCAGCATCTCGGGTGAAAGATTATTGAAGCCGCCAGGGAACAAATTGGTATCCACCGGCGCCAGCTTGAAGCCGGCATTGCGCAGATCGACTGAGCAATAAAAAGGCGGCGTATGTTCCTGCCACTCCAGCCGGAACCAGCGCTCGATGGCCGGCGTAGCGGTAAGAATCTTTTTCTCAAGGTCGAGCAACGGACCGTTCAAGGCCGTGACGAGATGCGGAACCATATAAACCTTTTTGCTGAACTTATCGTTAATTGACGCTGATTTTAAACGGGAAACAGCATATGCGCGCTCAATCCGTTCATCACATGCATGCAATTTGGCATGTCTACATGAGGGCAAAACGGTTATTTAAAAGCCCAAAAAGAAAAAAGCGCCCCGCAAGGAGGCGCTTTTGCAAACCCGCGTACGGGCCAGGACAGCAATTACGAGTGATAAGCGGACTCGCCGTGGCTGCTGATATCCAGGCCTTCACGTTCTGCCTCATCTGCCACGCGCAGACCGATGACCATGTCGACCAGTTTGTAGGCAACAAAGGCAACGATACCGGACCAGACTATCGTAATCAGCACGCCCTTGACCTGCACCATCAACTGATGCGCCATTGCATAGTCGGCTGCACCTGTGCCGCCCAGCGAAGGAGCTGCCAGCACGCCGGTCATGATGGCGCCGAAGATGCCGCCTACACCGTGAACGCCGAACACATCGAATGCATCATCTACACCCAGCATGCGTTTCAGACCGCTGACACCCCACAGGCAGATCATGCCAGCCAGCAAACCGAGCACGATGGAACCCATCGGACCCACAAAGCCAGCCGCAGGTGTGACCGCCACCAGGCCGGCAACCGCACCGGAAGCTGCTCCCAGCATGGAAGCCTTGCCTTTGAGCACGGCTTCGGCGCCTATCCATGACAAGGTCGCTGCGCCAGTTGCCAGGATGGTATTGATAAAGGCCAGGCCGGCAACACCGTTAGCACCCAGCGCCGAACCGGCGTTGAAACCGAACCAGCCCACCCACAGCAGGGAAGCACCCACCATTGTCAGGGTCAGCGAATGCGGAGGCATCGCTTCCTTGCCGAAGCCTACACGCTTGCCCACCATATAGGCGCCAACCAGACCTGCCACACCTGCGTTGATGTGCACCACCGTACCGCCGGCAAAGTCGAGCGCGCCCTCCACAAACAGCAGGCCGCCTGTAGCCCAAACCATGTGTGCAATCGGGATGTAGCTGAAGGTAAACCACAGTACCGAGAAGGCGATCACCGCAGCAAATTTCATGCGCTCGGCAAACGCACCGACGATCAGGGCGCAGGTAATGGCCGCAAAAGTCGACTGGAAGGCAACGAACACATATTCGGGTATGGTGCCGGACAGCGTGTCAGGCTTGATCCCGCCGAGGAACAGCTTCTCGAAAGTGCCGTAGAACGAACCGCCGCCCGCGAACACCATGCTGTAACCGTAGATAGCCCACAGAACGGTAATCAGCGCAAACAGAACAAACACCTGCATCAATACCGACAGCATGTTTTTCGAACGACCGAGGCCGCCGTAGAACAAGGCCAGACCAGGGATCGTCATCAGGATGACGAGCATGGTGGACGTCAGCATCCACGCCGTATCGCCTGTATTCAACACGGGCGCCGGAGCGGCTGGCGCTGCTGTTGCCGGAGCCTCGGTCGTTGCCGCTGGAGCTGGGGCCGCCACCGTGGCGCTTGCAGCCGGCGCAGTCGCCGCTTCTTCTGCAATAGCCGGCGCCGCAAAACCCACGGCAACCAGCAAAGCACCTGTCGCCAAGGCGCTTGCGAATATTTTCTTGATACTCATCTCATTCCCCTTAAAGTGCTTCTTTACCGGTTTCACCGGTGCGGATGCGAACGACTTGCTGCAGGTCGTAGACGAAAATCTTGCCATCGCCGATTTTGCCGGTTCTGGCCGCAGTTTCGATTGCTTCAATGGCACGATCAACGATCGCGTCATCGACAGCTGCCTCGATTTTCGTTTTAGGCAGAAAATCCACCACATACTCCGCGCCGCGATACAACTCGGTATGACCTTTTTGACGACCGAAGCCTTTGACTTCAGTCACCGTAATACCCTGCACGCCGATCGCGGACAAGGCTTCCCGCACTTCATCCAGCTTGAAGGGCTTGATAATGGCAGTAATCAGTTTCATGTGAACCTCTTACGTAGTTGGATTAAAACGCTTTGGAGATGGATAATACGGCTGTGGTATCACCGGTTTTTTTGGTTTTTGTGCCCTTGGTCAATGGCAGGTCATCCTTGGCATTGGTGCCGATTGCGGCCAGGCTGATGGTGGCAAAACCAAAGTCGCGTGCAATGCCAACTTTGTAATCGGTGTAATCGGAAGCGCTGTTATGACGAACTTTTTGACGGCCGACGTGGAAACTCAAGGTCGTTTTTTCGGCAACTTCAAAAGCAGCTCCAAGATCGAGGTAGCCTGAACCCTTGCTGTTATCTACGCCGAAGAAATCGGAAACAGCATGGCTGTATTTTGCCGAAAACCATTTATACGTTGCGCCAACGTAGACTTCGGTGGTGTTGATGCTTTTGCCGGCTGCAGTTTCTGCGCCTGGATAGTAGTAATGCAGCACACCGACATCACCGGTCAGATCGGGAGCAATGGCAAATTTGTAGCCGCCGTACAGATCCATTTCAATGTTGCCGTTATTGATCGCGCTGGTATCTACATTCGAGTTCCAGTTGCCGACGTAGAAGCCGCTCGAATGCGCATAGTCGAAACCGCCCTGGATGGTAGGCTCTTTAAATGTTTGGGAAAGACCGCGAAAACGATAGTCGGTCGCCAACGTCACATTGCCGGTAAACGTGTGTTCCGGAATGACGTCTTCTGCGTGAGCCAGGCTGCCAGCAAACACGCTCATTACTGCGGCGGCAAGAATCAGTTTTTTCATGATATTCCCCTTAAAGTTAAATATAGAACCAGAATTGGTTGTCCTCGGACTACATTTAGCAGGACTCATGCCAGCTTTTTTAAGCATGATGTATTATCATTTTTACTATTAATCGTTGTCCAATACTATTTGGGCGCATACCCATCTTTAAATATGCACTTTCCTAGCGCACATTCATATGGGTTGCACTTTATTGGTGCTAAATAATTCATTTTTTAAGAGGTTCAGTATGGACAAGTTCAATTTTTTTAACGACATGCAAGAAAAGATCAATCAAGTGCTGGAAAACTCACCCGTCAAGGATATAGAAAAGAATGTGAAGGCGATGATGGGGCAGGGGTTTTCCAAACTGGATCTGGTCACGCGTGAAGAGTTCGACACCCAGGCACAAGTACTTGCCACTACCCGCGCCAAACTGGAGGCACTGGAAGCGCAGGTCGCGGCACTGGAAGCGCAAATGAAAAAACAAGCGTAGGACTACGGCCAGCAAGGGTGGTCTGTTGAAATATCTCGGGAACAGGTGGCGCCATGCGTATGAGCGATGAAGAATATTTCCGCAGTTGCGTATCCAAGGAGCGCCATCTGGCGCAACTGCTGGGTCATCACAATGTCGAAGAGTTTTGCGAAAGTGCAGGCTCCTTGTGGGAAAACGCCACCGTCTTGCCCAAATGGACGCGCGACTGGCAAGCCTGTGGCCCCTTGCTTGCAGAATACGAACTGAACATTGCTTACCAGCACCTACCTGACGATCCGCATGGCAAGGCCATCCATATCGGCACAACTATCGTGCATATTTCGGATCATCCAAGCAAGGAGCGGGCGCTGATGTTCGCGATCGTGAAAGCCGCCATTACCCTTCTTGAACACAGCAGACACGGCAAACACTGATTGCGGCAACAATTGCACACTGAATCCTAAAAAGGAATTTCATGAGCCTGGCTGTCCTGAAGAGTCGCGCACTGGCGGGCATGCTCGCACCGGAAGTGACAGTAGAAGTCCATCTGGCAAATGGACTGCCGCAATTCACCATCGTTGGTTTACCGGAAACCGAGGTCAAGGAATCCAAGGATCGCGTGCGCGCCGCCTTGCAGAACGCCGGTTTTGAGTTTCCTGCCCGCAGAATCACCGTCAACCTGGCACCGGCCGATCTGCCCAAGGAATCCGGCCGCTTCGATCTGCCTATCGCACTCGGCATACTTGCCGCATCGGGCCAGATCCCCGGCGATGCACTGACAGAATACGAATTTGCCGGCGAATTGTCGCTATCGGGCGAACTGCGACCGATACGCGGCGCACTGGCAATGACCTTTGCGATCCATCGCAACAGCGATAAAAACGCTCCGCCACGCGCGTTCATTTTGCCGCGCATGAACGCAGACGAAGCCGCGCTGGTGCGCGACGTCACGATACTGCCCGCCGATTCCCTATTGCAGGTTTGCGCCCACTTTGCCGCCCCGGATTCCGATGCGCGTCTGACGCGCCACATTGCCACATTGATCAGCACCCGCCCGAGCTACCCGGATCTGGCCGATGTAAAAGGGCAGGCGCAGGCAAAACGCGCACTGGAAGTTGCCGCCGCCGGCGGTCACAGTATGCTGATGGTCGGGCCGCCGGGCACCGGGAAGTCGATGCTGGCGGCCCGCTTTGCCGGCATCCTGCCGCCGATGACGGATGAGGAAGCGCTGGAATCGGCAGCCGTACTCTCGCTCACCAGCGGCTTCACCACCGCGCGCTGGAAAGTACGACCATACAGATCCCCACATCACACGGCATCCGGTGTCGCGCTGGTTGGCGGTGGCGGCACGCCGCGCCCTGGAGAAATCTCGCTCGCGCATCGCGGCGTGCTGTTTCTCGACGAACTTCCGGAGTTCAGCCGCGCCGTGCTGGAAGTATTGCGCGAACCGCTGGAATCGGGACAGATCACCATTTCACGCGCCGCGCGACAAGCGGATTTCCCGGCCCGGTTCCAGCTGCTTGCAGCGATGAACCCCTGTCCATGCGGCTATCTCGGCCACCCCTCAAACAAGTGCCGCTGCACGCCGGATGTCATCACACGCTATCAAGGAAAAATTTCCGGCCCCTTGCTGGATCGTATCGACATGCAAATTCAAGTCGGTGCACTCGCGCATGAAGATTTACTCAAGCAATCGACCGGTGAATCATCGGAGCATGTCGCAGCGCGCGTTGCACACGCATCCACACGCCAATTATCGCGGCAGGGAAAACACAATCACTTGTTGTCTAGCAGCGAAATGGATAGCCATTGCAAACCGGATGAGGCGGGTGAACAGTTGTTGCGCACCGCAATGACACGCCTGAACTGGTCGGCGCGCGCCTACCATCGCGTATTGAAAGTCGCACGCACGATAGCCGACCTGGACGGCGCGTCCATCATCCGCCAAGCGCATGTGGCGGAAGCGATTCAATACAGACGGGCCTTGCGCGAACAGTAGGCGCAGGGCCTGTAGTGATAACTTCACGAACATGCCCGACAAAACCAACTAAGGCGCATCAACAATTTCAGGCTCGCCATTTGGATAGGGATGCAGACAGTAGACTTTGCCGGCTCTCCCCTTCATGTGAGCTTGCTGCCAAGTCCCCTTGATCTTGTACAGAATGACATTCGAAAACAACACGGGACCTTCGATTACCCTGGGCTTCTTCAAGCCACTTTGCTTCACACAGGCAGTCGCCGTCGCATCGTATAAAACTTTCCATGCGTCGGGAGAGGATGCCTGAACAGGCAGCATCACAGCTCAGGCAGCGCAAGCAAGCGCACTACCGACAAGTACGTGCCGTATCTTCAAGTTCATGCCTGTCCTTACCCAGAAATACACTATCTTCCCCCTTGTCCCTGCAACGAGCGCTTAACAACTCAAGGCTTTTTATTCTGCGGGAATAATGCTGGTTTCATACAAGACTGCCAGCGGCTTTTTCTTCTTGGCCCATGCCACCGCTTCTTGCGCTTCTGCCAACGTCATCACGGATGCCTTTTCGCGATTGCGGATAAAAGATACGCCTTCGAAAACACCTTCCTTGCTGCGCATGGTTTTGGCGTACACGGGCGCATCCTTTTCCCCAGCTGCCATTTTGCGTTGCTGGACCATATAACGTTGATCGGCTTCAGTCATAAAAATTCGTTTCAATAATGAGAGTTGATTGGTGGCCGCAGGTTTGCATGCGTGGCGTATCAGGCAAATTGCGCAGAATCAAATGCCAGCATGTTCCATGTCACGCCCATACGCACATCGGTTTTCAATTCAACCAGTTGGCGGGAAATCGCGAGCTGCGCACTATCCTTGCGCAGTCTTTCGCCCAGACCATCCTTGAGGATACCCGCACCCGCCATGATGCGTTCGATATTGCCGTAGCTTTGCAGCAGCTTGGCAGCGGTCTTGACACCCACTTTGGAAACGCCGGGAATACTGTCGGATACATCGCCCATCAAGGCCAGCAAATCGGCCAGCATTTCCGGCGGCACGCCGAATTTTTCCTCTACCCATTTGCTGTCGTGCCATTCGCTTTTAAAGTGATCCCAGATCACCGCGCCATGTGCAATCAGCACATGCAAATCCTTGTCGGTGGAAGCAATGACAGCATCACCGCGACCTTCACCCAGCCAGCGCATGACGCCCGTTGCAATGACATCATCGGCTTCCACTTCTGGAGCGGAGATGACCTTGAGGCCGAGCGCGGAAAGTTGCGCATAAAAATCCGGCAGGCGCTCCCTTAAAACTTCCGGCATCGGCTCGCGCTTTTCGCGATATTGCGGATACAGATCGTGACGCCATGTATGACCGCCAAAATCGAAGGCCGGCAGCACATGCGTGGGTTGATGCGTCGCCAGTAGTTTTCTGAACGAGGCCAGTGAATGACGCAAGGCAGCGTCCGCCTTGGCCGCCGTATCCGGTTCCACATTGGCTTCGTACACGCGCCGCACGATATTCAAACCGTCAATCGCCAGCAATTTTCCCATCGATGTACGCCTTATGACACATTTTGAAATGAATGATACGCCTTCAGAATCCGGGCAGATTCTACGCGCTTGGCGACACGGCAAGCATTCCGCGCGCCTGCAATTTTAAATCGATGCAGAAAATAGCGACAGTCGCGGTGTACCATGTTCACATCGCATCCGATTTACATCCACATGAAACTTCCACTCGCACTGTTCCGTCATGCCACCCTTGTAGCAACAGTTCTTTTCCTGTCTGCCTGCTCGCCCAAATACGACTGGCGCGAAGTGCACAGCGATAACGCCAGCTATGTCATCGCCCTGCCGACCAAGCCGACCACATTTTCACGCAAGATCGATTTGAACGGCATTCCCGCCTCGATGACGATGGTTGCATCGGAAGTCGACGGCGTGACATTCGCCGTCGGCACTGCCGAATTGAGCGATGCCACGCAGGCACAGGTTTCCGCCGCCGCGATGAAAACCGCACTGGTCAACAACATCAGCGGCAAGATCAGTCAGGAAAAAGTATTGACGATGCCGCAATCGATGCAGGCGCCAGGCACCGTGGCCGTCACTGAAATAGAAGCGACCGGGCCCGCCGCGAACGGTCAAACACGCATTCTGTTTGCGCGTTTCATTGCCAAGGAAAAACGCGTGTACCAACTCGTTGTAACGGGCCCCGAAAAAGCCGTCGGACGCGATATTGTCGATACATTTTTCCAGTCGTTCAAATTGAATTAACAGCGATTGATCACTGTCCAAATCTGTATGATGAACGTAAAGCTGCGCATGCATAACAACGCTAGAGCCCATATTGAAATCGTGCTATCGTTTTGTCATAGTCAACCTGAAGGAGACTGCCCATGTTAATCACGTTCAAATCCAAAGCTGCCGCCGAGGTAATGATGTATGAAGAACATGCCAAACGCATTTTCGATCTTCTGCATAAAGATCCTAAACGCGGCGTCATCACCGCAGCAGAAACGGACAACGCCATCAAATTGCTGGAAGGCGAAATAACCGAAAGCAAGGCGCATTTTGCGTCCGAAGCGGTGAAGCGTGATATCGTCGCCCATCATGGCGAAGACGGCGACGATAACGAGCACGAACAACCGGAAGCCGTTCATTTTTCAACACGCGCCTATCCGCTACTGGAAATGCTGCGTGCCGCACGGGCGGAAAACCGGGATGTGATGTGGGGTGTCTAGACGATACCAGACATGCGCCCTGAAGCAGGGTTGCATAAAATGATAAAAGCGGAGCAGTTGCCATTGCAAAACTGACTCCGCTTGCATCCTTCCTGTTACCGGCACAACAAACCTATCCGTTGCGATCAGACACTGCCGGCATACACTCTGCACACAAAAACAAGAAACTTCCGCAATTTATCCCGCCGCGATGCGCGCACACCGGCTGGCGCCGTTACAATCACACCATTGAAAATTCAGAAACCATGCGCCACGGCAACGTGGCTGCGGTCTTGCATGGCACACACCCGGCTCCAACCCATATCCAACGTGACAACCATACATTTAAAACCGGATTCGCTTTCCTTTACCTTGCACGGCGCAGCCCAGGCGGTGGCCGATGTCGGCCGCGGCATCGCACTGCCGCAGTCGCTGGCCCGGATTTTTGCGCAAACTAATGCCACGCCGCAGGCGCGCGGTGCGATTCAGGATATTTCCTATCATTGCATGCGTCACATCGGCCGTGCCGAAGCCTTGCTCAATGCGATGACGACCAAGCAAACCGAACCGCCTATCCTGCATGGTTTGCTATGCTGCGCGCTGGCCTTGATTTCCGACCCTGAAGAAGCGGTCTCGGGCGCACGCTACAGCGCATTTACGGTAGTCGATCAAGCCGTCACGGCCGCTGCCGCCGATACCGACATGGCGCACGCCAAGGGGATGGTCAACGCGATCCTGCGCCGCTTTTTGCGCGAACGGGATGCACTGATGAAAAGTGCGGCCGGCACGCAACTGGCGCGCTGGAATTATCCGGACTGGTGGATAGATCGCATGCGCTCCGCGTATCCGCGTGATTGGCAGGCCATACTCGAAGCCGGCAATGCCGCGCCGCCGCTGACCCTGCGTGTCAATCAACGCAAAATCAGCGTCAGCGATTATCTCGCCCTGCTGGCGCAACAAGGTATAGCCGCCACCTTGATCGGCCCGGTCGCCGTGCGCCTGGCGCAACCCACGCCGGTGAATCAGATTCCCGGCTTCAGCGACGGCCTGGTATCGGTACAGGATGCGGCGGCCCAGCTTGCCGCGCCCCTGCTCGATCTGCGCGACGGCATGCGCGTGCTCGATGCATGCGCCGCACCGGGCGGCAAAAGCGGACACATTCTGGAAACTGCCGTAGTTGAACTCACCGCGCTCGATAGCGATGAGCGCCGCCTGCCACGCATCACCGAAAATTTACAGCGCCTGCAATTGAACGCCTCTTTACTGGTTGGCGATGCCACCGGTAATAGCTGGTGGGATGGCAAACCCTTCGAGCGCATTCTGGCCGACGTGCCGTGTACTGCATCCGGCATCGTGCGACGGCACCCGGATATTCGCTGGCTGCGGCGCAAAAGCGATGCAGTACAACTAGCGGCGATTTCAGCACAAATTCTCGACAACCTTTGGCAGATGCTGCAAGCCGATGGTAAATTGCTGTTTGTGACTTGCTCGTTGTGGCCGCAGGAATCGGAAGCGCAGGCAGCGGCGTTCGCAGTACGTAATCGTGCCATCCGATTGCCGGCGCCCGGTCAGTTGCTGCCGACGGCCAATGCAGAAGATGACCATGACGGCCTGTTTTACGCCCTGTTTCAAAAATCCGGAACTTGACCTTTCCACTTACTTTTTCAACCTGCCAGGCGATTGTTCTGCTCTCACGCGTGAAACAAAAACTTTTCATTCCTTTCTACTGGTTGTGCACTACCTTATTGCTGGCGTTCTCGCTGCAACTGGATTATGCACGTGCAGCCGATGGCATTGAAATCGAACAAGCGCACCTGGAAGACAGCGCTCAAGGCTACCGGCTCTCCGCCACCTTCGTCTTCAATTTGAACCGCGGACTGGAAGATGCGCTGACGCGTGGCATTCCGCTGTACTTCACGACGGAAATCGAAATCACCAAACCGCGCTGGTACTGGTTTGATTCAAAGGAAATTGTCGACTCGCAAACCATCCGCATCTCGTACAACGTATTGACACGCCAGTATCACGCGGCCATTACCGGCCGTCTGCAACAAAGCTTCCAGACACTGGACGACGCTCTGTCGCTGGTACGCCGTCCCAATCGCTGGGTAGTGGCCGACAAAAACGCATTGAAACCCGGGCAGTCCTATGCGGTTGCAGTGCGCATGCAGCTCGACGTCGCCCAGTTGCCGAAACCGTTCCAGGTACACGCGCTCAATAGCAGCGACTGGCGCCTGTCTTCCAACTGGAAGCACTTCATCTATACGGTGGAACCGCAGTGACACGGCTGCTTCGCTATTTACTGGTTGTTGGCGGGGCCGTTATCAGCATCTTGTTGTTTCTGCTCGCTTCCGCATCTGAAAATTCCAACCTGTTTGAACGGAACTATCCGTGGCTGCTGATTCTCAATGCCGTCGTCGCCGCCGCATTGCTGGGTCTGGTTACCCTGTTGCTGATACGTCTGTACAAACGCTACAAGCGTGGCAAGTTCGGTTCCAAACTGATGGCCCGGCTGGTCCTGTTATTCGCCATGATAGGCATCCTGCCGGGGGCAGTGATCTACACGGTGTCCGTGCAATTCGTTTCGCGCTCGATTGAATCGTGGTTTGACGTACGCGTCGAATCCGCGCTGGAATCCGGCCTCAACCTCGGCCGCTCCGCACTCGATTCCTCGCTCGATGAGTTGCGAATCAAGGCGCGCAGCATGGCGCTGGAATTATCAGACGCATCGGAAGCGACCCAGATCACACAGCTGTCGCGCCTGCGCGATCAGAATTCGATGCTGGAAGCAGTCATTGTCAGCAGCAACGGTCAGATGATTGCCAGTTCCGGCTCGCAACTCAGTGCGCTGCTGCCGGATCTTCCGACTGCGGCAATGCTGCGACAGGCGCGCCTGACACGCGCTTACGCCGTCATCGAGGGCAACACGGATTTTCAGGACAACAGCCCCTCCGCCAGCAACGCCAAAACCAATACTATTACCGCCTCTGCCGCCAATCCTGCGAACAGCCTGCGCCTGCGCGTGGTCATTGCGATTCCAAATTCCAGCAAGGAGTTGTCGCTGCAATCCGAATCGCGTTATCTGCAATTGCTGCAGCCGGTACCGGAACAACTGGCTGCGAATGCAGAAGCATTGCGCGTGGCTTATAGTGAATATCAGGAACGCTATCTCGCTCGTACCGGCTTGCGCAAAATCTATATCGTGACACTGACGCTGACATTGCTGCTGGCAATTTTCGGCGCCATTGCCGGCGCCTTCCTGATCGCCAGCGACCTGGCCAAACCGCTGTTGCTGCTGGCAGAGGGAACCAAGGCTGTCGCGGAAGGCAATCTCTCTCCGCGTCCTATCGTCACCACCTCCGACGAGCTCGGCACGTTGACGCAATCCTTCAATATGATGACGCGCCAACTGTCCGATGCACGCGCCTCGGTGGAGAAAAATCGCGCCGAACTGGAAAACGCCAAAGGCTATCTGGAGTCAGTGCTGGCGAATATGTCGGCCGGCGTGATGGTGCTGGATCGCAATTTCAAGCTGGTCACCTGCAACGAATCGGTGGAGCGTATTCTGCAGCATGATTTTGCCCAGCATATCGGCAAACCCTTGCAAGAGATCGATGGCCTGAGTGCATTTGCACAAGTGATCACGCAATCCTTTTCGGAACAAAGCGCGCAATCTGCCGCCGGCGGCGCCGATACCGGCAATTTGCATTGGCAGCATCAGATCGATGTGCCGCGTCGCATGGGTGGCGCCGAAGCAGAAAACGATATCTCATTGCTGGCGCGCGGTTCGCGCCTGCCGGCCGCCAGGGATAGCGGCTATGTAGTGGTGTTCGATGATATTTCCGATGTCATTTCAGCGCAGCGTTCGATCGCCTGGGGCGAAGTCGCGCGACGCCTGGCGCATGAAATCAAGAATCCGCTGACGCCAATTCAACTCTCCGCCGAACGTCTGCAGATGAAACTGGAAGGCAAGCTGAACGAACAGGATGCCCGGATACTAGAGCGCAGTACTGCCACCATCGTCAACCAGGTATCGGCGATGCAGCGCATGGTCGACGATTTCCGCGACTACGCCAAAACGCCACCCGCCGTATTGTCGCCACTGGATCTGAATGCGCTGATTGAAGAAATTCTGCATCTCTATCAGACGGGCGACGAGCGCGACATCATTCACGCTAGACTGGCCGAAGGATTACCGCTGGTCATGGGCGACGCGACGCAACTGCGTCAGGTCATACACAATCTATTGCAAAATGCGCAGGATGCAGTGGCCGATCAGATCAGGCAGGAATCGACTGCACGTATTGATATTATTACGGAAGAAATCCATTATAGAAGTTCGGATGGCACCGTGAGCAATGCGGTACAACTGTCGATTACCGATACCGGCCCCGGCTTCTCGCCGAAAATTCTCGCGCATGCATTTGAACCCTATATCACATCCAAACCGCGCGGTACGGGTCTGGGTCTTGCAATGGTGAAAAAAATTATTGAGGAACACGGTGGACGTATCGACATCAAAAACAGGACCAGCACAAATGGTGCAAAAGTGGCAATTTTGCTGTTAAAGTTATCCTCCTGACAAAGTCTGACTACAGGACTTGCAAAAGAGGATGACGATCATGATGAGGGAGGTGAACAGATGGCCAATATTCTAGTTGTTGATGACGAAATGGGAATACGGGAGTTGCTGTCGGAAATCCTGGGAGATGAAGGACATGTCGTAGCAACAGCAGAAAATGCACAGCAGGCGCGTGAACTGCGTGCTGCGGCCAAGCCGGATCTGGTTTTGCTGGATATCTGGATGCCCGATACTGACGGCGTGACGCTGCTCAAGGAATGGCAACGCGATGGCTTGCTGACCATGCCGGTCATCATGATGTCCGGCCACGCGACGATCGACACAGCAGTCGAAGCAACCCGCATAGGCGCGCTCAACTTTCTGGAAAAACCGATCTCGCTGCAAAAACTCTTGAAGGCCGTGCAACAAGGCATCTCGCGCGGCCAGGAAGTAAGCCGCGTGGCGTCCATTCCGGTACGCGCACCCATCATCCACAACGATACGCATTTATCCTCAGATAGAAGTCACCAGCCCCTGGCCGGCATCAGCTACCCGACCAGCACGCCGGTATCGCTGATGTCTGCCGATACGCAATTTTTTACCACGTCGTTCGAACTGCCGTTGCGCGAAGCGCGCGATGCATTCGAGCGCGCCTACTTCGAGCATCATCTGGGACAGGAAGGCGGCAGCATGACGCGCGTCGCGGAAAAAACCGGCCTCGAACGCACGCACCTGTATCGCAAGCTCAAGCAACTCGGTGTCGAACCAGGCAAGATAGCAAAAAAAGGATGACGACTCTGACGTCGCTGGTAACAGGCGGCGGAGCCCGCAAACGCGAAACTCTCATCCTCGGCCACCTCGCTTCAAACCAGAAAACCGCGATCATCCTGGAAGGCCTGCCCGACGGCAGCAGCGAACTGGATGCTCAGACAGGCAACTCCCTCCTGACTATCGTGCGTATTGCCCCCGGCTGCATGTGCTGCACCGGCAACATGATCATGCGCGTACACCTGAACCGCATCTTGCGCAGCAAACCTGCGCGCCTGTATATCAGCGTCGCCAACAGCGAACACATAGAACAATTGCGCCTCTTCCTCGCGCAGCCACCGTACGACACGCTGCTCACGCTCACAGACGATATTGCCGTCGCTACATAACAAAACAACAATGATATTTCGATCACTTTGTTGATCTTCGTGAGCGCCATTCAATATTCTCGGTAACAAGCCGTTACCAAATTATGGACAGACAGTACGGTTCCGGTCTTGAAATTATCCCGATCTGCGCCATGTCTCTATCAGCGCGATGATTTTCATTGCATAGGCAACAGGAGGGTATATGAACGTGATCTATAACAGTGAGCAGTACAGCGTGGTGGAATTCGGCGTCGATGACGACTGCGATGCGCTGCGCTTCGGCGGCTATGAAATCATGGACAAACCGGCAAAACGCGAAATATTCATTGCCGGTGCACTGGCGGAATTATTCCGCCGGGACGTAAAGGATTTGATTGTGACCGAGCCCAGCATAGAGGAAATCGACGACTTTCTCGGCAACTACGGTTCATTCATGAGCCAGCCTGTCACCTTCCACTAAACATATTTCTCTTCTGCGGAAGAGATTGCATTCTTGTGCGCCTGCATTATCATGTTCAATGATTGCAGGCGCATTTTTGCATTATCTCCCTACTCACTTCAGTCCATTCCATCGCGATGCACGCGAATTCCCATCTCATCATCAGTCGCCAGCATGAAGTCCATCAGCAATTGGGCGCACGGCTGGCAAGGCATGCAACGCATGTATTTCAAAAACCGATCACTGATTACAATCGCGCGGCCTTCCAGCACAGCATGACGGCATGGCAGCAGGCCGGCGCGAAGCCATTGATCCTCGATGCCGCTTGCGGCGTCGGATTATCCAGCCTGCATCTGGCCACGCAATTCCCGGATCACTTTGTTATCGGCGTCGATCAATCCGCGGATCGTATTGCGCGCAACACGCACTGGCCGCATCCGATGCCATCGAATGTTCTGCGCCTGCGCGCTGATCTGGTCGATTACTGGCGACTGCTTCTGCAAAGCGGAGTGCCGCTGGTCCGACATTACATTCTCTATCCGAATCCCTGGCCGAAGATCGGACATCTGGCGCGCCGCTGGCAGGGTCACCCGGTATTTCCCACCATCGTTGCACTGGGCGGCGTACTGGAATGCCGCAGCAACTGGCGTATTTACGTGGAAGAATTTGGCACCGCCCTGCAGCAGTTGACGCAGCAGCCCGTTGCCTGCGAAGCCTATGTGCCCGAGCGGGCCATCACGCCGTTTGAACAAAAATATCAAGCCTCCGGACATGCGCTCTGGCGTTGCCGGATTGCGCTTGCATCCGGGCACAGCGCCGGAGGGACTGACAAGCCGGCAGTCGTGCTACTGTAGCGACTATCCTGCCTAACAGAACAACTACAGTTTCAACGGAAATACATGTGCCAGCTTCTCGGAATGAATTGCAATGTTCCCACCGATATCGTGTTCAGCTTCACCGGTTTTGCAACACGCAGCGGCGGTACCGATGCCCACAATGACGGCTGGGGCATCGCATTTTTTGAAGGTGCCGGCGTACGCCACTTTGTCGATTATCAGGCCGCGATCGCATCGCCGGTTGCCGAGCTGATACGGCGCTTCCCCATCAAGTCAAAGAATGTCATCGCGCATATCCGCAAGGCCACGCAAGGTCACGTCGCACTGGAAAACTGCCATCCCTTCGTGCGCGAACTATGGGGCCACTATTTCGTCTTCGCGCATAACGGCGATCTGAAAGGTTTCAATCCGGAGTTGAACGGTCCGTATAGGCCGGTCGGCAACACCGATAGCGAAGCTGCCTTCTGCTACATCCTGCAGGAATTGCGTCGCCAGTTTGGCGATGCCTTGCCGGCACTGCCGCCACTGCGCGCTGCGATTGAAAAACTGTGCGCCGAAATCGCCACGCATGGCACCTTCAACATGATGCTGTCCGATGGCTCGGCACTGTTTGCGCATTGCTCGACCAATCTGCATTACATCGTGCGGCAGTTTCCGTTTGCCGAAGCAGTACTGTGCGATGAAGACATGAAAGTGGATTTTTCCGAAGTGACGACGCCGAGTGACCGCGTCGCGATCATCGTCACCGAACCGCTAACCACGAATGAAACATGGACGCAATTCAAAACCGGTGAATTGAAGGTATTCATTGACGGCATGCCTTTGCCTTGAACCCGTACATTCGATGCACATAAAAAAAGCTGCAGGAAAATTCCTGCAGCTTTTTTATTGATGCGGCGATAGTGCATCGCCACTCATCATCGGATCAAGACAGGTTAGGCGCCAGCCAGCGTTCGATATCTTCCTGCGAAACGCCGCGTCGCAGCACCATGTCCTTGACCTGATCCTCGCCGATTTTGCCGACCACAAAGTATTTTGCTTCCGGATGGGCGAAATAAAAACCAGATACCGCCGCACCCGGGAACATCGCAAACGAATCGGTCAGCATCATGCCGATTTCTTCCGCCTGCAAGGTCTTGAACATCTCAGCCTTGACCGTATGTTCGGGGCACGCCGGATAGCCGGGAGCAGGGCGTATGCCCAGGTATTCTTCCTTGATCATTGCTTCATTGCTCAAGGCTTCATCCGGCACATAACCCCACAAATCGGTACGCACGCGTTCATGCAGCTGTTCGGCGAACGCTTCCGCCAGACGATCCGCCAGCGACTTCAGCATGATGGAAGAATAATCGTCGTACGCATCTTCAAAGCGCTTCTCGTATTTTTCAATACCCAGCCCTGCCGTCACTGCAAACAGGCCGATGTAATCGGCAATGCCGGATGATTTCGGTGCAATGAAATCGGCCAGACACTGATTGGGACGCTGCACGCCATCGATGATCGGCTTGACGGTTTGCTGGCGCACACCGTAATAGGTGAAAGCAACCTGAGTGCGCGTTTCATCGGTGTACACCTCGATGTCGTCGTCATTGACGGTATTGGCCGGCAGCAATGCAATCACGCCGTTGGCGGTCAGCCAGCGACCTTCAATGATTTTTTTCAGCAAGGCCTGCCCTTCGGCAAACACCTTGGTCGCGGCATCGCCCACCACTTCATCCGTCAGAATCGCAGGGTAGGGGCCGGCCAGATCCCAGGTCTGGAAGAACGGGCCCCAATCGATATATTGCGCAATCGTCGCCAGATCGACATTCTTGAACACGCGACGGCCGATGAACTTCGGTTTGACCGGCGCATATTTGCCGGTGAATTCCACCTGCATCTTGTTGGCGCGCGCCTGCTCCAGGCTCAGCATCGGCAAGGTCTTCTTGTTCGCATGCTGTACGCGTATGCGCTCGTAATCGGTCGCGATATCGGCAATGTATTGATCGCGACTTTCCGGCGTCAGCAGGGATTGCGCAACCGATACCGAACGCGAGGCATCCGGTACATACACGACCGGACCATCGTAGTTGTGCGCGATCTTGACGGCGGTATGCGCACGGCTGGTGGTCGCACCGCCGATCAGCAGTGGCGTTTTCAAGCCACGGAAGTATTCGTCGCGCTGCATTTCCTTCGCGACGTAAGCCATTTCTTCCAGCGACGGCGTGATCAATCCGGAGAGGCCGATGATGTCGGCATTCTCGGCTTTGGCGCGCGCGAGAATTTCCGAACATGGCACCATCACGCCCATGTTGACGACTTCGAAGTTATTGCATTGCAGGACCACCGATACGATGTTCTTGCCGATGTCATGCACATCACCCTTTACGGTAGCGATGACGATCTTGCCCTTCGGTTTGCTGACGATACCGGTTTGTTCCTGCAACAGACGTTTTTCTTCCTCGATGAACGGGATCAGATGCGCAACCGCCTGCTTCATCACGCGCGCAGATTTGACCACCTGCGGCAAAAACATTTTGCCCTGGCCGAACAGATCGCCGACGATGTTCATGCCATCCATCAGCGGACCTTCGATCACATGGATGGGACGACCGCCATTTTTCAGCAATTCCTGTCGCGCTTCTTCGGTGTCTTCAACGATCCATTGCGTGATGCCCTGTACCAGCGCATGCGCCAGACGCTGCTGCACGGTACCGCTGCGCCATTCCAGCGTGGCTTCTTCCTTCTTGTCGCCGGCTTTCAGGGTGGCGGCAATTTCGATCATGCGCTCGGTGGCGTCTTCACGACGATTCAGCACCACGTCTTCGACGCATTCTTTCAACTCTGCCGGCAGATTGTCGTACACGCCGACCATGCCGGCGTTGACGATACCCATCGTCATGCCGGCCTTGATGGCGTGATACAGGAACACGGTATGGATCGCTTCGCGCGCCGGATCGTTGCCGCGGAACGAGAAGCTGACGTTGGATACGCCGCCGCTGATTTTTGCGTGCGGCAAATTCTCCTTGATCCAGCGCACCGAATTGATAAAGTCGACGGCGTAGTTATTGTGTTCTTCGATACCGGTCGCAATCGCGAAAATGTTCGGATCGAAAATGATGTCTTCCGGCGGGAAATCGACTTCATTGACCAGCAGCCAATACGCGCGCTCGCAAATTTCTATCTTGCGTTCGAAAGTATCGGCCTGACCTTTTTCATCGAAGGCCATCACGATCACGGCCGCGCCATAACGACGGCACAACTTCGCGTCATGCAGGAATTTTTCCTCGCCTTCCTTCATCGAAATCGAGTTGACGATCGCCTTGCCCTGCACGCATTTCAAACCGGCTTCAATGACCGACCATTTCGACGAATCGATCATGATAGGCACGCGTGCGATGTCCGGCTCGGATGCCACCGAATTCAGGAAGCGCGTCATCGCCGCCTCTGAATCGAGCATCGCCTCATCCATATTGATGTCGATGATCTGCGCGCCGTTTTCTACCTGTTGCCGTGCAACGGTCAGCGCTTCATCGTATTTTTCATTGATGATCAGGCGCGCAAATGCTTTGGAGCCGGTGACGTTGGTACGTTCGCCGACGTTAACAAACAGAGAGTTGTCATCGATGATGAAGGGTTCCAGGCCCGACAGTTTCATCGTTGGTTCTATCGTGGGGACGATGCGCGGTGCAATATTCGCGACCGTATCGGCGATCGCCTTGATGTGATCCGGCGTGGTGCCGCAGCAACCGCCGGCGATATTGACGAAGCCGCTTTCGGCAAAATCCTTCAGCAAGGAGGAGGTCACATCCGGCGTCTCGTCGAAACCGGTGTCACTCATCGGATTGGGCAAGCCGGCATTCGGATAAATACAGACGAAGGTATCGGCGATCTTCGACAATTCTTCCGCATACGGACGCATCAGCGCCGCACCGAGTGCGCAGTTCAAGCCCACCGTCAGCGGTCTGGCATGGCGAATCGAATGCCAGAATGCCGGCACCGTTTGGCCGGACAGAATGCGGCCCGAGGCATCGGTCACAGTGCCAGAGATCATGATGGGCAAACGCTGGCCCGACTCTTCAAAAAATTGATCGATTGCGAATAATGCGGCTTTGCAGTTGAGCGTATCGAAAATGGTTTCGACCAGCAGCACGTCGGCGCCGCCTTCCACCAGGCCGCGCGTCTGTTCCAGATACGAAGCGACCAACTGATCGAAGGTCACATTGCGTGCCGCCGGATCGTTGACGTCCGGCGAGATCGAGGCGGTCTTCGGCGTGGGGCCGAGTGCGCCGGCCACGAAGCGCGGCTTGTCCGGCGTCGAATACTTGTCGCAGGCAGCGCGCGCCAGGCGCGCCGAGGCCACGTTCATTTCATAGGCCAGATGACCCATGTGGTAATCGTCCTGCGCTACCGTAGTAGCGCCAAAGGTATTGCTTTCGATCAGATCGGCACCGGCCGCCAGATACTTTTCGTGAATTTCGCTGATCACATGCGGCTGGGTCAGCGACAATAATTCGTTATTGCCCTTGACGAAAACTTCCTTGCCGGGCACCGCGAAGTCGGCGAAACGCGTGCCGCGATAATCTTCTTCTGTCAGCTTGTATTGCTGAATCATCGTCCCCATCGCGCCATCCAGAATCAGGATGCGGCGCGCCATCAGGTCGCGCAAGAGGGTTTCGGTCGGAGAAATAGCGTCGCGTTTCATTATCAATTCTCTATCTGTTCGTTATCGGTTCAGCTGTACAAATACAAAAACCCGGCCACAAACTGTGCCGGGCTAAACAAGCATGAAAGCTGGGGAAATTATACGTGAAAGCCCCTGCTCTGAGGGCGCCACCGCCGGTCCCAGGCTAAACCGCCGGTGCAGCTGCGGGCAGGCTGTCGTCAGACAGGCGCGTCGGCATGCCGGCTTTCCGGCGCGGCTCGTTCATTTTCAGCGTCAGGCACTTCGCCGCGCCACCAGCCTTCATGAATTCCGTCAGTGCAAGCTGATGCACGCGGAAACCCCACTGCTGCAACTGTGCGATCAATGCCGGCGAGGCATGATTCAAGAATACGTGTTCGCCGCTATTGACCGCATTGCAGGCGAAATTCAGTGCATCTTCGCGCGACACGGCGCAGCGTTTTTCCAGCGGCACGCGCGCCGCGATACACGCCTGGGCCGCAGTATCAAAGGCGTCCGGGTAGTACAGTAAATAACCACCTTGCAAGGGGCAGAAACAAGTATCCAGATGATAGAAGCGCGGATCGACCAGCTTCACGGCTTGCACCTCGATATCCAACAATTCGGCGAGCAAGGGGGCGCAAGCGGCATCCGAACGATGACCATGACCGAACCACAGCAAGTCGGCAGCCCTGTCCAGCAAGGCATCGCCGGCACCCTCGAACGGCAATGCATGCGGCATATGCAACACACGCAAGCCGCGCGCGGCGAACCATGCGGCAAAGTGCGCTTCTTCCGCCTGGCGCTGGACATGAAGAAAAGATGACAACACTACCTGATCGCCCAGCAGCAGGCCGCCATTCGCAGTAAAGACCATATCCGGCACACCGGCCACCGCCGGCATGCACTCGACTTGCGCCACCTGTTGCAAGGCATGCATCAGCGCCTGCCATTGTCCTTGTGCGTTTGCCCGATTGCCATGCGCAACATTCCCCTCCATCCATGGATTGATGATGTAGGACACTTCAAAATATTCGGGCGCGCACATCAGGAAGATATCGCGATGCTGGTTCATCATGTGCAGCCCTCCATGTGCGGCGTGGTCAACGTGGCAAAAACATGTTCGATGATGCGTAGCGCTGCGTCAATTTCTGCGGCACTGATAACCAGCGGCGGCGCCAGGCGGACTACCGTGTAGTGCGTTTCTTTCGACAGCAGACCGTTTTCCATCAGGCGCTCGCAAAAGCTGCGCGCCAGAATAATTGCCGGATCCAGCTCCAGTCCTATCAGCAAACCCTTGCCGCGCACGCTGCGTATTGCCGGATGCCGTATCGCATGCAAGCCGTCAAGCAGGTGTTGCCCGCGTTGCCGTGCCGCTGCAATCAACTCGCCATCGTGCAGCAAGGACAGTGCAGCATGGCCGACCGCGGCCGCCAAAGGATTGCCGCCGAAGGTACTGCCGTGGTCGCCCGGCGTGAATACACCCATCACATCGCGCCGCGCCAGAAATGCCGAGACCGGCAACAAACCGCCGCCCAAAGCCTTGCCCAGTATCAAGCCATCCGGCTTGATACCCTCGTGATCGCAGGCCAGCAAACGTCCGGTACGCCCCAATCCGGTTTGCACTTCATCACAGATCAGCAAGACATTGTGGCGCGTACATATCTCGCGGCATTGCGCCAGATAGCCATCCGGCGGCACGATGATGCCGCCTTCACCCTGTATCGGCTCCACCAGAAACGCCGTGGTGCGCGGCGTGATCGCCGCTTCCAGCGCCGCCGCATCGCCGAAAGGTATTGTCACGAAGCCGCCATCAAACGGCCCGAAGCCATCGCGGTATTGCGCCTCGGAAGAAAAGCCGACGATGGTCGTCGTGCGTCCGGCAAAGTTGCCGTGGCAAACAATGATCTCGGCTTGCTGATCGGGAATACCCTTGACCTTGTAACCCCATTTGCGCGCCGCTTTCAAGGCAGTTTCCACCGCTTCGGTACCGCTATTCATGGGCAGCGCTTGCGGCATACCTGTCATCTCGCACAGCAGTTGCAGGAACGGCCCCAGTTGATCGGTATAAAACGCGCGCGAAGTGACGGCCAGCCGGCCAGCCTGATGCGTCAGTGCAGCGACCAGGTCAGGATGGCTATGGCCAAAGCTGACCGCCGAATAAGCGGACATCATGTCCATATAGCGCTTGCCGTTTTCATCCCACAGCCAGATGCCCTTGCCCTTGCTCAGTACGACAGGCAGAGGCTGATAGTTGTGCGCGCAGTAGCGATCTTCCAATGTGATGCGATGGCTGTTCACGATAGCGCTCCTCATAGAAAACGATATCAATTCACTCTTCCATGGTAAGTCCAATGCACAGAAATATGTCTGCGTTATTCAACATGCTTTAGGTATAAAGTGAACGAATCGTGCGTATAAGGAGGAGTTTATGGAGAAATTCGACCGCTACGATCGCATCCTGCTGGAAACCCTGCAAAGCAAGGGCCGCGTCTCCAATGTGGAATTGTCCGAACGCGTCAATTTATCGCCGCCACAATGCTATAGACGGGTACAGCGACTGGAGCAGGAAGGTGTGATCCGGGGCTATGCCGCACTAGTCGATGCCGCAGCTCTCGGGCTAGGCGTCACCGCTTTCGTGAACCTGAATATTGCACGTGAACAGTTCAAGCAGGTGCGCGAACTGGAGCAAGCTATCCGGCAGTTCCCGGAAATTCTGGAGTGTTACACCATCTCCGGCGACTTCGACTATCTGCTGAAAGTCGTCGCCACCGATTTGAAATCGCTGTCGTCCTTTTTAACGGACAGGCTGATGCAAGTGCCTGGCGTGGCCGGCGTGCGCTCCATGGTATGTCTGGAGGAAATCAAACCCGCCAGCCCCTTGCCTTTACCGGACTAAATTATTCCGGCAAGCTGCCGCGCTCGCCGCAGCCTTGCAGCTTGCGTCCACCTATCGTGACTTCTGCCGTCCATGGATATTCGGCGCCTGACATGTCGTTGAAACAGGTCTTGCGCATCATCCTGATTTGTATCGATGAAGTTGCATTCCTTGCGTTGAAAGTGCGCGTCGTGCCGTCGCGGCCGAACACACGATAGGGAAAATATTCCGCATCCTCGCCGAGGTTTTCAAAACGCAGCTTGCCTGCGTCTGCAGTGAAATGCCAGAACGGCTCGTTGCCGTGCGCCCACCAGATCACCACACTGGCCATCTGCGTATTTCTTTCCGGTGGTGGCTCTGCGGTTTTCTGCCTGATCGCATCCGTGCCCTGACAGGCAGATAAAAACACCGCCAGCAAAACAAGCATCCATTTCATCGCGTCTCCTGTCGAACGAGGCAGGCAGACTGAACCTGCCAGGAAAGCGGGCATCCGCCCCGCTTATTGAAAGCGCTGCGCTTCCAGCGCAAAGCCCTTGATGAATTCTGCCGCCGGCAAGCGTTTGCCGCCCGGCTTTTGCAGTTCAGTCACACGCAAGGCACCGTCGCCGCAGGCAATCACCACGCCATCCTGCGCATTGGCCGAGATGACTTGGCCGGCAGGCCATTGATTTGAACATTCCAATGCTTGCGCCTGCCAGAACTTGACCGGCGTGCCATTGCATATTCCCATGGCGCCGGGGAAGGGATTGAACGCACGTATCTTGCGCGCCAGTTCCTGGGCCGATTGCCTGAGGTCCAGCGTAGCTTCTTCCTTCGCGATTTTGGCTGCGTAGTTGGCGCCCGCTTCGGGTTGCGGCGTTGCTGTCAGCTCGCCTTTTTCCAGTTTGAGCAAGGCCTCAACTATCATTTCGCCGCCCAGTCGGGCCAGCTTGTCGTGCAGGCTGGCCGTCGTATCGTCGGCTGCGATCGGCAGACTTTCCATCAGCAGCATCGGGCCGGTATCCAGTCCCAGCTCCATCTGCATGATGGTGATGCCGGTTTTCTCGTCGCCGACTTCAATCGCTCTGTGAATCGGCGCCGCACCACGCCAGCGCGGCAGCAATGAAGCGTGAATATTCAGGCAGCCCAGCGGCGGAATATCCAGCACCGATTGCGGCAGGATCAGGCCGTATGCTGCCACCACCATCACATCGTGCGGCGTTGCGCGCAGCAAGTCGTGCGCTTCCTGTGCCACATCGGGATATTTTCCATCCAGCCGCAAGGAGATCGGTTGCGCCACCGGGATCTTGTGCGCCAGCGCAAACTGCTTGACGGCCGAAGCCTGCAATTGCATGCCGCGTCCGGCCGGACGATCGGGTTGCGTCAGGACAAGCGGAATCTCGAAGCCCGCCGCGTGCAGGGCAGCCAGAGCGACCGCCGCAAATTCCGGCGTACCGGCAAAAATGATTTTCATGGGGGGATTGTAGTACGGCAGGCGCAGAATGAGAAACCATGCGACTACCGGCTTGCCGGATGATGTCTTGCGGGAACGAACCGCAATTACACCATCAGTGCTGCGCCACCTTGTTGTGGCGATTCAGCTCGCGCTCTTCTTTCAGCATCTTGGTCTTGATGCGATTGCGCTTCAGCGGCGACAGGTATTCGACAAATACCTTGCCTTTCAGATGATCCATTTCGTGCTGGATGCATACGGCCAGCAAGCCTTCGGCTTCCAGTTCGAACTGTTTGCCGTCCGCATCATAGGCGCGCACCTTCACTTTTGCATGCCGCTCGACACCATCGTAGACACCGGGCACGGACAGGCAACCCTCATCATAAATCTGCATTTCCGGGCTGACCCAGATCAGCTCGGGATTGATGTAGGCGCGCAGTTCGGTGCGCGTTTCCGAGGTATCGATGACGATCACCTGTTCATGCACATCGACTTGCGATGCGGCCAGGCCAACGCCCGGCGCGTCGTACATGGTTTCGGCCATATCGGCGACCAGCGTCTTGATGCGTGCATCAAAGGTGGTGACCGGCTTGGCAATTTTATGCAGCCGTGAATCAGGATAACGCAGGATATTTAATATAGACATACGGCTTTTGCGCAACAAGGCGGCAGGTTAATGGCGTGGTTTTCTTGCTACTTCAAGGATTTATGTGCAGAATTTGATTCAATTTAGCAAGTTTTTTCACGAATGTATTATTTCACTCATAACATGCAGCAGCACAGTAATGGCGTCACAATTGGTCAAGCTCACCGGACAAACCATGAAAAATTTTAGCACAGCTGCACTCTTCCTTGCTCTTGCCTCAGTCGTTTTACCCGCAACCACCTTCGCCGAAGCGCCTGCCAAAACAGTGGGCGGCAATGCGCGCTGCGCATTTTTGCCGAACGCTCCCGATCAGCATGTGGTCGTGCGCGGCGATACGCTATGGGGCATTTCCGGGAAGTTTCTGCAGCACCCATGGTGCTGGCCGCAAGTATGGGACATGAACCGCGAGCAGATCCGCAACCCGCACTGGATTTATCCTGGCCAAACCGTTTATTTCGACCGTGTTGCAGGCAAATTACGCCTCGGAAAAGGTACTGGCGACAATGGCGGCGTGCCTACCGTGCGCCTGTCGCCGCAAGTACGCTCGACAGCGGCCGGCTCGAATGCCATTGCCACCATCCCCCTGTCGGCGATTGAACAATTCCTGACCAAACCCCTGATCGTCGGTGAAACCGAACTCAATAGCGCGCCGCGTATCGTCGCCACGCAAGAGGGCCACGTCTTCCTCGCCAGCGGCGATAAAGCCTATGTCCGCGGCGATCTGAACGGCCGCACCGAATTCGAGGCCTTCCGCCCCGGCAAACCGCTGACCGATCCTGCCAGCAAAAAAATCATCGGTTATGAAGCCGTCTATCTGGGCACCCTGAAACTGCAACGCCTGAGCAAGCTCGACAACGAGCCGCACACGATGATCGTGACCAATGCCAAGGAAGAGATGGGCGTGCGCGACCGTTTGCTTCCGGTAGAGCCGGCACCCTTCATCAATTACGTGCCGCATGCACCGGAACAAGCAGTGCATGCGCAAATCGTGTCGGTGTATGGTGGCGTCTCGCAAGCGGGGCAGAACCAGATCGTCTCCATCAATCGCGGCAGCAAGGATGGCGTCGATATCGGTGCCGTGCTGGAACTGCAGCGCCTGGGCAAGCTGGTGCCGGATCGCACCGAGGGCAATGGCCGCGGTCTGATCAAGCTGCCGGATGAAGCCTACGGCAACCTGTTGGTGTTCCGCGTTTTCGATAATATTTCCTACGGCCTGGTGATGCAGGTGACCGATACCGTACAGGTTGCCGACGTCGCCAAATCGCCCGAATAAGCCGGCGCACCGACACCTGCCCATCCTGACGCGTCACATCATGCACTTGCCAGATGCGCGTCAGGAATTGCATCGCTCTCTGCTGCCGCTCGTTTAATGCCAGCCCCGGACGATCTTGCAAGCTGGTTGCGACTGGAACAGACGCCAGGCGTCGGTCCCGATACCGCGCGCAAATTACTCGGCGCCTTCGGCCTGCCGGAAAATATCTTCGCAGCGAATTTTATCGCACTCCAACAAGTCGTACCCGAGCGCATCGCGCATGCACTGCTCGCGCCGCCAGCAGAAAACGTGCGTGCATTAATCGAAGCCACGCATAAATGGGCGGCACAAGCCGGCAATCATGTGCTGACGCTGGCTGATGCCGACTATCCGCCGGCCCTGCTGAAAATTCCCGATCCGCCGATACTGCTCTACGCAAAAGGCCGTCTAAATTTATTGTCGCGCCCTTCGCTGGCGGTAGTCGGCAGCCGCAACGCCACGACACAAGGCATAGTCAATGCAGAAAAATTTTCCGAAGCATTGAGCCTGGCCGGTTTGAGTATCGTCTCCGGCATGGCACTGGGCATAGACACAGCGGCGCATCGCGGCGGCTTGCTCGCGGCCCGGCAAGCGCCGCATGCCGGCTCCACCATCGCCGTCATCGGCACCGGCGCCGATATCGTCTATCCGGCGCGCAATCGTGCGCTCGCCCATCAGATCGCCGAAGCCGGCTGCATCCTCAGCGAATATCCACTCGGCATGCCGGCCATCGCCTCCAACTTCCCGCGCCGCAATCGCATCATCAGCGGCCTGGCGCGCGGCGTGCTGGTGGTGGAAGCCGCACTGCAATCCGGTTCGCTGATCACCGCCCGCATGGCGGCAGAACAGGGGCGCGACATGTTTGCCATCCCCGGCTCTATCCATTCGCCGTTGTCGAAAGGCTGTCACCTGTTGATCAAGCAGGGTGCCAAGCTGGTGGAAACGGCGCAGGACATTCTGGAAGAGCTGCAATACGCACTGCCTGCTGCAAACGCAGCAAGCAAATCCGTCGCGCCTGCGCTGGATGCACAAGCGCAACAGATATTGCAGGCGCTCGGTTTCGACCCGGTGGATGCAGATACGCTGGCAGCGCGCTGTCAGCTCGACATGGCAACACTGCACGCGCAATTGCTGATGCTGGAGTTAAGCAATCAGCTTGAGATATTGCCCGGCGCCCTATACCGCCGTCTGGATTGAATCCGCCAGAGAAGCGATTGCGGCACGCAAGGTTGCATCATTCCAGTTAGACATTTCACTTTGACATCACGCAGCGACAACAAAATTTCCTTCCCCTGTTGGCCTCATCATTTTTAGGGTATCCTTGAATCAAGTAAGCGCTGTCTTTGATCTGCCGCTGTCGTAACACCTCTTTGTAAGATGCTTGTGCGAAGAGTGTGATTCATACGCATCCGATCCTGACGACACACTGCAATAGTGTCGTTTTAACCCAAGCGCTACGGTGATGCCATGTTTGATGTCCTAGTTTATCTGTACGAAACCTATTACCGCCCCGACGCCTGTCCCGATTCGGAGGCGCTGGTAAAAAAATTATCTGCTGTCGGCTTTGAAGAAGAAGAGATTACCAAAGCGCTCGGCTGGCTGACGGCGCTGGCCGAAACCACCAACGAACTTTCCGACTCCTACCCGCACCAGACCGCATTCTCGTTCGGTACACGCATTTACGTATCGCAAGAGACGGACGTGCTCGGCACGCCAGCCGTCGGCTTCATCCAGTTCCTCGAAGCAGCCAAGCTGATCAACCCCATCCAGCGCGAAATCGTGATCGAACGCGCACTGGCCGCCGGCGAGACGCCTATTTCGCTCGAGAAGCTCAAGGTCATCGTGTTGATGGTGCTATGGAGCCAGGGCAAGGAACCGGACGGTTTGATCTTCGACGAGCTGTTTCTCGACGACGACGATGCCGCACCGCGGATACTGCACTAATAACGAGTAGGCCTACAGCATGTCCGTGCGCAGCGGACATGCTTCTTCAGCAACACTTCCCGATTTCTTTTTTTCATATCTCTTGGTGTCCTGCTTGCGGATTTCGACGCAACGCGCTTATCATTGGCCGCTTGACGCCTATGCAACTCTTATATTAGCGCGGGTCTTCCTTGAAAAAAGCTGCCTGCGCCATAAGCTGTATGCCTCAACCTGCACCCAGCCATGCGTGCCGGCACTTTTTTAGAGATCGAAAACCATGACAAAAACACTCATCATTGCCGAGAAGCCATCCGTCGCGAACGATATCGCGAAGACGCTCGGCGGCTTTACCAAGCATGATGATTACTTTGAATCCGACGAATACGTGCTGTCCTCTGCAGTCGGTCATCTGGTTGAAATCTCGGTCCCGGAAGAATATGACGTCAAGCGCGGCAAATGGTCGTTTGCCCACTTGCCGATGATCCCGCCGTACTTTGCGCTGAACCCGATCGCCAAAACCGAATCGCGCCTGAAAGTATTGAACAAGCTGATCAAGCGCAAGGATGTCACCGGCCTGATCAATGCATGCGATGCCGGGCGCGAAGGTGAACTGATTTTTCGTTTGATTGCGCAATACGCAAAAGCCAAGCAACCGATCAAACGCCTGTGGCTGCAATCGATGACGCCGGGCGCCATACGCGAAGCATTCAAGAATCTGCGCAGCGACGAGGAAATGCTGTCGCTGGCCGACGCCGCCCGCAGCCGCAGTGAAGCCGACTGGCTGATCGGCATCAACGGCACGCGCGCCATGACCGCCTTCAACTCGAAGGAAGGCGGCTTCTATCTGACCACTGTCGGCCGCGTACAAACGCCGACGCTGTCCATCGTGGTGGAACGCGAAGAAAAGATCAAAAAGTTCGTGCCGCGTGATTACTGGGAAGTGCGCGCCGAATTCATTTGCGCCGCCGGCATCTATCAGGGCCGCTGGCTCGACACGGCTTTCAAGAAAGACGAAACCGATCCCGAGCGTCGCCCGGAGCGCCTGTGGAGCAAGGCTGCAGCAGAATCCATCGTCGCCGCCTGCCGTGGCGGCAAGCCGGGCAATGTCACCGAAGAATCGAAACCGACCACCTCGATGGCGCCGGCCTTGTTCGATCTGACCAGCCTGCAGCGCGAAGCCAATGCCCGTTTCGGCTTCTCCGCGAAAAACACACTCGGTCTCGCGCAAGCCTTGTACGAACGTCATAAAGTATTGACCTATCCGCGTACCGATTCGCGCCACCTGCCGGAAGATTATCTGCCCACCGTGCTGGAAACGCTGGAAGTCGTCGCCGAAAACAATAACTATCACCAGTTTGCCAAGCAGATCCTGAATAGCAAATGGGTCAAGCCGAACAAGCGGATTTTCGACAACACGAAAATCAGCGATCACTTTGCGATCATCCCGACCACACTGGCACCGAAGAATCTGTCGGAGCCTGAACAGAAACTGTACGACCTCGTGACACGCCGCTTCATGGCGATCTTCTTCCCGGCGGCAGAATTCCAGGTCACCACACGCTTCACAGAAGTCTCCGGCCATCAGTTCAAGACTGAAGGCAAGGTCATGACCAATCCGGGCTGGCTTGCGGTGTACGGCAAGGAAGTCATCGACGAAAAAGATCCGGAAAACAGCGGCACGCTGGTGCCGGTCGCCAAAGGCGAGAAGGTACAAACCGAATCGGTAGTCGCCAATGGCCTCGTTACCAAACCGCCCGCGCGCTATACGGAAGCCACGCTGCTGTCGGCCATGGAAGGCGCCGGCAAATTAATAGACGACAGCGACCTGCGCGTCGCCATGACCGGCAAAGGGCTGGGCACACCGGCTACGCGCGCGGCCATCATCGAAGGCTTGCTGACGGAAAAATATCTGCTGCGCGAAGGTCGCGAAATGATGCCGACCGCCAAGGCATTCCAGTTGATGACCTTGCTGCGCGGCCTGGGCGTCAACGAACTGACCGCGCCTGAACTGACCGGCGAATGGGAATACAAACTGTCGGAAATGGAACGCGGCAAGATCAGCCGTGAAGAGTTCATGCGCGAGATCGCGCAGATGACGCAAGTCATCGTCAAGCGCGCAAAAGAATACGACAACGACACCATCCCCGGCGACTACGCGACACTGAAAACGCCATGCCCGAATTGCGGCAGCGTGGTCAAGGAAAACTATCGTCGCTTCGCCTGCACCAAGTGCGAATTCTCGATGAGCAAAACGCCAGGTAGCCGCCAGTTTGAAGTGGCTGAAGTTGAAGAATTATTGACGAACAAAACCATCGGGCCGCTGCAAGGCTTCCGCTCGAAAATGGGCCGTCCATTCGCCGCCGTACTGAAAATTTCGCGCGACGAAGAGATCAAGAATTACAAACTCGAATTCGACTTCGGCCAGAACGATGACGAAAATGCAGAACCGGTAGATTTCAGCGACCAGACGCCACTCGGACCTTGTCCGAAATGTGCCGGCGGCGTGTACGAAATGCCGCTGTCCTATGTGTGCGAAAACTCGGTAGCCAAACCGAAGACCTGCGACTTCCGCAGCGGCCGCATCATTCTGCAGCAGGAAATTCTGCCCGAACAGATGAGCAAGCTGCTCAACGAAGGCAAGACCGATCTGCTGCCGGGATTTGTCTCGCAGCGCACACGGCGCGCATTCAAGGCTTACCTGGTCCGCGGCAAGGATGGCAAGACCAGCTTCGAATTTGAACCGCGCAAGGAAAAAGTGCCGGGCAAAGGAAAAGCGGCGGCTGTAGCGGACGATGCAGAGGAAACAACGGATGCAGCACCGCCCAAAGCCGCGAAGAAAGTAGCAGCTAAAAAACCGGCTGCAAAGAAAACGGTCGCAAAGAAGAAACCGGCCGCTAAAAAAACTGCCGCATAAGACCGACCCGCACTCATCCGGCTGGCGCAATCTGCATGGCGCATTCACACGGATGCGCCTGATTAATCATCAAAATCGGGAGGCATCTTGGCACCTTCGCGATCAATCGCAAAAATGGAATCCGATGATTCCACGCTTCGACTGGCAGTGCTGATCGATGCCGACAATGCGCAGGCAGCAGTCATAGAAGGCCTGCTCGCGGAAATCGCGAGATTTGGCGAAGCAACCGTGAAGCGCATATACGGCGACTTTACCGCGCCGACCAGTGCATCATGGAAAAAGGTCTTGCAGCAATATGCGATCAAACCGGTTCAGCAATTTGCGTACACGACCGGGAAGAATGCGACCGACAGCACCTTGATCATCGATGCGATGGATTTGTTGTACACACGCAAATTCGATGGCTTTTGCCTGATAACAAGTGACAGTGATTTCACCGGACTGGCGATGCGCTTGCGTGAAGAAGGCCTGACCGTGCTCGGCTTTGGGGAAAAGAAAACGCCGGACGCCTTTCGCAATGCCTGTCACAAATTCATCTTCACCGAAGTCCTGCGTCCTGAATCCATTACGGAATCGGCCGCCGAACTGCCTGCCGTCAAGCGTGGAAGAAAAACCGCTACGCCTGCCAAAACGGCCACAACGGACACCGGACATGCATTCCCGAAGAAGTTCGTTCTGGCGGCCCTTGATCAATCGATAGACGATACCGGCTGGGCTGGACTTGCTGCATTTGGCAGCTATCTTACAAAACTGCAACCCGACTTTGATTCCAGACTATACGGTTACAAAAAGCTTTCCGATCTCGTCAAGGCAAAAACTGATATCTTCATTACTGAAGAGCGGCAGTTGCCCGGAACTCACCGCAAGATGCTGTACCTGCGCGCGAAATAACTCCGTGCAAGAGCAGGCGCAGGAATGACTGGATACAGCCGACACTCTACACTTACCCATTGATGGGCTGCACAGGTTTTCAAAGCGAATCTTGCACTACCAACCGCAGGGGGTTTTATGGATCAGATCGATACAGGCAGCCCAAGCAAAGACGATTGCAACCTTGCGATGCTCGCGCATCTATTGGGGATTTTCACCGGCTTCATCGGTGCGCTGATAATCTGGATACTGAAGAAAGACAGCCCGGGTTTTGCGAACTCGCAAGCCAGGGAAGCATTGAATTTTCAGATCACCATCACGATAGGCTTTTTGATTGCGTGGGTGCTGGCGTTTATCCTGATCGGCTTTATTCTCTTCCCCATCCTGTATGTCGCCAATCTGATCTTCTGCATACTCGCTGCAATCGCGGCATCCAAGGGACAGGCGTATCGCTATCCGCTTGCGATACGCCTGGTGCAATAAATGAAGGCGCTGGAAAAGCGCCATGCTTTTCCAGCGCCCTCAAGCTGCCGGCAACCAGCCATAGCCTGCATCACTTCACTGCAACACTCTCCAGCGCGAGCAGGAAGCGCTTGCGCTCCACACCGCCGGCATACCCTGTCACTGCGCCTGCGGAACCGATCACGCGATGACAGGGCACGATGATGGACACGGGATTTTTCCCGATGGCGGAGCCGACTGCACGCAGTGCTTTCGGATTACCCAATCCCTGCGCATGCTGCGCATAGCTGACACTTTGTCCGAACGGAATGGCGTTTAATGCGCTCCACACCTCACGCTGGAATGCAGTGCCGGACAAATCCAGCGCCACGTCGAACCTTGTACGTTTCGCCGCAAAGTATTCATCCAGCTGCATTGCGGCATTCTTCAGATGCCGCAATGCAGATTGCGTTGGCGTTTGCAGCCAGCCGTCTTTGCCCTTGAAGTGTTTGTGCTCTTCAAAATAGATGCCGCAAATGCCGGCATCCGTTGCCGCGATCAGCAGGATGCCAACGGGACTGGGGTGTTCTATATATGAAATCATGATGTTTCCCTTTACTGAGCCATGCTTCGGCCATCAAGCCAGCGACTGCCACAACAATAGCGCCGCGTAGCCGCGCCACGGCGACCAGCCGGCAGCGCGCTGCAATAACTGCTTTTCCGTCAGGCGCACACCATCGTCAAATTCTATCGCTGCTTTTTGCAAACCCAGATCGCCAGCCGGGAATGCATCGGTGTATCGCAAGACGCGCATCGCAATGTATTGCGCAGTCCATTCGCCTATGCCGCGCACGGTTTTCAAATGGGCGACCACATCCGGCAAAGACGTACCTACCTTGATTTTCAAGCCGCCTTGCGCCGCAAACTGCGCCAGATTGCGTATCGCTTCGGCACGTGCAACCGGCAAGCCGATAGCAGCGATCTCTGTTGCGCTTGCTGCTGCCAGGCGTTCTGCCAGCGGGAAGTGATGTGTCACGCCAGCGAACGGCGTGTCTGTTGCGATGCCAAACTTGCCAACCAGTCGTCCTGATAAAGTCGTCGCTCCTGCCACGCTGACTTGCTGACCCAGCACCGCGCGGCTTGCCAGTTCAAACACATCGAAAGCACCGGGCACACGCAGGCCCGGCGTCCGGACTATCTGTTTTGCCAGCAATGCGTCGCTCGCCAAATGCGCGGCGATCACTTGCGGATTGGCATCGAGATCGAACTGGCTGCGTATGCGCGCCAGCAAAGGCATCAATGCATGCGCAAGCGTGATCGACAGCGATACTTCAAGTTGATGTTTTTCAGGAAGATGCCGCACGCACAACCAGCCGTTGATGCCGTCGACGCGCACGCTGCGCGCATAAGACAGATGGCCGCTCTCATCTTCAGTTACGGCTTCGACGCCGGCGATTGCGCGACCTGACAGGTAATGCAGCATTTCCGTCCATGCAAATGGCGGGCGGTAAGCAAGCCGCAAGGTAATGACATCGAGGTCGTTGCCCGGAAATTTTTCCGCCGCGCGTCGTATGCTGGTCGGCGCCATGCCATAGCGGGCAAGGAACAATGCATTGAAGCGACGTATGCTGCCAAAGCCGGCGGCATACGCGACGTCACTCATGGGCAAACGCGTTTCCTGCAACAATTTTTTCGCAAACAGCAGGCGCTGAGTCTGTGCAAGTTCGACAGGCGTCACGCCGAAATGCTGCAGCAGGACGCGCCGCAACTGGCGCGAAGACAATCCCACCTCCGCAGCCAATCGCTCCATATCGCCATCATTCAATGCGCCCGCGGCAATACGCTGCCACACTGCGTACGCAAGATTCTGCTGCAGCGCATACGGCGCCAGTTCAGGGCGGCAACGCAAACAGGGACGAAAGCCGGCGACTTCTGCCGCTGCCGCGCTGCTGAAAAAAACGCAGGAAGACGCACGCGGCGTTTTGACGGAGCAGACAGGCCGGCAATAAATGCCCGTGGTTTTTACGCCGGTAAAAAAGACGCCATCGAAACGCGCATCTTTCGCTGCCAATGCGCGGTAGCAACTCTCGTGCGTGAGCGTGGCATCGTCCTGCAAATCCTTGATATTGAGCACATCCATGGCGTATTTATACGCGCAGGCCTGGACAGCGTCTAGCCGTTTTCGGACAAGATCCGGATTGACAGGAACGCGATGGAAACGAAGGCTTTAACGCTGCAGCGCAATCATTTCCCGACTTGCTTGCTCATCTGGAACGCCAGCGAAATATGTGCGAACTCGATCAGGATCTCTTGCGTGCCGCCATTGAAGGTGCTGAAGGAATTACCGGTGCGCACCACCAGACGCGGTGGAAAAATCCAGCCGGCGTAGGGTATGCCTATCATTTTGGCGCTGCGCACATCGCGCCATTCGACGTGACGGTTATACATCCAGGTTTGCGTGATGCCTTTTTCATCGATCGTGATCGTCGAGCGCAGGAACCAGTAGTAGCTGACGACCAGCATCAATGCCGCAAAAAACAGCAAGACTTTTACACTGAAGCCATATTCCAGCAATGGAAAACGACGCATGATATCGATTGCATACACGACCAGTGCGAACGAAAAGATGGTTGCCACTATCTTGAACCACAGGCTGTATGCAGGGCCGCTGACTGTTTTGGCCGGCTTGTAAAAATTCAATTCCATATCGTTTCTTTATAAAATTTCGTGCAGCGGAATAGTCGCACAGATCAAGCCATGTGCGCACTCATGACAAAATTGCAGCACGACGCTGCTGTATCGCCTGCAAGATTGTGCGTTTGTCGCTCTCGCCAGCCGTAGGCCACTGCGCAATTTCTTGCATGCTGCGCAAGCAGCCTGTACACAGCTTCATTTTTTCATCCATGCGGCAAATACCCGTGCATGGCGAAACAGGCTGATCCGGATCAGCACTATCGATTGCGCTCGTCACGCGCGCGGAGCGAACATGATGATGCCCATGCCGATGAAGGTGAAGACAACACCGGCCACATCCCAGTTCGTCGGCTTGATGCCGTCGACCAGCCACAACCAGCCGAGCGCCACAGCAACGTAGATGCCGCCATACGCTGCGTACACACGCCCGCTGGCTTCCGGATGCAGCGACAGCAACCATGCAAACAGCGCCAGGCTCAAGGCTGCCGGCAGCAGCAACCAGATCGAACCCGATTGCCGCAACCACAGATAGGGCAGATAGCAGCCGACGATTTCTGCAATTGCAGTGACGACAAACAGCGCGACGGTTTTCAGTTCAAACATCTTTTTGCTCTATCACCTGACTATCCTTGTTCCAGTGCCATTCCCATACTTCGCCATCTTCCATATCTTCCGTCACACGTGCGAGCGTAAAACCGAACTTGCGCAGGATCGTATTCGACGCATTTTCTTCATTCGCAGTCTGCGCCACCACTGTCAATGGCGTTTGTTCTGCCTGCACGATTTCCAGCAACGCACGCACCATCGATGTGCCCATGCCTCGCCCTTCCCAATCGGGGAAAGTGAAGTAACCGATCTCCACCTTGCCATCGAGCGGCGGTGCCTTGAATGCGCACGCGCCCACCACTTTTCCGCCGTGTTGCGCAAGATAACCTATCCATGGCGGAGCAAAACCGGCGCCAGCATACAGCAAGGTCGTCGCTGCGCACACTTGCCGCGCGATGTCGTCCAGCTTGCCGACTTCGCCTAACGGACGTCCTTGCTGGTTGATTTGAATCAGGGCTATCGTCGACATGAGAAATGCGCCTTTTTTGTAAGCGTCACGTAAGAAAAATTGACGCGATCGTATTTTGTGGATGAAGCGCGAAAAATAATTGAACCATTTAAACAGATTAATCGCATCGTCACAAACGAAGGTTTGTGCCTCGCACTTCACATCCATGCATGCGTAATTTCATCTTGATGTGCAGTGCAAAAAATTTTGAGACACCCTTTTTACATGCTTAAAAAATATACAGCTCTCCCTATGTAAACATCGCATTTTCATCCGGCAATCAAGAACATGAAAATACCGAATGGAATTGACGCTGGAGCATGTCGAAAACATTTAACACATTCTGCCTTTCTATTACATGCATAAAGAAAGCAGCAAATAATTTCCTGTTTTATTGCTGCATCGCAACTTGACATATAGCCGTGAAAGGGCATTCTACAAGCGTCAGTCCTGCCGCCATTTCTCGAAAATGGAGCCGTTCATCGGGTGACGAATCAACGTTATTTCTAATAATATAAAAGGAGATACACAATGAAAAAGACTAACAAGTCTACTCAAAGCACCGCACCTTCCCGCCGCAAATTTCTTGGCACAGCCGCCACCGGCGGTGCCGCCGCAGCACTCAGTTTCCCGATGATCGCGACAGCGCAGACTGTCACACAATTACGTTTTCAAAGTACCTGGCCCAGCAAGGATATTTTCCACGAATACGCTCTGGATTTCGCCAAGAAGGTCAATGACATGACCGGTGGCGAACTGAAGATCGAAGTATTGCCAGCCGGTGCAGTAGTACCTGCCTTCGGCTTGCTGGATGCAGTATCGAAAGGCACACTCGACGGTGGTCATGGCGTGATGGGCTACAACTACGGCAAGCAAAGTGCGATTGCATTGTGGACTTCCGGCCCGGTATTCGGCATGGATGCGAACATGGTGCTGGCATGGCATAAATATGGCGGCGGCAAGGCGCTGCTGGAAAAACTGTATAGCTCGATCGGCGCCAATGTCGTGTCCTTCCTCACCGGACCGATGCCAACGCAACCGCTAGGCTGGTTCAAAAAACCTATCACCAAAAAAGAAGATTTCAAGGGATTGAAGTTCCGCACCAACGGTCTGGCGATCGATTTGTTTACCGCGATGGGCGCCGCCGTGAATGCACTGCCGGGCGGCGAAATCGTTCCGGCAATGGACAGGGGCTTGCTGGATGGCGCCGAGTTCAACAATGCCAGCTCCGACCGCATCCTTGGTTTCCCGGACGTCTCCAAAGTGTGCATGCTGCAAAGCTTCCACCAAAGCTCGGAGCAATTTGAAGTCAGTTTCAACAAAACCAAATACGATGGCCTGGCACCAAAACTGAAAGCCATCATTGCCAATGCAGTGGAAGCTTCGTCAGCCGACATGTCATGGAAAGCCATCGATCGTTATTCCACCGACTACCGTGAAATGCAAACCAAGGACGGCGTCAAATTCTACAAAACGCCAGACACGGTATTGCAGGACCAATTGAAAATATGGGATGACGTGGTAGCGAAGAAAGGCGCCGACAATCCATTATTCAAGGAAGTAGAAAAATCGCAGCGCGCGTTCGCCGAGCGCGCAATGAAATGGGACATGGACACCAACAATAATCGTCGCATGGCCTACAACCACTACTTCGTGGCAAAGGCGGGACAAAAGAAAGCCTGATTGCATTGATGACACAAAAAAACACCATCCAAACGGATGGTGTTTTTTAAACGCCGTCCGGCGTTGCAACACCGAACATCACCTGTCTTCAATCGGAGTTCGTCATGCAAAATATTTTGTTTTTCATAGACAAGGTGAGCAGCTGGGTAGGTCAGGTTTTTTCATGGCTTATCGTAGTGTTGACCTTTCTTATTTCATGGGAAGTTTTTTCCCGCTACGTCCTCAACCATCCAAATCCATGGTCATTCGATTTGATGATCATGATGTACGGTACCTCCTTCATGATGGCGGGCGCCTATACACTCGCCAAAAACGGGCATGTCCGTGGCGACGTGCTGTACGGTTTTTTCCCCCCGCGCCTGCAGGCCGGGCTGGATCTGACCTTGTACTTCCTGTTCTTTATTCCCGGCGTCGTCGCGCTGGTATGGGCTGGCTACACTTACGCGCTGGAATCGCTGGCAATACGTGAGTCGTCCACGCTGACTGCAAACGGACCTCCGCTGTATCCGTTCAAGATGATCATTCCAATTTCAGGTGTGCTGCTGTTGCTGCAAGGCTTCGTGGAAATTGTTCGCTGCATCATTTGCCTGAAAGAAGGCGAATGGCCGGCACGCGAAAAAGACGTGGAAGAAGTCGATGTCGAAAAACTCAAGGCGATGGTACACGTGACAGATAGTGACATTGCCGAAGCAGACACGCTTGTTGCCACCAAACCGGGGAGTCAAGGATGAAAAAAGAGATTTGGTTTGGCATATCGATTTTAGTAGCAATCGTCGTTGGTGTATTTTTCATGATGCCGGCACCTGCCGACATGACGAATGGACATCTGGGTTTATTGATGCTGGCATTGGTAGTGGTAGCGATCATGCTCGGCTTCCCTACCGCTTTCACATTGATGGGTATGGGCGTGATCTTTGCCTGGTTCGCCTTCCATAGTCGAGACCCCAGTCTGGCCGTCCAGCAGACGCTCGATCTGATGGTGCAAAGAGCATATTCGGTCATGGCGAATGATGTGCTGATCTCCATCCCGCTGTTCATTTTCATGGGATATCTGGTCGAGCGCGCCAACTTGATCGAGAAATTGTTCAAGAGCCTGCACATTGCAATGGCGCGCATACCCGGCTCACTCGCAGTGGCAACCATTGTGACTTGCGCAGTGTTTGCAACAGCAACCGGCATCGTCGGCGCAGTCGTCACGCTGATGGGCTTGCTGGCCTTGCCAGCGATGCTGAAAGCCGGATACAGCACGCAACTGGCAGCCGGCTCGATTACGGCTGGCGGCTGTCTCGGCATCCTGATTCCGCCATCCGTGCTGTTGATTGTGTACGGCGCGACTGCAGGGGTATCCGTCGTCAAACTGTACGCTGGCGCATTTTTCCCTGGCATCATGCTGGCCGTGCTGTATATCGGCTACGTCATCGTGGTAGCGAAACTCAAACCCAATATGGCGCCGCCATTATCCGCAGAAGACCGGCGCGTCACTCTGTCCGAGTTTGCCGCCACCATCTCCAGCACCTTCAGCAACAAGGCCCTGCCAGGTTTGCTCGGCGCGCTGAAAGGCAAGCGCAATGCCGACATTCCGACCCGCACGATCTTGCAGCAGCTCGGGATCGCACTGTTGCCGGCGCTGGCCTTTGCACTGGTAATGGGCATTAGCTACAAGCTGGTCACCGCACCCGATGCTGCACAAACCGAGCTGGTTGAAATGGGGACCGAAGCGCAGGATATGAGTACGCACTTCGAAGACAGCTTGAGCGAACCAGCCGGCGAAAGCGGCTTTGGCGAACCTCCGTCCGAGGGAAGCCTGAATGAACCTGCGGCCGAAGCGCCAGTTGTCGCCACTGCAGAACCGGCAGCGCCGGTAGAAGCAGCCAAACCGGCAGCAGAAACGGTCACTGCGAGCGCCAAACCTGCACCCATGAGCTACTGGATTGCATTCGCCGTAGCCTTCGTCGCGATGGTGGTGTTCTATGCGATATTCACCTTTGCACGGCTGGAAATCTTCAAGATGTTAATGGGTTCGCTATTCCCGCTGGCATTCATGATTCTGGCGGTACTGGGCAGCATCGTATTCGGTCTTGCAACACCGACCGAAGCGGCCGCAATGGGAGCATTTGGCGGCATCATCCTCGCTGCGTGTTACCGCCGCTTCAATTTTGCGATGCTCAAGGAATCTGCATTCCTGGCGACCAAAACCAGTGCGATGGTGTGCTGGCTGTTTGTCGGTTCCAGCATCTTCTCGGCAGCATTCGCGCTGCTGGGCGGACAGGAAATCATCAATGAGTGGGTACTCGGCATGGATTTGACTCCGATCCAGTTCATGATACTGGCGCAAGTCATTATTTTCCTGCTGGGCTGGCCGCTGGAATGGACCGAGATCATCGTGATCTTCATGCCGATCTTTATTCCGCTGCTGCCGCACTTCGATATCGATCCGCTGTTCTTCGGCTTGCTGGTAGCGATGAACCTGCAGACCGCCTTCCTGTCGCCGCCGGTAGCGATGTCGGCTTTCTATCTGAAAGGGGTAGCGCCGCCACATGTCACGCTGAATCAGATTTTCCTCGGCATGATGCCGTTCATGGCGATCCAGGTTCTTGCGCTGATTCTGCTCTACATCTTCCCGGCCATCGGCTTGTGGCTGCCTGGGGTGCTGTACAACTAACCAGGTTCGCAACAACAAAACGGGATGCATCTGTCAGGATGCATCCCGTTTTTTATTTTCCGCAGCATCGATCTTGCCGGACGATCAGTTACCTCGTTTTGCCGCAAGCGCATTTCCCGCACGGCTGACTGCCTTGCGTCCGAGTTGCGCAGAGATGAATTGCCCTGCATCGACTACTTTGTCCAAATCGATACCGGTTGCTATACCCAGGCCGCGCAGCATGTACAGCACGTCCTCAGTTGCGACATTACCCGTTGCACCTTTTGCATAAGGGCAGCCACCCAGGCCGGCCACCGACGCGTGATAAATCGTGATGCCGACTTCCAGACTCGCATAGATATTCGCCAGCGCCTGGCCATAGGTATCGTGGAAATGGCCGGACAGCTTTTCAATCGGAAATTCCTGTGCCGCACGCTGCATGACGGCTTGCACATGACGCGGCGTCGCCACGCCTATGGTGTCGGCAATATCGATTTCATCGCAACCGAGATCGCGCAGCTGCTGCACCACGCTCGCCACGCTATCGGCCGATACCTCGCCCTGATAAGGGCAACCGAAAGCGCAACTCAATGCGCCGCGCAAACGCAACTTGTTTTCCTTGGCGGCGCGCGCCACATCGCGGAAGCGCTCTACCGATTCGGCAATCGAGCAATTGATATTTTTTTGCGAAAATGCTTCCGACGCGGCAGCGAAGATCACGACTTCATCCACACCTGCCGCCAATGCCGCTTCGAAGCCTTTCATGTTCGGCACCAGAGCCGAGTACAGCGTGCCCGGCCGGCGCGTAATGCCCGCCATCACTTCTGCTGACGTCGCCATTTGCGGTACCCATTTCGGCGACACGAATGATGCCGCTTCGATATTGACGAAGCCGGCTTGCGACAGGCGATTCACCAGTTCGATCTTGACGTCGGCGCTGATGGTTTGCTGTTCATTCTGCAAACCGTCGCGCGGGCCGACTTCTATGATCTTGACGGCTTTGGGCAGGCTGGAAGAAATCAATTGAGTAACCTCGACAAAACAGAGTTCAGAGAAAATTTACTGTAGATGGAAAAACGGCCGGTCGAATCATCAACCGGCCGCTCGGATCACTCCGCGATATTTACGAAGGCGTCACATCGCAACGCGCATCGATGGCGGTGCTGCGTGTGTGCATGCCGAGTTTTTCCAGCAACTCCTGATCGGCCAGCGCTTCCGGATTGCCGGTCGTCAGCAACTTGTCGCCGTAGAAAATCGAGTTTGCGCCAGCAACGAAGCACAGCGCCTGTATCGCTTCGCCCATTTCACGCCGACCGGCGGACAAACGCACGCGCGCCTTCGGCATCGTGATGCGCGCTACCGCAACGGTACGCACGAATTCCAGCGGATCGATAGGGTCGGTACCGTGCAAAGGCGTGCCTTCGACCTGCACCAGATTGTTGACCGGCACCGACTCAGGATACGGGTCCATATTGCACAATTGCGCGATCAGGCCGGCGCGCTGCAAACGCGATTCGCCCATGCCGACGATGCCGCCGCAGCAGACCTTGATACCCACATTGCGCACGCGCGCCAATGTATCGATGCGGTTCTGGTAATCGCGGGTCGAGATCACGTTGGAATAGAATTCAGGCGCGGTGTCGAGATTATGATTGTAGTAATCAAGGCCGGCGTTTTTCAGTTTCTCAGCCTGGCCTTCGCCCAGCATGCCGAGCGTGGCGCAGGTTTCCATCCCCATCGCTTTTACTTCGCGCACCATCTCTTCGACTTTTTCCAGATCGCGATCTTTCGGTTCACGCCATGCCGCGCCCATGCAGAAACGCGTTGCGCCGTGCGCCTTGGCTTCGCGCGCCGCAGTCAATACTTCTTCCAGAGGCAGGATTTTTTGTGCCGTCACGCCGGTGTCGTAACGCGCGGCTTGCGGGCAATAGCCGCAATCTTCCGGGCAGCCGCCGGTCTTGATCGACAACAGGGTTGCCAGTTCCACTTCCGACGGATCGAAATGTTCGCGGTGCACGGTTTGCGCACGGAACATCAATTCGTTGAATGGCAGATTGAACAGGGCCAAGACGTCGTCAACCGGCCATGCTGTCGGAACGATGGGAGCGACAGGCGCCTGAAAAGTAACGGGTTGCGACGACATAGAAAAAAACTCCTGACTAAAATTTAAACAGTAGGTGTACCGGGCCAACCCGGCAAACACGAAAAATCCAGATACGCAGCCGCTGCCGCAGGCAAGGGCGCCGCCAGACGCGGCACACAACCCAGCAACGGCGCAGGCAAACGCGCGGTCAAAGCAGCCACATTATCCTCGGCAAACGGCATGCCGGCATCGACCGTATTGGCGACCCAGCCCACCAGCTTGAGGCCACGCGCAGCAATCGCTTCGGCTGTCAGCAAGGCATGGCTGAGGCAGCCCAAACGCAGGCCGACCACCATTATGACGGGCAAATCCAGTTGCCGTGCACAATCCGCCATGTCCGCATCGTCCGACAGGGGTACGCAAAAACCGCCCACGCCTTCCACCACCACCGCATCGGCCATTTCGGCCACCTGCGCATAACATCTCTTAATATGCGCGATTTCCAGCGCAATATTCTGCAATTTTGCCGCAACATGCGGTGCGGCGGCTGCATGCAGCAGGTAGGGCGTTGCCAATTCCGTTGGCAAAACGACATTGGCAGCCTGCGCCAATGCGTCAGCGTCGTCATTGTGCCAGACCTCGATACCCGCTGTCTGTATGGCTGTGGCCCCCGCTGCAACAGTTTTGATGGCTGCCGCCCGCACCCCGCCTTGCACCAGCGCATGCAGAATGGCGGTGGAAATCAGCGTCTTGCCGATTTCAGTATCGGTGCCGGTGACAAAACAACTGAAAGATGCCGTCATGTCATGTTTCCTTTTCAATTTGATGAAGTACATCGACCAGTTGCACGACGATGCAGGTTTTGCGCATCCATTTGCGCCAGCTGTGTGCATCCAAGCCAGCGATCAACTTGCTCATGCGGCCATCACTCTTGCAAAAACGGTTTGCACGCGCGCGGCAAGGCCTGCGATCTCTTCGTCGCTCAAAATATAAGGCGGCATCAGATACACCGTGTTGCCTATAGGGCGCAGCAACAATTCGTGTTCCAGCGCAGTGGAAAAAAATCGCTGCGAGAAAGTCGCTGCAGCCTGCGGACTATCGATCACTGCATCGAAGGCCCAGATCATGCCGCGATGACGGAAGTTTGCAACCTGTTCATGGCTCGCCAATGGCGCCAGCGCCATAGTCAATTGCGCGGCACGCGCACGATTGGCGTTAAGCACATCGTCTTCTTCAAAGATCGCCAGCGTCGCCAGCGCCGCACGGCACGCGAGCGGATTGCCGGTGTAGGAATGCGAATGCAGGAAGCCGCGCCTCACATCAATGTCATAGAAGGATTGGTAAATTTCATCGCGCGTCATCACCAGCGACAAGGGCAGATAACCGCCGCTGATGCCTTTCGACAAACAGATAAAATCCGGCCAGATCGCCGCCTGCTCGCACGCGAAGAAAGTGCCGGTGCGACCGCAACCGACCGCGATCTCATCCGCAATCATATGGATTTGATATTTGTCGCACAGCAAGCGCACTTCCTGCAGATACACCGGGTCGTGCATCGCCATCCCGCTCGCACATTGCACCAGCGGCTCGATGATGATGGCGGCAATCTGCGATGCGCGCTCCTGCAATAATTTTTCCAGCTCCCCGGCAGCCTGACGCGCCACATCGGCGGCGGACTCACCCGGTTCCGCATTCCGCGCATCCGGGCTTGCCACCACATGCGCATGCTGCAGCAGGGAATCGTAGGCATCGCGGAAAATCGGCACATCGGTGACACCCAGCGCACCGATGGTTTCGCCGTGGTAGCTGCCCTTCAGGCAAACGAATTCGCGCTTGGCCGGCTTGCCATGATTGCGCCACGTGTGGAAGCTCATCTTCAGGGCAATCTCTACCGCCGACGCGCCATCGGATGCGTAGAAGCAGTGACCGAGCACATGGCCGGTACGCGCTGCCAGCTGCTCCGACAATTGCACGACCGGCTCGTGCGTAAAGCCGGCCAGCATCGCATGCTCCAGCAAATCGAGCTGCAGCTTCAACGCGCTATTGATACGCGGATTGGCGTGGCCAAACAGGTTGACCCACCACGAACTGATGGCGTCCAGATAGCGATCACCGTTGATGTCATACAGCCACGCACCGCGACCGTGGCTGACGGGAATCAGCGGCAGGGTTTCGTGATGCTGCATCTGCGTGCACGGATGCCATACGCTGCGCAGGCTGCGTGTCACCAGATCGTCTTGTTTGCCAGGTGTGTGATTCATTGCATTCAACCTCGCCGATGTTTTTTGTATTGTTTCAACGCGATTGCCGGTGCAAGCGCGGTCCAACTTATTCCGGAAACGCGCCGTCGATATAGAACCAGCGGCCATCTTCTTTGACGAAGCGACTGACCTCATGCAGGCGTTGTGCGCGGCCGCCGATTTTGGAGCGTGCGACAAATTCCACCGTCGCTTCCGTTTCACCCGGCACAAACTTCTTCACGTCCAGCCCCAGCCATCTGGTGGCTGCGTCATGCGCAAAATCGGCCAGAGGCGGGCGCGTACTCGCATGCCACGTTGCATGCACGTAATGCATCAGTCCCAATGCATAGGCGCTGTAACGCGAACGCATCAATGCTTCCGCATGCGGCGCATCTGCACCATCGTGGTATTGCTTGCAGCAAGTGGCGTAGCTGTCTTTGCCGTCGTGGTTGCCGCAAGGGCAGGCGGCGTTCGCTGCGGAATTTTGTTTTGCCATGATTTCTTGTTTGCCTTGCCCGTCGGAATCTTCAGGCGCGGTGCTCATGCACCGTTTAAAATAATGCTGAATGTTTACCAAGCATTTCAGGAAGCTATTGTAGGCGTGCCAGACTGGAATGTGAATCGTATTACCCCACCGCGAGACTCGATGAATCTGCTTGAAGCCCAGCTGAACTACCCTTTTGACAACACCTTGCCCGACGTTGGCGGCACGTTCGAGGTCGCGCCCGGCATCAAGTGGCTGCGCATGGGTTTGCCGTTTGCGCTCAATCACATCAATCTGTGGCTGCTGAAAGATACTGTCGAAGGCGACAACGGCCCCATCAGCGGCTGGACCATCATCGATTGCGGCATCGCCAACGACGCCACGCGCTATGCATGGGAACAGATATTCGCCACGCAACTGGAAGGCCTGCCCGTCGTGCGCGTCATCTGCACGCACTGCCATCCCGATCACGTCGGCCTCGCCGACTGGATCTGCAGCCGCTGGAATGTTCCACTGTGGATGACCACCGGCGAATACGGCTCGGCACGCATGATGTCCGCCGCCTTGCCGGGCGCGGACGGCACAGCCATGTTCCCCTTCTTCAAACTGCACGGCCTCGCCGATCCACACATGCTGCAAGAGCTGGAAGGCCGCCGCAGTTATTACCCGACGCTGGTACCGAGCGTGCCGCTCAGCTACGTACGCATGCATGACACGCAGAGTTTCCGCATCGGCGCACACACATGGCGCGTCATCACCGGCTACGGCCATGCGCCGGAACACGCATCGCTGTATTGCGCAGAATTGAATCTGCTGATCTCCGGCGACATGGTCTTGCCGCGCATCTCGACCAATGTCTCGGTCTTTGCGATAGAACCGGAATCGAATCCGGTGCAGCAATTTTTCGATTCATTATTGAAGTACAAGGATTTACCGGAAGACACGCTAGTGCTGCCATCACACGGCAAACCCTTCCGCGGTTTGCATACGCGCATACAGCAGCTATTCGATCATCATGCCGCGCGCTTGCAGGAAGTATTAGATGCTTGCGTCACGCCACAATCGGCAGCAGACATTGTTCCTATCATGTTTGTACGCAAGCTGGATGCACATCAGTTGAGTTTTGCGCTGGGAGAGGCGTTGGCGCATTTGCATAAGCTTTGGTTTGAAGGTGTTTTGAAACGTAGTGTTTGTAGCGATGGGGTAATTCGATTTCTGACTCGTTAAGATAGGCTTATGAAGAATACTGCTCAAGAAATTCACGACATGTTTCAGGCGCTCTTTTCCGATCTTATAGGCGAAGATACATTTCCAGAAAAGCGGCCGCTATTAGCTCATTACACTTCAATCAGTACACTTGAGTGCATCATGAAAAACGATGAAATATGGCTTGGTAATCCCTTGCTTATGAACGACCGTCAAGAATTAAGATTTGGCATCATCGAGGCTGCGAAGTCTTTTAGACTTCATGATGGAATCAAAGAAGCGTGCGGTGGCGATGATCGCTATAAGAATCTTTTAAGTACTTTTGAAAGAAAATTAGAAATAACTAGCAATGAAGATTCCTTTGACACCTACGTTATGTGTTTTTCAGAGCATTCAAAAGACAATAAAAAATCTGACGGCTTGTTATCAATGTGGAGAGGATATGGCGCAAACGGCAATGGGGCCGCAATCGTTTTTGATACTGGCAAAATAAATCCGAGCGAAACATCCCCTCTTATCTTGTCAGACGTTACGTATGCATCCACAGAAGACCGCCTTACATGGATAGACGAAAAATTAGATGAATTTGCTCTTCTTTTAAAAACCTCTGAAATTTCTGAAGATATGTTTTATGTCCCCATACACTTACTGATTGAGCGATTTAAGTTATTCGCGCTTTTCACAAAACATGATGGCTTTGAAGAAGAAAAGGAATGGCGTTTGGTATATCTCAAAGACCGAGATCGGGATGGAAAATTAAGCGATATGCTTGATTATTTTCTAGGAAGTAATGGAATAGAACCAAAATTAAAATTAAAAATTCGCCCGATCGACGGCGTTATTGAAGGCTCTATTTCGCTTGAAAATATTGTAAAAGAAATTATTTTAGGGCCTTCCATTTCAAACATTCTCACTTTGATGACAGTAAAAAGAATGCTGACGAAAGTCAGCAAACCTGAGTTAGCCAATCGAGTTGTAATGTCGAGCACACCATTCAGAGCTACAACATAGTTAGAATCCGCTCTGACGCTGCCGATTTTGCGGCGCGTGAAATGGATCAGAAATGAAAACTGTCTGAGCGTAGCGAGTTTTTTCATTTCCCATTTCAGGTGCTGCAAAATCGGGAACCCGAAGGGCAGCGGCTTCGCGGTCGCCTTCTTTTGCTTACTTTTCTTGGCGAAGCAAGAAAAGTGAGTAGCCGCCGGGCTACCCCCGGCAAGCAACCACGAAGCTCAAACAGTATTAAACGAAGAACCTGCTTGTCTTGGCTTTATACAAATAAGCATCCCTGGATTCCCGCCTACGCGAGAACGACAAAGTTATATATAGCTAGCGTTTCTTCCTCGGAGCATTCGTGAACAACAAATCGTAAAGCCAATTCGGCAACAATCGCAGCACCTTGGCCACCACCCCCATCTGCCAAGGAATCACCCGATAACTGCAGCCAGCTGCTATCGTCGCCACACCCCGCTCAGCAAACTTCTCCACCGGCATCAAAAACGGCATCGCATAATCATTCACCTGCGTCATCGGCGTATCGATATAACCAGGCGCAATCGTGACAACCTTGATGCCATCCTTCTGCAATTCCACACGCAGCGATTCGCAATAGGAAATGACAGCAGCTTTCGATGCGCTGTAGGCTCCTGCACCCGGCAAGCCGCGTATGCCGGCCACGCTGCCGATGCCGACCAGCCGCGCTCCCGTTTGCCCCGCTGCAGCCTGCGCCTTCATGGTCGCGATAAAGGGCGCAAAAGTCGCGACGGTGGCGGTGACGTTGGTGGCGAAAATTTTCTCGAAGACATGCAAATCTTCCGTGTATTCGGTCAGCGTGCCGCGCGAAATGCCGGCATTGGCAATGACAATATCGATACCTTGCGCGGCGGCGATGAAGTCGGCGGCGGCGTTGGCGAGTGCGGCGTGATTGCTAACGTCCAGCGCATAAACGCGATGGCGCTCTGCATTCGGCAAGCTGGCTGCCAATTCACGCAATACTTCGCCGCGTCGCGCCACCAGGCCCAGCGTTGCACCTTCGTTCGCGTACTGCCGCGCCAGCGCGGCGCCGAGGCCGCTGGATGCGCCGGTGATGAAGACTCGTTTTGCCTGCATGCTCGCTCCGCTCATTTCCAAATCCACTCCAAATAAAAAGTCCGCCCTCTTGCGAGTTGCGGACTTTCTTGTTCTGCGTGATTGCTGAAAAAATCAGCAATTGTTTTTATAGCTTACTTGGCCGCCTTGGCAACCAGATGATCCATCACTTGCAGGGTGGCGTCATGCAACACGGCTTCCGGACGATTGCCCAGCGCTGCGCCGACGATCGATGGCGAGGTGACATAACGGCCGTCGATCGCAATCATCGGTACGCCGTCAACCTTGTAGGCTTCCTGCAGTTGCGCGGCGCGTTGCACCTTGGTTTGTACGCCGAAGGAATTGTAGGTATCGGCAAATTTCTTCGCGTCCACGCCTTGCTTGGCGATGAAGTCGAGGATCTGCTTGTCGGTATCCAGCTGCTGGCGTTCTATGTGGATCGCACGGAATACGCGAGCGTGCAGGGTATCGACCATGCCCAATGCTTCAATCGTGTAGTACAGCTTTTGTTGCGGGATGAAGGACGCACGGAAGGCGACCGGCACGCGTTTGAAAACGATCTTGTCGGCATTCTTTTTTACCCATGCTTGCAGCGTCGGCTCCAGCGCTTCGCAATGCGGGCATGAATACCAGAAGAATTCGGTGACTTCGACTTTTTTGCCGCTATCGGTTTGCTGCGCTTTTTCAAGCGTGCGGTAATCGGTACCGTTGATCGGAGCAGCCGGCGAAGCGCCTGCCGTTGCTGCCATCAAACCCAACGTTGCTACAGCCAACAGGTGTTGAATAAAACGCATGGTATTCCTTTCGATTATTTTTCGACTTACTTGCCTATACGTACAACTGCGACGTCGACGCCATTATCAGACAACTTGGTGCGCACTCGGTTCATTGTTTCCAGCTGGCCGAAAGGGCCGATACGCACGCGGTGCAGCGTGCCGGTTTCTGCCTGGCGTTCGGAAACGGTCGCTTCAAATCCCATCAGTGCCAGTTTGGCTTTCATGCTTTCTGCATCGGCGGTTTCCCGGAAGGCTCCGGCCTGCAGATAATAGATCCATTTTTCATCGGCGCTTTCCGCCCTGGCAGCTTCAGCTTTGGCGGCTTCCGCTTTTTCCTTGGCCTGCGCCGCCTTGTCCACCACTGGCGGCTTGATGGTTTCTTCGGCAACGGTAGGCGCCGGTGTACCGGGCACAGGCTCTTTCACCGGCTGCTTTTTACCGTAGAGCGGGCGGTTCGGATCGGTCAGCTCGCCGTTTGCCGGCGTGACCGTTTTATCCACAGTGGCACCCTTGTTGGTGAACGGCAACGGCGTTTTGTAAATCACCATCGCCACGCCGACCGCAATGCCGAGGCCCAGGATCAGGCCGATAATCAAACCGAGCAGCGTGCCGCCGGCCTGCTTTTTACTCTTCGCCCTGCTATTCGTTTTTCTATTCTTGCTCATAAATATCCTGTTACATCCGGGCTGGTGCCGACACACCGATCAGAGCCAGGCCGTTACGCAGTACCTGTCTTGTTGCATGCATCAGTGTGAGGCGCGCCATCTTCAGTGCGACGTCATCCACCAGCACGCGTTCCGCATTGTAGTAGCTATGCAATTCTGCCGCCAAGTCGCGCAAGTAAAACGCCACCTGATGCGGTCCGAGTTCTTCCAGTGCGCGCTGCAATGCTTCCGGATATTCCGCCAGCTTGGCCAGCAAGGCGGCTTCGCGCGGCGCCGTCAATGGCGACAGATCGACATCAAGCAGCGCGGCTTCATCGCCGTCGGTCCATTGTGCGAGTACCGAGCAAATGCGCGCATGCGCGTATTGCACGTAATAGACCGGATTTTCATCCGACTGCGACAACGCGACATCGACGTCGAACACGAATTCGGTATCGGCCTTACGCGAGATCAGGAAGAAGCGCACGGCGTCGCGGCCACGGGTCAGGTCGCGTTCCTGACCTTCAACCGTTTCACCATTCGACCATTCAATCAAATCACGCAAGGTGACATAGGAACCGGCACGCTTGGAAATCTTCACTTCCTCGCCATTGCGCATGACGGTCACCATCTTGTGCAGCACGTAATCCGGATAGCCTTGCGGAATGCCGATATCCAGCGCCTGCAAACCGGCGCGCACGCGCGCGATGGTGCCGTGGTGGTCGCTGCCCTGCACGTTGATCGCCTGCGTAAAGCCGCGCTGCCACTTGACCGTGTGATAGGCGACGTCCGGCACGAAGTAGGTGTAAGTACCGTCAGACTTTTTCATCACGCGATCTTTGTCGTCGCGATAATCGGTGGTGCGCAACCACAGCGCGCCATCCAGCTCATAAGTCTTGTCGGCCTTGATCAGCGCATCGACAGTCGCGGCAACCTTGCCGTCGTTGTACAGCGACGATTCCAGATAGTAGTTATCGAACTTGACGCCGAAGGCCTGCAAATCCAGATCCTGTTCGCGGCGCAGATAGGCGACCGCAAACGCGCGTATCGATTCGATATCGTCGATGTCGCCGCTGGCGGTCACCGGCAGGCCATCGCTGGCGGAGACGGTTTTCTTCGCGAGGAAATCGTTGGCGATGTCCTGAATGTAGTCGCCGTTGTAAGCCGACTCAGGCCAGCCTTCTGCACCCGGCTTCAAGCCACGAGCGCGCGCCTGCACTGAAGTGGCGAGGGTGGCGATTTGCACGCCGGCATCGTTGTAATAAAACTCGCGCGTCACTGCATAACCCTGCGCATCGAACAGCGAGGACATCGCATCGCCCAGCGCGCCCTGACGGCCGTGGCCGACATGCAGCGGGCCGGTCGGATTGGCGGAGACGAATTCGATGATGACTTTTTTGCCCGCGCCGAGATTGCTCTTGCCGTATTGCGCGCCTTGCTGCAGCACGGTTTTGACGACGGACTGGCGCGAAGCAGGAGTCAGGCGCAGGTTGATGAAACCGGGGCCGGCGATCTCTGCAGATTCGATCAGATCACGATTGGCCGGATTGTCGAGCAGGGCGGCGACCAGCACCTGTGCGACTTCGCGCGGATTCTTTTTGAGCGGCTTGGCAATCTGCATCGCCAGATTGCAGGCGACGTCGCCGTGCGACGGATCGCGCGGACGCTCCAGCGTCACGGTCGGATTGAGTTCGGTGCCGGCGACCAGCGGTGCGACGGCGGCCTGGAAGAGTTCGGTGATGCGTTGTTTTTGTGCTGCGAGCATGGATGTGTTTCTGACGGTGCAAGCACCGCGCCTTGAATTGGATAAACGTAGGCGGAATTATACTGGCTAGCCAGCGTTCATCCGCCCAATTTGTCGCGGCAATACGCGTCTATGAAGTGCGACATTGGCAATGTTCCCGGCTGCCGCGGCTGCGCCGGAATCCTGCGCCCACCAGAAAAATGTAAGTACCCGCTATCACTTAAGCGCCTAATTTTACATTATCCATGATTTCATCACGACGATATTCGCGGCCTTCAAAGAAGCCCGGCCATACCCAGATAGGCATCAGCCAATCATGGGTAGAGATGCGCATTGAGGATTTGACAGGCAATCGGGAACAAAGGCCACACTCAACAAGTACAGGTATGCACTCGGCGGCCTTCGGCTGCATATGGCAGGGGAAAGCTCGGCACGCAGCGGCCGAGCTGATGCTGACCTTCAGCCCGATATAGGCTCGCCCAGCATAGGCAAACCGGGCTCCGGAATAATGATGCCGCGTACCGAAGCGACTCTTTTTGCCAGCGACTCTGCGCTATCGACCAGACGCTTGGCCGCTTCTGCGACCAGCTGCAGCTTGCCGTTGGCGACCACTGCGGCGACGTCCGCACTTAACAGGCCGGTTGTTGGCAGAAAATCGAATTCAGCCTGATACCGGTACCAGAAGCGGCGCGACAAGCCTTGGGTCGAACGCAGGCACACGGCGAGGAATTCATTTTCTGCGCAGCGCAGACACAATTCCTTCAGTTCCTTGTCGCGCCGCATCAATTCCAGCGCATCCTCATTCTTGACGACCTGCTTGAATTGTTCGCTCAGCTGCCAGAATTGATGGCGCTGCTCGGGGCTGGCGCGCAGGGCGGCGCTCTGAAATACGATGCGATCAATTTCACGCCGCACTTCTATCAAACGCAGTTGCGCCAGCGTATCGATCTCGGTGACGTAAATGCCGTTTTTGGGCTTGATCACCAGTAGATGTTCCAGCGTCAGCTTGCGGATCGCTTCGCGCACTGCAGTCCGGCTAAAGCCGCTCATTTCGATCAGAAAAGCTTCGCTGATAGTGGAGCCCGGCGCAATTTGCAGCGTCACAATGGCTGCTTCAATCACGCGATAGGCGCGCTCGCCGGCGCGCCCCAGCGAAGGACGTGGCGATGTCAGACGCGCACGCGGAATCGATGGCGTCACGCGCCGACGCGACTTTACAGATACGGTTTGCATATAAGCTGCCTCCATGACGAGCCATGCCATCTGAAGTAAGGTAGTCGCAAACTATATGCACAAACGCATATGCGCGTCTATCTTCCCCTGATGGACTAAAAGGCCCGTCGACGGGCCTTTTAGAGTAGATACCTGATGTTCGGATCGAGCCAATCCACATAGATTTTCAGCTCGATTCTTCAGTTCACTTATCAGCCGGATACATCTTCCAGCGACTTGCCTTTGGTTTCAGTGCCCAATGCAATCACGACAAAAGCCGCGATCATGAAAGACACTGCACCCAGGGTAAATACGCCGGTATGTCCGGTAAATGGCAGGATCAGGCCAACTGCCAAAGGCCCCAGCAGCGAACCGAGGCGGCCGACTGACGAAGCAAAACCGGCACCGGTAGCACGCGAACGGGTTGGATACAGTTCCGGCGTATAGGCATACAGCACCGACCACATACCGAACATGAAGAACTGCATGCACAAACCGGAAGCAATCAGTTGCTCAACCGGCGCTTGTGCAGACGCAGTCTGACCGTACACATAAGCAGCACCAGCACTACCGACGAGCATCAGCACGCACGTCGGTTTGCGCCCCCATTTTTCCAGCAGCCAGGCCGAGAAGATAAAGCCCGGAATACCCGCCAGCGAAATATAAATCGTGTAAGTCACCGATTTGGTGACTTCATAGCCAGCCTGTTGCAGCAGTGCGCCGAGCCAGGTGGTCAGGCCGTAGTAACCGAGCAGCGCGAAGAACCACAAAGCCCACAACATGATCGTACGTTTTGCGTACACGCCGTGCCACAGTTCGGCAAACAGGGCGCGCTTGTCGCCCTTCAGCAAGGATGGCGCAGCTTGTTTGGCCGGCTCTGGCAATGCCAGCCCGCCGTTCGCCCTGATAACGCTCTTTTCCATCGTGCTGATGACTTTTTCCGCTTCTTCGTTGCGGCCCACTTCCTCCAGCCAGCGTGGCGATTCAGGCACATAGCGACGAATCACGAACACGAAAGCGGCAGGCACGGACAAGGCGATGAAGATACCGCGCCAGCCGATCAACGGCAGCGTCAGGTAAGCCAGGATACCGGCAGCGATGAAGCCGAGCGGCCAGAAACCTTCCAGAATCGCGACGTATTTACCACGACTTTTCGCCGGCACGATTTCCGACACCATCGACAAGCCGATAGGAAACTCCATCCCCATGCCGAAACCGAGAATCACGCGGAAAATCATCAATTGATCGACGTCTTGCGCGAAACCGCAGGCAAGACTGCCGACACCCCAGAAAACCATACTCCACTGGAATACCGGTTTGCGGCCGTATTTATCGGCCAGCATCCCTGCAATCGCTGCACCGAGGAACATGCCGAGGAAACTGGAACTGGCTAACAAGCCGGCTTGCGCTGTAGACAAACCGAATTCGGCTTTGATCGAACCGAGGACGAAGGTCATGATGCCCAGATCCATCGAATCGAAGAACCAGGCGGTTGCGATGATGCCAAATAGCGAACGCTGATAGTTGGTCATTGGAAGTCGCTCAAGACGATTGGCGACGTTCGGGCGGAGGAAAGCCCCAGTAAATGCACCCATTGATAATGCTCCGTTAATACCGCTGCGCGGCTTGTTAGAATTTTTATGGAAGTTAATTTATGCCAGCTAACATATTACATGAATTTTAGTAGAATTCAACATAACTATTAGCTGGCCGGCACTGCTTTTTTATTGTTTCGCAGTCTCAATCGCCCAGCTGTCCCAACCAGGCGCGCTCAATAATGCTGGCATACGCAGCCGGCACGTCCGCTACCGGGAATGCCTTGGCCAGGCGTGTGACAGCCAGCGCATCGGCGACCATGCCCGGCAATTGTTCGCGCGCGATACCGAACGTTGCGAGCGTGGTCGGAATACCCAGGTGCCCGATCAGCTCACGGATAACAACCGGTAATTCCTTGACCGCACGCGCTTCATCGCCATCCTTGATGCCGAACAGGCGCGCCACTTTCAGCAGCTCGTCATGACGCACCGAGCGCATCGCATCCAGCACATACGGCAACATCACTGCATTGGTGCTGCCGTGGGTTTCGTGCGTGATACCGGCTACTGCATAGGCAATGCCGTGCACTGCATTCAGGCCGGCACCGCCATACGACAGGGCCGCGTAGTGGCTGGCGTACGCCATGCCGATACGCGCTTCGGTATCGCTGCCGTCGTCATAGGTGCGCACCAGATAGCGCGCGCACAAATCGATCGCTTCATGCGCAAACATCATCGTCAGCGATGAGCGTCCGCTGTAGCCAGGATCGACCTGACCGCCGCGATCGAACTCGGCCGAGTCCAGCGTCAGATACGACTCCACCGCATGCGTCAATGCATCGACGCCGGAATCGGCGGTCACGCGCGGCGGGCACGTGTAAGTGTATTCGGGGTCGATCAAGGCAATCACCGGACGCAACACGTTGTCCATTACCGCGACCTTGGTGGCATTGCTCGGATCGATCAGGATCGCACCCGGCGTCGCTTCCGAACCGGTACCGGCAGTCGTCGGCAAGGCAATCAGCGGCAAGGCTTTCGGTGCATTTGGCAAGACGCCGATAAATTCGGCTACCGGTTTGCCATCCGGAATGGTGACGCACAAGGCCTTCGCCAAATCGATATTGCTGCCGCCGCCCAAAGCGATCACGTGATCCGGTTGCACCGCGCCGATTTGTGCGCGTATCAATGCGGTTGCGTCATCGCACAAGGTGGTGGTCGGATCGGCCTTGCCGCCGTCGAATACGATGGTGGTAATGCCGAGCGCTTCCGCAGCTTCGATGTATTCGCGCACCCACGGGGTTTTTTCGCTGAAGAATGTATCGGTGATGAATACACCCGAGCGATAACCGAGACGCGCCAGCAACGCCGGCAACTGGGAACGCGTGCCGCAACCCAGTACGACGCGAGCCGGCGGACAAAAATGGATCTGATCATTACTTCTCATGGAAACTCCGGATAAATTAAAAATTGGAAAGGAAAGCGCGCATTTCTTCTGCCACGCGCGTGGTGTTCTGGGTCAGGATGCTATGTGCACCGCCATCGATCGTGCGCAGTTGTCCATGCGGCAGCGAGTGCGCAAGCAACTGCGCATGCGACCACGGCGAGTCTTCATCGGCACTGCCATGCACGATCAGTGCCGGCGCATCGATCGTCGGCAGCAGCGTGCGCTGATCGGAATGACGGATCGCCTGCCACGTCCAGGCGACCGCATCGCGGTCGGCTGGATGGATCAGGGCGAGCCGTTGCTCGCGTGCCGCGATTTCCTGCAGCAAAGCGCTGTGCGCGGTTTCATTGAACCAGCTCGTCTGTTGCAATACCGGACTGCCCGACATCAGGATCAGGCCGCGCGGCACAGGCATGCCCCGGGCCTTCAGTTGGGCATACACGGCCAGCGCAACCGATACACCCATGCTCCAGCCCGCCAGCACGTAATTAGGCTTGCCGGTCTCAGGCGTACCGACATGCTGTGCAATCACGGCCACGATATCGTCGGCAAATTTTTCCAGCGTGTAATCGGCACTGCCGGTTCCGCGATAGGCAGCGGCGCGCCCGCGCAGATTCGGCAGCACCCAGCGCACCTCATCGCCCAGCGCATCCGCGACCGGCTGCCAACTGGCGCGCGTGCCCTGGATTCCATGCACTGCCACGATCGTCAGCTCGGCGCTTCCGCGGCACATGACATCCAACTTTTCACTTTCCGACATCGGAGCTCCATTGAAATTATTCATACAAGACATATATAAGATGCATTACAGTATGCGGAATATCTTTTCACCACTTGAGGCACTGCTTGACCATTTAGTAACAGCAGCCATATACAATCGCTATTTGCACTTCGCCTGACGACATCACAAGCCAATATGACCTCTACTCCAAAAGCTGTGCGCAAACCCCGCGCCGCAGCCAAACAATCTAAAACGGCCAGGGCACCTGCCGTCAAAAAAACCATGCAAGACATGGCCGAACCCAAGGTCAAATTGACCGACATCGCCTACGAACAGATCGAAGAGGCGATCATCACCTTGCGCATTCCGCCCGGCTCGGTGGTATCCGAACTGACGCTGAGCGAAATGCTCAACATCGGCCGCACTCCGATACGTGAAGCAATCCAGCGCCTGGCGCGCGAACATCTGCTGCTGGTGCTACCGCAACGCGGCTTGCTGATTCCAGAAATCGATCTGAAGAAGCAGCTCAAATTGCTGGAAACCCGACGCGAAGTCGAACGCCTGATCTGCAAGAGCGCCGCACGCCGCGCCACCGAAGAAGAACGCGCGGCATTTGCGCGCCTGCACGATGAATTCATGCACGCTTCGTCCACCAATGACGATGTCAGCTTCATGCGCTCGGACCGCGAGTTCAATGAACTGGCACTGATTGCCGCACGCAATGAATTTGCCGAAGGTGCAATGCGCCTGATGCACGGACTCTCGCGTCGCTTCTGGTACTTCCACTACAAGCAGACAGCAGATCTGCCTGAAATGGCGCGCCTGCATGCAACTGTTGCCGGTGCCATCGCCAAAGGCGATGTCAAGCTGGCGGGCGAAGGGCTCGATCGCCTGCTCGACAATATCGAAACCTTCACCAAGGCGACGCTGCTGTCCGACATGTAACAACTCAGAGCCAGCAAACGCGACAAATGCCGGGCATGCCCGGCATTTTTATTTCAGCAGAATTACAGAACCAGACTGCGATCCAGCGCTTCTTGCTCTTCTTTCGTCAACTTCGGTCCATCGGTAGTGTCGCCAGTTTCTTCATAGCGGAAGCGCTTGATGATCGGCTTCAACTCTTCCTTGATGTGCTTTTCGCTATAACCGTTGAACAGGTGGCCAATCAGGCCGCGACGCAAATCGGTAGTACCCATGACCCAGTCGGCGATCGGAAAGGTCAGGTTCATGTTGTACTTCATCATGATGCCGAGATTGTGATGCGCAGTATGATGACGGCGTATCGTGTTGATGAACGGCATGTTGCGCACAAACCAGTTCTCATGCACGTGGCAGCAGTAGTGGAATGTTTCGTAAATCAGGTATTGCGCGACCATCGTCATGAAAACAATGTAGCCGGCGTTCAGATTGAAAATCTGCGTGGCGATCCAGCCCAGAGTAAAGCCGCCGATACCCAGCGTCGCCAGCACGCGCCACGGAAAGAACACAATGCGAAATTCGCGCGTGGTATCGATGGTGGCTTCATTATCGGTAAAGTACTGGTGATGCTGGCGCGTATGACGTTCGTAAATTGCACGCAAGGCGTATACGTCGATACGACGGTGCATGACAAAACGGTGCATGCCCCATTCGATGAAATTGCCGGCCAAAAACACCGGGATGGCGAGCATCCATTCCCAGGTCACGCCGCTCAATTTGGTCGAGCAGTACCACAGTGCGGCAATACCGACGCCGTACATCACCGCAATATGCAGCAGACCGTTATATAGCGGACTGATATCCGCTTTGTACTCTTCGCGGAATTTCCGCTGGCGTTCACTCATCATGATGAATTTCTCCTGGGCTATGATGGTTATTTGTATTGTGTATGACTGATATATTAGTCATATTGTTTTTGAGTGTCAAGCGGCCAGCGTACGCTGTGGCGCGCTTGCAGCACGTTTGAAACGCTGCGGCCCATGCCGCATACATGAAGGGAAGTAGTACCGGAAGGGGGCGGATTATTGAACGGCGGCATATTTTGTTGCCGCAAATCCTCTTGACCCGATTTAAAATACATAAAAATAGCGGCGTGCTTCGGCTCGCATGACAGTCTCACCGCTGTTGCCTTGTCTTTGCTGTACCACCAAGATCACTGGAGACTGAACATGCTTGAGCTTTTATCCGACCCGCAAATCTGGATGGCCTTTATTACGCTGACCGCACTTGAACTCGTGCTGGGCATCGACAACATCATTTTCATTTCCATTCTGGTCGACAAGCTGCCAGCCGAACGGCGCGAGTTCGCGCGCAAGCTGGGCCTGTTCATCGCCATGTTCATGCGCATAGGCTTGCTGATGGTGCTGGCGTGGATCATCGGCCTGGTCGAACCCCTGTTCACGGTGTTGAATCAGGAAATTTCCGGGCGGGATCTGATATTGATAGGCGGCGGGCTATTCCTGATCTGGAAAAGCACCGTCGAAATCCACCAATCGCTGGAGGGCGCAGAGGGTCACACGTCCAGCGCGGTGCAAGCCACGTTCACTGCAGTGATTCTGCAGATCATGGTGGTGGATATGGTGTTTTCTCTGGACTCCATCATCACGGCGGTGGGCATGGTCGATCACATCGAAGTGATGGTGGCGGCAGTGATCGCCTCGGTCGGCCTGATGATGGTGTTTGCCGGCCCGATCGGGCGCTTCGTGTCGCGCCATCCGTCGATCAAGATACTGGCGCTGGCATTCCTGGTCGCGATCGGCGTGGTGCTGCTCGCCGAAGGATTCGGCCACCACGTTCCAAAAGGATATATCTATAGCGCGATGGCGTTTGCCCTGATCGTGGAAGTCATCAATATCCGCATGCGCGCACGCGCTGCTGCCAAACCCGTGCATTTGCATGCGCCTTATGCAAACGAACAAAAAAACGAGTGAGAAAATAAAAAGCACATGCAGCAAATGAAAAGGGGCGGCACCTGTTTATGGATGCCGCCCCTTTTTTACGCTCTTTTTCTGTTAACGAGGCACCTGTTTGAGCCGGGCCGCCTGCTCAGTCTGCACACTTGCGCGACCCTCGTTTGTGCCAGCGGTAGCGCGCCTGCAAGTGCCAGATCACATTCACCAGTGCATATCCGGTCAGCGCCGACACCACCGCGATGATGGCCAGGCCTGCCATCAACTCCGGACCGACGGTTTGTATCCAGGCGATCAGCTTGTCGTACCAATGACTGACTTCGCCCTGCTCGTTGACGACTTTATTAAGCATGCCCGGCCCCAACGATGCGCCAGCGGCAACTTCATCCGATCCAATCAAGAAGTTACCCAGCCGGTAAGCGGCGTAATAAAGCGGAGGCACGGTAAACGGATTGGTCACAAACGTGGCGAATGCTGCGATCGGCAAATTAACCCGCGTCAGAATCGCACCTATCGTTCCGAACAATATTTGCGCGAAAGGAATCAGGATGCCGACCAGCAAGCCCACTGCCAAGCCGCCGGCCACGCTGCGCCGGTTGAATTGCCAGAGAAAGTGATGATGCAAATAACGACTGAACGGCTTCAGGAAACGATTTTGCTGAATGCTTTCAGAGGTCGGAATATGCTTGAAGAAACGGCTGCGACGCATGCGGCTAGTGCTCCTTTTGTAAGGTTAAACATCTTCACAAGCATGCTGTCTGTCAGGCAATATAACGAAAAACAGGACACCGGCATGTATGAGCCATTCTGAAGTCGGCAATACTACACGCAGAAGATGATTATTTGCAAAGCCGGAGTAGGGCCCGGCTCAGCGAACCGTAGCCAGCGCTGCGATGGCTTCGCGATCCGTCATGAAAATATGCTCCGGCGACAAGCCTCTCAGCCAGCCCGCATCTTCCAACACATCCCACACCTGCTTCTTGATCGCCGAAACATAGAGATCGATGCCCATGCTTTTCAAGGTAATCTGCAACGACTCCAGTGTATCGACGCCGGTCGCATCGATATCATTGACCGAACCGACGCACAGCAACAGACGTCTGATCTGCGGATCGCGGCTGCATTGTTCGACCACAAAATTATCCAGCACGCCGCCCGTCAGGAAATTCAGCGCGGCATCGATGCGCACCACCAGCATATCGTCCGCCAGACGCGGCAGATGGAAGCGCTGGCGGTCGCGCAAGGTGCCGTCTGCATGCTGACTGACTTCTATGATACGCGGCTGCATATGCCGATACAGATAGGACACCATCGTCAGCGTGATGCCTACCATCACGCCCCAGTGCAGGCGCGGCATGGCGGCGATGGTAACCGCGAAAGTGACAACGGCAATCGCTCCATCGTCGCGTGAAATAGAAAACAGTCGCTTGAAGGCGCCGAAATCGAACAGGCTGAACACCGGCATGATGATCAGTGCGGCCAATACCGAACGCGGCACGTAATACAGCATATCAGTAAAGAACAGCAGGCATACCAGCACGCAGATCAGTGTGAACAAGGTCGCCCATGCACTGGTGGCGCCGGCATACAGATTGAGCGCCGAACGCGAAAACGAACCGCTGACCGGAAACGCGCCGGAAAATCCGCTCGCCACTTTTGCCAGACCCTGACCTATCAGCTCCTGGTTTTCATCCCATCGTTCGCGCCGCTTGCGCGCCAGTACGCGGCAGCTCGACATCGCTTCGGTAAAACTGATCAATGCCAGCACCAGACCGGCCGACCACAATTCGCGGTGCTGCTCGAATGAAATCGCCGACGGCAGCACCAGCGGTGGCAAACCCCGGGCAATGTCGCCCACCACTTCACCGCCGGCCGCCGCATATCCAAACGCCCAACTAAGCGCAGTCGCCAGTATCGTCACGAACAGAATGGTGGGAAAGCGCGGGAAAAATCGCTTGCCGAGCACCAGCAGTAATAGGGTGCCGCCACCGAATGCCGTCGTCATCAGCATATGCGATGGCGCTGCACCGACGCGCTCAAGCACCTGTAGCGGATGGCTGTTGAAAATATCGGCGATGCCTAACAGTGTAGGCAATTGCGACATCATGATGATGATCGCCGCCGCGTTGATAAAGCCGACGATCACAGGCTGCGACACCAGATTGCTCAGACGGCCCAGGCGAAATGCGCCCAGTAAAAACTGTATCCCGCCGGAATAGATGGACAACCAGATCGCCAGCGCCACCCATTGCCCGGAAGCCGGCACCGCCAGCGGCGATAGCGAACCGAATACCAGCAGACTCGACAGCGCGGCCGGCCCCACCGCGAGCAGGGCAGACGAGCCCCACAACACACCGACTAGGCTGGGAATCAGCGCCGCATACAAACCGGTCGCCGCCGGCATGCCGGCCAGTGTGGCGTAGGCGACGGCCTGCGGGATCAGCACCATACCGACGCTGAGGCCAGCCCAGGCGTCGCTTTTCAGCGTGGCCAGCGTCGGTCGCGGCCAGCGCAGGAAAGGGAAAAAGCGTTTGATATCGAAAGCAGAATTCATGGGAGACAAAACAATTTTCAGGGTAAGGCACACATCAAAACAGGGAATACGGATAGGGCTGCTTGTCGTCCTGCAACACTGCCTGGCAACGCCGTCCTTTACCGTTACCGCGCCGCGCGTACAATAGCGCGATGGATATCACACTGCCCGAACTCGAACAGGTCATCAATTACTGGCGCACGCAACGCCCGTCGACCGGCGAAGAGCGCGCCTTGTCGCCGGAAGTAAACGGGCTGGCAAAACTGTATGCGCTGATGATCTTCCATCGCCAAAAATCCATTCCGCTGGAAACGCTGGACCCGGCGTGCCTGCAACTGATAGAAGGCTGGCGCAAGCAGCTTGCATAAACCATCCGACGGCTATCAGGCCGTCATATGCCGTGCCTGACGTTGCGGCGCAGCGGCTTTCTTCTCCGCCGTCTTTTCAGCTTTCTTCAAGGCTTGCGTCTTCAGCTTGGTATTGGCCTGTCCGGCGTAATCGCTGCGCAGCACCGCCGCCGCCTGCTCTTCATCCATCCCTTCGCTGACCAGCCATTGCGCCACCAATACCGCCAGACGTTCCAGCGCAATCCGGTTGGTGGCATCGGTAGTCGCATACAACCAGTTCGACAGTCGCATGAAATTGGCAAACGGTGAAGCGGACAAAGGACTGTTCAATATCAGCGGCAGCGTATGCGCAAAGCGGCCCGAGTTGGCGACCAGGTCCCAGTAGCGGGCAAATCGCACCAGTTGCTGCATCGCATTGAAGTCTATGCGGTCGGTCGCCAGTATCGTGTAGGGAGGATACGGATCGAACACCATGCCGTATTGCTCGGTATGGCGAATGATGGGCGTACCGCGCAGGCGCTTCAGGATGCCGAACTGGATTTCATGCGGCTGCAATTCCAGCAGTCTGTCGAAGCCGCGCGCAAAACTGGCAATATCTTCGCCCGGCAGGCCGGCAATCAAATCGACGTGCAAGTGCGCATGCGAGTGTTCGCACAGCCAGCGGATGTTTTCTGCAGCCTTTTCGTTATTCTGCTTGCGGCTGACCAGCGCCTGCACTTCCGGATTGAAACTCTGGATGCCGATTTCAAACTGCAAGGTACCGGGCGGAAATTTCATGATGCCTTCCTTCAAGGCATCCGGCAGATGATCGGGCACCACTTCAAAGTGCGCGAATACCGGGTCTTGCGGGTTGGCTTCCAGCTTGTCGAGGAAGAACTGCATGATCTTCAAACTGGTCTTGATGTTCAGATTGAAGGTGCGATCGACGAACTTGAACAGCCGCGCGCCGCGCGCATGCAGGACTTCCAGTTCAGCGAGAAAGAGATCGATATCGAAAGGCCACGCGGTTTTATCCAGCGCAGACAGGCAGAATTCGCATTTGAACGGACAGCCGCGCGACGCTTCCACGTACAGCGTGCGATGCGCAATATCTTCATCGGTGTAGAGCTGATACGGCATCGTCAGTTCCGCCAGTGGCGGCTGTACGCCGGCATGAATTTTCATCAGCGGCTTGGGGCCGTAGAGTATCTGTTTGCACAAAGCGGGAAACGTGACATCGCCCCAGCCGGTGACCAGGTAATCGGCCAGTTGCACTATGCTTTGCTCGTTCGATTCGTGCGACACTTCCGGCCCACCCAGCACGATCACGACTTCCGGCGCCACGCGCTTGAGCAGGGCGACCAGCTTGGTGGTTTCCTCGACGTTCCAGATATAGACGCCGAAGCCGATGATGCGCGGCTGATGCGCGAGCAGCTTTTCGACCATATCGGTCGCTCGCGCACCGATCACGAATTCCTGCAATTGCGTCACACCTTGCAGTTCGCCCATGTTTGCCAGCAGACAGCGCAAACCCAGCGATGCATGCGTGTAACGGGCGTTGAGTGTGGAAAGCAGTATGGTCATTGAAACGGTAACAGTAAGGGAAGCGCCCATTCTACGCCGCCCGGCCTGAAAATCGGTCGGTTTGCGCACACCAGAGCACCGTCTCTTCCTATAATGGCAACTCTTTCGCGCTGCACATGCTCATTCAGCGCGATTCATTTCAAAAAGAACAATTCATGCCCTCTTTATCGATGTCTTCATTATTTCGATGCGCCGGATCCTGCCTGCTGATGTTTGCTGCCATGGCAAGTCATGCGGAAAATGCACGCCCCGCATCAATCGCCATCGCCGAAGTCGATCCGGGCATGTGCCAGGCCATGCGCGATGCCGGCGTGCTGCACAAAAATGCGCCCGTCAGCTGTGCGCAACTGCGCGTCGTGCACTTTTCCTATCTGGGATTGGACGGCAAGGTGCACGACGATGGTGCGGTGATGGTCATGGCGGCGCTGGCCGAGCATGTGCAGGCCATTTTCGCCACGCTGCAGCAAAGAAAATTCGCGCTCGCCGGGGCGCAGTTGATGCAGCATTATCGCGGCGACGATCTGGCCGCGATGCGCGCCAACAATACCTCCGCCTTCAATGATCGCGCTGTCACCAATGGCGATGCACCCTCGCTGCATGCTTACGGCGCCGCCATCGATATCAATCCGGTACAGAATCCGTTCGTACAATTTGAGGATGCCGGCAAGGCGAGCTATTTACCAGCAGCCGGCAGCACCTATGCCAATCGTCTCGCCGTGCGCCCGGGCAAAGCCGCACGCAAGGGAATGGCGGAAGAAGTGGTGGACGTCTTTGCCGAACACGGCTTCCTGATCTGGGGCGGCGACTGGGATGCACCTATCGATTACCAGCACTTTCAGATCAGTCGCGCTTTGGCCAGGCGCCTGGCTGCCTTGCCGGTGGCGCAGGCAAAGATCGTTTTCGATGAGTATGTGAAAAACTACCGCCGCTGTGCAGGAATGAAAAAAACGTCGGCAGGTCCGGAAAACGGCGGGCTTACAAAAACAAACGCGATCAAAGCAGCATGCATCAGCGCTGCCGACAAACCCTGACGCGCGTCAACCGCGTGCTGCTACCTGAGGTAACATGCCTGTCGCATTGTGCGTCATATATTCTGCACCGAACGCTTGACGAACAGGCCGCTGGCGCGTGTACACTCGCGCATCGACGACTGATCAAAGTCGCACTCATTCCGGAGATTGTTGCCCATGCTTATCAACTGCGTTGCCTATCAGGACGGCAATAAATTATCCGATATTACGATCGAGGAAATCAGCGACTACCTGAAGCGGCCCAACTGCTTTGTATGGGTAGCGCTGAAAGATGCCGAACCAGCCGAACTCGAACAGATGCAGGAAGAATTCAATCTGCATGATTTGGCCGTTGAAGATGCGATGAAGGGCCATCAACGTCCCAAGGTGGAAGAATATGGCGATTCGCTATTTGTCGTGGTGAAAACGGCTGAGATGGTCGAAGGCACCGTGCACATCGGCGAACTCGATATTTTTGTCGGCCCCAACTATGTTCTGTCGGTGCGCAACCGTAGCTCCCAGGGTTTTCTCGGTGTGCGCGCACGCTGCGAACAGGAGCCGGAACAATTGCGCAAAGGTTCGGCCTTCGTCCTGTACGCATTGATGGATGCGGTAGTGGATCGCTACTTCCCGGTGGTCGAGGCGCTGGAAAGTGAACTGGAATTCATTGAAGGAAAAATTTTCCACAAAGGTTCGCAGCGCGCCAACATCGAACGTCTGTACGAACTCAAGCGTGAAGTCGTCATGCTCAAGCATGTGGTCGCACCGCTGATGGAATCCGTCGGCAAACTCTATGGCGGCCGCGTTCCCAGTCTGTGTGAAAGCACGCGCGAATATTTCCGCGATGTCGGCGATCATCTATACCGCATCAATGCCTTGGCCGATGCCTTCCGCGAAACCATCACAACCGCAATTCAGGTCAACCTGTCGATGGTCACGATTGAAGAAAGTGAAGTAAACAAACGCCTCGCTGCATGGGCGGCAATTTTTGCGGTAGCCACCGCCTTCTTCGGTTTGTGGGGGATGAACTTCAAGTTCATGCCGGAACTGGAGTGGAAGTACGGCTACCCGGTTTCCGTCCTGATGGTCGCTGGCGTATGCGGCTATCTTTACTATCGCTTCCGGAAATCGGGCTGGCTGTAGGTCGATTGCCTCGACATAACCATGCTTGAAATAAAAAACGCCGCAATATGCGGCGTTTTTTATTGGTGACGCTTATTTACTTCGTCGTGCCGCGCTTCACGCCTTCCAGCATGCTGAGTGCCAATGCTTCCGCCACGCGTATGCCATCGATCGCCGCCGACATGATGCCGCCTGCGTAACCGGCGCCTTCACCGGCCGGGAACAGGCCGCGCGTATTGATGCTTTGCAAATCGTCGTCGTTGCGCTTGATACTGACAGGCGAAGACGTGCGTGTTTCCACGCCGGTCAGCACCGCATCGTTCATCGAAAATCCCTTGATCTGTTTTTCAAACGCCGGCAATGCTTCGCGGATCGCATCAATCACATACGTTGGCAGCGACGGATTCAAGTCACCCAGTTTGACGCCCGGCTTGTAGGAGGGCAGAACGGAGCCGAATGCGGTTGATGGCCGGTTCGCAATGAAGTCGCCGACCAGTTGGCCGGGCGCATCGTAATTGCCGCCGCCCAGTTCAAACGCGCGCTCTTCCCATTGCCGCTGGAATTCCATGCCGGCCAAAGGATCGCCCGGATAATCTTTCGGCGTAATACCGACCACGATGCCGGCGTTGGCATTGCGTTCATTGCGCGAATACTGGCTCATGCCGTTAGTCACCAGGCGACCCGGTTCCGATGCGGCAGCCACCACTGTCCCGCCCGGGCACATGCAAAAGCTGTAGACCGAACGGCCATTGCTGGCGTGATAGACCAGTTTGTAATCCGCTGCGCCCAAGACCGGATGGCCTGCATTCGGGCCCAAACGGCAGGCATCGATCAGCGATTGCGGATGCTCGATGCGAAAGCCGATCGAAAACGGTTTCGGTTCGAGATAAATGCCGCGTGCATGCAGCATCTGGAAAGTATCGCGTGCGCTGTGACCAATCGCGAGCACGACGTGATTGGTGTCGATGTGAGAACCGTCTGCCAGCTTGAGGCCGCACACCTTGCCGTCTGCTATCTCGATATCGTCGACCTTGCTCTCGAAGCGGAATTCACCCCCCAATTGCTTGATGGTTTCGCGCATCAGCTCCACCATCTTTACCAGACGGAAGGTGCCGATGTGCGGCTTGCTGACGTACATGATTTCTTCCGGTGCATCGGCCTTGACGAATTCCATCAGCACCTTGCGGCCGTAATGCTTGGGATCCTTTACCTGGCTCCACAGCTTGCCATCGGAAAAAGTACCCGCGCCGCCTTCACCGAACTGCACATTCGATTCCGGATTCAGTTCGCGTTTACGCCACAGGCCGAAGGTATCCTTGGTCCGCTCGCGCACTTCCTTGCCACGCTCCAGAATGATCGGACGAAAACCCATTTGCGCCAGAACCAGTGCAGCAAAAATGCCGCAGGGACCGAAGCCGATCACGACCGGACGCATGCTCAGGTCGGCAGGCGCCTGCGCAACAAAATGATAACTGGTGTCGGGCGCAATCGTGACGTGACGATTGCCTTGCAGGCGCTTCGCCGTTTTTTCTTCATTGCGCACTTCTACATCGAGCGTGTAGACCATGATGATCGCGTTTTTCTTGCGCGCATCGTAACCGCGACGAAATACCGTATGGCTGATCAGGTCGTCGGCCGTGATGCCGAGGCGCGCAATGATCGCCGCCAGCAAGTCTTCTTCGGTATGGTCTAAGGGGAGTTGAACGTCAGTGAGTCGCAGCATGCTTGTTTCTAGCCAGTCGTGTAAAAATCATCTGCCTGTGTCGGTCGGCAGCGCGCTATTTTACTCTACGCATTTTTATTCACTGGAGAGCGCCGGAAAAATGCTCGCACATGACACGGCAGCGTCCATCATCACTGATTTTTACCATAGGCTACAAAAAAAATTTGGTTGTCTCATCGACATGGAATTAACAGTAACTTCACACCAACTTTCCCCTGTAACAACGAGGCTTTGTCCTCTACGCAACGCATTCGTTTCTAAATCCCCATATAAGCCCCTAGCGCATTGACTGCCGGAAACTATTTGTTTATGGTAAATGAGAGCACAACAAGCTTATACAAAAATATTTGTGCCCACGACAAGCAAAAAGAGACGTTCATAGAACGCGTAACGGAGACTTGAAAGGAGTGCACATGAACGCAGTTGCGCACAACGCACAATCTGTCATCAATGCAGCAGGAAGCACGCTGGAATTCTTGTCCTTTACTCTGGGCAAGGAAGAATACGGTATCTCGATCCAAAAGGTACAGGAGTTGCGCGGTTACGATACCGTCACGCGCATCGCCAACGCACCCGAGTTCATCAAAGGCGTAGTCAATCTGCGCGGCATCATCGTCCCCATCATCGACATGCGCATCAAGTTCAAGCTCGGTACACCGAGCTATGACCAGTTCACCGTCGTCGTGATTCTCCATCTCGAAAACCATGTCGTCGGCATGGTGGTGGACAGCGTATCAGACGTCATCACATTGACGCCGGAACAAATCAAACCGCCGCCGGAAATGAATAGCGCCCTTGCCACCGATTATCTGCTCGGCCTGGGGACCGTCGATGAACGCATGCTGATACTCATCGATATCGAGAAATTGATGTCCGGCGCCGACATGGGTTTGGCGGAACGCAGCCCCGCCTGACGCTGCCAACCGTCGCCTCACTCAGCACCCGCGCCACCCGGCGAGAAAATTGTATTCCTCCGATTGCAGTTATTCACCTGTTTGCTTTGAGACCGTCATGTTAAAAAATATAACTATAAAATCCCTGCTTTTATTCGTCATGGGCATACTCTCCCTCTTGCTGATAGCAACCGGCATTCTGGGATTGACCTCGCTCGACACAACCAACAAGGCATTGAGAAGCGTGTACGAAGATCGTACTGTGCCTATCGGGCAATTGAATACCGTCATCACGCTATCGACCATCAATCAACTCGATCTTGCTGCATCGATTTACGGCGACCCCGGTCTGGTGATCCCGAAGATGGATGCGATTGAAAAACACTCGAAGGAAATCAATCAGGCTTTCGATGCTTTCATGGCCAGCACTTTGACGCCGGAAGCGAAAGTGCTGGCAGATAAGTTTGCCGCCGACCGCAAGATTTTCCTCGAAAAAGCACTGCAGCCGGCTATCGCCGCTTCACGCGGCGGCAATGTATTGCGCGTGACCGAGATCGTCAACGGGCCGATGGAAGAATTGATTACGCCGGTGCGTGCCGGCGTCGCCGCATTGATCGATTTGGAACTGCGCGAAGCGAAAAAGGCATTCGAGGAATCGCAGACGCGCTTTGTCATGGTGCGCAATATTTCGATAGGCGCCATCATCTTCGGCGTACTGCTGGCGGGCTTCATGGCATTCTGGCTAATCCGCCTGATCGCGCGCCCGCTGCATGATGCAGTACAGATTGCGCGCAGCGTCGCAGCCGGTGATCTGACGCAGCAAATCCATGTGAACTCCACCAATGAAACCGGGCAATTGCTGCAGGCACTCAAGGACATGAACGACAGCTTGTCCAAAACCGTCAGCGCCGTGCGCCGCGGCACTGAAACCATTACCGTCGCTTCCGGTGAAATTGCCTCCGGCAATGCCGATCTCTCCAGCCGTACCGAAGCACAGGCCGGATCACTGGAAGAAACTGCCAGCTCGATGGAAGAGCTGACCTCCACCGTGCGCCAGAATGCCGACAATGCGCGGCAGGCCAATCAACTGGTCGTGTCCGCGACCGAAGTCGCCGTCAAGGGCGGCAGCGTGGTCAGCGAAGTGGTGATCACCATGGGCTCGATCAAGGACAGCTCGCGCAAGATCGTCGACATCATCGGCGTCATCGACAGCATTGCTTTCCAGACCAATATTCTGGCCTTGAATGCCGCAGTGGAAGCGGCGCGTGCCGGCGAGCAGGGTCGCGGTTTTGCGGTGGTCGCCAGCGAGGTGCGCAATCTGGCGCAACGCAGCGCCGGCGCCGCCAAGGAAATCAAGGCGCTGATCGACGACTCCGTGCATAAGGTCGATGCCGGCAGCAAGCTGGTCGACCAGGCCGGCAGCACGATGCAGGAGATCGTCACTTCAGTCAAGCACGTGGCCGATATCATGAGTGAAATCACTTCGGCCAGCCAGGAACAGAGCGATGGCATCGAACAGGTCAATCAGGCGATCAGCCAGATGGATGAAATGACGCAGCAAAACGCGGCACTGGTCGAACAGGCTGCTGCAGCGGCGCAAAGCATGCAGGATCAGGCTGTGGAACTGTCTGGTGCGGTTGCCATCTTCAAACTCGACGCTGGTGGCAGCGCCATGTCAACGTCAGCATCAACCAGGCGTGCTGCACCAGCCTTGCAAGCGGCTAACCCGGCTACCACATCGAGAGCACTGACTGCCGCGCCGCACAAGCAGCTGGAAACCAAACCGCAAAAACCGATCAGCGCCGACAAGAGCGGCGACGACTGGGAAGAATTTTAAGCAGAAAACCGCACGGCGAATCAGGGAGAACAGGTAACGGCGCGCCTGATCGGCGCAATCGCTACTCGATGCATGCAAGTCGGCACACCCGGCTTGCATGCATTTTTATTTCCCGCCGGTGATTTTGCCGCCAATATGCTCGCGGCTGCGGGCTGCGTCGATAAACGTCGTCAGGCAATTGTCCTTGCGCCGGTATTGATAGACAATAGCGCGCCGGCAGGTGGAATGCTTCTTGTGCATGGCTGTCGGCCCCAGACCTCCTGAAAACACGCATTCTTTTGTCACTGAACTGAACATGACCTCATCGAGCAAGAGCAAAACCGTAGCCGCGTCAGACAAACCTGCATTCATCGTCAGAAATTCACCGATACACGGCCGCGGCGTTTTTGCCACGCGCAACATTCCGGCCGACACGCTGCTGATCGAATACGAAGGCGAACGCATCAGCGACAAAGAGGCAGCCAAGCGTCACGGCAGCGATCCGGAAAATCCGTATCACACCTTCTTTTTCAGCCTCGAAAGCGGCAAGATGATCGATGGCGGTGTCGATGGCAGCGATGCACGCTGGATCAATCACGCATGCGAACCGAACTGCGAAGCGCGCGAAGAAAAAAAACGCGTCTATATTTACACTCTGCGCGATATCAAACGCGGCGAGGAATTCAATTACGATTACGGCCTGGTGGTCGACGAGCGTCAGACCAAGGCCTTGAAAAAGGCCTACGAATGCCGTTGCGGCGCGGCAAGCTGCCGGCACACGATGCTGGCGCCAAAAGTTAGAAAGTCAGCAAAAAAGCCAGGCAAAAAGAAAGACCAGAAGGATTGATGCAGAGGGCGGACGCAGGGCGCGTCCGCCGCCAAGGCGATCAAGTCGGGCTGAAAACCTTCAATCCGATTATCCCGGCCACGATCAGCATTATGCAGACCACGCGCACCGCGGAAGCCGCCTCACCCAGCAACACCATCCCCAGGATGACGGTGCCAACGGTGCCTATACCAGTCCAGACTGCATAGGCAGTTCCCACCGGCAGCGATTTCATTGCCAAACCCAGCAACACGACGCTGATCAGCATCGCGCCCAGCGTACCGACCGTCGGCCACAAACGCGTAAAACCGTCCGTGTATTTGAGTCCGATGGCCCAGCCTATTTCAAACAGGCCGGCAATTACAAGAATAAGCCAGGGCATAATTTGTTTCTCCACATTGCCGAGGCCGTCCCCGATTGATGATGGAGCGGTGAGGTCGTCCCCACGTCCTTGTTCCGGATTGATGCGCGGCCTGAAGAATGGCGATGTGTTACCCGTGCGCAAGCAAATTTTAGCAAAAATCGCACTATCCGGCAGGGCTGCCCGGAAAATGCCTGCCAAGACCGTGATTCCAGGAAGATTGCCGTCTTGCAAGACGGCATATTCATATTTCAAATATCTGATATCAGAAAAGGAAATTGGTGCGCCGCGACAAGAATCCCTATAATTCACTTGTCTCCTCTATGTCTCCTCCTTTGATATAGATTCAGCCCGCCTTCTTGTGCGGGCTTTTTTTTGCCTGCGCTATCCGGAGGCGTAATGTTACGCATGTCGGTGCGCAACAACAAGTCATAAGACCCTGACGTATATTTCCAATGTGATATTCACAAATCGAATATCCGATATCAGAAATGAGAATTGGCTTTGCCAAAGTCAGCGCCCTATACTTCACCTGTCTCCTCTATGTCTCCTCCTTTGATATAGATTTAGCCCGCCTTCTTGTGCGGGCTTTTTTTTTGCCCGCGAACAAGTCAGCCTGCTCCCACGCCTATATTCTGGGTGCCTGATAACAGAAGCAGTCCTGCGCATGATCATTCACCATCCCTATCGCCTGCATATAAGCGTAGATGATCGTCGAGCCGACAAACTTGAAGCCGCGCCTGGCCAGATCCTTGGACAGCTGATCCGACAGAGGCGTCGTGGCCGGCGTTTCATTGATACTCGCACGCGCATTCAAAATCGGCTCGCCATCCACATAAGCCCATAAAAATGCATCCAGACTGCCGATGTCTTCGCACAAGCGCAGATAAGCCCGGGCATTGTTGATCGTGGCCGCCACTTTCAGGCGATTGCGTACGATGCCGGGGTTGGCCAGCAACGCGGCTACTTTGTCCGCGTCATAAGCAGCGATCTTTCTGGCATCCCACTGATCGAAGGCGACGCGATAGTTTTCACGCTTGTTGAGTATGGTCGACCAGCTAAGACCGGCCTGCGCGCCTTCCAGATTTAGCATCTCAAACAGGCGCGTTTCATCGTGGCAGGGTACGCCCCATTCTTCATCGTGATATTTGAGATACAGCGGATTGGCTGGATTGGCCCAGCTGCAGCGAGCAAGCGTCATGTTTGAAAGATTCCTGGAAAGTGGCGGCGACGAGCAAATATTATCGCCGATACGGTCTTACGAAATAAACATGCTGCATGAACAGGCTGCTTATTCGCTTGTACAAATTTCCGCCTTGATCAAGAATGGCGCCTTCCATACAGGATGATGCAAGCTTGGCATCCATCCGCATCTGAAGCGGAACCTCATGCGCCTTGCTGCTCGTCTTTGCACATATTTACAGCCAGCCCCTGCTTATGTCTGATCACGTATTACCCTCACGTAAAGTCGCCGTCATCGGCGGCGGCCCGGCCGGCCTGATGGCTGCAGAAGTGCTGATTTCGCACGGCATGGCGGTGGATGTATACGACGCCATGCCTTCGGTCGGCCGCAAATTCCTGCTGGCCGGCAAAGGCGGAATGAATCTGACACATACTGAAGCAGGTGCGGCTTTCCTGTCGCGCTACGGCAGCCGCGCGCCGCAAATCGCCCCCATGTTGCAAGCCTTCGATCCGGATGCGCTGCGTGCATGGGCGCATGAACTCGGCATAGAGACCTTTGTCGGCTCGTCGGGACGCGTCTTTCCAATCGATATGAAAGCCGCGCCGCTGTTACGCGCATGGCTGAAGCACCTGCGCGATGCCGGCGTCAAATTTCACATGCGTCACCGCTGGCTGGGATGGGACGAGACAGGCCATCTGCGCTTCGCCACGCCGGAAGGCGAGTGCAAGGTACAAGCCGATGCGACGATACTGGCGCTGGGCGGCGGCAGCTGGGCCCGACTGGGCTCCGATGGTGCATGGCTGCCATTGCTGGCGCAGCACGGGATCGCGGCGGCGCCGTTGAAACCGGCTAACTGCGGCTTCGATATCGGCTGGAGTACGCATTTTCAGGAGCGCTTCGCCGGCCAGCCCGTCAAGGCGGTCATTGCCAGTTGCGTTGCTGTCGATGGCAGCGAATACAAACGGCAGGGCGAATTTGTCGTCACCGCCACGGGCATTGAAGGCAGCCTGATCTATGCCTTGTCGGCGCACTTGCGCGAACAGATCATCCGGCAAGGCTATGCAACACTGACGCTGGATCTAGCGCCAGGCAAAACTTTCGAGCGCGTACTGGACGAAGTTTCCCAGCCGCGCGGCGCGCGTTCCATGGCCAGCCATTTGCAAAGCAAGGTCGGCATTGCCGGCGTGAAGGCGGGATTGTTGCGCGAAGTGGTGGCAAAAGAAGATTACGCACATCCGCACAAACTGGCGCAGGCCATCAAGGGCTTGCCGCTGCGGCTGATTGCAGCACGTCCATTGGACGAAGCCATCAGCAGTGCCGGCGGCGTGCTGTTTGAGGCGCTGGACGAACGCCTGATGGCGCCCGCCATGCCCGGCGTATTTTGCGCCGGCGAGATGCTGGATTGGGAAGCGCCAACCGGCGGCTATCTGCTCAGCGCCTGTTTTGCCAGCGGACGCACCGCCGGCCTGGGCGCGGCAGCATGGCTGCAATCAAGAGATGGGCAATGAACCTGCGCCTCAGACCAGGCCGCGACTGCTCAATTCTTTCTTGATGTAGGCATAAAACACCGGTGCCGCCACCACGCCGGGGATGCCGAATATCGACTCCATCACCAGCATTGCCGTCAGCAATTCCCAGGTGCGCGCATCGATGTGATGGCCGATGATTTTCGCATTCAGGAAATACTCCAGCTTGTGTATCGTCATCAGAAACAGCAACGACCCCAATGCGGTATGCAGCGAATGCGACAGGCCGATGATTACCAGTATGGTGTTTGAAATCAAATTGCCGATCACCGGCAGCAAGCCGACGAGGAAGGTCACCACGACCATTGTCTTGCGCAAGGGCAGTTCGATGCCGGCCAGCGGCAGAATCACGATCAGGTAAATACCGGTCAGCACCGCATTGATCGCGGCAATACGCACTTGTGCAAACACGATATTGCGAAACGCCTCGTGCAAGACTACGACGCGCACATGCAGCGCCGCAGCCAGCGGTTTATAGTTGTTTGTAGTAGTGGTGTCGTACAGCGCAGCCATTGCACCGATGATCATGCCGATCAGGATATGCGCCAGGATACGGCCCGCTTCATTGCCCATGGAACGCGCTTCCAGCGCATGTGCACGCAACCAGCCGGTAAGCATGTCGCGCAAGGCATCGGCATCGACCGGAATATAGGCGGCCATCCACGCCGGAATCTGGCTGCGCGAAGCTTCCAGAATATCGGCCATTTTTTGCAGCAGCACCGAAATTCTGCCGGCATCGCTTTGCAGAAAGCGGATGGCGCCCCAGATTCCTACCGTCAGTGCCGCCACAATGAGACAACTCAACAAAGCCACCGCCACCACCTGCGCACGTCGGCCCACCAGCTTCTTGCCCAGCTTGGGCGCCAGCAACTGCACCAGCGAATACACCAGCAAACCGGAGAAAAGTGCAGCCAGCAAACCCTGATGCATGACGAGCAGCAGGGCTGCACCCATCAAAACATAGGAAGCGGTGACAACGGCATTGAATTTGGCGTTAGCGAGCATGATGAACCGGGTAAATGTGAGCAGATTATTTTTTCAGGGGAATCGGATTGCTGCGCGGCACTGGTACCGCTGTCACGCCGTTTTTCGGGCTGCCTTCAATCAGCCTGTCGGAATAGGTCATGTACACCAGTGTATTACGCAACGGATCGACCACGCGCACGACATGCAGACGTTTGAATACGATCGATTGGCGTTCGGAAAACACTTCTTCCTGCTGTGGCAGCTTGCCGGTGAAACGCAGCGTGTCGCCTATCTGCCGGCACGCTATCGACGCATCCGCCGTGTCTTCGGCCAGACCGACCGTACCGCTGATACCGCCGGTACGCGCGCGCGAAACGTAACATGACACACCCGCCACCTTCGGATCATCGTAGGCTTCGATCACAATGCGGTCGTTCTTGCCCAGGAAACGGAAGACCGTACTGACTTCACCGATTTCTTCAGCCTGCAAGGGCAACACCGGCAAGGCAAGTGCGATGGCCGTCAGCATGATTGCGCTCAAATTTCTCTGCATGAACTTCTCCAGTTGTTACGCCAACTTAACACGACCAGGTGCTGTACTGCGGCAGGACTCGCAAAGATTCACGAACGGCAAACGGAGTAGGCCACAGGCAGCAGATGCGGCATGCGGGACAAAATGCAATAATTCCGCATCCAAAACTTTTACAGGAACCCCACATGATTCTCGAACTCGTCGACATCCGTATCCAGCCGGGCAAGCAAACCGAATTTGACGCCGCCGTGCAACGCGGCCTGGAACAAGTCATCGCCAAGGCCAAAGGCTACAAACAGCACGTGATCAACAAATGCATAGAAACACCTGAACGTTACGTGATCCAGATTTACTGGGAAACACTGGAAAATCACACTGTCGATTTCCGTGAGTCGCCGGCATTCCAGGAATGGCGCGCAATTGTCGGCCCATACTTCGCCGCACCGCCAACTGTTGAACATTTCAATCCGCTGTCCAAATCGGCCTGAACCGCCAGCCGCCATTCCAGGCGGATGTAAAAAAGCCTCCATGCTGCGGCAATCGCAGATCGAGGCTTTTTTTTACGTTCCGCGCGTATGACAGCTTCAGGCTTATTTCTTTTCCGGATGATAGCTTTGGAAATTTTCTGCATAATCGCGGAAATTTTCGCGCAGCATCTTTTCATACTCGGTACGGAAATACGCCACCGCACCATCTATCTGATCCTTGAACGTCGCTTCCGATGGCGCATCACCGGACGCGACAAACGCGCCGAAGCGGGCACTCGCGTACATCATGGACGCGCATACCTGGCCGGCCGCCGCGCCTTTGGAATTCTCATTCGCAAGCTGGATAAAGGTATCGGCCATATCCCAGAATTTCTGATTTGGATCCGGCGGTGCCGGCGGTTTTCTGGAAATGTCTTTGGCCTTGAAATTGTCGTCGCTCATGATGAAAGTATCGAATAAAAAATGATTGGATCAGGGATTGCAGGCTATCGCACTGTCTGACTGAAGTGGCAGCGTCTCAACAACGCCAGTGGCGCAAGCAGCGGCACAGAGTGGTTTACACGGCACTGCATTTTGCGTTTGCAGAACTATAGCGCAAAAATGCCATCGCCCACACTTGCTCAGGCCATCTGCCGGTCACGATGGTTACGCATGAAATCAGACGTCGAATCAGTTTGCTACAGGCGCCAGTGCAACAAACTCGCCTTGCAGGCAACCCGCCTGCCGGCCCTCGTATTCCAGCACCGAGGTGACGCTAATACGCGCTCGCCCCCTGCGTTCGAAAGTGCGCACGAAGCGTTGCCAGGCGGCCGGCTCGGCGATGGTCGCGCGCGCCGTAAAAGTGCCGCTGATCGGCAATTCATACTGCATGGTGTTGCTCTGGATGACGAGTTGGCTCTTGATGCCGGCAGCATCGAGCCGTACATGCAGCAGCGACCATGCGGCAAGGATTGCCACGGCGGAAGCACTGCCGCCGAATACGGTTTTCTGATGATTGATATTCGGCGCCAGTGGCGCAGACAGAATCACTTCATCCGGCTGCACGCTTGACACCTCCACCTGCATCGCCCTGGATAAGGGAATGTGATCGTACAAATATTGTTGCACTGCCTGCTCGTTCAATGACTGTCCTTTCATGCCCGGAAAAAAGACTCAATTGCGCTGGTTTTTTTGTTCGTTCAGGCTGGTCAGCATGGCCAGCTGTTCCTTTTGCAGATCCAGCAGCGTGCTCCATTGCCCTTCTCGCAGCATATCTATTTTTTCATGCAGAAGCATGATCTCCAGTTCCGCTTTCAAGTTCACTTCATAATCGTGCTGCGCGTTCAGGCGGTCTTTTTCAGCCTGCCGGTTTTGCGACATCAGGATGATGGGCGCCTGTATCGCCGCCAGCATCGACAAGACCAGATTCAGCAAGATATAAGGGTAGGGATCGAAGGCCTTGTCATAGCGCAGCAAAACCAGGGAATTCAGGCTTATCCATACCAGCATCGTGGCCGCAAACAAGCCGATGAAAATCCAGGAGCCGCCAAACGCCGCCACCGCATCGGCGGCGCGCTGACCGCGACTGATCTTTGCAGCGTAATCCTTGCCGGTATCGCGCGCTATATGGGTGCGTCCGACCATATGGTGCATGACCTTGCGCGCACTCTCATCGAGCTCGTCGTAAGATACGCCAAATAATTTTCTGGCTGCAGCGTCGTGCTTGTGCATGGTCTGTTCCTGTCGTGTAGCGTGGTGGATTCATGCAGATATCATGCACGCATCACCAGGGATCGTAAGTGCCGATGCTCCATAGCCTGCCTTCCAGATCGAGGCAACTGAAGCCGCGTCCGCCATAATCCTCGAATTTGATCTCGATCACGATCTTCGCTCCCGCCGCCTTCGCGCGTGCGTAAACAGCGTCTGCATCGTCCACAATCAGATACGAGCTCTGCGTTTCCACGCCGCCGATTTCATCCGGCTGCCTGATCAGCTTGCCCCATTCGCTTTCCGGGCTGACCGAGCCGATCATGATCATGCCCTTGCCTGATGTCAGTTGCGCATGCGCGATGCTGCCGTCCGGGTTGGCATAGACCGCCTGCTTTTCAAAACCGAAAGTGTCGCACAGCCACGCAATCGCAGCCGGTGCATCGCGGTAACGCAGGCAGGGAATAATGCGGGACTGGGTATTTTCCGTAATCATGTTGAACGCCTCCTGTGCAATCGGACATCGTGACTGGTTTCACGCATTCATGCGACAGCATCATTTTTCAACCGTTCCGGGCGACTCCTCGAATTGCCTGAGCTGCCGGTTATGCAGGCCGGCCAGCAGCACCATGGCCACCGTGGCGCCGAGAAATGCCAGCCACATATCGGATTGGGTATCCCATTGATCGCCTTGCGTACCAAGAAACTCATCTGCGCCCTGGCCCATGATCAGCGCTGCCCACCATTCGATCAATTCATACCAGGCGCTGATCGCCATCGCAACGCAGATGGAGAGGAAGGCCAGCATTTTCTGGCCGGATACATATTTGCCGCGCAGCAGAATTTCCTTCGCCACCAGCGCCGGTACCAATCCCTGCCAGAAGTGACCCAGCTTGTCGTAGGGGTTGCGCGCCAGCGATAACAGATCCTGTACCCAGTTACCGACCGGCACGCGCGCATACGTATAGGTACCGCCGCCTATGAGGATCAGTGCGTGAATAAAAATCAGGCAGTACAACAGATTCGTCAGCGGAAAGCGCCGGTAAGTATAGGCAAGCAGCGGCAGTGCAATCAGTACCGGCATCACTTCCATCAGCCATGTCAGTCTGTCGAAAGGGTGGATCGCGGACACTGCAAGCGCAATGACTATCAAGGCTGCGGCAAGCAGCAGGCCGTTTTCTTGTTTCATGACGGAAGGGTTTCTATTCATAGGGCCGGATTACCGATCAAGTGTAAGTATATTGCGCTGCAGAATGCCGGGACAGCCTGTGTTGCCGCCCATGCTACCCATTCGCGCGCAGCCCGACTATAATATGTTGAGAAACGATGGCTCAGTGCCGTGCACAGCACGGCTTCCGCAAGCGAATAAATCTTATCCCGTAACGCTCCGTAATGAGAATGACAAAAGCCAAGCATCGGTTTGCCGCCTGGATCGCATGTTTTGCGATTCTGATGGCATCGCTTGCGCCTTCCATTTCTCATGCCGTTGCTGCCGCCCAAGGCGCACCGAACGCATGGATGGAAATTTGTACCGTCGCCGGCAGCAAGATGGTGATGGTCGATGCCGAACAAACCCAAAAAGCACCTGCTACCAATGAGCAGGCCGTGCATTTCGAACACTGCCCGTTTTGCCTGAGCCACGCCGGCACCATCGGCCTGCCGCCAGCAGCTGATTTTGTCATGCCGGTCGTCAGTGGCGACCACGTTCTCCCTTCCCTGTTCTACCAGTCGTCGCGCCCGCTGTTTGCATGGGCCGTGGCGCAACCGCGCGCTCCCCCCGCTTTTTCCTGATCGTTGCCGAGTACCGATAGTCACGCTTGCTGGTAGCAGGCGCTCGTCTGTCGGCGTGCCTTCATCTCGAAACAGGAGCTTGCCATGTCTACCCGACGCAAGTTTGTCATTGCCCTTAATGTCATCGCCATTCTGATTGCAGCGCTGTCGTACAGCATGCATCGTTCTGCCGCATTGCAAACCAAAACATCCTTTCCTGCGGTTGAAATGCAGCTCATCCCGCTGCAGACCCTGACCGATACGCGCCATCCCGGCTGCGCGCCGTCATGCGTCATCATCAGCCGCTCCGACCTCGGCATCACGCGCTGATCCGGCACATCGCACTTCACTTAATCAAGGAAAACATCATGAAAAAAATATTTTTGACCGCTCTGTTAAGCGCATTCTCATTCGCGTCATTCGCACAAGTCACCGTCACCGATCCATGGGTGCGCGCCACGGTGCCGGCGCAAAAAGCCACTGGCGCCTTCATGCAACTGAACAGCAAAACCGATGCACGCCTGGTCGCGGTCAGCTCTCCGCTCGCGCGTGCAGAAATCCATGAAATGGCCATGCAGGACAACATCATGCGCATGCGCCAGATTCCCGCCCTCGATCTGCCAGCCGGCAAAACCGTGACATTGAAACCAGGCAGTTATCACGTCATGTTTTTCGACCTGAAGAATCCGATCAGGGAAGGCGATGTCGTGCCGCTGACGCTGGTGTTTGAAGACAGGAACAAGAAGCGCGAGACGCTTGAGTTGAAGGTGCCGGCCCGTGCGCTGAACTCTACGACCCAATCGCCACCTGGCGTACCGCATCAAAATTAAACAGTCATCTATCAAGATCCGGTAGCGACGCCTGCGCTCGCTGCCTATGCAGAAAACAAGGATAACGAAGAATGAAGCATCGATTCAATCCGATTTACGCTGCAGTACTCGCAGCTTTCTCGACCTGTGCATACGCGCAGGAGGCAACTGACACTGTCGTCAAGACACTAGGCACGATTACCGTAACCAGCGGCCAGCCGACTTCGCTGCCGACACAGATCCCGACCACCATTGAAAGCATTACCGGCAAACAGATAGCAGAGACCATCAACGCGACCGATGCTGAAGATGCGCTGAAATATTTCCCCAGCCTGCTGGTACGCAAGCGCTACATCGGCGACTACGATCACGCCGTACTGGCAAGCCGAGCATCCGGCACTGGCAATAGCGCCCGCTCGATGGTCTATGCGGATGGAATTTTGCTATCCAATCTGCTGGGCAACGGCGCCAGTTTTACACCACGCTGGGGCATGGTGACTCCGGAAGAAATCGACCGCGTCGATGTACTGTACGGCCCGTTCTCCGCCGCATATCCAGGCAACTCGGCTGGGGCAGTGGTCGATTATGTGACACGCATGCCGGACAAGTTTGAAGGGCATGCCAAGGTTAGCGGCTTTACGCAGAACTACGATCTGTATGGCACGCATTCGACTTTTTCTGGTCATCAGGAAAGCGTATCACTGGGCGATCGCAACGGCGCATGGTCATGGTGGATCAACGCCAGCCATCTCGATAGCGACGGTCAACCGATTGTGATCGTCAGCAAAACACCTTGTGGTAGTTCTTGCCCAGTTGGCGCGCCCACCCCAGTTACCGGCGCGGTGACCGGCAAGGATACGAAGAATAATCCAACGCAGATTCTCGGCACCACCGGCCAGACTGCGACGACACAAGATCAGGGCAAGATCAAGCTGGCTTACGATTTTTCGCCGACGCTGCGCGCAAGCTACCTACTCGGCTGGTGGCAAAACAACACTGACAGAATGCCGGAAACCTATTTGCGCGATGCTGCAGGTAATCCCGTCTACAGCGGCAACGTGAGCATAGACGGCAGTACATACAACCTGAAACCGACCGATTTCTCCGCCACCCGCTCTGATCAGCGACATGTGATGCAAGCTTTATCGCTGAAGAGCAATACGCGCGGCACATGGGATTGGGAAGTTGCAGCCAGTCTGTACGATTATCAGAAAGATCTAGTCAGAGCATCCGGTACTGCCTATCCAAATGCGGCAGTTGGCGGCACAGGAACGCTGACAGATATGAGCGGCACTGGATGGAATACGTTTGCATTGAAAGGTACATGGCGGCCTGACGGCACCGAGGGTGCGCATATCGTCGACTTCGGGTATCAACGCGATGCCTATCAATTGCGCACGTCGACTTTCAATACCAGTGATTGGATCGCTGCAAATGCCGGCACTCGCTCATCGTCTTTTAATGGCGACACGAATTTGCAAAGTCTGTATGCGCAAGATACATGGCGCATCGCAAAAAACTGGAAGACGACGCTGGGGGGACGACTTGAACAATGGCAAGCAAGCAACGGTTCTCTGTCAAACAGCAATACAACAGTCGCCTTCAACGATAGAAACGAAAATTATTTTTCACCAAAAGCTGCGATTGCTTATCAAGCCACCCCGCAGTGGGCATTGAAAGCGTCTCTAGGCAGAGCGATACGCTTTCCCACTGTTTCCGAACTCTATCAAGGCTCGTTGGACCCCACTACAAACATACTATCTAAAAACGATCCAAATCTAAAACCAGAGAAATCATGGACCAGCGAACTGACTGCTGAGCGAGATCTGGGCAATGGATTGTTGCGCGCCACCATCTTTCATGAGGATACGAAGGACGCACTATATTCCCAGCTCAATGTCGCGACCAACGTTACCAATATTCAAAACGTCGATCACATGCGCACCACCGGCCTGGAAGTCGCCTATCAGGCAAACGATATCGCGATACGCGGGCTGGATCTGTCAGGCAGCGTGACCTTTGCCGATTCCAAAACCGTCAGGAATGACAACAATCCCGCAAGCGTCGGCAAATGGCAGCCGCGTGTGCCGAAGTGGCGTGCAAGTGCGCTTGCAAGTTATCGTCCTGATGATCGCTGGACTTACACCTTCGGTGCCCGCTATAGCGGTCGCCAATACGGACAGCTCGATAACAGCGACGTCAACGGCTTTGCCTATACCGGTGTCAGCAGCTTTTTTGTCACCGATGTACGCGTGCGCTATCGGATCGCCAAGCAATGGACAGCATCACTCGGCATCGACAATCTCAACAACAAGAAATACTGGAACTTCCACCCGTATCCGCAGCGCACCGTGCTGGCGGAGTTGAAGTTTGATCTTGATTAAGCAAGCTGAAATAGGATGCGCCATGAATAAGACTGCCATGCCGGCACAATACGAACTTGCATCGCTTGGAGCAAGGCGAAAAAGCCTGTTCTGGCGCATCCACTTCTGGGCCGCGCTGATCGCGTCGCCATTTGCGCTGCTTGCGGCGCTGACCGGCATTCTGTATATCTTCACGCCGCAAATCGAGCAGCTTTTATACGCCGATCTGGATCATGTCCAGCCTGTCGGCGAGATGCGCACGCTGGATGCTGCGATAAGCGCTGCTCGCCTTGCCGTACCAGCAGAATCATCGTTGCGTTCGGTCGTGCCGGCTTTCGCACCTAGCGATAGTGTCAGGGTATTTTTCATGCTGCCCGACGCGCACAACGCACACGCATCGACAGACGAACATGCTGCTCACCGGGCTGCTCCGGCAAAGACTGCGGCAGCCAATCGCAGCGCACGAACCGCCGTAGTGTACGTCAATCCTTATACGACTGCCGTACTGGGCATGCACACAGGGAACGAACGGTTTGGCGCCTGGAGCAAGAAGCTGCATTCCACTCTGCTGCAAAGCGATAGCTGGCGCTGGCTGATTGAACTGGCAGCAAGCTGGTTGATGGTGATGCTGCTGACCGGGATTTATTTATGGTGGCCGCGCAACAGTGAGAAAGGGTTGCCGCAACGCGGTGCCAGCGGCCGCAAGGCGTGGGCGCAATGGCACGGCTTCATCGGCGTTGCATTGAGTGTGATGAGTTTCGTTATTCTGACAACCGGTTTGACATGGAGCAAATATGCCGGCGATCAGGTTCGTCTGGCACGCGACAGCATCGGCCAGGCATCACCGCAGGCACCGCGCAATTTAACGTCGACGATCATTGACGGTATAGCGCCAATGACATGGCAAGCTGCAGCAGATGCCGCACGGCGGCAGGCGCCGGAAATTGCATTGCAGCTGATCGCTCCGCGCGATCGTCTCGGCACCTGGCGCGTGAGTAGTTACGATCCCGCACAGCCGAAAAAACGTGTCGACATGATGCTCGATGCATACAGCGGCCACGCCTTGTTCTACTCCGACTGGAAAAATCAGACCGCCTTTTCCAAGGCAACCGGTATCGGCATCCCGTTTCATCGCGGGGAATTCGGTTGGTGGAATCAGCTTCTATTGCTGATATTCGGCTTGGGCATTGTTTTTTCGCTGCTCTCCGGCTGGGTCATGTTCTTCAAGCGCCGCAAGACTGGCAGCTTGGGCTTGCCGAAGCTGCTGCCCGGCGCATGGAAAGCCATGCCTGTTGGAGGATGGATATGCGCCGCATGCCTGTTTGTCGCGATGCCATTGCTCGCCATATCTTCTGCTGCGCTCGCCACCATAGAAATTTTCCTGCATTACCGAAACAGAAAAGCATGTTGAACATTACACGGAGAAAGGCAGGCTTCACGCTCCCAGCGCTTGATTGAATAGCGACGGCACATGTGTGGGACTGAATGACGGCATGACAAAGTCATGATGTTACTATTCTGAAACTGCGTGTCCGCCGTCCATGCCCAGCATACGCGCATTGAAATAATGTACCGGGAATCATGGTGTCCGCCAGAACGGCCGCGTCAATGATGGATAGCTGTATCGATGCAGTTGCATCGCATTCGGGAACCTTATGACGATAGTCACCGTATTCAATCAAAAAGGCGGCGTGGGAAAAACCACGACTGCACTGAATCTTGCAGCCGCACTGGCGCGACGCGGTTGCCAACCTTACGGTATTGATCTGGACCCGCAAGCGCACTTGAGCGCAGTCACCGGCGTGATGGCGAATTCGGGCAACGACACTATCCTCAGTCTGTTTCAGCACAATCGCACATTGCGCGAACTGGTGCGCGTATCGCCTACCAGCGGCATCGGCATCATTCCGGCGCATATGGAATTATCGAAAATCGATACCATGTTTGGCAAAGGCTACGATATCGTCAACATGCTCAATGCCAATTTGCGCGGCGAAAAATTCAACGACGAAAACACGCCGGTCATGATCGATTGCTGCCCATTGATAGGCGTGCTGTCGCTGAATGCAATCTTTGCCTGCGATTGCCTGATCATACCGGTATCGGCGGATCATCTATCGGCAAAGGGCGCCATCCAGATTGAAAAAACCCTGAAGGCATTGGAGCCTGTGTTGAAGCGCCGCGTCAATCGACGTTATTTATTGACGCGCTTCGACGGACGACGCAGCATGGCGTGGGAAGTGCTGAAAATACTGGAAGAAAGATTCGGCGCCGAGGTCTGTCGCACGCGCATCTCGGAAAATGTCAGCCTGGCGGAAAGTCCCGCATATAACAAGACAATATTCGAGCATGCGCCTCACAGTCGTGGCGCACAGGATTACGAAACCTTGCTCGATGAATTGCTGGCTGAAGGCTTTATCGACGCACCCGCCTTAGCGCGAGATGAGAGACAGAATATCGTCAACTGAATGAGCGATACCAGGGCGTTGTACATGCCCCTTTATGTCACAACGCAATACTTCGCAATGACGATACATTTGCCGCAATTTTCGTTCAGCATCTTCGCGATCCATCCCGCCGATCACGATGCTTTCTATTTTTTGGCCTTCGCGCGTCTTCACTGAAAAATTAAATTTCAACATGAATACCTCTCACAGATTCGAGTAGTTCGCATTACTCCCCCTAGAATGTATGAAAACACTAGCATGGTGCAAGTCATTCATTGCCCGGATGTAACGTTTATTTGCAAAAAAATATCATTTTTGTCACATATAGTGCTGATCTACGTACAAAATGTCGGAAATCCGTCACATTGCGCGTAGATGCCGCAACTTAATGCCGGTAATTTCCAATAAGGCAATATTCAAGCCAGCCATGTAATTCCTGCAAAGTTCAGTCCAGGTGCTTCACGCAACCAATGCAGCGATGTACAGTCACAAAAGGCCACCCCTTCACTTTTCTAAGGATTCGTCATGCGCATTGATATTTATAGAAGAGCAGAGCACGCCGGTCATTTTTCCTATATGGCCGTACCCGAAGGCAAGTTGATCCCGGAAGAGGCAGTCAATACGGATTGGGAGTTGACGAATCGCGGCGTAGATGTGGAAGATGGCGCAACGCAGCTGGAAAATTTTTCGATCGATGCTCCCTTTGAGCAAATCCAGGCCAAAGGTTACGCAATTACCAGCGTCAAGAAGCTGGCGAATTCCTCGCCGTAACGCCAATACTGTTTGTATGCGTCCGGGTCTACGGCGCATACAAAATCACCAGCATTTTCAATGCCGCGCATACGCTGTCTGCCCGCTGGCACGGACAGCGGTGCGCAGCCGGATTTTTCATACGCTTTTATTCTGATCCCGATCATGCTTCTTTCCTTCCATCCCCCTGGAGCATCCATGCGCAGGCATTGCTGCAAGGCCGCCGCTCTCTTATGCATCGTTATTTCCTCCGCCTCGGCGCAGGATGCCAGCGCAATACGCACGGAAATCATTGCACAGGGGCTGGATCACCCATGGGCGCTCGCCTTCATCGATCACCAGCGCATGCTGGTCAGCGAACGTGCGGGGGCTCTGCGCGTGGTGCAGCCAGGCCTTCCGATTTCTGCGCCTGTCGCCGGCTTGCCGAACATCGATGTCGGCGGTCAGGGCGGCTTGCTCGATGTGATCACGGACAGCAAATTCAGCAGCAATCGCACCATCTATTTTTGCTATAGCGAAGCCGCCAATGCAAAAACCGGCGGTAGCGGAAATTCGACGGCACTGGCATCAGCACGCTTGTCCGACGATGCCACGCGACTGGAACAAGTAAAAGTATTGTTCAGTCAGCAGCCGAAATTCGACAGTCGCGCGCACTTCGGCTGCCGTATCGTTGAAAACACCGACGGCACGTTGTTCCTGACACTGGGTGATCGCTTCAATCGCATGCAGGATGCGCAAACCATGAACAACCATCACGGGAAAATCGTGCGCATCCGCAAGGATGGTTCGGTGCCGGCAGATAATCCTTTCGTCGGCAAACCCGGTGCACTGGCAGAAATCTGGAGCATCGGGCATCGCAATGTGCAAGGCGCCACGCTGGGTCCGGATGGAAAATTATGGACGCATGAACATGGCCCGCAAGGCGGCGATGAAATCAATCTGCCGCAAGCCGGAAAAAATTACGGCTGGCCTGTCATTACTTATGGCGAGAATTATGGCGGCGGAAAAATCGGTGCAGGCCTGACATCAAAAGCCGGCATGGAACAGCCGCTGTATCAATGGACGCCATCGATTGCACCATCCGGCATGAGTTTTTTGCGGAGCAACAGATACGGCAAGGCGTGGCAAGGCAACCTGTTTGTCGGTTCGCTCAAGTTCCGTTATCTGGCGCGGCTGGAACTCAAGGACGGCAAGGTCGTACGCGAAGAACGCCTGCTGCAGTATGTGGGGCAGCGCATACGCGATGTGCGCGAAGGACCGGATGGTTTGCTGTATGTACTGACAGATGAGGCGAACGGGCAATTGCTGCGTGTACTGCCTGCAAAGTATTAAATACCGATCGCCGTCCTCACTTACAATAACGGCACATCAAATGGAGTACACATGTTTTCAGGGCAGTCCTTCGAAGAAATCCTTAAAAAGAAAAACGTCCGTCTGCTTCTTGCGGCGATCTGCATTTATCTGGCACTGGCCGGTGCGCATCAGTTACTGACCGGCATCGATCAGGTTGATTGGCTGCGCGGCGGCGGAAATCTGCTGATATGGGGCGGCTTTGCAGTATTGAATGCCATGCAGGCCTACGGCAGAAAACAGCCCGGCATCAATATTCCGATCAACATCGGCGTCGTGCTGGTGATTGCCAGCTGGATCGTCAAGATGTAATGATTTTCGAGGAGAGGCACCATGCAATTCAGACACTATAAAGGTGGCATCTATGATTTCATCTGCGCCGCCAAACTCGAATCCGATCCGAACATCGTCATGATCGTCTATACCGCTGCCGACGGTTCGTTCTGGACCCGTCCGGAAACAGTATTTTTTGAAATGGTCGAGCACGATGGAAAAACCGTGCAGCGCTTCACCGCGATCGACGAATAGGGAAGCAGAAGGCAAACGTGTACGCACTGATCATCGAAGACAATCCGGATATCGTCGCCAATTTATACGGCTTCCTTGAGCCGCTCGGCTATACGCTCGATGTCGCACTCACCGGCCAGGCCGGCGTCAAACGTGCCACCAGCGCGCATTACGATGTGATCGTGCTGGATCTGGAATTGCCCGGACTCGACGGCATAGAAGTATGTCGCCAGTTGCGCAAGGAGCAGCGTCTGGCAACACCTATCCTGATGCTGACTGCGCGCGATACGGTAAAGGACAAGCTGGCCGGTTTTGAGGTCGGTGCAGACGATTACCTGGTCAAACCGTTTTCACTGGTGGAACTGGAAGCCAGGCTGAAGGCGCTGGTACGCCGCGCGCGCAATGAAAATGTCGAACATATTCTTGAATTCGGCGAATTGCGTTACGATCTCAGCCGTTGCGAAGCCACACGGGCCGGACACAAACTCTCCTTGACACCGACCGGCTACAAACTGCTCGAATCACTGATGCGCAAAGCGCCAGCACTGATCACACGCGAAGAATTATTGCGCGAAATATGGGGCGACGATCCGCCTGACAGCGATGCGCTGCGCACGCATATTCATGCCTTGCGCCAGGCCATGGACAGGCCCTTTGTCCACCCGATGCTGCGCACACTGCCAGGCAACGGCTACCGCCTGATCAAGGAAGATGAAGAATAATTTCTCGCTGAAACACCGGATTGCCGGCGCCTTTGTGTTGCTGGCCTTCGTGCTATGCAGCTTCTTTTCGCTGGTCGCCTATTTTGCGGTTGAGGTAGCGGAAACCAGTTTAATCGATCACAACATGAGCAAGCTGATGGGTCAAGCCATCAACCAGCACCGGAATGGACACCTGAGCGAGTTACCGGAAGACATACATTTCTATGTCAATCAGGGCATCCCGGCGGAATTGCGTCACTATGCTCCCGGCATTCACGAAATCGAAAGCGGTACGCGTACCATGCACATCATTGTGCGCAATCAGGGTGACGATCACTTCGTACTGAGCGATGACACCACCGATTTCGAGTTCCTCGAACTATTGATTTTCATTTCAATCGGCGCCGGTTTCGCCACCAGCATGCTGCTGGCTATCGCACTCGGTCTGGTCTCCGCAAAACGCATCATCGCTCCAGTCACCGAATTGGCGGCGGCTGTCGAACGCAACGATGCGCCAACCATGCTGCCCTCACTCACTACGCAAAACGAGATCGGCATGCTGGCGCGTGCGTTTGCCAAACGCACCGACCAGTTGCAGCAGTTTCTCGCCGATGAAAAATTATTCACCGGCGACGTTAGTCATGAATTACGCACACCGTTGACCATCGTACTGGGCGCATCCGAATTATTGAAAGTCCGGCTCGCGCAATCGCCGGACGAGCTGCTCATCGCCGAACGCATACGCCGCGTCGCGGCAGAGGCCTCGGAACGCGTCAGCGCCTTGCTGTTGCTATCGCAATCGCCGGAAACATTGGGCGGCAGTCAATTGTCTCTCACGCATCTGATTGCGCGTGAAATCGAACGCTGCCAGCAACTGCTGGCCGGCAAGCCGGTGCAGATTCAATTCCAGGAGTCGGGCGACATCCGGGTTTACGCACGCGCCGAGCTGGCAGGCATTGCGATCGGCAATCTGTTGCGCAATGCCTGCCAGTACACGGAAGAAGGCACCGTCCGGGTGCAATTGACGGCGCAACAATTGACGATAGAAGATAACGGCCCGGGCGTGCCCGAAAATGTACGGGCACGCCTGTTTGAGCGTTTTGTTCGTGGCAGCAACAACCAGCATGTCGGTTCGGGCCTGGGACTGGCTATCGTCAAGCGCGTAGCCGACCATCTGGGCTGGCAAATTGAATATGCAACGCCTAGCGGCGGCGGCAGTCGTTTTACGCTGAAATTCCCATCGAATCAGGATCTTGCAGAATCACTGCAAAACCATACTGCTGCGGCGCTAATCTGATAGACGTCCGCTTTATGGCCGGCACGCACCTGATTTCCGGCTAATTCACCATGTTCCTCTTCCTTTCCCGGCTTATGCGCACCATGCCCAGACTGTTGCCTTAACGCATTCTTAACAGCGATCTCGATAGCGTGTCAGCTTCTTCCCTCATGCCGCTGGTATCCGCCTTGAAAATGTTCCAAGCCGCCGGAAATGCCGGCACCGCTCCTCGCTCCTCGCTTTCTGTTTTTGCTCGTCTCCCCGCCATCGGCGTTGAAAGGCTCGGCATCCTCGCGAGCCTGTTTTTTTCGCTCGCCTGCAACCATCTGTTTTTCTCTGCGGCACTGGCCAACCGCGACTGGTCGCAGCCCGCCTCATGGTTTTTTGCCTTCGCGATTTTCATTGCGATCACGGCCTTGCAAAGCGCCGGCCTGTTTATCGTGCTCAATCGCTGGAGCGCCAAACCAGTGCTGAGCGTGCTGTTCATCGTCACGGCCGCAGCCACTTACTACATGAACAAGTACACCGTTTTCTTCAATACGGAAATGGTCAGGAACATTCTGCGCACCGACGTCAAGGAAGCCAGCGAATTGTTCTCGCTGAATTTCTGCATATACATGTTCATATACGCCGCGCTGCCGATTCTGCTGGTGTGGAAACTGCGTTTGAAAACCATGCCCTTGCGCCGTGCCATACCGGTACGTCTGGCATATATCGTCGGCGCAATCGTCATTGCCGCCGGTTCCACTCTGCTGGTATTCCAGGATTTTTCTTCGCTGATGCGCAACCAGAAGGAAGTACGTTTCCTGATCACACCCAGCAATTACCTGTTTTCACTGACGCGCGTAGTGGCAGTCGATACTGCGCAGGCGAATGTGCCGAAAATTCCGATCAGCGGCGATGCAAAACTGGGGGCAGCCTGGGGGCAGCGCGCCAAGCCGATGCTGTTTGTACTGGTGGTAGGCGAAACGACACGTGCAGCAAACTGGGGGCTGAACGGTTACGCGCGTCAAACCACGCCGGAGCTGAGCAAGCTGGATGTGGTGAACTTCCCGCACGCAACTTCATGCGGCACCAATACCGAAGTATCGGTGCCTTGCATGTTCTCGACTTATGGGCGGCGCAATTACGATGAAAAAGAAATCCGCGCGCATGAATCGCTGTTGCACATCATCGATCATGTCGGACTGAAAACCATCTGGCGCGATAATCAGGCCGGTTGCAAAGGCGTCTGCGATGGCCTGGAAGAACAGCGTCTCGACAGCAGCAAGAATGCCGCGCTATGCGATGGCGAACGCTGCTTCGATGAAATCCTGCTGGATAATATGGATGGCGAAATTCACAAGGCACAGAACGGCAACCTGTTCATCGTCCTGCATATGCTGGGCAATCACGGGCCGTCCTACTTCCGCCGTTATCCGGCCGCCATGCGCACCTTCACGCCGACTTGCGATACCTCCGACCTGAGCAAATGCTCACAGCAGGAAATCGTCAACGCGTATGATAATGGCGTGTTGTACACCGATCATTTTCTGGCGAAAACAATCAGTTACCTGAAAACGCAAACGACTTACGATACCGCGATGCTGTATCTGTCCGATCATGGCGAATCGCTGGGCGAACACGGCATCTATCTGCACGGCTTGCCGTATTCGATCGCGCCCAAGGAACAGACAGAAATCCCGATGGTCATGTGGCTGTCGCAGGGCTTCGCCAGCAGCTTTGGGCTGGACAAGGATTGCCTGAGCAAACGCAGTCGCAATCCGGTGAGCCACGACAATCTGTTCCATTCCATACTCGGCATGCTGCAGATCGAATCGAAACATTACGACAAAACGCTGGATATGAGCGCCGGCTGCCGCGCATAGCAGAACCGTCCTTTCCCCCGCAGCATGTTCATCAGCATGCTGCGGAAGATGCAGCAAATTCCCTCCCGCACTGCGCCGTCAGGCAACCGTACACTGTGCCCCATATTTTTTGTGGCATCAAGAATACCTGTTATTGTGTATGCACTGCACCAGTGCGAATTGCACAACAATGCGCTGAGGAGACAAAAAATGGGCGAATATCGCAAGCTGTGGTGGACCCTGATTACCGTTCTGCTTGTCACGTTTTCCATACTCGGCATCAGCGGTGTCGAAGTATACAAGCAGGCCCCGCCGATTCCGGCACAAGTCACCACCACATCCAACCGTGTTCTCATGACCAGCGAGGATATCCTCAACGGCCAGACTGCATGGCAAAGCACAGGCGGCATGCAACTGGGCTCAATCTGGGGGCATGGCGCTTATCAGGCGCCCGACTGGACTGCCGACTGGCTGCATCGCGAACTGCTGGCCTGGCTCGATCTCGCAGCGCACGAAACCTATCGCCAGCCGTTTGCACAACTCAACGGCGAACAGCAGGCTGCACTGCAATACCAGCTTAAAACCGAATATCGCCGCAATACGTATAACGCCGAAACAGGTACCGTCACGGTCTCCGAGCGGCGCGCCAAGGCGATGCTGCAAACTGCCGATTACTACCATCGCCTGTACGGCGATGCGCCGGAATTGCGCAGCTCGCGCGACAGCTTCGCGATGAAGGAAAATACGCTGCCCGATACCGGCCGCCGTGATGATCTGACCAAGTTCTTTTTCTGGACGGCATGGGCGGCATCAACCGACCGTCCCGGCACCGCTGCCACCTATACCAACAACTGGCCGCCGGAACCGCTGATCGGCAATCACCCTACGCCTGAAAACGTGCTGTGGTCGCTGGCATGCATCATCATCCTGATTGCCGGCATCGGCTTTCTGGTGCTGGGCTGGTCTTTCCTGCGCCAGCATGCGCCCGATCCGCAAGCGCCCGGCGCCGATCCACTGGTGCAAGTCGGCCTGACGCCCTCGCAAAAGGCGCTGGGGAAATACCTGCTGGTCGTGATGGCCTTGTTTATCTTCCAGGTATTTCTGGGCGGTCTGACTGCGCACTACACCATTGAGGGGCAGCACTTCTACGGCCTGGACATTTCGCAATGGTTCCCGTACTCGCTCACCCGTACCTGGCATCTGCAAGCGGCCATATTCTGGATTGCTACCGCCTTCCTGAGCGCAGGACTGTTTCTTGCGCCTGTCATTCATGGCGGACGCGATCCGAAATATCAAAAACTCGGTGTCGATATTCTGTTCTGCGCCTTGCTGGTGGTGGTGGCCGGCTCTTTCCTCGGCAGCTTTCTCGCGATCAAGGGCATCATGCCAGCCGAGCTGAATTTCTGGCTTGGACATCAGGGTTACGAATATCTCGACCTGGGTCGCCTGTGGCAACTGGCCTTGTTCATCGGCATCCTGTTCTGGCTGGCCCTGATGTTGCGCGCGATGCTGCCGGCCTTCAAACAGGGCGGCGACAAAAACCTGCTGGCCCTGCTGTGTACTTCGACCATCGCCATCGGCCTGTTCTATGGCGCCGGCCTGTTCTATGGCGAACGCACACATATCACCATCATGGAATACTGGCGCTGGTGGGTCGTGCATCTGTGGGTGGAAGGCATTTTTGAAGTCTTTGCCACCACGGCACTGGCCTTCATTTTCTCCAGCATGGGCCTGGTATCCAGACGCGTGGCAACTGCAGCCAGCCTCGCGTCCGCTTCCCTGTTCATGGTCGGCGGCGTGCCCGGCACCTTCCATCATATGTACTTCTCCGGTACCAGCACACCCATCATGGCAGTGGGCGCGGCCTTCAGCGCACTGGAAGTCGTGCCTTTGATCCTGCTCGGGTATGAGGCGTGGGAACACTGGCGTCTGAAGGAACGTGCTCCGTGGATGAAAGCAATCGAATGGCCGCTAATGTGCTTTATCGCCGTCGCTTTCTGGAATATGGTCGGTGCCGGCATCTTCGGCTTCATGATCAACACACCGGTGGCGCTGTTCTACCTGCAAGGTTTGAACACGACGGCAGTGCACTCCCATGCAGCGCTATTCGGCGTCTACGGCTTCCTGTCCATCGGTTTTGTCTTGCTGATATTGCGCTACATACGGCCAGAGATACAATTCAACCATCGCCTGATGCATACCGGCTTCTGGTGGCTGAACGCCGGCCTGATTCTGATGATCGCCACCAGCCTGCTGCCGATCGGCCTGTTCCAGTTCCAGGCCAGCGTCAGTGAAGGTATGTGGTACGCCCGTAGCGAAGCATTCCTGCAGCAGGATTTTCTTGAAACCCTGCGCTGGATACGTACTTTTGGGGATGTCGTTTTTATTGTCGGCGCATGTGCGGTGGCATGGCAGATAGTGCTAGGCATTTTCCATATCGCACCGCATGCAAAAACTGCGAAGGACGCCGTGCGCGTGCCTTGAGTCTGCGCGCAGTCGCGCCTGCCGGATGGCTGGCGCGACTCGTATCACAATCAGCTGATCTGCTGCGCTACCAGCAGACTACCCACCAGCAGGCCGGCAGGTGCCAGCAAGCGTTTTCTGCCAGCGGCCGGCCGGTTCTCAACCCAGGCGAACAACAATGCACCTCCTCCTATGCTGACACCTAACGCAATCAGCATGCCGAGCAGATTCGCAAGCGGCGCTTGCGGAAAGAAATGGAAGAAGACCGCATTCACGATCATGCACAGAGGAAAGTGGATCAGAAATACCGAGTACGAAATACGGCCGAGATAGGTCAGCATGCGCGGCATCTGCCATTGCTCCAATACACCCGTCTGGCGCGCCAGCCCGAGTATCAGCATCACGCAACCGGCCACCAGAATGCGCGAACGAAAATCCAGCAGCAGTGCAACGATCACCACCATGCTCAGTAATGCAAGCCAGAGCATGCCACGGCGACGCCGTGAGACCCAGTAAGCGAGCGCACCCAAACCGTAAGCGCCGAAGAAGTACAGCGCGGTGGTATCCCACGCTTCATTCAGATTGAAGACGAACAGCGATACCATCGTCAGCAGGGCGATCAAGACGGGGCCGATGAATGCCGGCACAGAATAGCGCGCCTCGATTTTTCCCGCGCTCCACAGCAACATCGCGGCAAGGGCGAACAGCTGCAAATCGATCGCCACATACCAGACTCCGGCAGACAGGGCTTCCTCTCCCACCAGATCCTGCAGGAAAAACACATGCGACCATAGCTGTGCAAAATCCGGAACGTCAGGGATGGAATCGTCGCTCAGCCATTCGCGCGCCAGCGCCGCACACAGGATCGCGAACACCAATGCAACCAGGTAGGGAATCGCCAATCGCAGATAGCGCTGATAAATCGAATACAGCGGATTGCCGACCAGGGTCTTGCCATGCGGCGCAAATTTTGCCGCCAGCAAAAATCCGGCAATCACAAAAAAAGCCTGCACCGCCATGCGACCGTATTGGTAAAGCAGATCGATTGCCGTCGGCATGAACGGATAAGCGATATCCGACATCGGGCCGTAAAACGCGAGGTGATGGAGAACAATGAACAAACAGGCAATCGCCTTGAGCGCATCGACGCAAGGCATTCTTGAAGCACTACGCATGAATTCGGATTTCGTGGATATTGTTTGATGCGGCCAGCGGGCCAGAAGAGACTTTTCAGCCATGTTGCCGGCCAAAGATCGGCCAGGGCGCAAGTCTACACCTACTTACCCCACTCCGCTGAAACCAACAATTGCCTGCGGCTATCAGCGATCGCCCTATGAAATTAGCCTATGATATGCGACCCCGAACAATCAACAGAGGCGAGTTCGCATGCACAACGCGGAATGGCAGGAAGACAATGAAGCAGATCACGACAGCGCCATCCATGAAGCGCGCCTGTGGCGTGATGATGGCTGGACTGCCCGCGTCATCAGGAATGAAGACGGTGAAGGCTGGGCCGTGGAAATGATCAAGGATGGCGAAGCCGAGCCTGCACTGGTCGGTCCGTGGACGATGGGGCGCGACAAGAAAAATCCCAAGCCGCTGGATACACCGGCTTTTCACACGCTGGTCAAGACCGCCGCCGAAGTCTTGCGCAGACACGAGCAGCAATTGCATGCAATGCTGCACAAGAGCGTGGCAGTGAACGCCGCGACAGGCACTATCACGGTCGCACTGGATATCGTACCCGATGAAGACGATCCGTATGCACTGCTCAGTGCACAGGATGAAGACGGCGCACAACTGGCCGAAGTGCGCGTGCTGCCATCATTCAAATTGACGCGCAGCAGTGCCGAAAAATGGATGGAAAGCGGTTTCCGGAAACCTGCAGATTGAATTGCCCGGCTTGCAGCGGACCGGAGCATTGCCAGCTTGTACCCGCAACAAAGCCGACAATGCATCCTTCCGATATTCTCTACAGTCCCTAGCAAAATACGCGCATGAAACTATCCCGTTTTATCACCGAGCACATGGAAGAAATCCTTAATGAGTGGGATGCATTTGCTCAAACGCTACTGCCTGCTGCCGAAGATATGTCTTCCCGCGCCCTGCGCGATCACGCCAGGCAGATACTGCAAGAACTGGCCGTCGATATCGACTCCGAACAAAGCGCGCTGGAGCAGGCCGAGAAGTCCAAAGGCATGGATATATCGGAAGACAGTGCCGCCGCCACGCATGGCGAGTTGCGCCAGCTGAGCGGCTTTTCCCTGTTGCAACTGACCTCGGAATACCGCGCGCTGCGGGCCACCGTATTGCGCCTGTGGCTGCCGCACGTTACGCAGATTACAGAAATAACGACACGCGACATGGTGCGTTTCAACGAAGCCATAGACCAGGGATTGGCGGAGTCAGTCGTCACCTATTCCGAAAGCACGGTGCGCACACGCGATACCTTCCTGGCGATTCTCGGACATGACTTGAGAAGCCCGCTGGCTGCCATGGCCATGGCGGGCCATTATCTGGCGCTGCCCGGGGTGGGGACGGAAGCAACCCTGCGCGTCGGCAGTCGCGTCAAACGCAGTGCGGCGACCATGACGGCGATGGTCAATGACATGCTGGAATATGCGCGCGGGCAGCTGGGCGGCGAAATGCCGATCACGTTCGAGCAAGCCGATCTGCAGGATATTTTTCAAGCCTCGCTGCATGATGCCAGGGCGGTGCATCCCGAATGTCCGTTTGAACTGAGCACGACAGGAGATATGAGCGGCTCGTTTGACAGCGTGCGCCTGCAGCAGGTGTTTACCAACTTGCTCAATAACGCTGCGCAATACAGGGGAAAAGAACACCCTGTCACCATACTCGCCGAAGGCAAGACTGAATCGGTAACGATCCAGATAAAAAATTTCGGCCCCGCGATTCCTCCCGAATCGCTGCAGACGATATTCCAGCCGCTGGTTCAGCTCTCGGTGGAGGAAGAGCAAGCAGGCCGCCCATCGACCAGTCTGGGGCTGGGATTGTTCATCGCGCGAGAAATTACGCTGGCGCACGGCGGCACCATTTCAGCCACCTCTGATGAAACAAACGGGACCGTCATGACGCTCGAGTTGCCGCGCGTATTCGCGCCTTGATTAGGACCCTGACTCAGCGCCTATGCGACGCTGAGCTTGTCATACAAACACTTGAATTCTTCTTCCAGCGTATTCTGCGGCAAACTGCTGTTGCCGCGGCCATACCAGTAACGCGCATTACCCAGATCGCCTTCGACCCGGTGCAGATAGCCATGAATCCGGCACGAAAATTCATCGCCATGCACCTGTACCAGCGCATGCGCTTCTTCCCAGTTTCCTGCCTGGGCCAAATCCAGCACTTTCCTGTAATCACAAACCATTTCACATCCTTGCTTGTTTACTTGTCACTTGCGCCGAAGCGCTCCAGCTCGAAAAGCTCCGCATAATCCGCCTTGAAGGCCGGGCCGGCCTGGCGATTGATCTTCAGCACGCGCTGATCGAAGCCCTGTCCGCGCGTATTCAAATTGCGCTGATGCTGCGACAAATGCAAGCGCAGCATTTCCGCCTTCCACTCCGCACTGTCGGCACCGAAGGGCATATAAAGATCGGTGCGCATCGCCACCGTTTTGGCATCCTGATTCAGCACTGCCCACACATCCAGATTATCCGCCAAAGCCACCGCGCGAAACAAGGCATAGGTACGTTGATGCGTCACATTGCTGTCGTTCCCGTGCGGCATGAACACCATGTCCGGCTGACTGGCGGCGATCTGCGCCCGTATCGCAGCGTGATTGGCCGCATCCAGGCGCGGATTGCCTTTTTCATCCGGCGGCAAACGCAGAAAGCTGAGGCGCTCCGGCGGCAAGCCGAAAAATGTGCAGCTTGCCGCCTGCTCGGCTTCACGCAATGCTGCTTTTTCAACGGCAGTATGCGCGCCGGAAAAACCATCTTCCACACCGCTGGCACCGGTCGTCAATACCACCAGATGTATCGTGTCGCCGCGTTGATGGAAAAATTTCAGCGTCACGCCGATCGCATCGAAATCATCCGGATGCGGCGCCAGCACCAGCAAGCTCAGCGGCGAAGACAAGGACAGCTCGTCCAGCCGCGCCGGGCGATTGTTTTCCAGCACTTCCTGCAAGCTGCTCGTCATGGCTTTTCCAATCCCAGCTGTGGCTGCTTGCCAGCTGCTTCGACAGCTTCCATGCCGCGCGCCTTCTGCAGCATGCGCTTGAGCCAGTGTTCGAGATCGTCGATGTAGGTAAACACCGCCGGCACCACCAGCAGGCTCAACAGGGTCGACGTGATCAAGCCGCCGATCACGGTGATGGCCATCGGTGAACGGAAACTTGGATCGCCTACCCAGCCCAAAGCCAGCGGCAACATGCCGGCACCCATGGCGATGGTCGTCATCACAATCGGACGACTGCGTTTATGACAGGCATCGACTAAGGCATCGACCCGGTTCATGCCTGCCTTGCGTGCGAGGATCGCGTAATCGACCAGCAGAATCGAGTTCTTGGTGACGATCCCCATCAGCATGATCAGGCCTATCATCGACGGCATAGACAAAGCGCTGCGTGTCAGTAACAGGGCGACAAAGGCACCGCCTATCGAGAGCGGCAAGGCCGCCAGAATCGTCACCGGCTGCATGAAATCCTTGAACAGCAGTACCAGCACGCCGTAAATGCACAACACGCCGATTGCCATCGCCAGACCGAAGCTGTTGAACAGCGCCTGCATTTCCTGCGCATCGCCGAGTTCGGCAATTTTTACCGCCGGCGGCAGATTCTGCAGCGTCGGCAGCGCACGCGCTTCGGCATTCAGATCGCCCAGCGAGCGCGTACCGAGCTCGACATCGAAAGTCACATTGCGACTGCGGTTGAGCCTGTCGATCTGCGCCGGGCCGCTTTCCATCGTCACGGTGGCGACATTGCCGAGCATGACCGGACCATTTTTGCCCGGCACCGTCAAGCGTTCAATTGCAGACAAGTCGGCCCGCACATCATCCGGCAACTTGACGCGTATCGGCACCTGGCGCTCGCTCAGATTCATCTTCGGCAAGCTGGTGTCGTAATCCCCTGCGGTCGCAACGCGTACCGTTTCACCGATGCTGGCGGCGGTGACGCCCAGATCGGCAGCACGTGCGGAATCCGGACGCACGATGATTTCCGGACGCACCAGCGAGGCACTGGAATTGACATTGCCTATGCCTTTGAGGGTGCGCAACTCGCGCTCGACTTTCTGCGCAGTCGTCAACAATGCCACCGGGTCTTCGCTGCGCAAAACCAGCTGCATCTTGACGCCGGTATCGGGCGGGCCGACGGTGAAGCGTGCGCCCGGAATATCGGCAATGGCAGTACGGATCTGCGCTTCAATCTCCGCCATTTTTTCCTTACGGTCGCTGCGATGCGTCGTCGTAATCGTCAGCACCGCACGCCGCGCTTCGGCAGATGCACCCGGCGCAAACGCATCGCCGCTGGAACCGCCGCCTATGGAAGCGAATACGCTTTTGATGTTTTTATTCTCCGCTATCTTCGTGCGCACGGCTTCTACCACTGTCGTGGTTTCAGCCAGCGTGCTGCCGGGCGGCAGCTCGACATTGATCTGCGTTTGTGCACGATCGGCAGCGGGCACGAAGCCGGTTGGCAGCAAAGGTACCAGCATGATGGAGCCAAAGAAAAAAATACCGGATGCTATCGCCGTGGTCAGCCGGTGCGTCAGACACCAGCGCATCGTCTTCAGATAGCGTTGCATCAACCAGCCGTCTTTTTCCTCACGATGTGCAGTGGGCTTGAGTATGTAGGCGGCCATCATCGGCGTGAGCAAACGCGCCACCAGCAGCGAGGCAAGAATTGCCAGCACTGCGGTCCAGCCGAATTGCTTGAAGAACAAACCCGGAATACCCGCCATGAATGCCGTCGGCAGAAATACCGCGACCAGTGCAAAGGTGGTGGCGATCACCGCCATGCCGATTTCATCGGCGGCTTCCATCGCTGCCTGCATCGGTGTCTTGCCCATGCGCAGATGCCGCGAAATATTTTCAATCTCGACAATCGCATCGTCGACCAGCACCCCGACCACCAGCGCCAGCGACAGCAGGGTCACCATGTTCAGCGTATAGCCAAAATAAGCCAGTCCCAGAAAGGTTGGAATCACCGACAGCGGCAGGGCGGCGGCGGCCACCAGCGTGGCGCGCCAGTCGCGCAGAAACCACCACACCACCAGCACGGCAAGGAAGGCGCCTTCGTACAGCAATTCCATCGATGCTTCGAAATTTTCTTCAACCGGCTTGGCATTGTCGATTGCCAGCTTGAACACGACATTCGGATAGCGCTCCTGCAAGGCGGCTACTGCTGCGCGCGAACCGTTGGCGACCTCCAGCTCGCTCGCGCCCTTGGTGCGAAAAATCTCGAAGCCGACCACGGTCTTGCCATCCTGCGATGCCGACGAACGGCGCTCGGCTATCGTATCGGTCACCGTCGCGACGCGATCAAGCCGGATGTGATGGCCATCCGCCAGCGGAATATCCATCGCGGCCAGTTCGGCCGCCGTCTGTACAGTGGCGATGGTACGCACCGATTGTTCGGCGCCGCTGACATCGCCACGGCCGCCCGGCGCTTCCTGCTGCACCAGTTTCAGGCGGCGCGAAACATCGACGGCAGCAACATTGAGGGCAGCCATTTTTGCCGTATCCAGCTCGACCCGCACTTCACGCGTCACCCCGCCGACACGCTTGACCGCACCTATGCCCGGCACGGCGAGGATGGCCTTGGATACAGTGTTATCGACAAACCAGCTTAATTCCTGCTCATCCAGCGCACTACCCGGCGCCGCAGCGGCAGTAAACGTCAGCACCACGCGCCCGGCAGTCGAGGCCTTGGTCACTGTAGGATCGCGCAACTCGGCCGGCAAATCAGCGCGCACACTAGCCACGGCGTCGCGCACATCATTGACTGCATCCGACAAATTCTTTTCCAGTATGAACTCGACCGTTACGGTGACCAGACCGTCCAGCACTTTGGTATAGATATTCTTGACACCCTGCAGCGTCGCTACCGAATCTTCTATCTTGCGCGCGACTTCGGTTTCCAGTTGCGCCGGCGCAGCGCCGGACAACGCCGCGCTGACCGTTACTATCGGCAATTCGATATCAGGAAAATCCTGCACCGCAGCACTTTTAAAAGACAGCAAGCCTGCCAGGCCCAGCAGCACAAACAGCATGATGGCCGGAATCGGATTCTTGATCGAGAAGGAAGAAAAATTCATCCCGGCTCCTATCTGGCAACGCCGGCGGAGGCTGCAGTTGCAGGGGGGGTAACCACCTTGACCAGATCGCCATCGTTCAGGAAACCGGCACCACTCGCAACCAGCACGGCATCCGGTGCTATCCCTTTCAGGACTTCAATCCTGTCTTGCAAACGTCGCCCCGGTTCAATTTTCAGCTGTGTCACACGATGATCAGCATTCAAACGGAATACGTAACTGAATCCATCCCGAATCACGATGGCTTGCTGCGGTACGGTAACGGCGGTAGACATGCCGAGATCAAACTCGCCGGTGGCAAACATGCCGGCGCGCACCGGCGCAACATTGGCCGCAGCCGGCAGCAGATCGACATACACCAGTGCCGAACGATTTTGCGCATCCACTGTAGGCGCGATCATGCGCACCTTGCCTTTGACTTGCGTACCGTTCGCCGCCGTGATCAGGGCCGGGGTGCCCGTGGCAAGACGCCCTAGTTCGGCAGACGTTACTTCTGCACGCCATTCCAGCCGGCCCTGGCGTATCAGGCGAAACAACTCGGTACCGGCACCGACTACCGCACCGACGGTAGCATTACGCGCGGAAATAATTCCGTTGTCCGAAGCCAGCACCTGCGTTTGTGCGAGCCGTACTTCCTGCACCGTCAGCATGGCTTTTGCCGCCGCTGCTTTCGCCCTGGCGGTTTGTTCTGTCGTCAGATATTGATTGATCTGCTGAGTGCTCAAGGCACCCGTGTTTTCCAGCGTACGCGCACGTTCTGCATTGTTTTTTGCATCGGCAGCATTGGCTTCGGCCTCCATCACGCTGGCGCGTGCCTGCGCCAGATCGGCCTTGGTCGAAGCGGAGGAAAAAGTTGCCAGCACCTGGCCGCGGCGCACCACATCGCCGACGTTGACGCGCACGTCGGTCAACTGCAGACCATTCGATTCGCTGCCGATAATCGCCTCCTGCCATGCGGTGATGCTGCCGTTGGCCGAGAGCTTGATCGGCAACTGCGCCTGCGCAGGCTGCGCTGTCGTCACAGTCAACGCTGGTTTGGGGCCGGTTTCATCCTTTTTCTTCGCCGTGCCGGATTTTCCGCTTGCCAGCGCAATGATGATCGCAGCCAGCACGAACAAGGCGATCAGGGCAATGATGATGAATTTTCTCTTGAAACGTTTCATATGTTGAGTCCGTTATTGTTGCTATTGGTCAGATTCAAATGAATAGGGCGGCGATCATTACTATTGCGCAGCAGGTGCAGCGTCGGGATTGCTCCAGCCGCCGCCGGCAGCACGGTATAACGCTATCCATGCAGCCATGCGCTCACGCTCCAGCGAGACTGCGTTCAATTCAGCCGCCAGCCGGACACGGCGCGCATCTTCCAGCTCCACCAGACTGGCAAGACCGTTCTGATAGCGACTTTCGGTACCGTTGAACGAGGCGCGATAACCGTCCACTGCAACGCGTGCATCGTCGCTGCGTGCGGCCGTGCTTTGCAGATTGACCAGCGCTTCTTCCACCTCACGCACTGCCTGCCGCACGCTGCCACGATAGCTGACAACTGCGGCGTCGTACTGCGCCTGTGCTGCCGTCACATTTGCCGCACGCGCGCCGCCATCGAAAATCGGCAAGGTCAGCGATACGGGGCCGATCGACCAGGTATCGAGATTGGTCGTCACGCCGCCGGAACGGAAACTCGCCACGCCTATCGAACCGCTCAGACTGAGGCGAGGGTAACGTTGCGCCTGCGCGTTGCCGACTTCCGCACTGGCAGCAGCGACTTCGCGTTCTGCGATAAAAACATCCGGCCGTTGCGCCAGGGTTTGTGCCGGCAGGCTGGAGATATCCAGTACCGTCGCGGATGTATCCGGCGCAGGCGTATCGGCAACTTTTTTGCGGATGGCCGGTTCATCGATTGCCGTCAGGGCGACCAGCGCCTTGATATCCAGATCGCACAAGGCACGCTGCTGGGTGGCGCGACCATTGCCTTCTGCCGCGCTGGCGCGCGCCAGCGCGGCCGTGGCCGGCGCCTGAAAACCGGCCTTTGCGCTCAGATCCGACAGGCGCGCAGTCTCGGTGCGCGAATCCGCATCTGCACGCGTCACGATGACCAGCTTGTTGCAGGTACGCAGACTGTAATAGCGGTTCGCCACTTCGGCCGCCACCGATACCCGGGCATCATGCCAGTTTGCCTGTGCACCTTGCAAGCGCGCGAGGGCGGCTCTGCTGGTGGCACGATTGCCGCCAAACAAATCGGCTTCCCACGATGGTTGCAGGGCCGCTTGCGTCGTCGTTCCCAAGGGCAGCGGCTGCTGCATATTGGTACGCTGTACGTTGACACTCGCATCCAGCTTGGGCAACAAGGCCGCATCCGCCGACACCCGGGTCGCGCGCGATTGTTCTATGCGCGCGACCGCCGTGGCAACCGTAGGACTCACGGTTTGCGCGGCCTGGATCAATTCCACCAGAAGCGAATCATTCTGCTGTTGCCACCATTGCGACAAGTCCGTCAGCGTGCCGTGATGCGGCAAACCGGCAGCGCCATCCGCCGCCAAGGCCTGCGGTGCCGGCGCAAACCACTGTGGCGGCGGTGCAAGCGGCACCGTTGCAGGCGGCGCCTTAAGAGCGCAGGCAGTCAGCCAGAAAGGCAGGCTGATACAGGTGGCAAGGTGGAATATTTTCATGATTTTTTCTTTTTGCTGACACTGCCCATCACCGGCGAAGGTGTAGCGGCGCGCCGCGCTACCGCTACTGCAATCATGGCTTCCGCATAATCAGTCAGATGGTCAGCCCATAGATCGATCGCAGCCGGTGTTGCGATCAGCTTGGGACGAATCGCATTAATCGCTTCACGCAGGATAAACATCTGCAAGGGCAGGCCGACAATGGAAAACGCCAGACGATGCATATCGTCATCGGCTTTGCTTGTCTGCATATGCTTCATCAGTATTGCCACCAGAGCGGCATGTGCAGGCTTGATACTGCTGCCGATTTCTTCTTCCCATAAACCGGTGGGTTCCAGCATTTCACGAAAATGCAGGCGTATGCAGAGCTGGATCAGATCGTTCTGCTTCAAGGGCGCCAGGAAACCGACAAAGAAACCTTCCAGCGATTCCCGCAAAGTCGAATTCGACAGATCGGATAAGGAAATATGCTCGCAGTTGCCCATCGGCTCGGTAAATACCGCCCGATACAGCCCGGCCTTGTCGCTGAAATAATATTTGATCGATGCAATATTGACGCCGGATGCCTGTGCAATCTCGCGCGTCGACGTCTTGCTGTAGCCCTTTTCTGCAAACAGGCGCAAGGCCGTGTGCAGCAGGCGCTCCCGCGCCTCGACACCATCCGAACGCGGTTTGCGTACATCGCCTGCCGCCCTGTCTGGAGCGGGTTGTGAATTGGATGATTTGTGCTTGGTTTTGCTGGCAAAGGGTTTCATACCCGCATTAAAGCATATAAATCAAACGTTTGATTTAATTAAATTGTTTGCGTGTATTTTCCCGACCACGGGAATTGACGCCACTATCGATGCGTCAAGGAAAGCGGCGTCAATCAAACCTGATTATCAGAAGTCGGCGTGATCGGCAGAAGCGTCATCATGAATACCGACAGCGACAGGATGCCTGTCAGCACCGCGGCAAAATCCGGCCGCATGAAAAACCAGATGACGGCTACCAGCACACCCAGACCGGACAATGATTTAAGAGTGTTGATCATGCTTTTCTCCTGCGCGAAACCGTAAAACATGCGGCACGATATCCGTTCAATTTTGCAAAAACTTTCGACGACCAATTTAACGAAGACGCAGCAGCACAACCATAGGAATTAGCCCCTATCCTCTGTAGGAAAATTCCCACACCATCGTCTTGTTATCGAAGCGAAAATGGCGATGCATCAAGACTGTCTGCATGCCAATAAAAAACGCCAGCATGTGCTGGCGTTTTTCTTCGTACGGCACCGGCGTCCGGTGTGCTGCATGTTTTCTAGAAATCGAATTGTGCCGACAGTCTGAAGACGCGTGGCGCACCCGGAATCAAATATCCTCCGTAAGCATTCGATGCATCGCCCCAATAGAATTTATCGAACACATTATCGATACCAAAGCGGAAGGTCGTTTTCGTACCGGATACCTTGGTCTTGTATTGCGCTCCGACGTTCAACACATGATAGCCATCCACCTTTTTATTCAGTTCGGAAATCTGCGCATTAGGCGCAAACACCTTGCTACTCGAATAAATCCACATCGCGTTCAGCTTGAGCGCTGGCATCTGCGGCAAAGTGTAGTCCATGAATACTGCAGATTTAAGGACTGGGACATTACCGATACGCTTTCCTTCCACCCGTGCATCGCCGGTATTTTCTGCAAACGCTTGCAAGGTCGTCATGCTGGCACCCAGCGTCAGATTGCGCGTAGCACGCCCTTGCGCTGACAATTCCAACCCGCGATGCACTTCCTTGCCAGCGGTCACATAATTGAGTCCAGAGGTGTAGTTATTGTCACGATGAATCTGGAACAAGGCTGCGGCCACGCTGATGTCTTGCGACAGATCCGCCTTGATACCAATTTCTACCTGCCTGGATTTATTTGGATCAAGTACGGTTTCTTCGTTAACTAAACCGGATGGCACTTCTGCTCCCGGCTCCAGTCCTTGCGAATACGTGCCGTAAATTGACCAATTGGATTGCGGGCTAAATACGAGAGCGACATTCGGCAATAAGAAATCTTTATCTGTGTGACGGAATAATCCACCCGAACTTGTGAACTGGGTGCGCTGCAGCTGCGTATAACGCATCCCTGCATGCAATTTGAATTTGTCATTCAACGTCAATACATCTTGCACAAAGACCGAACGCTCTTCATCCTTGCGGCGCAGACTGACTGGATTCGTCGGACCTAGCGTGAGCGGATTGTATTTCGGGTAATAAATACTTCCCGTACCTGCAGACTCGAAAAGGAAGTTGGCATAATTATCGCGGCGATTCATGGTTGACATACCCAACGTCAGATCATGCTTGATAGTCCCGGCATTGAACTTGCCCTGCAACATAGCTTGCGTACTCATGACCGTGCGCTTGTCATTGTCGCGCCGCAGATCGTACATATTGAAAGTGCCGTCGGCACAATAACCTGGACTCAGCCCCTCCGCCACACAACCTGATGCCAGCGCCACCGCATCATCCCGGCGCAATTCAAACTTGTTGGCCTGCAGGGTGGTGTGCCATTGCTCATTCAGTTCATATTCAAACTTGATCCCCAGATTGTTGGTGTCATCGGTTACCGGCAAGCTCCAACTCTGATTATTCAGCATGGTCTTGGCGCTGACACCGGTAGGGATGCGCTGTGCCGGGCCAAGCAACTGAAAGCCGGGCACAGACAACTGCGACTTGTGGTGATAATCAAGGTCGATTTGCAGCAGCGCCTTGGGGCTGAGACGCCAGTCGAATGCACCGGAAACGAATTGGCGCTCGCCGTTGGAACCCTGCACATAGGATTTGATATCTGCCCCTGCCGCATTGATACGATAGCCAAAGCGCTTGTCATCAGAGCGGCCACCCAGATCCACTGCGCCATACAGGGTGCCGCGCTCGCTCGCTTCCAGCGTAACCGAGCGCAAAGGCTCATTGGTCGGGCGTTTGACCACGTAATTCAAGATGCCGCCTGACGATGCCATCCCGACCTGCAAACCTGCCAAGCCCTTCAAAACTTCAAAACGCTCCTTGTTTTCCATCGGGATCATCGAATGCGCGAGAACTACCATCCCATCTTTGCGATAGTTACTACCCATATCAAGGGTAAATCCACGAATTGAAAACCAGTCAGCGAGGCCGACCGCGTTATATGCGTTTTGCACGCTGGCATCGTATTTGACTGCATCGGTGGCGCTGCGGATGCTGCGATCCTGCATCTGTTCATGCGTGATGACGCTGATGGATGCTGGCGTTTCACGCAAAGGCGCATCCGAGAAACCGCCTACGCTCGCATTGCGCGCAATCCCATCCGATTCTGAATCGGACATCACCACCACTTCGGGCAACACATTTTCGGAAGTCTCGGCCATCGCGGCCGGTGCAAATGCAAAAGCCTGCGCAACAGCCAAGGCAATAAGGGAACGGCGGGAGTGAAATACAGACATGTTTTGCTCTATCAATCGCGTTAAAAATGAATGCGCGCGAAGGAATGAACAAAGAAATAGTACGTGGACTTTGTGCGCTTCCCTACGCTGGCATTATCCAGGTCAGGTACGGAGGGTTTTATCTCACCCGAAGACTGTTGCCTTCAGGACCCCTAGCGTGCGGCCGAATAGTAACATGAAAGGAGTAGAGCGCGAAACGGCATTTTTACTGAAAGTTGCAGTATATTTCGCCGATCTTAACCGGGATCAATTAATGCCGGAATAGATGACGGATGACATGTCCCATGCCTGTAGCAAGGCGCTGCAGCAGCGCAGTGTCATGCGCAACACTGTTGCGGCTCTGATATGCCGCTGATTTACCGCTCTTTATTTGCGGGTCTTTTTAGCCGCTTTTTCAGCTTCTTCAATTTCATTTCTGTTTTGATGATCGATATGCGCATCCACGGCATCCGGTGAATGCTCGATGCGCGTGATGCCCGAAGACACTGACACCGGATCGCTGGCAGGGAAGGTCATTTCAATGCCGATATCCAGCAGCGTTTCCTTGGCTTGTGCTTCCTCGGAAGATACCGTTTCAGTCGGCATCTCAGCTACCGGATCGCTGGCGGGAAAGGTCTGTGCCAGAGCCTTGTCCAGCAAGTGTTCTTCATGCGACTCGCGGGCAAGCTTTTGCGCCTCGGCGGGCGGTTTTTTCTCGGTTTTTGAAGAATGGTCATGCGTCATGTTGCACTCCTTGGTGACTGATTCTGCCTGCAGATCGAGCTGCATCTCATATTAGCGGCATTACTCCGTTTTCTTGTCGTCAGGGCTAGCTGCGGCCATATCCGGTTCAATATTGGGCGTCGGATAGTGCACAGCCAATACTTTCAAGACCTCTTTCCCGGCGGGACTTTCCAGCGTCACTTCATCGCCTGCGTAAGCACCCAGCAGGCTCTGTGCCACAGGCGACAACCAGCTGATCCTGCCATTGGCCGGATCAAGCTCATCCAGGCCGACGATGGTCACGCTTTGCTGTTCGCCGCTTTCATGCTGATAGGTAACGTTGGCGCCGAAAAAGATCTGCTCTTCGCCGGCATGCACGCCGGGATCGACAATCTCCGCCATTTCCAGGCGTGCTTGCAGGTAATGAATTCTTTGTTCGATTTCGCGCACAGTCCGTTCCGGCGACATCTCCGAGAAGGTCGCGTTATCGGGATTTTCTTCGCGCACGGCGGCAGATTGCGCCTCATTCATCAGGCGTTGCAACTCACTTTGCAAATGCCGGTAACCTGCCAGCGTGATGTAATTGCGCACACCCGACGGCATTTCCGGCAACAGGGGCAAAGCTTCGTTGTCGCCTGTTTCCTTTACAAAAGCCTTGTTCATATTGCTTGTCGATGTCGACCCCTCACATTGAAGATGCAAGTATCGCTGGAAAGCACAGCCTTATCTGTACCTTACATCACATAGGGAAATGTTGCTGTTGTGCGTGCGAACGTGGCTTAGATGGAAACCTTGCCACGCATGGCCTTGGTTTGCCCGCGCGCATTCTTGCCGTCCAGGCGCTTGCGTTGCGAACCGTAGGTCGGTTTGGTGGCGCGCCGCGCTTTGGGCACGATGGTCACCCCGACGATCAATTCCTGCAATCGGCGCAACGCCTCTTCGCGGCTTTGCTCCTGGCTGCGACCCTGCTGCGCCTTGATCACGATGACGCCGTCCTTGCTGATGCGTTGATCGTTGAGCAGCAGCAAGCGCTCCTTCAGATGATCCGGCAACGATGAGGCTGCGATGTCGAAACGCAAATGAATCGCCGTCGCCACCTTGTTCACATTTTGCCCGCCCGGGCCTTGCGCGCGGATGGCGATGAGATCGATTTCGCTATCGTCGATAACGAGCGTATCAGTGATGTGCATGATTTATTCAGAGCGCGCCGAAGGTGTCGGCGTGCTCATGCGTACCAGCCGGTGATTGCGGCTGGCACCGAAGATTCTTTCAATCAGACGTCGGACCACAGCTTGCCGCCGGTTGCCCAGTTTTCGCGCTTCACATCTTCAATGATGATATCGACCGATTCCGCGCTGGAACCAAGCGTCGCAACAGTTGCTTCGGTGACGGCTTTGACGAAAGCGCGCTTTTGCTCGATGGTGCGGCCTTCAAATAATTGAACGTTGATGGTTGGCATGAATTTTCCTTCCGGTTAATGAATAAATGGATGAGTAAGTTGTTGAATCAATGAGTTGCCGCCGTTAATGACGATATGCAGGTGATACCGCATCGAGTTTGCGCAGCAAGGCGGGCCATTCAAGCAGGCCTTCCGGCGCGCCGTCGCCGAGCAATTCCCTGTACGTCTTGGCACACACTTCAGGCGGCGGAATATTCAGCGGCCCGCCGCCAGCCTGCGCCTTCAACTGGAAAGAGCACGCCTTGTCCAGCGTATCCATCAACACATAGGCTTCAGCGATCGTGCGGCCGCTGATCAGCGTGCCGTGATTGCGCAACAGCATCGCAGGATAATCGCCGAGGCGTTCGATCAGACGCGTCTGCTCCAGCGGCGACAGCGCCAGTCCTTCGTAATCGTGGTAACCCATCTGCTGGTAAAAACGCATGGCGTGCTGGGACAAGGGCAGCAATCCTCCCTGCTGCATGCCGACCGCAACGCCGTTTTCATTATGCAGATGCATGACGCACATTGCATCCTTGCGTGCGCTGTGCACGGCGCCGTGAATGGCAAAGCCGGTTACATTTACGCGCGCCGTCTGGTCGCCGATGATATTGCCCTGCAAATCGATCTTGACCAGATTTGAAGCGGTGATTTCGTCGAATCGCAAGCCGAATGGATTGATCAGGAAGCGGCCTTCTTCGCCCGGCACAGTGGCGGAGATATGCGTATAGATCAGGTCGTCCCAGTTTTTCAACGCACACAGGTGATAACAGGCGGCGAGATCGAGACGAACCTGCCATTCGGCATCGCTGATGCCGGTCGTGACAGTGTGGGTAGAAGAAATACTCATAAGCCTTGAATTGAAATCTGAAAGAAATCCGCACTGTATCTGTACGATGCGGCGCGGAGGAAGAGGCAAATTATAAGGTCATTGGCGACGTGGTGTGGGCCATGCGACACGACCATACACGCCGGCCGCGCTGCGGCGGGAAGTGCGCGTCATGCCATGAGGACATGGCATGACGCGCAGCCTGTTGCCTTACTGCGCGGGTATCTGTGCAAAGCGTCCGCTATTGAAATCGGCGATTGCCTGTGCAATTTCAGCCTGGCTGTTCATCACAAACGGACCGTAACCGACAATCTCTTCCTCAATCGCCTCGCCGCTCAACAGCAACACCACGGCATCGCTATTCGCTTCTATTCTTATTTTTCTGCCGCTGCTATCGAGCAGCACCATCTGTGCTTCGCGCGCGACGCGCTCATCATTGATCAGCACCGTACCGCGCAATACGATCAGCGCAGAGTTCCAGCCATCGGGCAAGGTGAAGTCACTCTTGCTACCCTGCTTCAGGCTCAGATCCCACACCTGCATCGGTGTAAAGGTATGCGCCGCTCCTGCATGACCCTCATAGTCGCCGGCAATCACACGCAGCGTTCCGGCATCGTCCGGTAAAGGCACGACCGGGATATCGCTGCTGACGATGGCCTGATAGCCGGGCGGCGTCATCTTGTCGCGCGCCGGCAAATTGACCCACAACTGCACCATTTCCAGCGTCCCGCCGGAACGGGTGAACGCATCCGAATGAAATTCTTCGTGCAGGATGCCGGCGCCGGCAGTCATCCATTGCACGTCGCCCGGCCCTATGACGCCGCCCTGGCCGGTGGAATCGCGATGCGCAACTTCGCCTTTGTAGACGATGGTGACGGTTTCAAAGCCGCGATGCGGATGCGAACCGACGCCGGGCGGACGATCGGAAGCCGGAAATTCAGCCGGCCCCGCATAGTCGAGCAACAGAAAGGGGCTCAGCTGCTTGCCGTGACTTTGATACGAAAACATCGAGCGCACCGGAAAGCCGTCGCCCACCCAATGAGGCCGCGGAGCATCGGAGACAGCAATGATTTTTTTCATGACGTTTTCCTTTCTTGAATTCTACATATGCGGCCTTAATATGCATAAAGCAAGGATGGACCGGCATCACCGCTGCGCATTGCAGTCGGCTACCCAGGATCACCAACGCAGCAAATCCCGCAAGACGGCATAATAGGCAATTCGCTATCAAAGAAGTTGTATGCGGCCTGCTTGATAGCTAAAACAAATCGAATGAAGAAATTAAATCAATTATACAAATAATGAGCGAGCGCTTATCATTTGTACTCACAGCTCTTTTTAACCCTGTAAGGAAAACGAAATGTCACTTATCAACACTCAAGTCCAGCCTTTCAAGGCGCAAGCTTTCCATAACGGCAAGTTCATTGAAGTCACAGAACAATCGTTGAAGGGAAAATGGTCCGTACTGATTTTCATGCCGGCAGCGTTCACTTTCAACTGCCCAACCGAAGTTGAAGATGCAGCCGACAGCTATGCAGAATTCCAGAAACTGGGCGCAGAAGTTTATATCGTCACCACCGACACCCACTTCTCGCACAAAGTCTGGCACGAAACATCGCCTGCAGTTGGCAAAGCAAAATTCCCGCTGGTCGGCGACCCAACCCACGCACTGACCAACGCTTTCGGCGTACACATTCCTGAAGCAGGTCTGGCACTGCGCGGCACCTTCGTGATCAATCCAGAAGGCGTCATCAAGACCATGGAAGTACATGACAATGCAATCGCTCGCGACGTTTCCGAAACTCTGCGCAAACTGAAAGCAGCAAAATACGTTGCAGAGCATCCAAACGAAGTTTGCCCAGCCAAATGGAAAGAAGGCGAAAAAACCATCGCTCCATCGCTGGATCTGGTCGGCAAGATCTAAGAAGCAGGCAGTAGTTTGAACAGGTAAATATTGTTTGATCGTTCCGGGCCCGGTGCCGGGCCCGGAATAAAAGCTTCACCGCAGCACCAGGTACAGTGCACTTTGCGCAGTATCTCCCGCAGTACTTTTATTTATAAACTGAAAAGAAAGCAGGGACCCATCATGTTGGATGCCAATCTCAAAACCCAATTAGCCGCTTATTTGGAAAAGATCGTACAACCGATCGAGATCGTCGCGTCACTCGATGGCAGCGACAAATCTCGCGAATTGCAGGAACTGCTGCAGGAAATCGTTGTGCTGACCGACAAGATCACGCTGGTCGAGCGCACCGATGACGACGAGCGCAAACCTTCTTTTATCATCAAGCGCCCGGACGCACACGCAGGCATACAGTTCGCCGCGATTCCACTGGGCCACGAATTCACTTCACTGGTGCTGGCCTTGCTGCAAACCGGCGGCCATCCATTGAAACTGGAAGATTCCGTGATCGAACAGATCCGCAATCTCGATGGCGACTATACGTTTGAAACCTATATGTCGCTGTCTTGCCATAACTGTCCGGAAGTCGTGCAAGCCTTCAACGTGATGGCGCTGATCAATCCGCGCATCCGTGCCGTCACGATCGACGGCGGCCTGTTCCAGGACGAAGTCAAGGAACGCGACATCATGGCCGTGCCGACGACTTTCCTGAACGGACAGCCGTTTGAATCCGGTCGCGTCAGCATCGAACAGATACTCGCCAAACTCGACACCGGCGGCAACAAGCGCAAGCAGGAAGAACTCAGCGCAAAAGCGCCGTACGACGTACTGATCGTCGGTGGCGGGCCTGCGGGCGCAGCAGCCGCCATCTACGCCGCACGCAAAGGCATACGCACCGGCGTAGTTGCGGAGCGTTTCGGCGGTCAGGTGCTGGACACTCTGTCAATTGAAAACTTCGTATCGGTACAGGAAACCGACGGCCCGAAATTTGCCGTCGCACTGGAACAGCACGTACGCAGCTATGACGTTGACATCATGAACGTGCAGCAGGCTTCCGAGCTGGTGCCGGGCAAGCTGATCGAAATCAAGCTGAAAGACGGCGGCTCGCTGAAAGGCAAAACCGTCATTCTGGCGACAGGTGCACGCTGGAGAACCATCGACGTGCCGGGTGAAAACGAATACCGCAACAAGGGTGTCGCGTATTGTCCGCACTGTGACGGCCCGCTGTTCAAAGGCAAACGTGTTGCCGTGATCGGCGGCGGCAACTCCGGTGTCGAAGCAGCGATCGATCTGGCCGGCATCGTCGGCCATGTGACCCTGATCGAGTTTGGTGCAGAGTTGCGTGCCGATGCAGTGTTGCAGCGCAAGTTGCGCAGCATGCCCAACGTCACCGTGATCACGTCGGCACAAACGACTGAAATCACCGGCGATGGCAAACGCGTCAACGGCTTGGTCTACAAGGACCGCAAGACCGAAGAAGTGAAGACGGTCGAACTGGAGGGCGTCTTCATCCAGATCGGTCTGGTGCCTAACACCGAATGGCTGAAAGGCACGGTCGCCTTGTCGCGTCACGGTGAGATCGAAGTCGATGCCCGTGGCCAGACTTCAGTGCCAGGCGTATTTGCAGCCGGCGACGTCACGACTGTGCCGTACAAGCAGATCGTGATTGCGGTTGGCGAAGGCTCGAAAGCAGCGTTGAGTGCATTCGATCACCTGATCCGCACGCCGGATACGGATGAAGAAGTAGTTGCAATCCAAGGCGAAGCAATTCCTGCCTAAGCCTTGATCGCACACAAAAAAGCCGCAGAAATGCGGCTTTTTTTATCGCTCATCAAAGATGATTCACTGAAAATGTGCCCGGATTCAATTAAAAAATCAGGCGGCAAGCGCGCCATAACCAAGCATGCTGAACAAGGTTTTGCAAAATATCCGAAACTGAATCAAGTCACATTTATGTCACATTCAAGCCATGCAACTTCTCTCTGCAAGCTCTTGCCTGATTCCGTAAAATACGGTCGTCAGCCATTTCTAATGACAGAGCTTTACGCCGCACCGATGCGCATAAAACCGGTCGAGGTTCCACACTAACTGCATGGCAAGGATAGCCATGTTGAATACAGATTGCTGAAAGAGCGCGTGCAAAACGAAGTGAAAAAGGAAAGTATTCTGCCAAAAAACGACTATGGCAACTTGGTACTCGATGCGATTTTCGCGGTAGACACACAAGGGGTCTGCGTATCGGTAACTGGAGCGTGCGAGCGCATCTTTGGCTATACAGCGGCAGAGATGGTCGGCAGATGCATGCTCGACATGGTGCATCCCGACGATCTGGGAAGAACCTTGCAATCGATAGATCGGGTAATGACCGGTTACCTGCAGCGCTATTTCGAAAATCGCTATATCCGCAAGGATGGCAAGGTGGCTTACATCAGCTGGTCCGCGACCTGGTCCGAGGATCATCAATTAAGAATCGGCGTGGCACGCGACATCACGGAGCGCAAATACGATGATCACCAACTGGTCGCGCGCGAGTTGCTTCCTGAGGGGCCGTCGTACTGGCAACTGTCCGCCTCGCCAAGACGATTGATCGCACCGGATGGCACGATCATCGCACTGTCTCACCAGGATCATATTGTTTTGCTGACGCTGATGACCGGCGGCGAAAGCGTGACGCGCAGAGCCATCGTTGAAGCCCTGGGTGAAGACTTTCTTGAATATGACCAGCGTCGCCTGGACACGCAAATGCGTCGTTTGCGCAACAAGGTAAAAGAAGTGTGCAGCACGCCGCTGCCGGTCAGTACCTTGCGCAGCATAGGCTATCGATTTTACGAAGCCACCAAAATCATCCGCTAAGCGCGCAATACGCGGGAACAGGTCATGCATCATGCCCTTTGCTCGCAGTCGAACCTCAAAAGTCCACGGCCCCACATCGACCCCATGTCGAATCAAAGCACTGCGCTCGATGGCACAGTCGCACGTCTGACTTATCGCGATTACGTGTATTTATTTCGCAATTCGCTCAGATTCGCTCATGAAGTTTCCAGTCGGAAATATCTACACTCATAAGCTTTCTGGTGAATAGGGTTGTGCACATGATCTCCTCCGTCTCTGCAGCGCGCTTGTCAGTTACACGCGCTCTCAAAAAAACATTGCTGCACGCCAGCTTGCTCATGCTCGGTAGCGTGGCGATTCTTCAATCGGCGCATGCCAGCGACGCCCCCGACATCAAACCTGCGCTGAAAAAAATGCTCGGTGGTTTGGCGCTGGACGCCAAGGACGAGCTGCAAAAGATGGTCGGCGATTTGAAAAAAACCAGCTGCGGCGGCGGCTTGACCGGTTGCTATCAGACCAAGTCGGGGCCGATCCAGCTGTATTTTTTCACCAGCAACAACGTGCAGCAAACCTTCATCATCGTCGTCGACAAGAAAATTGCCATGCCCAAGCTGTTCGGCAACAAGGTACAGAACGTGATGGGACAGACTTCGTTGCGTTCGCTGATGATTTCGATTTCCACCAGCGACTTCGACCTGACAACGGCGAAAATGCCGCCTGACCTGAAGAAGGTTGTCAACGACAGCTACTTCGGCGTGGATTCAATCAACTTCGTCGCCGGTGCACAGATGGCGGCCCGCGCAGATTTGGGCGGTCCTATCAAATTGACGATGGAATCCCTTGGCGTTCGCGGTGATCAATTGACGATGCGCGGGGCGATCGTGATGCCGATTCCAATGGATATTAGCGGTGGTGCGGGAGCCGGGGCCGGCATGGCGAGTGATGTCGCTGACGGCGCGACGATGAAGAAAGCTGGCCTCGACGCATTGAAGCCGGAAGCCTTCGTCGAATTCCAGTTCGCGCCCAACGCAAGACTGCCGATGCTGCTACCGCCGGTCACACTGACCGATGCGACCTTCTTCATCAACAATAGCCTCACATTTGGATACAAGGGCAACGCCCAGTTCCAGGGTGTAGGCAACAAGAAAATCCTGCTGCAATTCCAGACCCCGTTGACGCCAGCCGGCGCGATGGATTTTCTGGATTTTGAATTCCAGATGGCGACACCTGCTTCATTCACGCTGGAAGATGCCGCACGCGTCATGATCGCAATGGCCTCACCAGATGCGCGTCTGGCCAAATACGGCGGCGGCTTCATCAAAGGTATTGGTTCGTTCAAGGACCCGCTGTTGACTATGGTCAAACCGCTGGCGATGTTCAAGATGAAAAATCCTAACCCGCCGCCGGAATACAAGTTTGGCGATCCATTGCACCCATGGCCCGAAGACAAGAAGTACTACAACATTGCCATCTATGGACCACTGGCATCAGGCGGGCCCTATTTCCACTCTGGTGGCCAGGTAGCGGCCTTTGGTCAGACGCTGGGCTGGACCGAAGTATCTGCCGGCATGGACGGCTTTTACAATGGCGCAGGCCAAGAGGTGTCGCTGAAACTGGGCCCGTTGGGCAAGGTGCCATTCAAGATGTCGACAGAAAACCGCATCGGCATACTGCGCCAGGACATGACGATGAAGGGCAATCTGGCCGGGCAAAAAATTTCCGTGACGATGGGCTATACCAAGATGGCAATCGAGGTGAATGCCAGCTGTATCAACCCGTTTGAAATCAAGGCTTCGGCTGAAATTACACCGTCGCTTGATCTCGCTCAATTATTCGATGCACAAGGCGGCGTCAACGTCGATCCATCCAAGATCACCGGTTGCATAGGCAAGGAGCTGGAAGCGGCTTACCGCAAGATCGCTGGCGAATACAAAAACCTGAGCGGCTATACAGCCGACATGGCGAACAAGGAGTTGAAAAAGATTGCTGACGCGGCGTTGGTAGCGACAAAGGCAGCGGAAGACGCAGCGAACAAGGCCGCAGCCGAATCGAAGAAGGTCGCCGAAGATGCTGCCAAAGCCTCGCAAAAAGCGGCGGAAGACTCGGCAAAAGCCGCACAAAGAGCAGCCGACGATGCACGCAAGGAATACGAAAAAACCAAAAATGCTGCACGTGACGTCGCCAATAAAACGGCCAACGCTGCGACCAATGCATTCAAGGATGCCGGCAATGCCTTCAAGCGCCTGGGCAAGAAAAAGAAACACAAGAAGGGACCGGATCCGAAGTTTGCGGCCTCCGTGTTTGACTGGGACTACTACTACGACAAAAATCCGGATGTGGTTGCGGCCAAAGTCGACCTGCCTACACACTGGAAAGACAACGGATTCAATGAAGGCCGTCAAGGCAGCCCTGAATTCAGCGCCAGCTATTACTGGAATCGTTACACCGATGTGCAGGCGGCATGCCCGACTCCGTCTACCAAATTGCAATGTGCATTGCAGCATTGGCTGGATGATGGTTTCGAACTGGGCCGTCAAGGCAGCGCCGATGTCAGCATCGTGAGTTATCTCAATCGCTATCCCGATCTGCAAAACGCATTCGGCGTGGACAATTACGATGACGCGTTCGACCACTGGATGAACAGCGGTGAAGACGAGGGTCGCAATGCACGTCCCGACACCAGTTTTGCCGGTCCGGTCAATGGCCCGAAACGTGTAGGTGGCGGTGGCGGCGGTGGCTGGAGCGATGCGGCACAATGCCAGAAACAGCATGTGGTCGCTTTCAACGTCAGCAGTGGCAAACGTCTGGACGGTATTCAATTCCAGTATGCGAACGGCCAGTGGGGTGCCGTGCATGGCAAGCTGAAGAACAAGAAAGCCTACGCGCTGCCGGCCGGACAGTACATCGTGCGTGTCGATTATCGCGGCGGTGGCAGCATGGATGCCGTAGGCTTTACGACGAATACGGGCACCAGCTATGGCCCGTTTGGCGGCGGTGGCGGCTCGGCCGGCACCTACACGGTAACGCCGGGGCAGAAGCTGGGTTGCATGGCCGGGCGTTCCGGCAGTGAGGTCGATCAACTCATCTTCTCATCCACAGGACCACGCTAAGAACTGACATTGATGGCCTCGAATCTTCGAGGCCATTATTCGTTTACATACCGCAGAAATATCGCTGTTTTTTGGAATGCCTCATCGCTCATGAAAAAAATATCCAACACACTTCGCCTTAGCAACATCGCGGCTGGCTTGACGATGGCGCTCTGCCTGATGTCACCCGCCCACGCCGATGACACTGCAAAGTCTTTTGCCGAGATGTTGAAAGCTGTTCCGCTGATCCCGACCGGGAGCTACGAGTCCGAGATGCTGGCCAAAGTCACCGGCGCCGTCAATTTCATCAAGCAACAGGATTTGCCGCAGGCGCAGCTGGCGATCAACGAAGCGTTGCAACTCGATGCACGCAACTCGCATCTGCATTTCTTGAATGGCTTTGTCTATCATCTGCAAGCACGCCAGGGCGATACGCAAAAAGCTGAAATGGCGCTGGAAGGCTACCAGCAGGCGCTGCGTATCGATCCGAGCAACTGGATCGCCAAAGAATTCCTGGGCCTGGCGTATATGGACCTGAAGCAGTTTGATAACGCCAAGCTGGCATTCTCGGATGTGTTGCTGCTGACGCCCGAAAGCTCTGTATCGATTTACGGCTTGATGGTGTCGTCGTATCTGACCGGTGATGCGCGCACAGCGTGCGCAATGGCTGATCAGTTTCAGAAGACGTCAATGTCAACGACAGCCAATCGCAGCTTCATTCGATCCAGTGTTTCGGTCTATGCATCGTGCGGAAATTTTGCCCAAGCCGACCGCATGCGTGACAACTTGAGCAAGCTCACCAACAGCGGACCCGAGGTCGAACGTGTTGATCGACGGCTGGCGCAATGGAAATCTTTTTATCTGAAGCAAGAGCAAACAGCCGCCCATACGAAAACGCCTGCCGGCGGCATGATGAAAACAAGTTTGTCCGAATACCCGGTCAATGGCAGGCCTGAACAACTCGCGCAGGCGTTTACGTCATCCGCGCCCGCCTACAGACCGCCACCAAGACAAGAAGATCCGGTCGCGGATAACCAGGCATCTACTGCGGAACCGTTAGCTGTGCCAGCGGCAGCAGTACCTGTCCTTACGCCGGCTGCAGATGCAACCGGCAACGGCCCACGCATGCTGCTCATTGATGTCGTGCTGCTGTCGACACAGGAGCTGATGGCGACATCCAAAGGCATCAATCTGCTCAGCGCATTGACGCTGCAACTCGGCTCAGGGAGTACTGCGGCCTATTCACGCATCGTCACGTCGAACAGCCTCAACGGTGCAAAGCCCGATGTCAGCACTGCCATCACGCGCGCCGTGTCGATACCGGCACTGTCTTATTCACTGAATATTGCCAACGCCAACAGCTCGGTGAATGAAGTACTGGCACGCCCGACGCTGGCCGCGATAGAAGGCCTGCCCTCCGAATTTTTCTCGGGTACCAATCTGAGTGCGGGCCTGGTGTCGACCAGTCAGCAAGGCGGCACCACGATCGTGCCTTTGGACAAACGCTTTGGCATCAAGCTGTCTGTCACGCCGACATTTCTGCCGCAAGGACGGGTACAACTCAAGATCGAGGCGCAACGCACTGCGCTGAATGCCAGCTCCGAAACGTCTAGGGTGGCGTATCAGATCGAGATCGGCGAGCTGACCGCCAACGCGAATGTGGTCATGAACCTCGGCGAGACTTTGCTCTTGAGTGGATTGAGCGAGAAGACCAGAACCAGCACACGTGACGGCGTACCCGGGCTGCAGGATGTGCCGGTGGTGCAATATCTGTTTTCAAACAAGAAGACGAATGATCTGCAACGATCAGCGCTGATTCTGATTACGCCGCGAGCGCCGATTCAGATCGCCGAAGATACTGCCAGCGAAAGCCGTTCGATGGCACTCCGCATGAAAGAGTTGCGCGAAAAGTTTGGCTTCGCCAACAACAATCCTGCCAATGTCGAAGCCATCATGACGCAGCTTCAATCGAACCAGTTCTTCCGCGAGTTTCGTCAGGGCGACGTCGTGATGGAACGCTGGGATCGCATGCGCACTACCGGCGATCGCCTGGAAGAAGCTCTGGGATTTCTCTACTATTAAGCGATGCGCTTAACTCGTTTTGCGTGACGCATAGATAGCAAAAAGCGAGCAGAGGCTCGCTTTTTTTTCGTACGCTCTTTAGCTCACGACTGCAGTACATCAAGATCGCTTTCCGGCATTTCCAGAAAGCCTTTTTCAACGTCGCCGCGCAAGACAACGGACTGATCATCCAGCGGATGTTGCAGGATGTGCGCGATGACATTGATCGTCAATTACATCGTCCGGCCAACGCTTCGTGCAAATGCTATTGTTGAAATCCGATCGCCGACAAGGCGACGATTAATGCTTCGATGCTTTTATGCTTCATGGTCGCTCTATGCGTCCGATATAAAATGCTCACGCAAATCTTATCTCGTTGAGCTTTTCCCGATTTTAGAAACTGTATTCACCGAATACATATTTGTCGAAACTGAATTTGCTGCCACCCGGCAGCGTATCGACCAGCCGTTTGACATTCTTTGCCGAGATAAAGACATCCGCCGTCTGATCCTTGCAGCGAAACCTGGTCGCAGGACTCAAAATGGTATTGGCCTTGATCCTGATGTGGCGGAAGCTTTTCGCTTTCTCGCTACAAATCAAAAAATGCTGCTCCTGCCGGAATCCGGACAGCGGTATCTTCAACCACCATCCCTCATCGCCGGCATACGGCACCACTGTCGACCACTGGGTATTACGCTCGTTGAGCAGGTTGGCGTGCAACTCTTCGTTGACCCGTTTGATTGCTTCTATCTTGTTCATGGCTACTTTATCGAAACACGGTGGATGCATTGCACCCAAAGACATCAGGATAAAGCAAATACGGGCTATCCATGCGGCTTTGACACGCCGCAAATAAAAAAGCCCATAGTCTATGGGCTTGTTATTTTTTAATCATTACTCGCATCCAGCTGCAACAGCAAGATGAAAACCTTGATGACGCTCAAGTTCACGCATCAATATACATGCGATTCTCGCAGCGAGGTACGATAGATCAAAACATGTTGCGTATCCGCCCCACTGCGCAATACTTCACATTATCCAACAGGGAGACAGGCTATTATTTTCAGACACATGGCACGCCATGCGTAAGCTGCAACCGAACTATGAGAAAGCCCATCCTCGCAGTAACAGGCGACTCACCAGCTGGGCCATAAAGGAGACAAGCAATGAAATTATCTTTGACTTTCCGTGTGTTGCCACAACTCGCCGCCGTCACCGCAGTCTCTGCGCTGGCGGCTTTTTCTTTGCCTGCCGCCGCGCAAAGCGCCGGCGACAATATCGTCAACGTCGGCTGGTTTCACCTGAAGACCTATGATTCCAGCGAAACGCTGATCCGCAGGTCGCCCGCTCCGGGGCCTATCGCCGGCAGTAGTGCCACCGTAGGCGACGCCGATACGCTGGGCCTCGCATTCACGCACTTTGTCACAGACAATTTTGCGCTGACAGCCGACTTGGGCATCCCGCCCAAATTCAAGCTGGATGGTGCTGGCTCGTTAGCAAGCCTCGGCCAGATCGGCACAGCAAGACAATGGAGTCCGGCCGTCATTGCAAAGTGGTATTTCGGCGACAGGAATTCCCAGATCCGCCCATTCGTCGGCCTCGGCGTCACACGAGTCTGGTATAGCGATGTTAAATTATCTTCTTCACTGCAAGCGGCGGTAACACCTCCTGCGTTCGGTGGGCCGGGCACGGCGACCGCCAACCTGAGTTCGTCCTGGTCACCAGTCGCCAATCTAGGCCTGACGTATAACATCGATAAAAAATGGTCTATCGGTTTTTCCATTTCGTATATTCCGCTCGATACCGATGCGGAAATTATCGGCCGCAACGCCGCGGGCAATGTCATCTCCCGGCACACGACCAATTTGACACTGGATCCGCTCGTTACTTTCCTGTCAGTAGGTTACAAGTTCTGACCATTACTTGACCGCAGGATGATGAAAAACCTGGCGCAGGTAAGCCAGGAAAGTCTCATCCCTGCACAAGGTCTTGCCTGCAGAATCGGACAGCTTGGCGACGGGCTGTCCGTTACATGCCATCAGCTTCATCACGATGTTCAGTGCCGGGATGCCGGTATCATTGGATAGGTTGGTGCCTATCCCGAAACCGGTCAGCGTGCGGTCGGCAAAGTGTCGATACAGCGAAAAGGCGCCCGGCAAATCCAGTGCATCGGAAAACACCAGCCGCTTGCTGCCCGCATCGATACGCAAGCGGGCATAGTGCGCCAGCGCTTTCTCCCCCCATTCGATCGGGTCGCCGGAGTCATGGCGCAAGCCGTCGAACAGTTTCGCAAAGTACAAATCGAAATCAGCCAGGAAGGCATCCATGCCCACCACGTCGGTCAATGCAATGCCCAGATCGCCGCGATACTCCTGTACCCAATCCTCCAGCGCCGCTTTTTGAAAATCGCGCAGGCGTACGCCGAACGATTGATAGGCTTGCAGATATTCATGCGCCATCGTGCCGATAGGCGTCAACCCGTATTTCTTTGCCAGATGCACATTCGAGGTGCCGGTGAAATATTGCGGCACTTCCCTTGCCAGCGTAACGACCACTTCTTCATGCCAGGCCGCAGAGAATCGACGCCGCACACCGAAGTCGAAAAATTCAAACGGATTTTTTCTCGTTGCTTCCTTGCCGAAATTTTTCAGCAGGCGAATTTTTTCCTGCAGACGCCGCCGCGCTTCCGTCAGTGACGCTTGCTGGTCGAAGCGACGCAAATAAAGCTCATTGACTATGCAGAGCACGAAAATCTCAAAGCCCATCACATGCACTTGCGGGCCGATCGCGCGTATGCGCAGCGCCGGACCATCGGCCGCCACCGTAATGAATTTGCGCTGGAAGCGAAAAACCGTGAGGAAATCCACGAAGTCGCTTTTCATGAAGCGCAAACTGCGCAAATAAAGCAACTCATCATCGCGAAACGCCAGCGTACAAAGATGATCCAGCTCGCGCTCGACGTCGGCCTTGAGTTCGCTCAGCGGATACGCTGGTGCATTGCGGCAAACAAATTCATATTCCGTCTGCGCTTCGGGGTGGCTATGCAGCAAGGCCTGCCACATGGTGAATTTATAGAGATCGTTTTCCAGCAGGTTATTGACGATAGGGGGCATGGTGGGTCCGGAAAAAAACTCATTGATCAAGCCAGCATGCGGTCTGATCCGCACGACTATTGTTTTTTGGAAATCTGCCGATACAAAATGCAGGGATATTAAAAAGAGCCGGCTTCACACTGGTCATTTTATCCAATGGATAGTATTGCCAAAGCTGAAGCATCTCACTCATTTTCCCTGGAGATTTGCCGCACCAACATGGTGCCAAAGCGCAACAATTCATTTTTGTTCGTACGCCAATCTGGCAAAAATCGTTCTTTATGCAGTTATGATGTTTCCACAGGGAATGATCGCCACACGGCAATCTGGGTACAACCAAAAGCAATGAATGGAAGTAAGCGATGAATAATGTCATACGTAAGCTGGCCAAACTCGGCGTCGGTGCAAAACTTGCCGCCATTTCTTTTATATTGATTGCCATCGTCTTCGGTGTTTTTGTATGGGCAACGGGTCAGGCAAGCAGCGCCATGCTGGAACTGCGCGCAAGCGAAGAAGTCTCGGCCAGAAGCAGGCTCGTCATGGGCATGAGCAGCGATGCGGCGCTGATCAAGAGCACGCTGCTGTCGCTCAAGGTCGGCAAGACCGGCGGCTACTATGTGCTTGACGCTGCAGCGGGCCCGGATTACGGCAAGCTGATCATTGCTGCCAAAAGAGAAGGGCAGAACGTTCTGGCCGACAAGACCACCGACGGCCGTGAATTCATCAAGGAAATCCTGAGCAAAAAAGAGGGCGCGATTCATTATCGCTCACCCGCCGATGCCGGCTCACCCGAGCGCCTGGCTGCATTCATTTATCAGCAGGACAAAAACTGGGTCATCGTCGGCGACACTTACGTCGATGAATTCACCCATGAAGCAACAGTACTGCGTAATTTCTTGGCAGGCGCCGCATGCATCGCCTTGCTGCTTCTGACCGCCTGCCTGTACGCCGGCATACGCAAAACCGTCACCGGCCCGCTGGCGCAAGCCACGCAGCTGGCGCGCCAGCTGGCTACCGGCGATCTGACCAGCCGGCTGGAAACCAAACGCACGGACGAGATCGGCCTCTTGCTGCGCGCCGTCAACAGCATAGGTCAGGGCCTGGCCAACGTGGTCTGGAATATCCGCCACGGCACCGAAACGCTGGCGACGGAAACCAGGGAAATCGCCGCCGGCAATCTGGACCTGTCCTCCCGCACCGAACAGCAAGCCAGCTCGCTGGAAGAAACCGCCTCCGCGATGGAAGAGATGACCTCGACCGTCAAGGAAAACGCCGCCAACGCCGAGCAGGCGAATGCTTTGGCGCACACCGCAGCCGAAGTCGCCATCAAGGGCGGCAACGTGGTGGCCGAAGTCGTCCACACGATGGACTCGATCAATCAGTCGTCGAAAAAAATCGCCGACATCATCAGCGTCATCGACGGCATCGCCTTCCAGACCAACATCCTGGCACTGAACGCGGCAGTGGAAGCCGCCCGCGCCGGCGAGCAGGGTCGCGGCTTTGCGGTGGTGGCCAGCGAAGTGCGCAATCTGGCGCAGCGCAGTTCGGCTGCCGCGCGCGAAATCAAGACGCTGATCGAAGATTCGGTCAGCAAGGTACAAAGCGGCAGCAAGCTGGTGGCGCATGCCGGCGCCACTATGGATGAAGTTGTCAGCAGCATCCAGCGCGTGGACAACATCATGGGCGAGATCAGTTCGGCCAGCCGCGAACAAAGCATAGGCATCGAACAGGTCAATCAGGCTATCGCACAGATGGATCAGGTCACGCAGCAAAATGCCGCACTGGTTGAACAAGCTGCCGCGTCGGCCGAGTCCCTGCAAAACCAGACCACGGAATTGAACAATGTGGTCAGCGTCTTCACGATCAAGAGCGGCAGCCACGGCGCGACCGACGAGGCGCAAGAGATGGTCATCAAAGCCATCGAAGCCATGCGTGACAATGGCCGGGACGCCGCCTTCGCCGAGATCAACAACAAGCTCGGCCAGTTCTGCGATCGCGACCTGTACGTTGTGGTCTACGACATGAACGGCCGCAACCTCGCACACGGCGCCAATCCGGGCAATGTCGGCAAGGACATGATCGACGCCAAGGACGGCGCCGGCAACCTGTACATCCGCGAACGCGTCGCCATCATCCAGAACAGCGGCAAAGGCTGGCAGGACTATATGTTCCTCAATCCGATATCCAAACAGGTTGAAGCCAAGTCCATGTATCTCGACAGATACCAGGATCTGATCATAGGTTGCGGCGTGTATAAGGAGTGAGGCAGGGATGAATTCTTGCGATGGGGAAAAGCGATGCTCGCGATACAGCTGCGCATCCGGCATCGCAGGAATGCTCGCATTTCATGACGCGGCAGCAGTTAAACTGACGACGTCATCGTGCTAAGATGAATCATTCTTCGAGGAGGTCATCATGGCTGTAAAAAGACTGAGCACGCAAGAGTTTCTGGATGAACTCAATCGCAATCTGAAGGATCATCCGGGTTACGAGGACTGGATGCAGTTCGTGCCGCCGCCTGAAGGCGTGGAGCCCGATACGGTCGAAGGCTTCGAGCGCGCCGGCCCCGAGCCGCGTCACTCACTCTACGATCTGGTCGCACTGAAAGTCGGCGAAGCGTTCGACATGTTCCCGAAATAAATAACAGAAACTGCCTACATGAAAATCTGCCATCGCAAGGCAGGAAAGTCGTTTTCAAGCGCCTCTGCAAACGGGGCGCTTGGCCTCTACCCCTAACGCAACATCCCCCGCGCATACGACCAGCCATCCTTCGGATGCGGTCGTGGCTCACCTTCATCCATCAGATAAGCCTCCGTTACTTCTCGCGGGAAGTATTCCATATGGACCCAGAAGTTAACGGTCTTGCCGCCAACCCCGGATGACATTGTTTCGCCGGAAATGGAGTCCTGGTACCAGACGATCTGTATTTTATCCACCGGAATCGGTTTCATCGCGCATCCTTGCTCATGAAATGAATGCGGATATTTTACGGCGCTTTACGGTGAATTTCATATCCTCCCCATCGCATATTGAAGGCATGAAATATCACCATACTCGTCATCGGACCTGAGCGAACGCGTCGCGCACGTATCCAGACCAGGAAGCCTGCGGAAGAAACTGCTTAACGCTCATTGTCCCCGCAGTGCTTGAGCGACTTCCTTGCTATCACTCTGGGTCGCACGGAAACTCAACGCCCGCCAAACACCGTCTCGCCGAATATTTTGTTCTGGCCATGCGGCGCCGAACGCCAGTACTGCGGCGGCGCTTCGACCGTTGCGCCTAGCGCAGCAGCCGCATGCCACGGCCAGCGCGGGTCGTACAAAATGCCGCGCGCCATGGCGATGAAGTCGGCCTTGCCGCTGGCGATAATTTCTTCCGCCTGTTGCGGCTCGGTGATCAGGCCCACCGCCATCGTGTTCACCCCGGTCGCTTCTTTCACCCCTTGCGCAAAGGCCACTTGGTAACCAGGCCCGATCGTGATTTTCTGCAAAGGAGAAATGCCGCCCGACGACACATCGATCCAATCGACATCGCGCTTCTTCAACTCGGCAGCAAAGGCGATGGTCTGTTCCAGATTCCAGCCGTTCTCCATCCAGTCGGTGGCCGACACGCGGATACCCACCGGTTTGTCTGCCGGGAAAACCGCACGCACTGCATCGAATACTTCCAGTGGAAAGCGCATACGATTTTCCAGCGAGCCGCCGTATTCATCTGTGCGGTGATTGGCAATCGGCGACAGAAACTGATGCAGCAGATAACCATGTGCGGCATGCACTTCCAGCCCATCGATCCCCAGGCGCTCTGCACGTTTGGCGGCCAGCACAAACGCATCACGCAAGCGACGTAAACCTGCAGCATCCAGCGCGAGCGGTTCGACTTCGCCTTCCTTCTGCGACACAGCCGACGGCGCATACGACATCCAGCCGCCATCCGCAACCGACAACTGCTGCCCACCTTCCCACGGCACCTTGCTCGACGCCTTGCGCCCCGCATGTCCCAACTGCATGACCACAGCGATTTTTGAATGCTTGCGGATCGCAGCAAGGACAGGCACCAGCGCCGCCTCGGTAGCGTCATCCCACAAACCCAGATCCTTCGGCGTGATGCGGCCTTCCGGCTCAACAGCCGTCGCCTCGATCATCAACATGCCGGCACCCGACAAGGCAAGATGGCCGAGATGAATCATGTGCCACTCAGTCGCCGCACCGTTGTTGGCGGAGTACTGGCACATGGGAGAAACGACGATGCGGTTGGGAAGGGTGAGGCTGCGAAGGGTGTAGGGCGAGAACAGTGGGCTCATGATTGTTCCAGTTGATGGATGAACGAATCAGAGTAGCAGACCCAGGCACTTGCTGCAGATGCCGCCTGAATCTACTCAGACTCATTCAACGTACACCGCAGGGATCGTCTTGTTTCCATCCCATCTCACAATATTGGTCCTATGTTCGTCAACGTACCGTACTGCCGTATCAAGCAGGTTATACTCGGCGCGCGGAAAGCGTCTTATATCCATCACCTCATCGTATTGATACAAGCACGCGCCCGCCGGACTGAAGGCTATACACATAAGCGCCGCTTATCTGGATTACATACGGCTGGTGTCTCAACACCGGCTTGCCTGATCGGTCAACTTAAGGGAACAATAATGAAAACAACCAAAGTCATCAGCGGATTGCTGGCAGGACTCGCATTGATGGCAGCCGCTTCCGGCATGGCCGCCAACGTAGACGTCACCATCGGCCTTCCCGGCTACTATGTTGAGCCACGTCCCGTATATGTTCAGCCCCAATACGAAAACGACTGGCGTGAACGCCGCGTACGCGCAAATCAATGGCGTGCTGAAGATCATCACGATCATGGCCACAACAAGTCACACAAAAAACACAAGAAGCAAAAGCATAACCACAAGCACCACTAATAATTGTCGCAGGCTTAAATGCCTGAACTAAAAGGGCAGTACTACTTAATCAGATTAAGTAGTACTGCCCTTTTGAAGTTTAAAGAGCAAATCGATGCCAGTCCTGCGCCACAGGCGGTGATTATTCTATAGCTACTAAAAGAGTGTGGATTCAAATCACTTTTTCACTGATGATACATAAACGTAAAGACCTTAGAACCATGAATACTCCGTTCCCGTAATTTATCTAACCTGATAGCGAGCCATGGCCAGAAAAAGAAAGCAAAGCGGTATCGATGCACTTATCCGTTCACCTTGGTGGGTCAGCGCAATCCTCGGAGCTGTGGGCTACATCGTTTTGCGTTGGATAACTCCAACATTCTTCGCGTCCAACCCGCTGCTCGCCGCTCTAGGAATATTGTCTAGATCAATTGCTTGGCTAGCGCCTTGCGCATTTGGCGTGCTCGCCTTATTTTCGTTCTTTGCAAACAAACGCACCGCGACAAAATTAACGCTGCCACCAAAACATAAGTTCACTGACGTAAAAAAGCCAGAACCAAGCTTCAACATCAATCCGCAGGATAAATTGGGTAATACTCCAATACCTGCGACATCTTCCACTCCAGACGTGAGTGCACCTGCACACCCGCCGACATGGAGTATCGAATCCTTACGCTCTCTTGAATGGAAGCGCTTTGAATTGTTATGCGCGCAGTACTACGAAGCGGCAGGTTTTAAAGCAGTCACCATCGCAGCCGGCGCGGATGGAGGCATTGACGTCAAATTATTCAAGATAGACCCGAACCTTCCGATTGCCATCGTTCAATGCAAAGCATGGAGGAAAGCTGTCGGCGTAAAAGAAGTGCGTGAATTGCTAGGGGTGATGGCGCATGAGAAAGTGGCGCGCGGCATATTCATAACAAACGGAAGCTATACGCCAGATGCACTCGCATTCGGTGCATCTAATCCGATACAGCTTTTAGACGGCCAGGCATTTCTGGGAAAAATTATAGACCTCGACGCAACGGCGCAAGACAAGTTGATCGCGTTTGCATTCGATGGTGATTACAGAACGCCGACCTGTGCTTCTTGTGGGATCAAGCTGGTTAAACGCAAGACCTTTTGGGGATGCACAAACTTTCCCCGCTGTCGCACAACGATATACTTCAAAAATGCGGCGACATAGTACAACCTGTACATTCCTACAAGGCTCGAATGGTAAGCAAATCAAATAATTGGAATCGCGATCAATTACTGGTCGCCTTCAACCTCTATTGCCAAATCCCATTTGGGAAAATGCATTCTCGCAATCCGGAAATCATCCGACTGGCAACCCTCATCGGTCGAACACCATCTGCCCTTGCGATGAAGTTAACCAACATCGCAAGTCTTGATCCGGCCATTACATCTACTGGACGTAGAGGTTTGGCCGGCGCATCTGCGGCAGATAAATTGATGTGGAATGAAATGCAACATGACTGGGAAGGCTTTGCGTTAGAAAGCCAAGCAGTGGTCGATGCAATCGTTACGCCTAACGATATTAATCAGGACGCGTTGCTACCAACGGCAGTACTGTTAGAGGAGGAAGAGTTTGACTACAGTGCGGAAGATAAAACGTCCATGGTAAAAATCAGAGTGGGTCAACACTTCTTCCGTCGTTCTGTTTTGAGCGCCTATTTAGGACGCTGTTGCATTACCGGACTAGCGGAGCCCCGATTATTAGTCGCAAGCCATATCGTCCCATGGCACACAGATTCAAATCACCGGCTTAATCCACGTAATGGATTATGTCTGTCCGTTTTACACGACAAAGCATTCGACTTAGGAATGTTTACGCTCACACCGGATTTTAAGATTAAAACATCACGTCACATGCAATCAATGTCTAACAATCCTTTTGCTACTGATTGGCTAGTAGGACTTGAGGGGAAATGTATAGAACTGCCTGAGAAATTCAGACCTGAATTGGAATTCCTTCATTGGCATCATCAAAACATTTTTATGAGGGAATAAAAATGAAGCGAAGCGAATTTCTTTAAATTCTCACAATCCTTATTAATTTTTATCTGATTTTGTGCTGTCCTTTTGACACTCTCTTTACATTGCCTCTATGAAAAAAATAATGACTCAAGAGCACCTATCGATCATCTCAAAAATAGTGGAGGAAAAAATATATGTGCCAGAAATTCAGAAAAAAGTGACAGTTTTTTTATGCGGAGCTGACAAAAACGATGCGTCAACCGGAAGATACATGATGGCGAATATGCTATCAAAACATCCACGATTTGAAGTTCACTATCCTGAAGATTTATTTGATGATTTACTTGTCGGGAAAAATCAGCATAGCTTGCTGAGCCTTGAAAATATACTCGCTGAATCTGTCGATGTGATCGTACTTTTTCCTGAAAGTCCCGGCTCCTTTGCTGAGCTTGGAGCATTCGCAAATAATCCAACTCTTGCGCAGAAGCTGATTTGTCTGCCTCAGAAGAAATACAAAAATAAGAAAAGTTTTATAAATTATGGCCCCAATAGGCTTATCAAGGAATCTAGAACTGGAAAAGTAATTGACATAAATTACAATGATTTCGGCACTCCAGACGAAGCGGAAAAACTATACAAACGTGTCAATGCTGAAATTGCTAAAATTAAAAAGAAGCATCCCGTAAATAAAAATGTTGGCAACATTCTCGAAGCTGAATATTTTCTTCTGCCCTGTATTTATTTGGTGGAAAAAATTGATAACGTTAGCTTGTATGGAATTCTTAAAGCAGCCACGCAAAAAGATAAATCGCTTTGCGAGATAGCAACCAAATGCGCCCTTAGCCGTCTAGTTGGGCAAAGGCTGATAACAAGGACACTGGATGGATATACGATAACATCTGAAGGCGGAGCCTTGGTCCGGAAAAAGTTTGACAATAAAAATCTAGATCGCGTGAGACTAGAAATCATGAACTATGAAATGCGTAGAAATTCAAATATGACTCGTGATAGACTAATTGCCGCACACCTTTAGCTAGTGAATGAAAATTCACTGGATAGTGTTTCGCTATCCTGCATTAAATCCAAGTCAATGCCGTATTTAATTGTTCCTCTCAACCATCGCCCGATGTTTGGTCGGAACACTTAAATCGATTCTTTAGCCGTAAAGGTGTGCTCTTTTGATGCAACTCGACAATCGAAAATTTCAACTGAAGATTTTCAATCTTCCAGTAATAGAAACAATTGATGATTTGGCTGAATGCACTCGTCTCTCACCTCCCCTAATAAAATATCTGACATATAGGGCTGATCACCTTTATAAGGTATTTCACATCCCGAAAAAGATTGGTGAATTTAGAGAAATTGCACACCCTTGCAGAGAGTTGAAAGCTATCCAAGGTTGGATACTTCGTCACATACTTGATAAATTATCTCCATCAGAAAACTCAAAAGGATTTGAGCTTGGCAGCTCCACATTAGAAAATGCTTCGCCTCATATCGGCTCTAATTTTCTCTTAAACATCGACCTAAAAGATTTTTTCCCAACTATAGTTGCGTCCAAGGTTTATGGTGTCTTCCATTCCATTGGATACAATAAAAAAATAGCGGGCGCATTAACAAGTTTATGCGTATTCAAAGGCCGACTTCCTCAAGGAGCGCCAACATCACCGAAGCTTGCTAACCTAGTTTGTCTAAAATTGGATGCTCGCATTCAAGGATATGCTGGACCACGTGGAATCGTTTTCACAAGATATGCCGATGACATTTCCCTTTCCGCGCAAACTCTGAAAAAAATCCAAAACGCGAAAAACCTTATACATACAATTGTGGCGTCAGAAGGTCTGGAAATTAACAATCGGAAGACATCGATTTCGGGAACACGAAAAAGAAAAAAAATAACTGGATTAGTTATTACAGAGAACAGCGTAGGTATAGGGCGAGATTTAACTAGGCAGATTCGAGCCAAGATCCATCATTTGTTTATCGAGAAATCGACAAACTTTTCCCACGTAAACGGACTGTTGGCATATACCTATAGCGTGGACAAAAAAAGCTATCGCAAATTAGATAGTTTTATCGAAAAACTAAAATTAAAATATCCACTCTGTCCTGCCACCACAGAGTTATATAAAATAAAAAATAGTACTATTACCCAATTCACTAAAGTCTGTTATCGAACTTCTAGGATTAAAAAATTGTAAAAAAGCCTCAGATAAATCTGAGGCTTTTTTGTAAATAGAAGCTAACTAACTCCTATAAATCAAATATCAATATTCCCAGCAGACAGCGCATTCAATTCAATAAACGCACGACGTGGTTCCACATCGTCGCCCATCAATGTAGTGAAGATCTGATCAGCTGCGATCGCATCTTCGATCTGCACTTTTAACAAGCGGCGCACGGTTGGGTCCATGGTTGTTTCCCACAGTTGCGATGGGTTCATCTCGCCCAGACCTTTGTAGCGCTGCTTGCCGACGTTGCGTTCTGCTTCACTGCGCAACCAGTTCATCGCTTGGTGGAAGTCGTTGATGCCGATGGATTTTACTTTTTCACCGACGCCGCGTTGCACCATGGCGCCCGTGCCGATCAAACCCTTGAAGGTAGCCGCAGCGGCGGCAAGGACTCTGTAGTCTGCGCCGTTGACGAACTCTGCGTCGATTGCGCTGACCTTGATGTTGCCGTGGTACATGCGATGGATGCGCAGCGAAAATTTCTCGGCCAATTCGTCGTGACGCACGATGACTTCTACCGATGGTTCGCCGATGCCGTCCTGCAGGCGCTGCGCGGAAGCATTGGCAGCTTCCTGCGAGCTGAGGTCCAGCGTCACGCCGGTCATGATGGCGGTGAGTGCAGCGCCGTCCACCATACGCGTCAGGCGGTTGATGATGGCGTTGGAGGTGTTGTACTGACGCACCAGTTCGGCCAGGGCATCGCCGCTGATCGGTTCTGCGCCTTCGGCGGGAACCAGCGCAGCGTCGTTCAATGCGATCTGCATCATGTAGACGGCTTCTTCCACATCATCCTTCAGATAACGCTCGTCCTTGCCGTGCTTGACCTTGTACAGCGGCGGTTGCGCGATGTAGACGTGGCCGCGTTCGACCAGTTGCGGCATCTGGCGATACAGCAGCGTGAGCAGCAGGGTGCGGATGTGGGCGCCATCGACGTCGGCATCGGTCATGATGATGATACGGTGGTAGCGCAGCTTCTCGATATTGAATTCGTCCGCGCCTATGCTGGTGCCCAGCGTGGCGATCAATGTGGTGATCTGTTCGCTGGCGAGCATTTTTTCAAAGCGCGCTTTTTCGACGTTGAGGACTTTACCGCGCAATGGCAGGATGGCCTGGAACTTGCGATCGCGGCCCTGCTTGGCGGAGCCGCCTGCGGAGTCACCTTCGACTACGTAGAGTTCGCACAGTGCCGGATCTTTTTCCTGGCAATCGGCCAGCTTGGAGGAGAGGCCGAGGCCGTCCATCACGCCTTTGCGACGAGTCAGGTCGCGTGCCTTGCGTGCCGCTTCGCGCGCGCGCGCGGCTTCGACAATCTTGCCGCAGATGATCTTGGCGTCGTTCGGTTTTTCCTGCAGATAGTCAGCCAGTGTTTTGGCGACGATCTCTTCCACCGGACCGCGCACTTCGCTGGAGACGAGTTTGTCTTTGGTTTGCGAGCTGAACTTCGGCTCCGGCACCTTGACCGACAAGACGCAGGTCAGACCTTCGCGCATGTCGTCGCCGGTGACTTCGACTTTGGCTTTTTTCGCAAACTCGTGTTCGTCGATGTACTTGTTGATGACGCGCGTCATCGCCGCGCGCAGGCCGGTCAGGTGGGTGCCGCCGTCACGTTGCGGAATGTTGTTGGTGAAGCAGATCACCTGTTCGTTGTAGGCGTCGTTCCATTGCATGGAGACGTCAACAGCGATGTTGGTGCCCTGATCCGACAAGCGCTCGCCAGTCGCCTGGAAAATCGTCGGGTGCAATACGCTTTTGGCTTTGTTGATGTATTCCACGAAACCGCGCGTGCCGCCTTCAAAAGCGAAAAGTTCTTCCTTGCCGGTACGCTGGTCGCTCAGTCTGATGCGCACGCCATTGTTGAGGAAGGACAGTTCACGTATGCGCTTGGCGAGTATGTCGTAATGGAACTCGACATTGTTGAAAATTTCTTCATCAGCCCAGAAGTGAACTTCAGTGCCGCGCTTGTCGGTCTCGCCGATCACCTTGATGGGCGAGACGATGTGACCGTCGATGGTTTCGATCTCGCGGTTCTGCGGTACGCCACGGACGAATTCCATGTAATGCGTTTTGCCGTCGCGACGGATCGTCAGCTTCAACAGTCTGGACAAACCGTTCACGCACGATACCCCCACGCCATGCAAGCCGCCGGAAACCTTGTACGAGTTTTGATCGAACTTGCCGCCTGCGTGCAGTTCGGTCATGACGATTTCTGCTGCGCTGCGCTTGGGTTCGTGCTTGTCGTCCCACTTGATGCCGGTCGGGATGCCGCGACCGTTGTCGGTAATCGAGATCGAGTTGTCCGAGTGAATGGTGACGTGGATTTCAGTGCAATGACCGGCCAGCGATTCATCGATCGAGTTGTCCAGCACTTCAAACACGCAGTGATGCAGACCGGTGCCGTCCGAGGTGTCGCCGATGTACATGCCCGGGCGTTTGCGTACGGCTTCCAGGCCTTCAAGAATCTGGATGGACGATGCGCCGTATGCTGCTGAGAGCGTGGATGGCGATTGCGGGGTGTTGTCGTTCGGGATCGCGGACATGGCTACCTTTAAAAAACGGTTACTTGGTTACTGCGCAAAACGAAGGGGAGTTGATGTCGCTGCTCGACTTTCGACGGCGGGGGACAAACTGGCTTGCGCATATGCATACGCTGGCTTGGCCTCTTGCTCATGTTGCGAAATAACTGCTACTGAAAAACTGCCTGAAACAAAAACCTGAAAATCCTGGTTAGTCACTCGTAACTGAACCAAATCAACGCACCCATGATATTTCCCGGTGCATGTTGATTACGCTACTTTTACTTTAAATTACATGGGGGCAAACCGCTGTTTTTAAAGCGTTTTGCCCCGATTCCCACTACTTCTTTTTGCTGATCCGCTTGTTAAATACGCATCGGCATGACGACGTATTTGAAGTCCGGATTGTCCGGCACCGTGATCAGTGCGGATGAATTGGCGTCACCGAGGGCGATGTTGATGTTGTCGCCTTTGAGGTTGTTCAATACATCCAGCAGATACGTCACGTTGAAGCCGATATCGACGCTATCGCCGCCGTAATCGATTTCGATTTCTTCGACGGCTTCTTCCTGGTCGGCATTGGTCGAGCTGATCTTCATGCTGCCCGGGCTCATGATGCAACGCACACCCTTGAACTTGTCGGACGTCATGATCGCAGCGCGCTGCAGCGAACGCAGCAGGGCATCGCGGCCGATCGTGAAGTTGTTCTTGTAACCCTTGGGCACCACGCGGGTGTAATCCGGGAACTTGCCTTCGACCAGCTTGGAAATCAGTTCGATATCGCCGAAGGTCAGCTTGACCTGGCTATTGGCGATTTCCAGATCGACCGGCTGATCGGTATCTTCCAGCAGGCGTTGCAGTTCTATGATCGTTTTGCGCGGAATGATGACTTCCTGGCGCGCGAATTCCTGCTCGGTGGCAACCTGGCAAAATGCCAGACGGTGACCATCGGTTGCAACTGCGATAACGTTCTTGCCGTCAACGACCAGCAGCAGGCCGTTCAGGTAATAGCGAATATCCTGCTGCGCCATCGAGAAGTGCACCATATTGAAAAGGTGCTTCAAGGTTTTTTGCGGCAGCGTGACTTTGGCGTTGTATTGCTCGGCTTGCGCCACGGTAGGGAATTCTTCCGCCGCCAGCGTTTGCAGGGCGAAACGCGATTTGCCCGATTGCACGGTCATGCGCTTGTTCGCCAGCGTCAGCGAGACATCGCCGGAATCCGGCAGGGCGCGCAGAATGTCGAGCAGTTTGCGTGCAGCAACCGTCGTCGATGCGATTTCGTTGCCGCTACCGACTTGTGCGTGCGTGGTGATCTGCACTTCGATATCTGTCGACAGGAAAGAAACGCGTTCGCCATCCTTGCGAATGAGGATATTGGCCAGAATCGGCAATGTGTGCCGACGCTCGACAATACCACTCACAATCTGCAGCGGACGCAGCAGCGCGTCTCGTTGGGTTTTTACCAATTGCATAGTTAGATCCTTATCGATGGTTAAACGGATGCGGTATTCATTATTGCCAATGCTCCAGGCAAAAACTGCAACTTGTTTATTAGGCGCGAACGCCAAGCTGCTGCCAGTCAGAACTTTATGGCTGACTTTTCATCCATTCATCACTCCCGAAGGCCGGACGAAAAAGCCGCTGTTTTTATTGGACAAGCCTGACAATAACACCCTGTATTTTGACAGAAAGACCCGCCAAAAACCCGGTTCTGCACTATTTTGTCCTGCTTCTTACTTATCCACCTGATATTCACCGCTTATCCCAAGGATATCCACAAAGTTATCCACAGGACGATAGGCAGCGAGTTTTCATCATCAGCCCTTCAAAGTTTGCTCCAGCACATGCAATTCATGATTGCATTCCGGGCTCTTCCCCCTATCGGCGGCAATCTTGCGCACCGCATGCAAAACGGTCGTATGATCGCGTCCGCCGAACAGCTCGCCGATTTCCGGCAGGCTTTTTTGCGTTAATTCCTTGGCAAGATACATCGCAATCTGGCGTGGCCGCGCGATGTTCGCAGGACGCTTCTTGGAATACATATCGGCAACTTTTATATTGAAAAAGTCGGCCACGGTTTTCTGGATATTTTCGACCGAGATCTGGCGATTCTGCACCGACAGCAAATCTTTCAGTGCATCCTTTACAACTTCAATCGTGATGTCTTTGCCGTGGAAACGGGAGTAGGCAAGAATCTTGCGCAACGCGCCTTCGAGCTCACGCACGTTGGAACGTAAATGTTTGGCAACAAAAAACGCCACATCGTCGGAGAAGGTCACGCCTTCCTGCACCGCTTTTTTGAGCAGAATGGCAACCCGCATTTCCAGTTCCGGCGGCTCGACGGCGACCGTCAAACCCGAGTCGAAACGTGAAATCAGGCGATCGTCCATACCGGTGATTTCTTTCGGATAGGTATCGCTGGTGATGATGATTTGTTTCTTTGCTGCAATCAATGCCTCGAATGCATAGAAGAATTCTTCCTGCGTGCGGCTCTTGCCGCCAAAGAACTGGATGTCGTCTATCAGCAACAAATCAAGCGAGTGATAATAACGCTTGAAATCGTCGAAACCCTTGCGCTGGTAAGCAGTCACTACGTCTCTAACGTACTGTTCTGCATGGATGTAGCGTATTTTGACGTTGGGATTGTCCGCCAGCACCTGATTGCCGATGGCATGGATCAAATGGGTTTTACCCAGGCCGACGCCGCCATACAGGAACAGCGGGTTGTACGAACTGCCGGGATTATTGGCGACCTGGATAGCCGCCGCACGCGCCAGCTGGTTGGCCTTGCCGGTAACGAAACTGTCAAATGTCAGCGCTGTATTAATACGGCTCTGATCGCGGCGCGGCGTGTGATCGGTCGCATTCGACGGAATAGGTTCCAGCACATTGGAGGGCACATCGTCGGCCCGATCGGATACAACGCTGGCTTGCGCCGCCGGCCTTCTGGCGGCAACCAGACGCGGATCGAGCACAAACTGCACCTCGACCGGAACTTCCCAAAACTGCGCGGCAATGCTGGTAATGCGGCTGGCGAACTGGGTCTTCACCCAATCGAGTTTGAAACGATTCGGCGCGGCAATGCGCAAGGTGCCGTCCTCGTAATCAAGCGGCGTGAGCGGCTTGATCCACGCACTATATTGTTGCGGCGTCAATTCCTGCTCCAATTGAGCGGAGCAGGCTTGCCAGAAATTTTCCATTGAATCGTCTACTTGAATTGGTACAGGGGTCGTGCAGTGGCTGCCTTCGGGCGGTCTCTATTTATATTCTTGATGGCGTGCCACACGGTCGCCTATTCTACCCTTGACGGCAGAAGTTATCCACAGGCCAGGCGCTTATTTCATCAAGTCGTTATCGGGCAGGCAAGTAGCGCAATTGTGCTAAGTGATTGACAGAGAAGTAGAAAATGCTGTCTAATTCAGGGTTCACTACCCAGGGTGTTGGTATTTGTGTTGTCGCCGTTCGGCATCAGCATGC